>CAZSYY010000085.1:0-1618 GCA_964611375.1 uncultured Phocaeicola sp. | reverse complement strand
TCGGGAATTCAAAACAACTGACTTTGTGGTAAGCTTAAGCCGAACTCACATAAAAAGGATATTCGTTTTCTTTGTTACAAAGGGTAACAAACCACTATCTATGTATAAATTTTGATAATTTATTTCTGTCCGTATCCGAAACATTATACCTTTGCCGCAGGTTTAAAAGGTTTTATTCATGTACAGGCTTTATTTTTTTCTGTTATGCACATTGATATGTGCTTCTTGCAGTAAGAAATATAAGATAGAGGGGGTTTCTTCCGTTTCCATTCTTGACGGTAAAATGCTTTTCATCAAGATTCCGGAAGGGGAGAGGCTTATAAGCATTGACTCAGCCGAAGTGATTCATGGACTGTTCAGGATGAAGGGAAAAGTGGATTCTGTCGTGCTGGCTTCCTTATATATGGACGATAATTATATCATGCCGTTAGTGATTGAACCCGGAAATATCGACATACAGATTGACAATTCGAGAATTGTGATAAAAGGTACTCCGCTGAATGACTGTTTCAATGAGTTTGTAATGAAGAAAAATTCACTGGATTACCGTGTCTTTGAGGTGGAAAACGAAGAAAGCCGTATGATTATGGACGGAAAGGATATGAAGACTGTTCGTGAGGTGATCGACAGGAAACGACGGCAGCTTTCGGAAGAAATGAACTCTCTTGCAAAAACTTTTATAGAGGAGAATTACGAGAATGTGCTTGGGCCAGGGGTATTCGTTATGCTTGGGAACAGCTTGCCATATCCTTTTCTCACCCCTTTAATGGAAGAGATAATGGACAATGCTCCAGACACCTTCAAGGACAATTTTATGGTAAAGGCTTATGTGGATGCGGCACGGGATAACATGGATCGGATGAGGAAGATGAGACGCTGATTGGATGCTTCAGTGGAAGTTCCGGTTTGTTTTATAAAAGTTCCCCGTTAAAATAGACAAAATCTCCGCCCGTTTTCATGAAGATATCTGTGTGGCTTTTGGGTTCCGGACATGTGTGGATATTTCTCTGAAAATGCATGAAGTATTAATTTTGCGGAATCCGTTTTTTTTCATTAACTTGGTCTTCATTGTAAACTGGATGATTATGAAGAAGGAAGAACTGATGCGTATGGCCATTGAACTTTCGGTGAGGAATGTTGCCGATGGGGGAGGACCTTTCGGTGCAGTAATAGCCCGTGACGGAGAAATTGTGGCTACAGGGGTCAACCGTGTCGTCCCTGATCATGACCCTACTGCTCATGCTGAAATCAACGCTATTCGTGCGGCTGCAAGAAAGATGAATACGTTCGACTTGAGCGGCTGCGAAATCTATACTTCGTGCGAACCTTGTCCCATGTGTTTGGGGGCAATCTACTGGGCGCATATTGACAGGATATATTATGGGAGCGGCAAACATGATGCGGCGGCAGCTGGTTTTGATGATGCATTCATTTACAGTGAAATGGAGCTGAAGCCGGAGTGCCGTCGGCTGAAGTCGGAAAAATTAATGTCAGAAGAGGCGGCAAGTGTATTCAAGGAATGGATGAATAAGACTGACAAAGTGACATATTGAATAATGTATTACGTGAGTTCGGCTTAAGATTACCACAAAGTCAGTTGTTTTGATTTCCCGATGGT
>CAZSYY010000084.1:0-1760 GCA_964611375.1 uncultured Phocaeicola sp. | reverse complement strand
TCCATTCGCAATAATGCTGGAGTCTCCTATTTTTAATGTACTTTGATTGCATACAATTACCGTGTTGCTTATGCTCACATTATCTAAAATTATAACATTGGAATTATTTGAAACATGGATTTTAGAATTCCGTATTTTTATATTTTCACCGATTTTTAAAGATGAACTGCGGTCAACATATACGTATGAGCCATAAAAAAGGTATTTCCACCGTACCCCCTTAATATGCTTAATTGTGTTTCTTAAACTTTTCATTTATTTGTATTTTTAATTTCACAACAAGACCATTGACGTGTTCACGTTCATTTTTCTGTAAGGAGACGAAGTAAGCCGACAATAAGAATACTACGAATGAAACAGACAGCGTGATGGCTATTCTATAACCGGCATGGATGTTTTCTGTTACCATCAGGCACCCCCCGGAAGTCAAAAGCACAGGGAGCACAATACGGGCAAGTACGTTGCGCAGATATAGGGCAACTTTCAGTCCCATGTACCTCTGCGCCAAACAAATCCGTACACATCCGGCCAACATTTCAACAAAACTGTACAGGATGACAACCACATACACGGACAAGCCCAGTTTTAATGCAACATATCCCAATGGCAATATCAACAGTTTTACCCCACCAACATATATAGACGACATCCTGACGAGCTTACATGCCTGAAAACCGGAGTTAAGCCCTACAGTCAGTTGGTCAAACATGATTGCCACTAAGATGAGATTGCAAAACACTACAGTATAATCAGGTACTTCTTTTAACCATAATCCCATGATTGTTTTCATCTCAAACATGCAGGGAATGGCAAAAAAGGCAAGTAGCAGGAAACTATATTTGCAGGCGGTGTTTGCAAGTGCCAACATTTGCTGGTGATTGCCTGCACCTTCAGCTTTCATTATTTGGGGATTTATGCTCCGTAGCATGGTGGCGGAGAAATAGTTCAACTGCGAGGACACCTGGTTGGCAATTGCGTAAGCCGCATTCACGGCCGGCCCGCGGAAAATGTTAAACAATACGGCAAGGCCTTGATTCTTGCATACGCCCGTAATGGAACCAACTATGTTCCAGCTGGCGAAGCCGCCCAAGTCACGCATCAAACTAGAGTCCACATGCCTGAAAGAAACGTGGCGGCATTCATCAAACTTCCTGTAGCATATAAGGAAATAATATAAAAACGACAATACGGTAATACAACCCATGCAGATTCCATAAATGAGCAAACGGTCAGCCGACGCGTATGTCAGATATATGGCAAGTATTAACTTTTCGACCGATTCCGCTATGGATATAATGGCGATATACACCATTTTTTCATTCGCATTTATTGAAGCGGAATATGGGACAGACACGAAAGTGAACAGCACAGACAAAGACGCGAAATGGAAGACAGTCCTTGCAGTTTCCATCCTGTCAGCCGGTATCTGTAGATAAGCATTTAATATGTACCCTCCAAACAGTTCGAGGATAAAAACAATCAAAATGCCTGCGCCAATATGCAACAACAAGCTGTGGTTGAATATCTTTATCAGAAGTGCCGAATCATTCTTCCCCTGATAAAAAGACAGATACCTTTGGGTGGAAACCGTCAATGCTGCGTTCAAGAATGCAAGCATCGATACCACCCCCATGATAACATTAAAAATGCCGTAATCAACCGCGCCCAAGGAAGCCAATACCAAACGGACTGAGTATAACGATATCAATATGGTTATACCCATCTTGGCATATAATATTGAGGTGTTGAATATTATCCGG
>CAZSYY010000083.1:0-1846 GCA_964611375.1 uncultured Phocaeicola sp. | reverse complement strand
TTAATGCATTTTCCAATGCTTGATTCTTTTGTTTAAGAACATTGAATTTCAGCAACGCAGCAATGTACATACAGAAATATCCTACTGCAATATCGAATATCAGGACAAGCAAGTAATTGTTGCTTGAGTTTTGGATGCCTCTAGCCATGTATTCACTGATAGGAATGACAGCTAATAACATGATGATGGCTATTACATAAAGAACCCTGTATCGTGTTTTATGATTTACCTGTGGTAAAGAGGCAAACAAAAAGGCGATAACCAAAACGGCAATTATTGCGCAGAATGGTATGAAAGATGCTGCCATAAGTTTATTACTCTGTTTGAGGATTAATTACAATGCGCCAATAGCCACCAAAGTCTGCACCTTCACGAGACAAGATACCCATAGAACGCAGTTTGGCAATTTGTTTTTCTACGGCACGAGAACTTATTCCTATTTTATAAGCCATGGCCTCGGCTGATATTGAAGGATCAGAAATGACAAAATCAATAATCTTTTGTGCTGTCTTTCCTATATTTTTAGGTTTATCCATGGTCTCTCCGAACCTTCTCTCCGAACTTTTGGGAGAGTCTCCGAACCTTTTCACCGAAGATTTTTGCGTGTCACCGAACTTTTTCTCCGAACTTCCTTCGTTTACTGGGTGCTTTTTGAGGGTACTATTTACCCTGTCGGCCACTTCCTCTACGGGAATTCTGCCGTTCTCGCCCCAATTTAAGTTATGGAAGGTGGTGAAGAATGAAGATGCTTCGGTTTTATAGAGAGGTTCCTTGCCGGGTAAGAAATTGGGCAGTTTCTCGGTCAGTTCACGCATCTTGCGCAGACCGGAACCACGTTTCTCCATGTAGTCGAGCTGAGTAAACATATCGGCGATGACTGGATTGCGGCGTATGGATGGGACATTATAAATGTCTCGGTCTTGAATCTGTGTGCCGTCAAGCATCGCACCGGGCGATACCAATTCCACACGGTCATCGTAGATGTCGATATGTACCTCACCGCCCATTACGGTGTAATCCCGATGGATAAGGTGGTTTACCAACCCTTCAAAAATGGCACGGTCGGAATAGTCGGGTAGGTTCAAACGATAGTTCGGCATCTTCACCCATCCGCTCATGGTGTAGTTCTTGATGAAGTCCATGCCATACTTCAAAAGCAATACAAGATTTGCCCGATGCTCTACAGAACTGATGGCATCGTCTTTATAGAGCCCTGTCCAACGGGTACAGAAAATACGGGATTGGAACACAGTGCAATTGTCCACAAACAGCAGCCCAGCATTGGTCAGCTTGCCGTCGGACGTGACCAGTCCGAACGATTCCAAATACTTGTCATTCCATTCCTGATGTGTCTGCTCACGGAATGTATTGGCGAGGATGATGAAAGAATGCTTGCCGGCATCCACTTGTGTAGGAAGTGAATCCCATGTCATGTGCGTGCCCTTTAATACTAACGAAAGAAGTTGTTGCGAATTGCATTCCACGCTTTCATTGCCAACTCTCGTGTAAGCTGTGCGCGTTCCGTCTTGATAATAATAATAGGGAGTCAAAGCACCGGCCTTTATCTTGACTTCAAGCAATGAGCGTCCTTCATGTTCTATTGGAATAAGTTGAACCTCCGGCACAGGGTCAAGTCTGGCCTTTATCATTTCGCTGATAAAGTCGGCATCCGCTTGAGGATTTTCCAATCCAACAATTTCTCCTTCATCACTTACTCCATAGAACAAGCTGCCGCCCTCTGTATTGGCAAAAGCCGATACGGATTTAAGCCACGACTTCACTTTTTTGCGTTCCAACATTTCCTTGAAATCGTAAGACGTACATTCTGCTATAAGTTTGTTATCGT
>CAZSYY010000082.1:0-2068 GCA_964611375.1 uncultured Phocaeicola sp. | reverse complement strand
ATCTTCACTTATTGTATATTGTTCCTGATCTTTTGCTTGAGCAAAAGAAAAAACTACCGAAAATATAGCAGATACTATTAAAGCTATTCGTTTCATTATCACTTTATCTTTTATTATTTTTAGTTCAATCACTTAAAATTTCCCTTAACAATGGCCACCAGTATGACGAAAGCTCCGATTATACCAATAACAAGAACACCAATCAAATAAGCCACATCTCCTGACATTTTGTTTGATTCATTAGAGCTTGGACCATATTGCCGCGGAGAAGGATCTGACGGTCTTGGAGTAGGGGTTGGTGTTGGATGGCTATGACTCGGACGTGTAGAGATACCAACTTGGCTACACATATTTGAAAGTGTACGCCGATTTTCAAGATATCGGTTGTTCTTAAAGCCAGCCTCCATGTCAAATGTATCCATGATTACTATTGCATTCCATGCTGCTCGAAGTACATTTTTCAAGCTAATCAAGGCTTGCGCTTTGTCTATAATCATATTGCGTCGGAACGTAGGATCATTTTGAAGTGCATTAACCTCTTCAATGACATTGTGCAAAGCATTACCTACTATGCTTGTAGAAATCTTGAGGTAATAACTATTGCTGGCACCCAACTTGCCCTTTATTCTTTGAAGGTATGGCTTCGTATTGTTAAGCAAGGCCACGGAATGGCAAATCTTATCAGGAAGATTGCAGAACTTCTTTAGCTCTTCCTTTATGGCTTTATCTTCCTCAAATACTTCAGCCGGTGGCAAATCATCAATTATCTTTTGGAGAATGTCAACATTCTCCTTGCATCTGTCCTTGGCCATTTTCCCTACGGCAATGGACAGGGCGTATAATTGTAGCTTCATGGCTTTCTGGGCAGCGTTTTGCGCATTCGAAACGTTGAAATAATCGATGCCACATTGTAAAATTTCCTGTGCCAGTTTGTCGGCAATCATCTGATATTTCAAGTCGTCTGTTGATAGGAACTTCTTGATTTGCGACAAAGGTTCCTTTGTGTCGTTCATCAGTTTTGTTCCGGCATTGTATCGTGCAGTGCAACCTTTTCCCCGTGATGACTTTGCAGTGTCAATGGCCGATTGGATGCTTGCGATGAGTGGGGTGATCTGTTTCTCTGTGATATGTCCTTTCCACTGTTCGTCGGCCACGAATGGCAGAATGGTGTCAGCGCCCACTTCGTCGCACAGCTTGTCTATAAAGTCAAATGCGAGGGACAGATGCGCATTGTTGTCACTGCTTGCGCCAAGGATTGCGGTGACGAACGCTTGTGAATGTTGTGTATAAAGCCGTTCGGCATAAGCCACGGCAGAGGCAAACTCGTTTTTGATCAATGCGCAGACTATCCGGTTTTGCAGGGACGATGCACAGTCTTTTTTCTCCCAGATGCGAATGGCTGCATCCATGTTTCCTGCCAGCAGATGATTAAATGCAATATCGTCCAATGGCGTAACCTTTATGAACCAGAACTGGGCATATTTGAGTTGATCATTGGGCAATGCTAACTCAGATTCAGCCTGTGTTACTGTTTCAGAGGTTCTATTAATGGGTGGTAAATAATGAGTCAAATCCAAAGGAAAATCCACCTTCTTGCCTACTTTCAGGAAAGCATTGAGCCGATTGTGATTGGCCACCCGCTCTCTGGTGGGCGAATTTGCGTAAACGCCCAATTGCCGATAAGGATTATTCTGAATTATTTTCATGCCGGCTTTTAAGAAACTCTGTGTCAGCCGACTCCCATGCCAACGTTTTTCTACCACTTTACGGCACGTACACAAAAAACGTGGAGCCAGTCTGTCACTCGTCCCACGCAGTAAAGGCTCTCGCATTGCCCGGTAAGCCGAAACGAGCAACGCTGAAAGCCCCACGCCGATGTACATATATAGACACCCCGAAGGAATACGGCAAGAAATGCCATAAACCCTTGAGGATGTATATAATACACCCCATAGGGCGTTCCCGTTGCTTTGTTTTTGACTTACCGTTGAACTTGCGAGATTCTTACTGCGCCAAAACCAAAGCGTACAGTTACGCCTTTTATGTATATGCATCCGCCCTACCTCTG
>CAZSYY010000081.1:0-3548 GCA_964611375.1 uncultured Phocaeicola sp. | reverse complement strand
ATAGTGATAATCGCTTAAATGTTATAATTGAACACTATAAATTTAATGCTTTTATTGCTATGTTCCTATTTCTCAGCAAAATATTTATTCGCTTATATCGAACTCACGTTAAGATATGTATAAGATTCAAGTCATTCCACGTACATTACACTTCAAACGGCCGGCAGGCACTTCACGAGGAGTATATACAACACGTAAAACATGGTATATCTGCATAAGAGACATGACAACTGGACACTACGGCATAGGAGAATGTGCTCCGCTTCCGGCACTCAGCTGTGACGACCTGCCGGACTATGAGAAGATTCTTGCCGCACACTGCAAGGAAACCGAAATGTGCGGTGACATCAACTACGAAGCCCTACGTCCTTATCCTTCCATGCTTTTCGGACTGGAAACAGCCTTGCAGCACCTTAACAGCGGAAACCTGCAGCTATGGCGCACACCGTTCTCGGAAGGCAGACAAGGCATTCCAATCAACGGCCTGATATGGATGGGAAACTTCAGCGAAATGTATCAGAGAATCGAAGAAAAAATGAAAAAGGGATTCCGGTGCATTAAAGTAAAAATCGGGGCTATCGACTTCGACAAGGAACTGGAACTGCTTGCACATATACGCCAACATTTCACTCCTGAACAGATTGAACTGCGCGTGGATGCAAACGGCGCGTTCTCACCCTCTGATGCGACAAGGAAGCTGGAGGCTCTCAGCCAATTCGGACTGCACTCAATCGAACAACCCATACGCGCCGGACAATGGACAGCGATGGGGCAGCTCTGCGCTAACACACCATTCCCCATAGCACTCGACGAGGAACTGATAGGAATAAACACCATAGCACGAAAAACAGAACTCCTTGACACTGTCCGCCCACAATATATCATACTCAAGCCGTCACTTCACGGAGGGCTGAAAGGTGCATCCGAATGGATTGAACTGGCATCACAAAGAGGGATAGGATATTGGATAACCTCAGCCCTCGAATCAAACGTCGGGCTGAATGCCATTGCGCAATGGTGCGCTACGCTTAACCCAACGCTTCCGCAAGGACTTGGCACCGGACAGCTTTTCACCGACAATATTGACTATCCGCTTCATATCAAGGGAGACTGTCTCTGGTTCGATCCGGAAGCTCCCATACCCGACTTCACACATTACCTGTAATAACCAAACCGACAAGCCATGAAAACATACATAACTGAAATATCACGACAAACTGTAACAATAGACGGAATCACTTACAAAGCCGAAGATGCCACCGCAAAAGACAACACTCCAAGCCGTATGCAGGCTTTGTTCCGCCAACAGTATGGCAAAGACAGCTTTCACTCTGCCCTCGCCGACCTTCTGGCAGAATGGTTCGACAGTTCCGAAAGACTGAATGTGCAGACTTCCGGTTCCACAGGAGTCCCGAAAGTGTTGTCTGTGGAAAAACGCCGCATGATAAACAGTGCCATGATGACCGTTTCTTTCCTTAACCTGAAAGCTGATGACACTGCACTGCTATGTATGCCACTGCGATACATAGCCGGAAAGATGGTGGTAGTACGCGCACTTGTGGCCGGTCTCAATCTTATACCTGTCACTCCATGTGGACATCCGTTAAAAGGCCTGGAAAATGCGCCGGTCTTTGCAGCCATGATTCCGATGCAGGTATTCAACTCACTTTCTGTCCATGACGAAAAGGTTCTTCTCACCCGGATTACACATCTGATAATAGGCGGAGGAGCTATTGACGTACAGATGGAAGAAGAGCTGAAAGATTTCCCCAATGCCGTATGGAGCACCTACGGCATGACAGAGACCCTTTCACACATTGCCATGCGACGTCTCAACGGATCCGAAGCATCACATTGGTACACTCCTTTCAGTCACGTCAAAATCACTCTTTCCGAGTCAGGCACACTTGTCATTAATGCACCGGATGTAAGCGAGGAAACGCTCTTAACAAATGATATTGCAGAGATAGATTCAGAAGGACACTTCCGTATCATCGGACGGCGCGACAACACAATCAATACCGGAGGGGTCAAGGTACAGACGGAAGAAATTGAGGCAGCCCTCCGTCCGCATCTTTCACATCCGTTCATGATAACTTCTGTACCGGATCCCAAATTCGGCGAACGTATCGTCCTGCTCGTACAGGACACGATTTATCCTGAAGAAATGGAGGAAGCATTTTCAGCCTTACCACCCTACTGGCGTCCAAAACAAACCGTCAAGACCGAGAAACTTCCGATGACAGAAACGGGAAAACCAGACCGCAGTTCCGCACGCCGCATCGCATGCAATCTGACAAATGACGGAAAGTAAACAAGACACTACAACCAATAACCTGACTAAACATAACATGCGGATATATAACCTTAAAACCAAGCATATTTTCACTGACATCAATACTGTGATGAAACGCATTGTTGCCGGGATTCTCTGCGGCATTGCATTGTGTTGCCATGCCGATACCGGTTACGACCTCAAAAAAGATTTTGCCATGCTGGATACAGTTGTCGCCAATATGGACCGATACATAAATGCAACGCAGAAACGCATAAACGAAATCAAAATGAAAAATTCATCTCCAACGGACATGGACTGGTATATATTATACAAGAGCAAGTTTGCAGAGTATATCAAGTTCTGTTCCGATTCGGCCATCGCCTATGCGCATCTGTGCAGGCAGACGACCATGAATGCAGGAATGGACAACGAACTGAAGGCATCCGACATAGACCTTGCATATGCGACAGTCCTACAGGGTAATTACATCCAGGCCGACAGTATAATAAAGGGGTTCGGCAATATAGATGAATTACCGGAAGCCTTACGTCGGCACGCAGCCATAGTTTATATTGAGTTCAATATACGTTTGACTTTGTACGCCAACACAAGCCAGAGCAATGCAATAAGAAAACTGCATACATTGAACATTGAAGAAACATGGCAACAATACGCTCCCTACCTCCCTGACAACGATTGGATGACAGATTACTACAAGGCCATGTGTACCAATACCGACATGAAACAACAGCTCATGACATGGATAAACAGCGCGAACAAGCCTTCGATTAAAGCCGCCATGCTGTATCTCGCTATGGCCAAGCAATGCAAGAATGAAAATGACGGCAACGCTTTTTGTCACTATCTCATTCAGTCCGCAGTCAACGACATAATGTCGGCCAACAGGGAAGCGTCATCACTCATCCTGCTGTTACACACCCCATTTATCGAGCAAAGTAGCCGGCGTGCGGTAGAATATGCAATGGCCAGTATCAAGACAGCCAACGGATACAATGACAAGGCACGCAGTTTCAACGTTGTAAAAGCCAACTCGACAATAATGTCCGAATATATGGAAATGCAGAAAAAAATGGCGTTCAACAGGAAAGTCATCTTCATCCTGCTGGCAGTCATCGTGGTAATGTCAGCAACTCTGCTATGGATGTTGGCAAGAAAACTGCAAAAGAAGAGTTCCGACCTCGACACTGCACTAAATTAACGTGAGTTCGATGAATTATAAGTACTTGTAAATTTGGTGATTAGCGAAAAT
>CAZSYY010000080.1:0-3671 GCA_964611375.1 uncultured Phocaeicola sp. | reverse complement strand
CACGACATTCAGAACCACAATCTGACGCTCTGACCAACTGAACTACAGTCACCATTTTTAACAGATTCACATTTAAAGAAAAAAGCGGGTGACTGGTGGGGCTCGAACCCACGACATTCAGAACCACAATCTGACGCTCTGACCAACTGAACTACAGTCACCATGTCTGCTTATTCCCAAAAAGCGACCGCAAAGGTAATAATTTATTTTGAACCTGCAAACTTTCGCCCAACTTTCTTTTCATCGGTAGATGCTTTTCTTTCCGGCAAGCAGAGTGTTGCGCATCAGTGACACGATTGTCATAGGGCCAACACCTCCGGGCACCGGAGTGATGAATGAACATCTCGGGGCAACCTCGTCAAATTTTACGTCGCCGGTGAGCTTGAAGCCCGACTTTTTCGTCGCGTCAGGCACGCGGGTGGTGCCTACGTCGATTACAACGGCACCTTCTTTCACCATATCGGCCTTCACGAAATTTGGCTGTCCCATAGCCGCTATAATGATGTCAGCCTCACGGCACTCCTTCACCAGATCCTTGCTCCGGCTATGACACACCGTTACCGTAGCATCACCAGGATATGCCTTCTGCATCATCAGCACCGCCATCGGCTTTCCCACGATGTTGCTGCGTCCCAAGATAACGCATTTCTTTCCTCTTGTCTCAATCTCATAACGCTTGAGCAATTCCAATATGCCGTTGGGAGTGGCAGAGACATAACACGGCAGACCTATTGACAAACGACCCACATTGATGGGATGGAAGCCGTCAACGTCCTTCCTATAATCAATAGCCTCAATCACCTTTTGCTCGGATATATGGGGAGGTAACGGTAGCTGCACGATGAACCCGTCCACATCCGGATCTTCATTCAGCTCATGTACTCTTGCCAGCAACTCCTCCTCCGTTACATCCGACTCGTAGCGGATCAGCGACGACTTGAATCCGCACGCTTCACACGCCTTCACTTTTGATGCGACATAGGTTTCACTTCCTCCGTCATGCCCCACCAGCACGGCCGCCAGATGAGGACGTTTTCCGCCTTCCGCCACGATTTCGGCGACCTCGGCGGCTATTTCCCGCTTTATCTGCTCGGAAACAGCTTTCCCGTCAATCAATACCATAATTCAATTCTGTTTTAGGATGACCTCTAATTGTGTTTGCACAAAAGTAACAAATTAAAAATAAACAGACGGCAATTTTTCCATTTTTATAGTAATTCGTACCACGAAAAACATTTATTGCACATACAATCCTTACATCAAACCAAAAAAACATTAACTTTGCGACTAAAATTCATCTATGCAGCCCATCAGATTTCACATATTGTCTGTCTTACTGATTGCCGTGTTTTTGTCATTCGTGCATGC
The DNA here is from genome assembly GCA_964611375.1 of uncultured Phocaeicola sp. Lineage (GTDB taxonomy): Bacteria > Bacteroidota > Bacteroidia > Bacteroidales > Bacteroidaceae > Phocaeicola. Next base: position 2,303 of record CAZSYY010000080.1, on the reverse strand, counting down.
GGATATGTCAGCCGCACAGGAAAAGACATTCACGGTGGTCATCGATGCGGGACACGGAGGACACGATTCCGGTGCCGTCGGGCAGAGGGGAAAGGAAAAGGATATCAACCTGAAAGTGGCCCTGAAGTTGGGGAATCTGATACAGAATAACTGCAAGGACACGAAAGTGGTATATACGAGAAGCAAAGACGTGTTTATCCCACTTTACAGACGGGCGGAGATAGCCAACAACGCAAAGGCCGATCTGTTCATTTCCATACACACCAACTCGATAGGCTCACGCAACAGCCAAATAAGAGGAACAGAAACATACACGCTCGGACTGCACCGCACCGAAGACAACCTGGACGTGGCGAAAAAAGAAAATTCCGTCATCCTGATCGAGGACGACTACAAGCAACAATATGCCGGGTTTGATCCGAACTCGTCGGAAAGCTACATCATATTTGAATTCATGCAGAACAAGAACATGTCGCAGAGCGTCAACTTTGCGACGCTGGTACAACGCCAGTTCCGGCAAGGAAAACGGGTTGACAAGGGAGTGCATCAGGCAGGATTCCTCGTGCTCCGCGCGACATCCATGCCGAGCGTGCTTATCGAACTCGGTTACATCACGAACAGGGAGGAAGAAGCCTATCTTCTGTCAGAGTCCGGGACATCAAATCTTGCAAACTGCATTTACAAGGCATTTGCCGACTACAGGAGCAACCACAAGCCTGACGGAATAAAAGATGGGATAAAGGCCGGAAAAGCCGAAACACCCTCCTCGGTAGCTGAAACAGGGAAACCGGTATTTAAGATACAGATTCTCGCCTCGAAAAAACTGTTGCCGAAAGGAAGCAGGGAGTTCAAGGGGCTCTCGCCGATAGACCACTATGAAGAGAACGGAATGATAAAATACACATACGGAGCAGACACTGACTACAACAAAATCCTAAGACTGAAGCGCAGCAAGGTGGACGGAAAGTTCAACGATGCTTTCATCGTAGCGTTCAGAAACGGGAAAAAGATGAATACAAACCAGGCCATCAAAGAATTCATGAAAAAATAAACGACAAGAGAAATATGAAAAAGGAATTTAAAATCGGAATCGCCGGAATCGCCGCACTGGTGATCCTGTTCTTCGGTATCAATTACCTGAAAGGTATCAGTATGTTCAAACCGGAAAGCTACTACAATGTGGACTTTGAAAACATCAACGGACTGTCATTGTCAAGTCCGGTATTCGCCAACGGCTATCAGATAGGTATCGTGCGCGACATAAGCTACAACTACAACAATCCCGGACATGTAACCGTAGGAATAGAGGTGGAAGAAAAGCTCCGCATTCCCGAAGGAAGCCAGGCAGAACTGATAACGGAGATGCTGGGAACAGTGAAGATGAACATGAAGCTCAACCACGGGGCCACGACATACATAAATCCCGGAGACACGATAGTGGGAGTGGCCAACAACGGCATTCTGGGAGAAGCGGAACAGACACTGCTTCCGCAGATAGAAAGGATGCTTCCGAAACTGGACTCCATCCTGAGTTCGGTGAACGCGCTGATGGGTGATCCGGCACTGAAAAACATCCTGAGCAACACGGAAAAGCTGACCGCATCGCTCAATGCCACCAGCGACAAGCTGCACACTCTGATGAGCGAGGATCTTCCACGTCTGACGGGAAATGTCACGGACATCACGGAAAACCTGAAAGGAATCAGCGAGAACCTTAAAGATGTGGATTATGCCTCCACATTCGTTAAGATAGACTCAACGCTACAGAACGTGCGCATGCTGACCGACAAGCTGAACCGGAAGGATAACTCGCTCGGACTGCTTATGAACGACGAGTCGTTCTACAACAACCTGAACTCAACGGCGGCCAACGCAGCCAGTCTTCTGAAAGACTTGCAGGAGCATCCAAAACGCTACGTACATTTCTCGCTCTTCGGAAAAAAGGACAAATAAAAAACGACCGCACACATCAGTAATAACGACCGCTTGTCTTTATCGGGACAAGCGGTCATTTTTTTTAAGGAATGTGAAGCATCTTTTTAAGGCAGTAACTACCAAATTACACTACAGCAGAATTAAGTTACTACAAACGCAAAAATGATTATGAAGCGGTATGTTTCAAATAATTCCGCCTTATAATCATCTATTTGAGTATTTGTTATATACCTTCATTACACATGTTGCTCTGATAAAATCTGTCAGAGAGAAGCAATCGAATGATTTATAAATGTTTATCAGATAATGACCGTCTCCTCTTAGGAGATGGTCATTATAATCCGACAGTGTAACAGTTCTGTAAAGTC
>CAZSYY010000079.1:0-4222 GCA_964611375.1 uncultured Phocaeicola sp. | reverse complement strand
CATCCATCAGATTCCGGACAAGATGCACATTGTCATCCGAAATCTGCACAAAGCATGAACCCGATTCCGTAAGAAGCTCACGGGCAAGTACCAAGCGGTCGCGCAAATAAGACAAATAGCTATGAATGCCCAGCTCCCAGGTGTCGCGAAAAGCCTTGATCATTTCAGGCTCGCCGGAGAGCGATTCGTCGTTGTCCTTGACATCCCGGTTGTTGAGCTTCATCTGCCAGTTAGAACCATACTTGATGCCGTATGGCGGGTCGATATAGACCATCTGCACCCGTCCGGCCATTCCCTCACGCTGCAGCAGGGAATTCATCACCAGAAGAGAATCGCCTTGGATCAATCGGTTGCGCCAGTTCTCATTATGCTGGTAATACTCTGTGATGCGCTGCAATTCGTCTTCATATATCGTCGGCGGCAAATCATTTCCAAAAAGAGAAGCCACGCCGGCAGCGTTATCGTCCAGCTTCAACGTGTAGAGCCGGTTAATGAGCATTTCCGGATTGATCTCCTCGTGGCGATACAAAGAGCGGGTATCCACACGCAGGTCGGGAGATTGCGTGTCCTCGTCATCGTTCCTGTATTTCCCCAACCAATAGAGTTCAGGGTCGCGGCCACGGTCAAAATCGTGCTTGAACTGCTTGTATTGCCCTTCTGTGCTCATTGTTTCTGTCACCAAAGATTCTTCTCCGGCAAGCTCGGTTGTAGGAATGGATGCACGCTGTTCATCATCATGCTTGATTGCACCCACCGGGTATATATTGTTATTATTGTTGCTCATAACGAGTTGATTTTATGGGTTAATATTGCTTTTATGTTATCTATGTCCGAGACTTCTACAAAGTCCCAAATGCCGTATGTTTCGAGGTTGTTAGCAGCCGGCAGCCAAAAGTCCCTGGCATATTTACGCTTGAAGTCCTTATGTCCGAATCGGTCGTCAGACAAGCCGGAAATCTCAATGATAAGATTTACTTCCTTACCGCTTCCGGTCGTGACCACTGCAATGAAGTCCGGTACATACATGTGCTCAACGGCTCCCACGAGATAGGGTATCTTAAAGTCGAGAAAATGATTCTTCACGTAACTTTTCACCTGTGGCAGTTCTTCCAGCGTCTTGGCGGCAATCTGCTCCCAGGAATCAGTGTCGGCCACTACATAATTGACATGGCTTTTCTTCGTGGGATAAACTTCTTTCGAGGTAGCTCCGAACACGTATTTTGTACTTCCCGCCGGGTTGTAATAGTTCAGAATTGCCTTTATTTGCTCATTGTCCGTATTGGCACGCCTGATTCCCTCATAAATCGAAGTGGCAGTCTCTTTCTGATTCCAGAAAATAACCAGACGGCGCATTTCCACAGAGCCGTCCCCGCCGATAATCTCCACTTGCGTATCATACCATTTCTCAACCACCCGCTTCAATTGCCCGAACAACTGGAATTCACGGCCTTTTTCATGGTCGGTATAATACTGCTGTATCAGTCTTTGCGTCAGGACATATACGACCTGGGCATCCCGCAGGTCATGGTAATCCTTTTTCAGAACCTTTATATCTTCACCGACGGGCGTTGACAAAATGGTCTCCTCTGGAATCTGCGTAAAGTTCAGTTTGAACTTCGGCTCTCCCGTATAATCGGCTTCAATACGCCCCATCCCGTTCTCGCTACGGTAGCCCACAATATTCGGGAACTTGATTTCATATTGTTTCCGGTCATCAAGCGCACGAATAACAGTCTTGGGTTTTTGAGGCGGCGGTGTACCGGCACCACCACCCTTGAACGTCTTGAACGGTACGCCGATAATGTGGGCATACTCGGGAGGAAACTTCCAGACGATGTTTTCCTTCTTGTACTTCCTGATGTTTTTCTGCTCTATCTCGTTTCCGTCCTTGTCATACGGGACAAGATTGTAACTCTGGCGGCGCAATGCACGGCCGGCAACCTGTTCGCACAAAAGCTGCGAGCCAAAAGCACGTACACCGCAAATATGAGTTACCGTGTTGGCATCCCAACCCTCAGTAAGCATGGAAACCGAAACGACCAGACGGATGTCCTGCCCCAATTTGCCCTGCTTGCCGACACTGTTTACCACTTCCCTGAGTATGTCTCCATCAGAGAGAGAATCCGCACTGCCGGAACCGTGAAGTATGGCATATTCTTTCTTGAATTGCAGAATTTCATCAGCAAAGACTTTCCTGAATTCGTCATCTATAATTGAACCGGCCTCATCAATGGCAATGCTGTCAATCAGAAGCGAAGGCTGTCTTTTCACTGGTACGCCATTCTTGTAATTGGAGAAAATATCAAAATGTCCGTCCATGTAAACCGTATTCCCTTCGCTGTCGACAGTTTCATAACCGGCCATATACTTGAAGACTTCCTTTGAAACCGTGGTGTTGTTGCAGACAACAATAAATACAGGAGGTGCCGTAAACAGGTTTCTTGCCTCTTCATTATCCTGCCTTATACCTTTGTCATAATCTTCGTAATCCTTGACGAATTGCTCCAACGCAAGATTCAACAGCGACGGAAGATTGGGTGCTTTTTCTCCCACCGCTTGTTCTTCCCCGGTTTCTTTTGCTTCTTTCTTCGTTTTCCGCTGACCCTTTTTAGGCAATTCCCTGCTGATGTGCTGATAGATATTGCGCAATTTAGGTTCATCCAAATCATGGGATGAATCCATAGCCGGCAAGAAAGGAATCTTTACCAATCCGCTTTCGATGGCATCGACAAGCCCGAAATCACTCACCACCCACGGGAACAAGGAGTAAGGCGTATATCCGGAGCCTTTCAAATAATAAGGTGTAGCGGAAAGGTCGTAAACCTCCTGAACTTTATACCCAAGTTTTTTCATCTGGCGCAATCCCTCGTACCACACCATTGCCTTCTTATTCTCTTCGTCGGTTTCCTGCTCTTCTTCCGACTTCTTTTTGGCATTCGTATCTTTCGGCAGATAACAATGGTGAGCCTCATCGTTGATCACGACAATGCGTTTCCCCTTCATGTTTTTACCCAGCAAGCGAGAAAGGACCGATGTAAATTCTTCCTTATCCTTCTGCTTGACCATTGCACCATCCTCATATTTCAGTTTCCCGTCAAAAGGACTTGATTTCTTTCCGGTATAAACCTTGGGTTCAAACTGATGATAATTGGTAATCGTGATTACAGAATTGAGTCCGCCAAGCAATCGGGCATACTTCTCAGGGATAAGGTCACGCTGATGATAATAATCCAGCTTATCGTAAGCTGACTTACCGGACACATCAATATAAAGCACGCCCAGCCTGTCACGAATGGTAATGCCCGGTGCTACAATCAGGAAATGGTCGGCAAAATGTGTGTCTTGCGGATTTTCCTTTTTATTGATGTAATGATACAGGATAAGCATGGCCATCACCACGGTCTTTCCTGTTCCGGTAGCCATCTTGAATGCGATGCGGGGCAAAACGTCTTCATATTTGTCAGAGACAGTTCCCCGCCGCATCTCCAGGTCGTGAAGAATGCTTCGGCCAAGATTCGGGTCACGCGGGGCAACTTCATTCAGATAAATGGCCGTTTCGACAGCTTCTCTCTGGCAAAAGAAAAGAGATTTACCGGGCTCCCGTTCCGGATTCAAGAACCAATAAGCCAAAAGCTCATGAGTTGTGCGAGTGACTTTGGGATAACCCTGCTCTCTCCATTCTTTGACAACCTTTCTAATCGTATTTATAAAATCTGCGTTTTTATCTTCGGTTTCGATTTCTTCTGCCGAGAACAATGATTTTGCAGACGAGGTATCAGGCATGACTGTCAGATTTGCCGCATACGGTCTTCTTCCCTCCAAAATCTTAGAATAATCCAGATTACCTTCAAGAGTGGTATCGTAATGCCACTTCGGTTCCTCATAAGGATTATTCAATATCGGACTTTTATTAGAATTCTGCATTTCCATTTTAATTCCTTTTATTTAGCTGCGTAAAAATCTTTTCCTTTTGATGTAAGTATATACCCGCCATCTTTTTTGGCACCACGCCGTTCTACCAATTCAAACTGTTCAGAAGACAATTTAGTAATTATTCGAGTAATCGTTGATTCAGAGATTCCCGTAAAATCTGCAAGCGACTTTCTGTTGATCGGTTGCCTTCTCGCTATTTCATTAAGAATCAATATCTCTTTCTCATTTAACGGCTCATTTAATGGGTCATTTAATGGCTCAATAACTTCTTCCCCAATCAGCACTTTAT
>CAZSYY010000078.1:0-4385 GCA_964611375.1 uncultured Phocaeicola sp. | reverse complement strand
TATATCAAACATTTTTCTTTTCAGAGTTTGATATAGTACATCTCTTTAGAAGAGAGATATCCTTTGTACTCACAAATGCTAAGGTTCAGTAAATCAATACAGAAAAGAAATCAACAATAGCCCATAGCTCAACATCTGTCAAACATAAAAATAGGTATCCAAGAATCTTTTTTGCTCATTCTTACTGTTTTATTTGATTTATTTATACCTTTGCACCGACATACATCTCTTCTAAAGAGATGGTTAGATTTGCTCAACAATGTAAGGGTTTTATAAACCCTTAGTTTAATTAAGCCCTATCTTCCGACAACTTATACCACAATCAGTTTCTTGCCTCCATTTGTGATACCGAAATCGGTACATCTCTCTTTAAGAGATGGATTTATGCGATGCAAAAATACAAAAAATGCTATGAAATCCATAATGTGCCAAATAAAAATGTGTTCAGGTAATCTCTATATTTTTACGTTTTTGCTTGGCAGATGCAAGCGATTTGTTGAACACCAACAGCTTTTTCAAGTTACAAATAGTTGATATCCAAGATGCTATCTTTTTGGCACTTCTCTTAAAGAGAGATGCTCATTTTGCTCAACAAAAATCTGTTACTTGCCTGCAGAAACTCTTCTTCTTTTTCATGTGCCATATTGCAGAAATCCTGTTTAATTATGTCTTGATAGAAGAAATTGTCACATCCCCCTATCGTTTTCCTTTTTTGCCATTCAAGACAGGCAATAACAGTCCGGCGCATCCACAAAACATGATTAGCCTGTGGGTGCGCAAAGAAAGATGTCCGCAAAATCCTCTGCCCGAAAGATAGATAGGACAAATTTATGCCAATCTAACCAATCAGTTTAACCTGTGAGGCATCAAGCATAGACTGCACGAATAACCGTCAGGTTTGCATCATCAATCACTTGGTTATCCAAGGAGTTCAAGTAAATGCGTGTGGTCTTTTCCGAATCATGCCCCAATGCCTGGCTGATGGATGGGGTGGGTATGTTCAGCCGATAGGCTGTACTGGCCCAGCAATGCCGCGCAGTATATGTTGTCAGCGGAATGGGGCAGTTTACCAACTTACCTATCTTCTTCAGTAGGACATTCATCCGATGCAGGGCGTTCAGGTATTGTCGCCGTATGTCGCCACCTTCTTCGCTTAGGATAGACAACAAATAGCGGGAACCTTTCACATGGTGGCGGTCAACTATCTCCTGCATCTGTTTCTCCCATTTGATTTCGAGTTTCTGCCGGGTCTTTTGGCGGGAATACGTCAAGTAGCCGTTTTTCAATTGGTCGGTCTCCAGCATGGCCAAGTCCACGAACGAGATGCCCCGCAGGTCGAAGCTTATCAGGTAGAGGTCGCGGGCAAACGCCATTTCGGCATCTTTGCTCAAATCCAAGTTCTTGATTTCTTTTACGGTTTGGATGGGAATTGCCCGCTTGGTGGTTTTGTCCACGCCGGTATAGACTTCCGCGAAAGGGTGTCGGTCTATGGTAAGTTTCTTTTTCACGGCCCGGTTGTAAATGGCCCGCAGGTTACGGTTGTAGAATGAAGAGGTATTCCTGCACAACCCGCAATCATCGAGCAGGTAATGTTCATACTCTTTAATCAGGTCTTCATCTATCTCGTCCAGACGGATGTCGCCTTGTTCCCCACGGAAGCGCAGAAGACTGTTCACGGATGAGGTATAAGTTTCCGCAAGGCGATGCTTTCCTGTGCGTTTCAGGTGTTCCGTCAGTTTGTGGGAAAACACGCGAAGGCTGTGCTCGTCATCATCGGGCAACTGATAAGCTGCCACAACTTCATCTGCGGTATAGAACTTGCCCGATTCGTCCAAACGGCGGATGATCGCTTCGACTCGTTTCTTCATATTTTGCAGGTTCAGTGCTATTCCCTCCAAATAGCGACTCCGTTCTGGATTTTGTTCAGGGAATGCCACTTTTCCGTTTTTCCATTCTCCGGGGAAAAATTTGTAACCTGTGCTGATTTGCCGGGCCACACGTTCGTGAATCACTTGGAAATAGATTGATCCCGGTTTCCCTTTTACCCGCGACGGTCTGAATTTTATTTTTACTGATGTTGTCATAACATTGATGTTTTATTGGTTGAGAAATCATTTTGCCTTACTTATCTAAATTTTGGATAAAGAACGCTATCTAAAATTTTGTATTATCAAAAGTTTTAAGTAGATGTTCATAATTAGTTTATATCATATAGATTTGATACCTTTGCCTCATAAACCTCAAAGATACACTTATGGGCAAAGTCAAATCAATCATATTAAAGGAGTCCGAACGCTTGGCTTTGAAAATGGGTTTCCGACAGGGGGACAGCCATTGCTTCCGCATGCGTTGCCGCGCTGTACTGCTCAAATCGTCAGGGCTTTCAAGCACGTAGGTTTGCAGACGGAGATGTCGCATGTGTCCGTCAACTTTTGGGTGAAACGTTTCATGCAGGAAGGCATCAACGGCCTGCAGATCCGCCCCGGGCGTGGGTGCAAACCTATCATGGACTGCACGGACGAGGAAGTTGTCCGCAAAGCCATAGAACAGGACAGGCAGAGCGTCAGCAAAGCTCGCGAAGCTTGGCAGAAGGCCACGGGAAAGGAAGCGAGCGACCTGACATTCAAGCGTTTTTCCTATCCTGCAAGCAAAGCTGCCACGGTGGAGTATCTGAAGAATCATTTTGACGAAAATGTCAGCCTGTCGAAGATATACCGTTATCTGGACAAACTCAGCGACAGCCAGCATGAGATAGTCCAGGATATAAGCGTATTGCATACAAGGCAAATACTGAACGGCCATATCGGAGTGTTGTTCTATGACGTAACCACCCTGTATTTTGAATCGGATTATGAGGATGACCTGCGAAAGACAGGGTTCTCGAAAGAAGGTCGGCACAGGAACCCTCACATAATAGAGTTTACGTAAATTAGTTATGATAGTTCCAAGTGTTGATTTTGACTCTGAGATTATGCAAAGCCAAACATGTGGAAAGAATATTCTCCACAAAGCTGTTTGCCCTGAGCCTGCACTCGTCCTTGACGATGCGCATGACCTTTGCGCTTCCTGTGACATGTTCTATACGTACCCTGACGGCGGAAACTTTCCTGTTGTATTCCCCGGCCTGTCTGGAAAGTTCTTTCCCTTTGGGCTTCCTGACCGGCTGTATGATTTCCACCCCTTCAGGTTCATAGCCCTGATATTCTGTATCCCAAGGTACAGGGAAAGAATACATTGTGTCGGCCGGCTTCTTGCCGTGGGTCTTGCCCGGAACGGTCTGACTGACAAATATGACCGGACAAGACAGCGTTGCAATGACGGCGTTCCTGATCGTATGCCGCTTTTTCTTTCCGCCATAGCGTTCCTTCTGCATGTTCCGGTCTGCCGGACGGGGAATCTCCCGTTCCGTCCCGCCGTGAAGAAGCACCGGCCTGCCGCCGCTCCCGGAAAGTTCCGCCGGCCGTTCGGAAAGTTTCCCGCCGGTTTCTGCGGGGACAAGGCCTTTCGCCTTAAGCGACAGGCGGAGGATTTTCGTCAGGCAATGAACGAATATGTTGCAGTGCTTCCGGTTCATCCCGAAACAGGCCGCGTGATATTCCTGCAACGGATTGTTTTTCAGATAAACCAGAATGAAGAACAGACGGTCGGGTATGCCGGGAAGCGGGCTGTTCCTGTAGATGGAAGGACTGCGGCGTTTCCCGCTACGGCGTTCCCCGGTCATCTCATACCCGGACAAATAGTCCTCATGTGCAGCCTCAAAATAAGGGAGAAGCGCACAAAACTGTTCATGGTTGATCCCCGTCAGGGCACGGAAGCTTCTGCTGTTGTCTTTATGTTCGTGGTAATTCATGCCGTAAAGGTACGCGCATGCGCGTTATATAACAAATTTAAACTACATAAACTCTATTACGTATGTGTTGAACTTGTAAGTTACTCATTTTTGGGCCAAAAGTCGCATCATGGCGGTAAAGCTCATCGACAGTTCCCGGATAAGTTCAGTCGTTCCTTTTCTCTTGTCAGAGAGTTTTCGCCTTCTCCCTTTCCATATTGCAAGGATTGACAGGACAGTCCTTTGTATGGTGTCAAGGTTTCTGGCGGCTCTTGGGCTTTTCCGCTTTATAAAGTCCTGTCTCAAGTTGCGGTCCAGATCCCAATGCATGCTTTCGATGGCCCAGTGCCTCCTGACTATCCATCCCAGTTGCCTGGCACTCCCGTTGAAACTTGAGATATAGAACCTCCGTTCATGGGATTTCCGGTTGTCCGATTTCCTTTCCGTGGACGTGCATATCTCTATAACCGTCAGCCTGCCGTTCCACTTTTCCTTGTCGGCGGCAGAGTCAACCAGCAAGTGCAACATTACGGAATATTCTTGAAAAAACTTTCAG
>CAZSYY010000077.1:0-4552 GCA_964611375.1 uncultured Phocaeicola sp. | reverse complement strand
ACTCGCACCATGAGAATACAATCCTCCGGGCAATATATAAGCAACTGGAGCAAAGTGAAGAAAGCGACAAGGGGGAATTGTTGGGCTTTATTGACGAAATTACCCATACCTGCAAAGGCGAACATCCCCGACACACCGGACAACGGGACATGGTTGACCTTGCCGACATCGTTATAAAATTCTATTTCCACCCGTCCATGAAAGGCAGTTATTCCATAAAGAAAGTGCTGCCTGCCGTGCTGAATTCATCAGAGTTCATCAAAAAGAAGTATTCCGTACCGGTCTATGGGTCGCCTGAAATCCCAAGCCTTAACTTGGAACAGGGCAAGGCATGGATAGAATATGCAGAAGACGGGTACACTGTCCGGAATCCTTACGAGCTCTTGCCGTCCATTGCCGAGTATCTCGACTTGGACAAAGATTCAGCACGGGTCCTGTTACAGGATGACGATGATATGCAGATAGCGAACGGAGGCGCCGCCCTCGCAGCATATTCGAGGTTGCAGTTTTCAGACATCGAATTTGTACCGGCTCTCGAAAAGGCACTGAAAATCTATTGCGAGTTGGATACACTGGCTATGGTTTTAATCTGGGAGTATTTCCACAATACAGTACAGGGACAAACGAAACGAATATAATTAGAAATCCGATAATTTCATTTTGTTATGCAGAGACATAAGTTACACTTAAAGGATCTTGATCTTGATGAGGCGATAGGTAAATTGTATGATGGGATAACCGATGAATCAGAGGATCTTTCGTCAGAAGAATACGAGGATTCAGAAAGTCCGGAAGAGGAGGAACTTGATGAGGAGGAGTTTGATCCTCACACCATCATGCGCTTCGAGTCAATTTTTATCCCTCGCCTCGTTCGTGAATATACCTCCGACAACCTCTCTCTCGAGACATTGACCGACACGGCAAAGATGCGGGAATTCGTCCAACTGAATGATGAATACGACAAGTACCTACCGGCAATTGAACGGACAAAAATATCCGTAGAAACTGACAGTGATAGCCGAACCTTCATTCTCTATACATTCCCAGATCTGAATATTATCACAGCTGCAAAATACGGGGCAATAGTGTTGACTCCGGATAAAAGTCCAGAATACTATACCCTTGAACACAACTTCTGTGGCCGGATGCTCCTATGCAGCATTACAGTTGATCTACACAGCTTTATAAGATTTGTACACCCCGAACAGACCAGTGCCGAGGATTTCGTCAGTCTGGTCAAGCAGACCAATGCAGAGGAACTCGCCAGCAAGGTCAAGAAACGTGAAGAACAGATAAAACAGCTCTTACGTACAACTTCCCGCCGTACAGGGGACTGATTTAATGGTTTTCGGAACTATCCATTTTGGTCTTACTTCTCTCAAATCAAGCAAATTACATTGCTTATAAGCAAGATACAAGACTAAAGTAGATAGTTCCGAAATCTTATAGTGCCACATTTCCCATTTATCATGGGATTAGCACATCTCAAGCCGCTAAATATAACGGATAGCAGCTCCACTCCCAAACGGGTAATCGCTTACGTCCATGTTCATGTAAGGTGAACTGTTATCCAATTCTCCTTCAAAACAACACCTTTCTCGTTTAAATACTTCTCCGGTCTGAACGTTACCTTCTGCCCACTCATGACCTTCCACTTTAAGCACAGTCCTGACTATCCCGCGATATACTCCCAGTACGTAGCGTATTTTTTCCGCTTTGGCCTTTGACATGCGCCAAAACTTCCTGGTTATTTCATATAAATCTACTCTTCCGATTTTTGCTTTTTCTGAATCATAGCTCTTGTTCAGATTGACTAATAGTATGTGGCCTTTATCACTTGAATCGATATTGATTTTTTCACAGTTGTAGATAGTATCTATTTCTTGTACTGTCTTGATTCCTTCATCCCACTGATGATACCCACCCTGGATGTTTGTCAGTACATGTTCTGTATTGAATTTCAGATAAGTCAGAACATCTATCAGCAATGACTCCATCTGTAGTGCCACCTCTTCTGAAAGCCTGTGACGAAGAATATAATGACCGACTTCCAAGCCGGAGTTAAGAATTTCACGGATGGTGTCAAGTTTTAGTGTTGTGTCATCCCCGGTAATTGCTGCAGCGCAATGCTGGAACACTCTATTACCGTGACCTTTGCCGATATAGAATATCTTCTGGTCTCTTGGGTCTATCAAAGCGTAGACATAATACCCGAGTTCTTCAATGACTTTTTGACTGAATTGTTCCATATGCTATAATCTAATACTAAATAATTGGTTCTATACTCAAATGTAGTCTGCTCGTTGTAAAAACGTCATGCATTCCGTTGCCGGGCGGCAATAGAGCCACTGATAGGCCATCTGAAGCATGACTCCGGAATAAATTACAGTATCCGGACAGAATTTCCATGAAACGGGTAATCGCTCACGTCCGTGTTCATGTAAGGTGAACCGTTATCCAATTCTCCTTCAAAACAACACCTTTCTCGTGTAAATACCCCTCCGGTCTCATTGTTAACTTTTGTCCACGTATAATCACTCACGTTAAGCACCGCTACAACAATTCCACGATATACTCCCAGTACGAGACGTGTTTTTTCTGCAGTGGACTTAGATATGGGCCAATATTTTCTGGTTTTTTCATACATATTTGGTCTTTTGTATCCCTCTTCTGCTTTTGCTGAATCATAACTCCTGTTCAGACTGACTAATAAAATATGACCTTTGTCATATGGATTGATGTTGATTTTCGTAGCCATAGATAAACTTTATTTTTTTGATTGTCTTGATTCCTTTACACTGCGGATGATTCCCATCCTGGACGTTTACGAGCACATGTTCTGTATTGACTGCAGGATCAGGAATGACTCAATCTGGAATGCAAACTCTTCTGAAAGTTTGTAACGAAGAATGACCGACTTCCAATCCGGAATTAAGAATTTCACGAATAATGTCAATTTTAATGTTGCATCATCCACCTGAATCGCTGCAAGTCAATGCTGAAACACTTTATAGCCACGACCCTTGCCAATATAGGATGTCTTGTTGTTTTATGGGATCTATCAAAGCATAGACATAATACCTGAGTTCTTCAATGACTTTTTGACTGAATTGTTCCATATGCTATAATCTAATACTAAATAATTGGTTCTATACTCAAATGTAGTCTGCTCGTTGTAAAAACGTCATGCATTCCGTTGCCGGGCGGCAATAGAGCCACTGATAGGCCATCTGAAGCATGACTCCGGAATAAATTACAGTATCCGGACAGAATTTCCATGAAACGGGTAATCGCTCACATCCATGTTCATGTAAGGTGAGTTATTATTCAATTGTCCATTAAAGCAACACCTTCCTCGTGTAAATACCCCTCCGGTCTGAACGTTAACTGTTGTCCACGTATAACCACTCACGTTAAGGACCGCTACAACAATTCCACGATATACTCCCAGTACGAGACGTATTTTTTCTGCAGTGGCCTTAGATATGGACCAATATTGATACATATTTGGTCTTTTGTATCCTGCATAACTCTTGTTCAGACTGACTAATAGTATATGACCTTGGTCATATGGATTGATGTTGATTTTCGTAGCCATAGATAAACTTTATTTTTTTGATTGTCTTGATTCCTTTACACTGCGGATGATTCCCATCCTGGACGTTTACGAGCACATGTTCTGTATTGACTGCAGGATCAGGAATGACTCAATCTGGAATGCAAACTCTTCTGAAAGTTTGTAACGAAGAATGACCGACTTCCAATCCGGAATTAAGAATTTCACGAATAATGTCAATTTTAATGTTGCATCATCCACCTGAATCGCTGCAAGTCAATGCTGAAACACTTTATAGCCACGACCCTTGCCAATATAGGATGTCTTGTTGTTTTATGGGATCTATCAAAGCATAGACATAATACCTGAGTTCTTGAATGATTATTTGACTGTAAGTGTTATTCCCTTGACATCTTATAAGTGCCATATTTCCTTATTATTAGTGGTCGAATATCAGTTGGTCTGTATTATCATAAATGTAACCTCAAAGATAGAAAAAATAGAGCATTTCCGAGCATTAGATTGCCGGAATTACACGAATTATATGAAGAAGATCAAATTTCCAGCTGACATCCCCGAAAGACAAAAACGGTGGCCGGCAGTACATCCTGATGGAAAGAAGCCGGAAAACTGCCCTCCTGCCAGCATGACGCGGTTAATCTTTTTTCCAACACCAATTTTCCGGATGATCCCGTTGTCAGAAAACAGGCATTCACAGAAAAAAAAGCATAGCTCGGCCCTCGTGAATTCGGTGGTCGAGTATTATTTTGCCATTCCAAGCCCCCTGTCAAAAGAGAGACAGTTGATAATATTCTTGTTGCTCCACCTCCAAGAGTGCTTCCCAATCCTTTTCCGGATGGTTGAACAGGCTGTAGAAGTCCACGTAATACATAAGAGTAATCCTTATCATGGTTGCAAGCCCGGAAAAGCTCCAGGAACGCGTCAGCCTCTTTCTCATTACCATAAGCAGCAGATTTGCTATAAGCGTCACCCAAA
>CAZSYY010000076.1:0-4613 GCA_964611375.1 uncultured Phocaeicola sp. | reverse complement strand
TCGTTTGCGGCATAGGCACGCTGATGTTCGCAGTGGCAAGTTGCGGCCGCCGCAAACCCGCCCGCGTGTTCCATCGGGTTGAGAACAGAATGTGCCCGCTGTCACTGGCTTCCCCGTGCGTGGCTCTTTCGCCTCCCGGAAATAGCCTGAGAGGCGGAGTAGGGTGGAATCATCGGCGATAAGCTCCGCCCGTGCGGTGGAGTTCCCGATGCCGGCTTACGGACAAGGCAGTGACAGCAAGAATATTTCGTAATGTTTCACTTGCCGGCTGCTCTGCCTTTTGTCCGTTTTTACCTAAATTCCCAAATTAATTGAATAAAATTAGCTTGCTAGATTGAAATTCGATATATTTGCATTAAACTACAAATTATTCCAATTATGAGGCAATTGAACAGGATTAATTCCGTCTTTGTTGAAAAGAATAAAACGGCTAAATGGCTCTCTGAAAAAGTCGGCAGGAGTGTGGCATCTGTTTCCTGTGGTTCTGCTCCTGCTGTGATTGAGGCAAACGGAGAGAGGAGTTGTTTCTTGATTGAAATTCCTTGTAGAGTAGGTTTTAGTGATAGGGTTTTGATTGGTGATGACTTTATTGAGCCATTAAATTAAATGAGAAAGAGATATGTCAAAAGAAAAATATCTTATGCAGCTAAATAAAAGGAAATAACATGGAAATGCTGAATTCTAATAAAAGCCCAATATTGAATAATCCTTATGAGGAACCGAAGTGGCATTACGATACCACTCTTGAAGGTAATCTGGATTATTCTAAGATTTTGGAGGGAAGAAGACCGTATGCGGCAAATCTGACAGTCATGCCTGATACCTCGTCTGCAAAATCATTGTTCTCGGCAGAAGAAATCGAAACCGAAGATAAAAACGCAGATTTTATAAATACGATTAGAAAGGTTGTCAAAGAATGGAGAGAGCAGGGTTATCCCAAAGTCACTCGCACAACTCATGAGCTTTTGGCTTATTGGTTCTTGAATCCGGAACGGGAGCCCGGTAAATCTCTTTTCTTTTGCCAGAGAGAAGCTGTCGAAACGGCCATTTATCTGAATGAAGTTGCCCCGCGTGACCCGAATCTTGGCCGAAGCATTCTTCACGACCTGGAGATGCGGCGGGGAACTGTCTCTGACAAATATGAAGACGTTTTGCCCCGCATCGCATTCAAGATGGCTACCGGAACAGGAAAGACCGTGGTGATGGCCATGCTTATCCTGTATCATTACATCAATAAAAAGGAAAATCCGCAAGACACACATTTTGCCGACCATTTCCTGATTGTAGCACCGGGCATTACCATTCGTGACAGGCTGGGCGTGCTTTATATTGATGTGTCCGGTAAGTCAGCTTACGATAAGCTGGATTATTATCATCAGCGTGACCTTATCCCTGAGAAGTATGCCCGATTGCTTGGCGGACTCAATTCTGTAATCACGATTACCAATTATCATCAGTTTGAACCCAAGGTTTATACCGGAAAGAAATCAAGTCCTTTTGACGGGAAACTGAAATATGAGGATGGTGCAATGGTCAAGCAGAAGGATAAGGAAGAATTTACATCGGTCCTTTCTCGCTTGCTGGGTAAAAACATGAAGGGGAAACGCATTGTCGTGATCAACGATGAGGCTCACCATTGTTATCTGCCGAAAGATACGAATGCCAAAAAGAAGTCGGAAGAAGAGCAGGAAACCGACGAAGAGAATAAGAAGGCAATGGTGTGGTACGAGGGATTGCGCCAGATGAAAAAACTTGGGTATAAAGTTCAGGAGGTTTACGACCTTTCCGCTACACCTTATTATTTGAAAGGCTCCGGATATACGCCTTACTCCTTGTTCCCGTGGGTGGTGAGTGATTTCGGGCTTGTCGATGCCATCGAAAGCGGATTGGTAAAGATTCCTTTCTTGCCGGCTATGGATTCATCCCATGATTTGGATGAACCTAAATTGCGCAATATCTATCAGCACATCAGCAGGGAATTGCCTAAAAAGGGTCAGCGGAAAACGAAGAAAGAAGCAAAAGAAACCGGGGAAGAACAAGCGGTGGGAGAAAAAGCACCCAATCTTCCGTCGCTGTTGAATCTTGCGTTGGAGCAATTCGTCAAGGATTACGAAGATTATGACAAAGGTATAAGGCAGGATAATGAAGAGGCAAGAAACCTGTTTACGGCACCTCCTGTATTTATTGTTGTCTGCAACAACACCACGGTTTCAAAGGAAGTCTTCAAGTATATGGCCGGTTATGAAACTGTCGACAGCGAAGGGAATACGGTTTACATGGACGGACATTTTGATATTTTCTCCAATTACAAGAATGGCGTACCAGTGAAAAGACAGCCTTCGCTTCTGATTGACAGCATTGCCATTGATGAGGCCGGTTCAATTATAGATGACGAATTCAGGAAAGTCTTTGCTGATGAAATTCTGCAATTCAAGAAAGAATATGCCATACTTCACGGTTCCGGCAGTGCGGATTCTCTCTCTGATGGAGACATACTCAGGGAAGTGGTAAACAGTGTCGGCAAGCAGGGCAAATTGGGGCAGGACATCCGTCTGGTCGTTTCGGTTTCCATGCTTACTGAGGGTTGGGATGCCAACACGGTAACTCATATTTGCGGTGTACGTGCTTTTGGCTCGCAGCTTTTGTGCGAACAGGTTGCCGGCCGTGCATTGCGCCGCCAAAGTTACAATCTTGTTCCGTATGACAAGGACGGAAACGAGATAGAGCAGAAAAACATCAAGAAGTATAAAAAGGAAAATATAGTCTGGAAATTTCCTCCCGAGTATGCCCACATTATCGGCGTGCCGTTTAAGACGTTTAAGGGTGGTGGTGCCGGTACACCGCCGCCTCAGAAGCCCAAGACAGTTATTTGTGCGCTTGAAGACCGGGAACAGTATGAGATCAAGTTCCCGAATATTGTGGGTTATCGCAGTGAAAATGCAATGGGGCGTATTGAAGCCGACTATACAGGAGAGCCGAAGTTCAAACTGAACTTTACGGAGATTCCCGAGGAGACCATTCTGTCAACGCCCATCGGTGAAGATATAAAGGTTCTGAAAAAGGATTACCATGACCTGCGGGATGCCCAGGTCATATATGTCCTTACGCAAAGACTGATACAGCAGTATTATACCGACCATGAGAAAGGCCGTGAGTTTCAGTTGTTCGGGCAGTTGAAGCGGGTGGTTGAGAAATGGTATGACACGCAGGTGGAGATTATCGGTGGGGACGGTTCGGCGGAAATGCGCCGCTTGGTTATTTTCTGGAATCAGAAAGAAACGGCCACTTCAATTTATGAGGGGATAAGGCGCGCCAATACGGATAATGAACAAATAAAGGCTATTCTGAACTATTACAACCCTGCGGGAAGTACAAAATACGTGTTCGGAGCTACCTCGAAAGAAGTTTATCCCACGAAGAAAAGCCATGTCAATTATGTAGTGGCCGACACTGATTCCTGGGAGCAGATTGCCGCCAAGACGCTGGAAGAACTGCCACAGGTGAAAAGTTACGTGAAGAATCATTTTCTCGACTTTAAGATACCCTATCTCGTGGGAGCCGTTGAGCACATGTATGTACCCGACTTTATTGCAGTGGTCAGGACAGAAAGCGGTAAGGAAGTAAATCTTATTATTGAGATTTCCGGCTTGTCCAATGACCGATTCGGGCATAAGGACTTTAAGCGTAAATATGCCAAGGACTTTTGGCTGCCGGCGGCAAACAACCTGAAAACATACGGCATCTGGGATTTTGTAGAAGTCTCAGACATAGATAACATAAAAGCAATTCTTATCCATAAAATCAACTCGTTATGAGCAACAAAAATAACAACATATACCCGGTGGGTGCAATCAAGCATGATGATGAACAGCGTGCATCCATTCCTACAACCGAGCTTGCCGGAGAAGAATCTTTGGTGACAGAAACAATGAGCACAGAAGGGCAATACAAGCAGTTCAAGCACGATTTTGACCGTGGCCGCGACCCTGAACTCTATTGGTTGGGGAAATACAGGAACGATGACGAGGACACGCAATCTCCCGACCTGCGTGTGGATACCCGCTCTTTGTATCGCCACGAGGAGATTAACCCAGAAATGCTCATTAACCAGCTCTACGCACTGAGAGCGGATGACAAGGCTACGAACATGGTGTCTCTTTTTGGAAATGAATTGCCGCCCACTGTTTATGAAGACGAATTGCAGCGCATCACAGAGTATTACCGTCACAATGAGAACTGGCGCAACCGCCTGATTCAGGGCGATTCTCTTCTGGTGATGAACTCCCTGCTGCAACGAGAGGGAATGGCTGGCCGGGTGCAGATGATCTATATCGACCCGCCCTACGGAATTAAGTATGGCTCTAACTGGCAGATGAAACTCAACAATCGGGATGTCAAGGACAACGACGAATCGCTCTCCGGCGAGCCGGAAATGATTAAGGCTTTTCGCGATACCTGAGAGTTGGGCATTCACAGCTATTTGTCTTATTTGCGCGACCGTCTTGTGCTTGCCCGTGAATTGCTTACCGAATCAGGCTCCTGCTTTGTGCAGATTTCAGATGACAATGTGCATCTTGTCCGGAATCTGATGGATGAGGTGTTTGGAAGTGAGA
>CAZSYY010000075.1:0-4711 GCA_964611375.1 uncultured Phocaeicola sp. | reverse complement strand
TAAGAGTCTTTTAGATATCATTAGAATGGAAACAACCAACGAAATCTTTTTCAGCGAGCATGGATTGACCTCCACTTCGGCATCTCTGTACTTGGATGGGGTAAGCGGTCAAGGCTAAATTTGGTGCCAATTGTAGCCAAGAGCTATCCTTAAACCAATAAAGAAATATTGGTGTCCGCTAAAACTTTTTACTCAAAAATACAATAGAAAATCAACGGTAAAAGTAGTAATATAGCCTATATGATGGCCTAAGATTGACGAGATTACAATAAAACATTCGTTATTGCTTATGCTTATTGTTTTTCACAAAAAGTAAGCCACTCTACGCCAAAACTCATGCAAATACCTGTTACTTATCGACTTAAATACTTTCAATCAGTTTTTAGCGGACACCAATAATAAAGAAATGCAATATTGAGTAAATTCGTCTTTATTCGTTCATAGGCGCAACTAACTAATGATTTGCAAAAACTTGATGTACGGAAGCGAATATTCAGAAAAATCATTCTATACAGGCTGACAGCGACATAAAGCCGATGACGTACTGACTTGCTGTCGCGCTAATTTACGATGCAGAACTTCAAATATTAGTTTCAGCAATGTAGTACTGGTTTAGACAAGCAGAATTTGGATGATGTAAATCGGTGGCACAATACATTTACATTTATTTTTCAACGTGGTGATACATCAATGTCAGAGCAAAAAACACACTTCATCATGAGCATAGTTGAAATAAAAATATCCAGAGACTCTTTATAATTCAAGAAAAAGTGTACTTTTGCAAGTATGATAATCTTGAATACGTGAAATACTAATGGGAAGATAAAGGCGAATACGTGAATTATGAAAAGGAAGATATACGATAAACTGCTGGAATGGAAAAAGACCCATAAGGGCGATACGGCTCTTTTGATAGAAGGGGCCAGACGTATAGGGAAAAGCTATATCGTTGAAGAATTTGCACGCAAAGAATACGCGTCTTATATCCTTGTGGATTTTAGTAAAGTAAATCCACAGGTAATGGAATTTTTCAATCTTTATTTGGACGACCTCGATATGCTTTTCATGAATCTGGAACTTTACTTCAGACGGAAACTTATTCCACGTCAGACAAAAGATGAGGAAGCCCGCTCCTTGGTTATATTTGATGAAGTACAGTTTTGTCCGCGTGCCCGTGCAGCCATCAAACACTTGGTGGCAGACAGACGTTATGACTACATTGAGACAGGCTCGCTTATTTCCATCAAGAAGAATGTCAAGGATATCATGTTGCCTTCCGAGGAACATGCCATCGAAATGTTCCCAATGGACTTTGAGGAATTCCTGTGGGCTATGGGAGATGAAATGTTGATGCCTTATATACGAATGCGGTTTGACAAACGTCTTCCAATGGAGGCTTTCCATCGTCGGGCAATGGACTATTTTCGGCAATACCTGATTGTCGGAGGAATGCCGCAAGCTGTTTCCAAGTATGTGAAAACTCGGAATTTTGAAAAAGTGGATGAAGTAAAACGCGACATATTGGCTCTTTACCGCAATGACATCCACAAATATGCTGACAATCAAGAAACAAAAGTCGCCGCTATCTTTGAGGAGCTTCCGGGGCAATTGCAGAAGCATGAAAAGAAGTTTGTCTTGTCCGCATTGCATAGTGAAGCCCGTATGCGTGATTATTCGCAGGCTTTCTTTTGGTTGAGTGACGCTAAAATAATCAACTGCTGCTATAATTCGACAGAACCGAGCATCGGGCTGAAACTGAATGAAGAACGTACTACGCTGAAATGCTATATGGGTGATACAGGACTGCTCATCAGCCACGCCTTTGACGAGCGTGGAATAGTAAGTGTGGACCTTTACCGGAAACTGATGTTTGACAAGCTGGAAGTGAACGAGGGAATGTTGGTTGAGAACATTGTGGCGCAAATGCTTCGGGCGGCAGGACACAAACTTTATTTTTTCAGCAACAGTTCCCGGATATCGGCAGATGACCGTATGGAAATTGACTTTCTGATAGCCAAACCTGTAACGACCAGCAGACATAATATTTCACCCATTGAGGTAAAATCCGGACAGCGCTACACGCTGAACTCATTGAGAAAATGTATCGCCAAATACGGTTCCCGGTTATCCACACCCTATGTGCTTCACGATAAGGATGTGAAAATAGAAGATGGGATTGTGTACTTGCCTTTATATATGACTCCGTTGCTTTGAATAATATGGGAAAACAGTTTATACTTTGCGCGATATAATTTTGTGCAAAACAAAAAAAGTAAGCATCTTTATGTTGTCCGGACATAAATAGAGATGCTTACAATAAAATATACAGATGATATATTTCATCGACTAAAATATGAAAAAGAAATGAATAAGTCAAAGATAATCCGCAAAAGATGCGCCGCCTTGTACATGAAGATGCGTGACGCAGGGTTAAGTTGTGAACGCATAGCCTTTCTTTGCGGCTCCCACAGGAACAGCGTGCGCAACTGGATACTCCGTTACAATCAGGATGGACTTTCGGCTATATTGTCCACACAGCCGTTCCGTCGCAACGGGGAACTGGAGTCCCATGCTCCGTCAATCCTGTCATCCCTTGATTTGTTCCCGGTTCGCTTCGTCAAAGAAGCCTGTGCCCGCATCAGGGAGGTGTGCGGTGTGGAAAGGAAGCCGACGCAAGTACGCCATTTCCTCAAGTCGCACGGTTACAGGTTCCGCAAGATGGGACAAGTCCCCGGCAAAGCAGATCCCTTCTTGCAAAAACAATGGCTGGATGCCTTAAGGCCTTATATTGCCAGGGCACAGGCCGGCAAGTGCCGCCTGCTGTTTTCTGACGCGGTACATTTCACGCTTTCCCCGTTTGTTTGTAACGTATAGTCAAAAGAGAGAATTTATCTGAAAACAGCAGCGGGAAAGAACAGGTTGAACGTGTTGGGAGCGGTCGATGCCGTAACAAAGGAAGTCCTTGCCATAGACAACACTATTTATATCACAGCAGAAACCGTGGAAGTGTTCCTGCAGAGGCTCAGGGACACGACACCGGACATCCCCATTGCCGTTGTCGTGGACAATGCACGCTATCAGCACTGCAAGGCTGTCATCGACAAGGCGGGGGAACCGGGCATAGAGCTGCTGTTCCTGCCTCCCTATTCGCCGAACCTGAACATCATTGAAAGGTTGTGGAAGTTCACCAAGAAATCCGTCTTGTATGGACGCTACTATGACAAGCCCGCAGAGTTTCACCAAGCCATCAGGGATTTTCTAAGAGATATAAACTGCAGGCATCAAAATGAACTATATAGTCTATTGACGCTGAATTTCCAAATTCGCAATTCGGAAAATGCACATTTTGATGCCGCTTGAAGTATAAGCATGATTTGAATGAACGCTATCTGCACCATTTCTTCCGCAGTCTCGGCAAGGAATTCATAGTCGATGGTCAGTCTTCTGAAGTTTTCCAGCCATGAGAAAGAACGTTCTATGATCCAACGTTTAGGCAGCACCCGGAACTTGGACGGACATTCGTCATGTCTGAGTACGACCTCCAGAATCCATCCGGATTTCTTTCTGACCCGGTCGGCCAGTTCTCCACGATAACCTCCATCAGCAAGGATTTTTTGCAAACGCGGAAACTTATCAGACAACTTCTCAATGACTAGAGGCGCACCTTTGCTGTCATGCAGATTGGCTTCATGAACTGCAACGGCCAAAGGAAGACCAAGCGTGTCGACAATGATGTGCTCTTTCTGCCCCCCTTGATTTTCTTGTTTCCGTCTATTCCCCGGTCAGAATCAACATAATGGGAAGTTTTTACGCTTCTAGAGTCCATGATGCCAAGACTTGGGCTTTCTTCCCGTCCCGCTTGTTTGCGGATAAGCGGGTGCAAGGAATCCATTACCTCCTCAAACACGCCTTCAAGCTTCCACTTACGGAAGTAATAATAGACAGTCTGCCAAGGAACAAAGTCCGAAGGAAGCATACGCCACTGGCAACTGGTCTTATTGATATAAAGAATGGCATTCATTATCGTCCTAAGCGAATGTTTCCCCCAGAGCAAACGCATCTAATTTTTCGTAAAAGCTCAAGTTCACTATCTTTGAAGAAAAAAACGATGAACAGTCCCTATCCCTTCTTTTCTGAATTGACAGACCCTCGTGTGGAACGTACCAAAGTCCATCTTCTGGAAGACATCCTGTTCATAGCCATAGCTTCTGTTATCTGCGGGGCGGAAAGCCGGAATGACATGGAGAATTTCGGCAAGGCCAGGGAGGAATGGCTGCGCACTTTCCTTCGTCTGCCTGAAGGCATCCCGTCACACGATACGTTCAACCGCGTATTCTCCGCCCTTAACCCGGAAGAACTGGAGTCTTCTTTCATTTCCTAGGCCCGTTCGGTTGCAGAACTGACAGACAATGAGGTAATCAGCATCGATGGAAAAAGCATGCGCGGCACACGTGAACACGGTTCCAAAACCATCGTACACATGGTCAGCGCATGGGCCACGGAGAACCACATCGTACTCGGCCAGTTGAAGGTCGGGGAAAAGAGCAATGAGATAACTGCCATACCCAAGCTGTTGGATCTGCCCGTAATCAAGGGATGTATCGTCACCATTGACGCGATGGGATGCCGGAAGGAGATAGTGTCAGCGATTGCCGTGAAAGAGGCTGATTACCTGATTGCCGTAAAGGGGAATCAGGGCAACCTCCGGGAA
>CAZSYY010000074.1:0-5008 GCA_964611375.1 uncultured Phocaeicola sp. | reverse complement strand
TTTTCGCTAATCACCAAATTTACAAGTACTTATAATTCATCGAACTCACGTTAAAATAGCAAACTCTTCCTGTCAACTTTATATTCGTTGATAAGAAGAGTTTGTTGTTTTATGAATCTACAATGTGTACTTTATCGGATACTTACGAAGGTAGCTAGTCCGGAAGAAGTCAGCATGGATTCATAGTCAGTCCATATATCTGAAAAATGCCCATTCCCCTGTGGATAAACGGTCAGACTTGTGAATTCGGACAACTTGTCGTTTTCTCTTGGGCATAAGCCGAGTATCATTGATGCACCGAGAATATGGTTGCGCCATATCTGACGGTATCGGTTTGTTGCAACGTGAGCTGTCAGTTTCTTTTTATCGTAAAACGGGACATCTGCTATAAACTCATCCTTAAACCATCCGCTGTCCTTGCTTGGTATCCGGTAATTGTCGGCGAGATGAATGCCGGAGGCATTGTGGGTTTCTTCCCATTCGGTGTATTTTACTTCAATGCCACGCAAGAAAATATAGCCAAAATGTTCAAAGATGCAAAAGAAAAAGCCCTTACCATTATCTTTATCAATGAAATCAACAAGCTTGTGCCGAACAGAGAAAGTAACGTGCATGAAATGTCCAGAAGTGCTGAACAAAATGCTCGCACAGATGGATAGAACAGGGGGAAAAAGTGTTAATCATCCGCGACATGCAGAATTAAGGTTGTGGCTCCTAAAGTGACCACTGCTCCGTCTTCGATGCGGATACGGTCTTTTGTGCCCAGCAATTCGTTCATCAGGAAGGTTCCCGTAGTGCTGTTGTTGTCACGAAGCGTATATATAGGTTTACCTTGCTTGTCGCGTTTTACATTGATGAAGCAATGGCGGCGGTCCAAGCTGGGATCACTGCTTTCTATGGCAATGTCCACCACATCTCCTTTGTTGCGACGCCCTATAAGGTTGTCACCTTCATGAAGCGGGAACACCTGCTTGTAGCAAAAGACATTTTCAATGACCACGATGTTTCCGAGATCTTCCGTGCCCTCCTTATCGTCAATCTTTTCATCCTGACGTTTCGCGTTCAGTCTTGTCTTTCCGATACGGATGCTAAATTGTTTTCCGCAATGGTTACAGATGAATACAAGCGATTGTCCGACATCATATTTCGTTTCATCGAACTGTATATAGTTGTCACATTTTGGACATCTCACTCTTTTCATGAGAATGCAATTATTTACGGGTGAACACCCATGCGTTCTTAAATTCTTCGTTTTTCCTTATCTCCTGTACTTTGCGGCTTGCTTCCGTTGAACTTGCATAATGGCAGAGAGCAATCCGGTATCTTCCGTCAGACATCACTACTTCAGCGTCACTGTATCCTTCCTTAAGATATTTATCCAGCATTTTCCGGGCATCTCTCTCATTGGACAGACTTGCCACTATAATATAGGATTTTGCATCTGTACCGGTTGTCGCTTTTTTCACCTCTTTTGACGCAGTGGCTGTCTCTTTTTCTTCCGCTTTCTGTACTTGCACCGGTTCTACCGCCTCTGTCTTTACCTTGACAGGCTTGAGCGTATTGACATTGTTACGCACTTTCTGTGTTTCTGTCTGTTCCTGCTGTACCTGAAGAGTTGTGGCTACAGACTTGTCACGGATGGCATCGAACATGTCAAACGAACCGAGTGAGGCAAAATTGGCATCATCAAGATACGTATTCTCCACCGGAGTGGAGAAGATGAAAAACAACAGTATGGCCGCAGCCGTTGCCACGGCATTTCTCCACCATTTATGTAGCGGCAATATCATCCTTCCATTTCTGTGATGCTCATCTTCCAACAATGACTCTGACGTTTCCTCTGTCTCGAGAGCAGGAAGAGGAGGGAAGGAAAATTCATGCAGACCGTACAGGCTTGGAGTAAAGAATGAACGTTCCGCAGGTTCGAATTCGTAAATCCCGTTCATGTCATAGTACAGGGTACCTATACGGTTAAGCTTGACAAGGCCTTGCTCGTAGAGCTGTTCTTTCAGAGAACTGACCATGTTTTCTATTTTCCTCGTGGCATCGGGGAAATCGGTGTTGTACGTCTGCATATATGATTGAACCAAAAGGCCGTCGTTGATGACAAGCTTTGGATTGAACCCTATTGTACGCATGGGAGGTTCGAACGTGTGTGTCTCTGCAGAATAGGCTGCAGCCCGCTTATGGGCGATGAAGCCACCAAATCCCGGCACGATGACACAATCGTTTTCGAGCAACAGTGCGCTTATATGTTTGGCTAATTCTATCATATCGCAAATTTAATATATTTTTCTTTCAGGAAACACCTTTCAACAGACAATTTTGAAGGGATACTTGCACGAATCACCGTTATGTTTCCCTTCATGACTTGGTAGTGCGGCTGTGATCCGCATTACCGCCTTTTTTCTTCCAATTGCTGTTGCCCTTGTTACGTGAGAACGATCTTTTCTTATGACGTCCGTCACCGCCTTTTGAAGTGCGGGGAGCATAGGCGGGTGCTTCTCCCAGCTCTTCCGGAACAGGAATCTTGTATATCGTTTTTCCGAGAAAGTTCTCTATCTGTTTGAAACGTGATTGTTCGTTTTCGCTTACAAACGTGACGGCACACCCGTCATTGTTTGCCCTGGCGGTACGTCCGATACGGTGTACATAGTCTTCACTGTCGTGCGGAACGTCATAATTGATGACAAGACGGATATCGTCGATGTCTATTCCGCGTGCCACAATGTCGGTAGCCACCAGAAGGTTGACATGCCCGTTGCGGAACTCGTGCATTATTTCGTCACGCTGGCTCTGTTCAAGATCGGAGTGCATTTCGCCCACATTCAGTTTGAGATGTTTCAAAGCTTTGGCCACCTCCTTTACCTTCAACTTTGAGGAAGCAAAGACAATGACCCTCTCCGGCTTCTGTGTTTTGAACAAGGACTTTATTATGCCCAGTTTCTGTGCTTCGTAACATATATATGCCGCCTGAATGATTTTGTCGGCAGGCTTTGACACCGCCAGTTTTACCTCTGCGGGATCGTTCAGGATGGTGTTTGCCAGTTGCTGAATCTTTGCAGGCATGGTAGCAGAGAACATTATGGTCTGCCGCTCTTTGGGAAGATGCTTCACAATCTGCATTATATCGTCAGAAAATCCCATGTCGAGCATCCTGTCCGCTTCATCAAGGATGAAGAAAGAGACTCTTGAAAGATCCACATATCCCAGACTGATGTGGCTTATGAGACGTCCCGGCGTGGCAATCACCACATCGGCCCCCAAGGTAAGTCCCTTTTTCTCCTGCTCGAAACGGATGCCGTCGTTTCCTCCGTACACTGCCACGCTTGAAACCGGCACGAAGTATGAAAACCCCTCCATCTGCTGGTCGATCTGCATGGCCAGCTCCCTCGTTGGCGCCATGACGATACAGTTGATTGCATCTTCCGGGTAACCCCCTTCGCTTAGTTTGTTCAATATGGGCAGCAGATATGCAGCCGTTTTTCCCGTTCCCGTCTGGGCCACCCCGATCAGGTCTTTTCCCTGCAGTATGAGTGGAATCGTCTGTTCCTGTATGGGAGTGCATTCACGGAAATTCATCGCATCCAACGCCTCAAGAACGCTGTCTTTTAAGTTCAGTTCTGAAAACTTCATATCATTTTTACTGTTTTTTCGTTATATCTTTCCGCGCTCCTCAAGATACGAATCCTTGAAACCGAGAAAATAAAGCACCCCGTCAAGTCCTATCGTATTGATAGACTGCTGTGCGTTGGCTGCCACCTTGGGCTTTGCATGGAAGGCTATTCCCAATCCCGCTGTCGACAACATCGGCAGGTCGTTGGCTCCGTCTCCAACCGCTATGGTCTGTGCTATGTCGACCTTTTCCACCTGCGCTATAACCTGCAGAAGCTCCGCCTTGCGTTTCCCGTCAACGATGTCACCCAAATAGCGTCCGGTAAGTTTTCCGTCCACAATTTCCAGATTGTTGGCATACACATAGTCGATATCGAACTTCTCTTTCAGGTAATTGCCGAAATACGTGAATCCTCCCGACAGGATGGCTATCTTGTATCCGTAGTGCTTCAGCACATACATCAGGCGGTCAACGCCCTCCGTTATGGGCAGGTTCTCGGCAATTTCTTGCATCACACTTTCGTCAAGTCCTTTCAACAGCGCCACACGCTCAGTAAAACTTTCCTTAAAGTCAATTTCTCCCCGCATGGCACGTTCGGTAATGGCTTTCACCTGGTCGCCCACTCCGGCACGCATGGCAAGCTCATCTATGACTTCAGTCTGTATCAGCGTTGAATCCATATCGAAGCATATCAGTCTGCGCATCCTGCGGTACATCGTGTCCTGCTGGAACGAGAAATCCATCGAAAGCGAGGAACTGAGCTTCATCAGTTCCTTCTGAAGCTTTTCGCGGTCTTTCGGGGTGCCACGCACGGAAAACTCGATACATGCCCTTACGCTGGCCTTTTTCTCATCAAGGGGAATGCGTCCCGTCAGGCGCCGTATGCCGTCGATATTGAGCTGCTGTTCCGCCAGAATCCTTGTTGCCCCTGCAATCTCTTCCGCAGTCAGCTTGCGTCCCAGCAAGGTCAGGATATACCGGTTCTTTCCCTGCATGTTGACCCATGCCTCGTATTCTTCAGAAGAAATAGGGTAGAAGCGCAGGTGTATGCCCAACTCTGAAGACTTGAAAAGCAGGTCTTTCATTATGTTGCCGGAATCCTTCTCGTCACATTTGAAAAGGATTCCCAACGAAAGTGTGCTGTGAATGTCAGCCTGTCCGATATCCATTATATCCACACGGTATCTTGACAGAATCTCTGTGATGGATGCCGTCAGGCCTGGACGGTCAATTCCGCTTATTCGGATTAGTATTAATTCGGTATTGTCTTTCATGGAGGTTCCACTTAATATGTGCAAATGTACAAAAATATCTTGGTATCTTTTTATATGTGCATAAAAAAAGAGGCCGACTCAAAAGAGATTTTGAAGTTGGCCTCTTGCTGTTTCTAAA
>CAZSYY010000073.1:0-5131 GCA_964611375.1 uncultured Phocaeicola sp. | reverse complement strand
TGTTCCTTTTGTTCCCGTCTGCGGGACATGGAGTGAAGGGGGAGACTTCTTTTTTCCATGTTCTTTTTTCCCCTGGCGGTGAACGGATAACAGCACGCGGAAAGGAAGAATGATACTCATAAAAAAACAATGAAATCGGACACATATTTGCTTGGATTGGATAGCGGAAATGGATGTATTTTTCTATTTTAATCTGTATTTTTTTATTTATTTTCCTTTTCGTGCTCAAATTCAATGTTTTTTTCTACCTTTGCGCGTACTAAAAGAAAAAGTTATGAATGAACTTTTGAAGCCTGATTACATTTTTGAGTCCAGTTGGGAGGTATGTAATAAAGTAGGGGGTATCTATACAGTATTGTCAACTCGGGCAAAAACTCTGCAAAATGCTTTTCCTGATAAAATTTTTTTCATAGGACCGGATTTTTGGCAGGACAAAGAGAATCCTTCGTTTATGCTTGAAAATGATACTTTCAAAGCATGGAGGGAGTATGCAGAAGTAAACGATGGATTGAAAGTGAGGATTGGTCGTTGGAATATTCCAGGGAAACCAATAGCGATCCTTGTGGATTTCTCTCCTTTCTATTCATTAAAGAATGATATTTATACTCAGGCATGGAACGACTTCCAGGTTGATTCTCTGCATGCGTACGGAGATTATGACGAAGCTTCGATGTTTTCTTATGCGGCAGGAAAGGTGGTAGAGAGCTTCTATCGCTTTAATCTGGGGAAATCAGATAAGGTAATTTATCAGGCTCATGAGTGGATGACTGGGCTTGGAGCATTGTATATCCGCAAGTATGTGCCGCAGATAGCTACTGTATTTACTACGCATGCGACTTCGATGGGACGTTCCATTGCCGGAAATGGAAAACCACTGTATGATTATCTGTTCGCTTATAATGGCGATCAGATGGCAAGAGAACTGAATATGGAGTCCAAACATTCCATAGAGAAGCAGACAGCTCATAATGTTGACTGTTTCACTACTGTAAGTGATATTACCAATAATGAGTGTAAGGAATTGTTGGACAAACCGGCTGATGTAATTCTGAAAAATGGCTTTGAAGATGACTTTGTTCCGGAGGGACTTCAGTTTGTCGAGAAACGCAAGAAGGCTCGGGCGGCATTGCTTAATTTGGCAAACAAACTGTTGGGTGCCGATTTGGGAGATGATACCCTTATTGTAGGTACAAGTGGGCGTTATGAATTTAAGAATAAAGGTATTAACGTTTATCTGGAGGCACTTAACCGCCTGACACGCGATAAGAATCTGAAGAAAGATGTCATTGCTTTTATTAATGTGCCAGGATGGGTCGGCAAAGCGCGTGAGGATTTGAAAGAGCGCATGAGCAGTGATGAGAAATTCAGTACCGCATTGCATGTCCCGTTTATCACGCATTGGCTGCATAATATGAGTCAAGATCAGGTGCTTGACATGCTGAAATATTTGAATATGTCCAATTCTGCGGAATCAAAGGTAAAGGTGATATTTATTCCATGTTATCTTGACGGGAATGACGGCCTTTTGAACATATCATACTATGATCTGATGATAGGAAATGACTTGACTGTTTATGCTTCCTATTATGAACCGTGGGGATATACTCCTTTGGAGAGCGTAGCTTTCCATGTGCCTACTGTCACTACTGATTTGGCAGGGTTTGGCTTATGGGTAAATTCGCTGTTGGGACATTATGGAACATTAGCCGATGGCGTGAAGGTCATGCATAGGACTGATTACAACTATTCGGAAGTGGCCGATACTATTAAGGATACCATCTCCGAGTTCTCCGCTTTGTCCGCAGATGAGATAGATGCTATCCGGAATAATGCAGCTGCCATAGCAGAAAAAGCTTTGTGGAAGCATTTTATCCAATATTATTACGAAGCCTATGACGTGGCTTTGCGAAATATGGCAAAACGTATTTCCGCAGATTATTGACTAAAGAGAAAATTTCATTTATAAGTTTTTAAGATATGAAAGTTAAAACAAATTGTGCGAATTCTCCTGTCTGGAAAGAGATTACGGTAAAGTCTCGTATTCCTGACTCATTGAAGATGCTAGAGGAAATGGCTCGCAATATTTGGTGGGCATGGAACTATGAAGCAATTGAAATGTTTAAAGGGCTCGATTCGGAATTGTGGAGTGTAGTAGGACAGAATCCTGTTGCTTTATTGGAACGTTTGAGCTATGAGAAATTGGAGGCTCTGTCCGTTGACAAGGATGTATTGGAAAAAATCAAATATGTCTATTCCAAATTCACGTCATATATGAACGAAAAGCCAGATGCTTCTCGTCCTTCTGTTGCTTATTTCTGTATGGAATATGGTTTGACCCATGTCCTGAAGATATATTCCGGAGGTTTGGGTATTCTGGCGGGTGACTATTTGAAAGAGGCTTCTGACAGCAATGTGGATATGTGCGGTATCGGTTTCCTTTACCGTTACGGATATTTTACTCAAAGCCTTTCAATGGATGGGCAACAGATTGCGAATTATGAAGCCCAAAATTTCGGCAGTCTTCCTATTGAACGTGTGAACGATGAAAACGGGAATCCGTTGATATTGGACGTTCCTTATCTGAATTATTATGTGCATGCTTCCGTATGGAAAGTGAATGTTGGACGCGTACCTCTGTACCTGTTGGATACGGATAATGAGATGAACAGTCGGTTTGACCGTTCCATAACCCATCAGTTGTATGGAGGTGACTGGGAAAACCGTCTGAAGCAGGAGATATTGCTGGGTATCGGCGGAGTGCTGCTGTTGAAGAAGCTGGGTATAAAGAAGGATATTTATCATTGCAATGAAGGACATGCAGCTTTGTGCAACGTTCAGCGTCTGTGTGATTATGTAGAAGGTGGATTGTCGTTTGACGAAGCGTTGGAGGTGGTACGTGCATCTTCATTGTATACAGTCCATACTCCGGTTCCTGCAGGTCATGATTACTTTGATGAGGGCTTGTTCGGAAAATATATGGGTGGATATCCGCAAAGAATGGGAATCAGTTGGCAGGATTTGATGGATTTGGGACGAACAAATCCGGGAGACTCCAATGAAAGATTCTGTATGTCGACTTTTGCATGCAATACGTGCCAGGAAGTAAACGGTGTAAGCTGGCTGCACGGAAAAGTTTCTCAGGAAATGTTCTCAGGTATTTGGAAAGGTTATTATCCGGAAGAAAATCATGTTGGCTATGTAACCAATGGTGTACATTTTCCGACTTGGTGTGCTTCGGAATGGAAGGCTCTTTACGGAAAATATTTTGACAAGAATTTCATGAGCGACCAATCCAACCCGAAAATCTGGGAAAAGATTTACACTGTGCCTGATGAAGAAATATGGAATACGCGTGTGGCACTTAAGAACAAGCTGATCAACCATATACGTAAGGAGTTCCGTAATTCCTGGCTGAAGAATCAGGGTGATCCTTCACGTGTGGTGGCTCTGATGGAAAAGATCAATCCGAATGCCCTGCTGATTGGTTTTGCCCGTCGTTTCGCAACATATAAGCGTGCACATCTGCTGTTCACTGATTTGGATCGTTTGGCCAAGATCGTGAACAATCCGGACTATCCGGTTCAGTTCCTCTTTGCCGGAAAGGCACATCCACATGATGGGGCAGGCCAGGGACTGATCAAGAAAATCGTGGAGATTTCCAAGCGTCCCGAATTTTTGGGAAAGATTATTTTCCTTGAGAATTATGACATGAAGCTGGCACGCCGTCTGGTTTCAGGTGTTGATATCTGGATGAACACTCCGACACGTCCTCTCGAAGCCTCTGGTACATCGGGTGAGAAAGCTCTTATGAACGGAGTAATCAATTTCTCAGTGCTTGACGGATGGTGGCTTGAAGGTTATCGTGAAGGTGCCGGATGGGCATTGACTGAAAAACGCACTTATCAGAATCAGGAACATCAGGATCAGCTGGATGCGGCTACAATTTACAGTATTCTGGAAACAGAAATCTTACCGCTGTATTATGCCCGTAACAAGAAAGGTTATTCTGAGGGTTGGGTAAAGACTATAAAGAACTCCATTGCGCAGATTGCTCCTCACTATACAATGAAGCGCCAGCTTGATGACTATTATTCTAAATTCTATGTAAAAGAGGCTATCCATTATAATGAGCTTATAGCCAATGATTATGCCAAGGCGAAGGAACTGGCGGCATGGAAAGAAGATGTGGTCTCAAAATGGGATGCTGTTCAGGTTGTTTCCATTAACAAGGATATACAGTTGAGCCAGGGCAATGTGGAAAGCGGTAAGAATTATACCATCACATGCGTGGTTGACGAGAAAGGACTGGACGATGCCATCGGCATAGAGATGGTGACTACCTACACCAATGCTGAAGGCAAAGAACACATCTATTCCGTATTCCCGATGGAGATGGTCAAGAAGGAAGGTGATTTGTACACTTTCCAGCTTACTACCAGTCTGTCGAATGCGGGCAGTTTCAAGGTGTCATACCGTATGTTCCCGAAGAGCGAAACATTGGCTCACCGTCAGGGATTCTGCTATGTCCGTTGGTTTAATGAATAAATGAACATTTGTCTTGTACAATATTGATGGCCGTTCCGGAGCTTTTCCGGAACGGTTTTTTTGTGACGGCATTCTTCGTCAAGTTATTGACTATGGAAAAAAGCTGTTACCGTTTCCTGTATATTGTCATTTTTATTAATTTTGCTTTGAGACAATTCAACAATCAACAGTGAGAACGTATGAGAAAAAAAGAAGAGAGGAATGCCATTATTGAGATATGCCCTGTGCGGAATGTGATAGCCCGTTTTGGAAACAAATGGGCATTGTTGGTCATTCTTATCTTGCATGAAAACAGGGTTCTGCGATTCAATGAACTTGGCAGGTTGATACCGGACGTGTCATCGAGGGTGCTTTCCGGAACGCTTCGCACGTTGGAGGCCGATGGATTGGTTGCCAGGAAGGTTTATCCCGAAGTCCCTCCGAAGGTGGAGTACAGCCTGACTGAGATAGGCAACTCACTTGTGCCGTTTATTGTCCAATTGACAGAGTGGGCACAAAAGAACATGAAATCAATCATCAAACACCGTAAGGAATGAGGGTGACCCAAAAGTCAGTAACGACTAACGGGTCGCCCTTTTTCATTGTC
>CAZSYY010000072.1:0-5308 GCA_964611375.1 uncultured Phocaeicola sp. | reverse complement strand
AATGCTACTGAATAAAATTTAAACAGGCTCTTATCATGTGCCACAAGTCTTGACTTGCTTCAAATATCCAACCCATCTCATGCCTGTAACACAAATACATCAGTTTGTTCCTGTAAGTTGGAATTTCAGACAGTGGAGTATGTTCTTTGGAAATGCGGTCACTCCACGCTTCGTATTTCCAGTTTATGCTATTGAACTTCGGGTTCTTCAAGAAATCTTTCAATGCCTTGTCAAGACCGTCTTTGGGACTGATAAAACCCTCATGGAACATTTCTTGTATTTTGGTATTGTCAAACGAGCGGTTTAAACGTCGTGCATATATAACCTGATACTTGGAATTTTTATCCTTCAGTTTTATGGTTTCAGCACTCATAACAACCGAAGGACGTTTGCCAATGTATTTTTCCATTGCATCAAGATAGATATCCAGAACATCTTGCCATTTCAAAGAGTGACCAATGGCTATATTATAAGACTGTGCCAAACATTCATTTCTACCAATAATTGCCGCGATAGCCTTTGCCACATCACCTCCCCATGTCATAGCTGTTTTTTTGTCTGCCAAATCAGACGAAAACACAATGCTCCTGCCTCTTAATGCCCTATACAGCCAGTTCTCTTTTTCAAAGGCCCCCATTTGCAACCGGTAAGTGTTGTACGTCACAGAAGGTCTGACTATTGTATAGTTTGAAAAGCCACTTTTTTTGAGAATATCTTCTTGTCGGGCCTTTGACAAGCCATATTCATCTGTTTTCAAATATTCTTCATCCTGCACCGTTTCCAACAGGCGTGGAGAATCTTCCCTCAATGGTTCCGTACTTTCTGCGAAAATCCTGGCCGAACTGACAAATACATATTGCCTTGTTTTTCGTAGCAACAAACTTACACGTTCTTCAAATTCTTTCGTCGAATAAGACATGAAATCAACAACCGCATCATAGTCCCTTGCAGAAAGGCAACTTTCCAAAAAAGATTGATCCTTTGCATTCCCTTGCAAATAATGCAATCCTTCCTCCGGTTGATGCGGAGAACGGGATGTAACGTAGACGCTGTAGCCCTTTCCCTTTAATACTCTTGACAATGGAAGTCCCATTGCCCCAGTCCCCCCTAAAATTAGAATATCCATTGCGGCTTTTACTTTTTAAGTTTCTTCAATACGCTGACCACCGAAGACGGCAATACTTCTTTTATTTTGTCCTTAACAAATGACAGTCCTTTTAATAAGCACTTGTCAAGTTCTTTCGTTTCACTAATCAGTTCCCATATTACAACGCCCAATATTTTTCTGATATATAATTGGGCACCGTGTCAAAAGCAATGATACCATTTTTTACGGCACTCTTGCATATTGATTTCAGTGTCGCATAATCCATGCCGTTAGTCCCTATGATAATAGGGGATAGGACTACACCATTGTATAAACATAGATTATTATTGTACATGGCTTACTTCCTTAACAGTTTTTTAAGCCCTTGTTTCACAGATGGCGGCAATACCTCATTTACCACCCGCGTTACCAGTTTCTCACTGAATGTCTTACGGCCTAATGTGGAAAAATAGTTTTTGATAGAATCAATATCTGCATTAATCACCGTAAATACTTCCAATAAGACAGGCTGTTCTGCTTTGGTTTCAATCAAATATTCCACACCTTTGTCCACCTCTTCTTGTGTGTGTGCCGCAATGTACTTGAAGCCCAGTGATTCCACCCATCCCTTGGCGGAAGTGTGATGACCTGCTCCTACATGTGGAGGAAGGGTCTTTCTTAATTCGTTATTTAACGGACCATACATGACGGCTCCTCCTCCATTATTGATGAGCATAATCCTGAAACGGGGATTTAAATGGCGTATCCATAGGGAATTCATGTCATAGAAGAAGGACAAATCACCGGTTACATAGAAAGTCGTCCGTTCATTCTCGGCTGAAAACCCAACGGCTGTCGACATGCTGCCGTCTATACCGTTTACCCCTCTGTTACAATTAACACGGATGGAGGGGTCTATGGGGAAAAAATGGGCCATACGGATGGTACAACTGTTGGCCAACTGCAAATCCACATTGGCCGGCAGATTCTTCAACAGCTTCCCAATGGCATACAGTTCATTATAATCGGGAGTCGGCAGAGCCGGCATGTCCGATATGGATTGCCATGTCTTTGCATATTCACCTTCGTTTTTAAACCCGGCACTTTGAACCATCATGGAAAAGAAGGTAGCTTCATCCATCTCAAAGATTTCAGTTAATGTATGAAACGGGTCACACACCTTATCTTCCAGACCCACCTGCCAATGGCGGGTATTGGTCGATCGGATGTAATGTTTCAGCTCGTTGTTGAAGATATAGTTCCCTCCTATCGTTATCACAATGTCGGGACGCAGGTTCTCTCTCTCTACCGGACGAAGGGAAGCCAATACGACGGTAGTGTTCAGTATGGAATTGGGCTCATGGCAATTGGACATCTTGTCACTTAAGATTACAGCATCGAATTTTTCTGTAAAAGCATTTATGGCCTTTTTAAACTCCTTTGTCTGTGAAACGCTCTGTCCCCATACAATCATCACTTTTCTGCCCTTCAGCTGTCCGGCACAAAGGCTGCATTCTTTCTTGTCCATACAGGCGTTGTGCAGGTTGATTTTCCGGACAATCGGTAATTCCGCAGTCTGGAATTTATCTGAGTGATGGGCGGCAAACGGTATGTTCAAATGAACAGGGCCTTTCCCGTGATGGGTCAGTTCCAGCAAACCCTCGTTGATGACACGGTTGCAATACCATTCATCCAACGGCAATTTGATCTCGGGAAGTTGGCCGTGATATTTAGTGCAAGACGTAAATGTATCCAACTGGTCGTACATCTGGTCTTCCAGCTGGTTCAGCCATTGCGGAATACGGTCGCTTGAAAGGACAAGCAACGGCAAACGCTGATAAAAGGCTTCGACAATGGCCGATCCGTAGTTCATGCACGCCGTTCCAGAGGAACAGGTTACAGCCACGACCTCGCCTGTCCGTTGGATCATTCCCAAGGCGAAGAACGCGGCACTGCGTTCATCAACCACAGAGTATAATTTAAAATAAGAGTCTGCCTCTAAGGAATGCACAAAAGCAAAATGACGGCTGCCAGGTGAAACTACGATCCGGCGGATGCCGAACTGCTTCAGAAGAGACATCAGCTGAAGCACCATTTTATTGTCTGAATACATAAAATGAGAATGATTTATTTAGTATAAGATATTTTTTTTAGAACCGGTCTCAGAACCGCCTTCCGTTCCAGGGGCGTAAATCCCACATAGAGTGTAAACAGTGCCACGCTGACAACGCCTGCCATTCCCACTGCAACCGTTGTGACAAATGAAGGAGCCAGTAACTGATGCAGCAATACGGGCAACATGGAGGAAAGAAGCAATACCAGGAAACACTTCAGGATGACTTCATGCACAAAACGGCTTACCGGCAGAGAAACGGAAGTACACACGAATCCTATACGGATGATTTGAAGGATGATGACAATCGCCAGATATACATACATGGAATATTCAGGACCGCAACCAAGTTCGAAAGCCAACCAGGCAAAAGGCAGATGCAATGCTCCCACCAGCGTAAGCGTTATCTGGTAGCGCTTGATGTCACCGGTTGCCCCTTTGGTCGTCGCCAGCAGATAGCTGAACGAATTGAACAGGGAAATGATCAAAACAAGCCTGACAAAGAGTACCGTATAATCGGGTACGATACCCAACCAGATCCGGAGCAGGGTCGGGGCTTCTAGAACAATCGGCAGTACAAAGAATAGCATCATGCAGAAAGCCATTTTGCTGCCGCGGCAGATTAGTTTGTGCATCGCTTCGGTCTCACCGGCCGCATAAGTCTTAACGACTTGAGGATTGAGCGCGGTCAGGAAATTGCTCACGAATTGGTTGACCACACCGTTGACCTGGTTGGCAATGCCCTGGGCCGCATTCACGGCCACAGAAAAGAACAGGTTTATGATCATGGCTATCCCTTGCGTGTGCAGGATAAAGCCCAGATTCCCGAAAATGGACCAGCCGGAGAATGAAAGCATCTGCCGCATCATCGGACGGTCGATGCGTCGGGACAAATGGCGGCACTCTTCAAAATGACGGCCGGAATACAGTCCATAGACCACGCGGTTTACAATACCCACCAAGAACATAAGGGCGGCATAGAGTTTCAACCGGTCGTAAGGGCAGGCATACAAGGCACAGGCCACGGCCAGTTTCATCCCGCCCTCCAATATTGAGATGTAAGCAAAAGCGGACATCTTTTCGTGAGAAATAATCGCCGCGTTGTACGGAACACTCATAATGCCGACAATGCAGGTGATAACGGAAAACTGGTATACCCAGTTAGCTGCCGCCATACGACCGGTCGGAATATTCATATGGGTGTTCAGGAACCATAGGCCGACAGTTTCCGCAACGATGAAAACAATGAAGGAAACAAGAATATGGATTTGGATGGCAGTCGAAAAGGTTCTCTTTAGTCCGGCCGGATTTCTTTTTCCCATTTCCACGTTCATGAACCGCTGGGTTCCCCCGGCCATAGCCCCGTTGAGGAATGAAAGGATGACGATTATGCCGCCTACAACATTATAGATACCATAATCGTCCACACCCAATAAGTTTAATATGATGCGTGACGTAAACAGGTTGACAGCCATCAGCAGCAACATACGCATGTATAAGAACAGCGTGTTTTTGGCAATACGTTTATTGTTCGCTGAAGTATCCGACATAATTCTTGGCAAGCGTCCAATTCAGATGCACCCCCTGCATTGCAGGTGGAACGTCTGAAATATGATCAGAATCTGGTTGTTTTTTTAATAGCTTGTTGACACTTATGGTGAAGGTGAGGGCATGAGTGCTCGGTGGTCGCGGTTGCCTGCGGCTGTCCCGGCAGTGTACTTGGATTCGCTTCGGTCCTTTCTGCTATTCGCGCCCGGACAGGTTCTTCCGGCCGGCCTTGAACGTGCTCTGTAGTTTGGATATCTTTTTGTCCTTTTCCTTGAGTCGCTTCATCAGTTCGGACACCTGAACAGCCATCATCGCAGACATACTCTCATTGCTCTTGCGGAACAGTTCGGTAAGTTCGGAAATCCTGTCCGTCAGTTCGGATATACGCTTGTCGTTTTCCTTGCGGGCAGTATCCGATTCTTCCAGACACTCGCACTGACAGATTGCCTGCTTGATTAATTCGTCCCTGTTCATATTGTTGGCATAGTCGTCAGCCACGCGTTGGGGAGTGTTTTCCCACCGCCCGGATACGGGTTGATTCAAGTATGAATTCGTTCTCT
>CAZSYY010000071.1:0-5375 GCA_964611375.1 uncultured Phocaeicola sp. | reverse complement strand
AACGATTGACACACAGCTTGCTTTGTTCTGAATTCGTCGAACTCACGTTAATATAGTCTTTTTTTCGATATGAAACTCAAGTGTCTTGTCGAAATAGTATCCGATAAGTTTTTTTGACCATTTTTCCGGAAAAGCAAAGTAAATTAATGTCGGAATGTCAATTTATAGCTGTCCGTTCTCTACAAGAGTTGCGATCTGTTCTATCATTTTATCCTCGTCTTCAGGATGATATTCTTTTTTCAGGCTGGCGCCGAAAATGGATGCGAATGCTTGGTAGAAACCTGCCTTTAGAGGTCCCATGAATGCACGCACTAATTGGTAGGACGACTGGTTGCATTCCCTATCCACCAGTTTTATCAAAAGCTTTCCCTGTGAAAATGTCAGTTTTTTCATTCGGGGAGTATATTGTTTCTTGAGTCCTTTTTCAACATTCTTGATATGTCTTTGCTTGGCTTCCTCATCTGGAAGTGTTTCCAGATATTCATAAGTCTCTATTACGGCATTGCGCACTTCCTTTGCTATGGGAAGCGTTTTCTTCACATCCCTCACCAGTTTGTAGTAATGACGTTCCTGGCGTTTGTTTTTAAATTTCATCTTTGGGTAAACATATATCAGCCTGAGCGTTATATGAGGTATAGTATCTCCATTATATACGATTGCAGGAACTTTATAGCCTTTTATAAAGGTTTGAAGCTCTTGTCCGGATATCTCGGAAATGATACCAACCGATAAGAATAATGATATGTAAACCCATCGTTTCATAGTCGCAAAATTAGGAATAATAATTTGATTATCCATTATTGCCGGTGCTTTTATATACGTTTTATTAACCCCTGTTTATATCTATGTTGAAAAAGTGTATTCTTGTCTGTATATTAGGATGTTGTTGCTGTTTAAAACTTTATTCGCAGTCTGAATGGATGGAGTGGAAACTTCAGGCGTCCACCGATGAGGAAATAGAATATTCCCAAGAACTTTATGAAGAACTTAGCGAGTTGGCAGAACATCCTATCAACATTAACACAGTCACGAAAGAGCAGCTGGAGCAGCTTCCATTCCTTTCGGACAAAATGATTGAAAATATCCTTTATTATGTTTACAAGTATGGGCCTATGCTTACAAAAAACGAATTGCTGGGAGTGGAAGGAATGGATGTTCAGACCAGACGCCTCCTGGAGGAATTCATCTATATAGGCCCTTATGACAGTGAATACAGGAAAATAACCTTTCGTGACGTATGGAAGTATGGTAGACATGAATTGATGACGCGCACGGATGTTCCGCTGAATGCAAAGGCCGGATATGCGGATTATCCTGAGGAAACGCTTCAGAAAAGTCCCAACAAAAAATATATTGGGGATCCGTTCTACCAGAATATACGTTACAAATTCAAATATAGCGACCATATTTTCTTTGGGCTTACTGCGGAAAAGGATGCGGGAGAGCCGTTCTTCAGCAAATACAACCGTAAAGGGTATGATTTTTATTCGGCCAGTCTGTTCCTGAAAGATATATGGCGTTTCAAGGCTTTGGTATTGGGTAACTACAAGGCAAGTTTTGGGTATGGACTTGTCATTAACATGGGATTCAGCATGGGGAAGGCATATTCATTGTCGGCCATGAACCGGAGCGGAAAGGGGATATCAAAGTACACCTCCACAAACGAATCGGATTATCTTCAGGGTATCGGAATCGTCTATGGGATAGGGAAACGGTGGGATTTGTCGGCTTTCTATTCATATCGGAGGCAAGATGCACGTGTTGAAAAACCGTTCATAAGGACGTTGAAAACAGACGGATACCATCGTCTTAGAAGTGACATGGAGAAAAAGAATACTGTGACTAATCATCTGTCAGGGTGTAACTTGACATATAACGGGAAATACATGGAGCTGGGATTTACAGCTGTTTATAATGTTTTCAACATGGTGTTGAATCCTGATTTTCGCCTTTACAACAGGTATTATCCGAGGGGAAAGTCTTTTTTCAATGTCGGGACGAATTACAGGTTTTTTCTTGACAGACTCGTGCTTTTTGGTGAGGTGGCTTTTGATAAGACAGGTGCGTTGGCTATGCTTAATTCTTTGAGTTATTCACCGAATGTTAATACTTCCTTAGTTTTTATGAACAGGTATTATGACAAGCGTTATCAAAGTCTGTACGCAAATGGTTTCGGTGAAAATTCCAGGACACAGAATGAACTTGGATTTTATATTGGACTGGAATCCAGTGTGTTGCCGGAATGTAAACTATTGACATATATTGACTTCTTTTATTTCCCGTGGTACAGGTACCTGGTTGACAAAACCAAGACAACAGGTATGGAGGGTGTTTTCCAGTTAAGTTATTCACCTTCCAGTTCACTGGATATGTTGATAAAATACAGTTACAAGAACAAGGCGAAAAACTTTACACTGCAGTCCGAGAAGTATGTGTTGCCCAATATTCGCCAGCGGATACACGGACAGGCATTGTTCGCATGTAATGGATGGTTAAGCCTGAAGGGAGTTGTCGAATATATACGTTCGTCTTATTGGAGGCAACAGGCTTCCAACGGGTATGTTGGCGGTTCGACTGTCAAGTTGGGAACAGAACATTTTCCCGTGCGAGGTTCACTCAGCGCTTTCTGGTTTAATACCGATGACTATGACTCAAGGGCTTATCTTTATGAACCGGGACTGCTGTATGCATTTTCTATGATGTCGTTCTATGGGAAAGGTCACAGGGTGAGTGTAAACATGAACTTTAAATGGAAAAATCGGCTGACCTTTCAGGCAAAATGGGGATGGACGCATTACCGGGACAGGAATGTTATCGGTTCGGGAACTGAAGAAATTCAGGGCAGCAACAAGTACGACATGCAGTTGCAGGTGAAATTAAAATGGTGAATACAACCTTGTTTGATTTATTTGCGTACATTTGTGGGAAAATAATAATTACGTGTCATGTCAACCATTATCTATCCGGCTCCCATATTTGGCCCCATCCATAGTCGGCGGTTGGGGGTATCGCTGGGAATCAACTTGCTTCCTGCCGACGGAAAGTTCTGTACATTTGACTGCATCTATTGTGAGTGCGGGTATAACAGGTGTCACAGGCCGAAGCTAAAGGTTCAGACTCGTGAGGCGGTGCGTGAAGCACTTGAAGCACGTCTTGTTGACATGAAAAAAAACGGTCCCTATCCTGATGTCCTTACATTCTCCGGGAACGGAGAACCTACATCCAATCCTCATTTCCCGGAAATCGTAGATGATACGCTTGCATTGCGCGACAAATATTTCCCGGATGCTAAGGTAAGTGTGTTGAGCAATGCCACCTTTATTCGCAAGCCGGAAGTTTTTGCTGCCTTGAACAAGGTGGACAACAATATCCTGAAGCTCGACACTGTTGACATTGATTATATTCGGAAAGTGGATCGCCCGGTGGGGCATTATGATTTGGATGATATCATTGAAGGAATGAAGGCATTCAGAGGAAATCTGATAGTTCAGACTATGTTCATGAAGGGAAAGACTGATGAGGGAGAGGATGTTGACAATACTTCCGACAAGTACGTATTACCGTGGATAGAAACGGTCAGACAAATCTTCCCTCGTCAGGTTATGATTTATACCATTGACCGTGAGACACCTGATCTTTCTCTCAGGAAAGCCACTCGCGAGGAACTGGATCGTATTGTGTCTTTGTTGAAAGAGGCGGGAATCAAGGCAAATGCTTCTTATTGACGGCTCATATTATAATAAACAAGTGACGGCTTGTTTTAAATGGAATCCCCTGTCATGTTGGTCAATGTGACAGGGGATTTTTTTTGGCCAACGTGTTAATAGTTTGGGAAATACTGGTATTCTCAGATGAAAATACCTACATTCAGGTATTGCCTTGTTGAAAGGATCTTTTCAACTTTGTATAATACTAATGAATACTAATTTTAAAACAAAAACGGTTATGAAAATTGAAGCGATTATAGGTCGGGAAATCCTCGACTCACGCGGCAACCCTACTGTAGAAGTGGAAGTGAGATTGGAATCAGGAGTAATCGGACGCGCGTCTGTTCCTTCTGGTGCCTCAACGGGAGAACATGAAGCCTTGGAATTAAGGGACAAGGATCCCAAACGTTACGGCGGAAAAGGTGTGTTGAAAGCTGTTGAAAACGTAAACAGTGTCATTGCTCCTGCCCTGATAGGATGGTCTGCACTGGAACAGCGTGCCATTGACAAGAAGATGCTGGAACTTGACGGCACGAAAACCAAATCAAACCTCGGTGCCAATGCTATTCTTGGCGTTTCACTGGCAGTGGCCAAGGCTGCGGCAAACTATCTGGATATTCCTCTCTACCGTTACATCGGAGGTGTGAATACATACGTTATGCCGGTACCTATGATGAACATCATCAACGGAGGCTCGCACAGCGATGCTCCAATTGCTTTCCAGGAGTTCATGATTCGTCCGGTCGGCGCTCCCTCTTTCCGTGAAGGATTGCGTATGGGTGCGGAAGTGTTCCACGCATTGAAGAAGGTACTGCACGACCGTGGCCTGAGTACAGCCGTAGGTGACGAAGGCGGATTTGCTCCTTCGCTGGCAGGAACGGAAGATGCTTTGGAATCAATTATTGCCGCTATCAAGGCTGCCGGATACGAACCGGGTAAGGATGTGATGATCGGTATGGATTGCGCTTCTTCCGAATTCTATCGTGACGGAATTTATGATTACAGCATCTTTGAAGGGGGCAATGG
Organism: uncultured Phocaeicola sp.; assembly: GCA_964611375.1. Classification (GTDB taxonomy): domain Bacteria; phylum Bacteroidota; class Bacteroidia; order Bacteroidales; family Bacteroidaceae; genus Phocaeicola. The sequence goes on along the minus strand of CAZSYY010000071.1, from coordinate 642 downwards.
TAAGAAACGTACTTCTGATGAGCAGATAGCATATCTTGAAGAACTGATCAGCAAATATCCGATTGATTCCATAGAAGACGGAATGAGTGAGAATGACTGGGAAGGATGGCAGAAACTGACTGCACGTATAGGAAACCGTTGCCAGCTTGTGGGGGATGACTTGTTTGTGACAAATGTAGAGTTCCTTTCAAAAGGTATTTCTATGGGATGTGCCAATTCTATTCTTATCAAAGTGAACCAAATTGGCTCATTGAGTGAGACGCTTGATGCTATCGAAATGGCCCACCGTCATGGATATACGACTGTCACTTCACATCGTTCGGGTGAAACGGAAGATGCTACAATTGCTGACATTGCAGTGGCTACGAACAGCGGACAAATAAAGACCGGTTCGTTGAGCCGTTCTGACCGTATGGCAAAATACAATCAGTTGCTACGCATCGAAGAGGAGCTGGGCGCTCTTGCTGTTTACGGTTACAAGCGAATCAAATAACGAAAAAGTGAACTCCTATAGATGGGGCAAATAAAACTTACCCAAGAATACATCCGAGTCCGTATTCTTGGGTAAGTTTCTGTTTTTAGTTTTGTCTCCTGACTTCGTCAATGCGTACCCCAAAAATCATCCGAGAATAATGGTGCGAT
>CAZSYY010000070.1:0-5502 GCA_964611375.1 uncultured Phocaeicola sp. | reverse complement strand
CAATGAAAAAGGGCGACCCGTTAGTCGTTACTGACTTTTGGGTCACCCTCTTATTATGTCATTATTCCTCTTCCATTTGATTTCCGTATTCCATTTCACCTTCTACAACGAAGTAAACGGCTTCAGGGTCAAATGGCCCTACTTTGTCTTTTGCAGATTCTTTCATGATGTAGTCCACGATTTCATTCTGATCAATGTTGATATACCCTTCTTCGTCAGGCTCGGCATCAAGACACCCGCTTGTAGTATAGTACTCAGCAATTAAATCAAGAATATAATAAAGGTCATCATCAGAAAAAGCACTTTTCATTTCCTGAGGAAGATAGTTTTTTATAAACTCAATGGTTTTTTCATCGTCCTCATCTTCCAATAAGAAGTCGTTGTCTTTTTCCATATACTTTGGATTTATTTAAGTAGCGTTTCTATTTTAGCCTGTAAAGCTGATTTTGATGCGAATCCTACCTGCTTGTCGACTACTTCATCATTTTTTATGAAAAGGACTGTCGGAATGTTGCGAACTCCGAAACGTGCCGGAAGTTCACTGTTTTCGTCCACGTCACATTTTCCTATGTTGACCTTATCTTTATAGGTTTCAGCCAATTCTTCAATGAAAGGAGCAATTTGACGGCATGGACCGCACCAAGTAGCCCAAAAATCAAGTACTATAGGTTTTCCTTCTGCCACAAGAGCTTCATAGTTGTCATCTTTAATGTTCAATGCCATAATTGTATATTTTAGGTGATTTTCTGCACAAATATAAGATTAATTTATTTTATACTCCAACATCGGCTGGCCTTTTAAATAATTGATAAGATCTTTTTGGACAGATACTTTAACCAAGTGTGAACTCAGGTTGACATGCATTTGTCCACTTTCATCGTGTATGAGGAAGCACAGTTCTGTTTTTCCAGGATTTGCTTTCATTTTTGATGAAAATTCAATTATCATATTGTCATTTATGGCTGATAGAGGGATGCTGACGGTGATTTTGTTTATGGAGTGTTCCTTTACGTCTGAGAGCAGTTCCACAGTGTTTATTTTCACTTCCCATTCTTCTTGCTTCCATTGTTTCGGTTGACACTTGCCGTGCATGAACAGGAACATGCCTTCCGCAAAATAGTTTTTCTTTTCTACCCATTCATTTCCGAAAAAGGCAAATTCCGCCGATCCTGAGTAATCTTCCATTTTTGCCACGCCGTATGGCTTTCCTGTTCTTGTATAGCCTTCACGCACATTTGTGACTATTCCTCCCAGCGTGAGATTCTTGTTCTGTAATGGAGTAAGGTCGGAAAGGTCTTTCATGTGTGTATTGCATACGTTTTCAAGTACAACGGCAAACTCATCCAGCGGATGGGCTGATAGATAAATCCCTACCAAATCACGTTCTTTGTTCAAGCGTTCAAGATCAGTCCATGCAGGTGAATGTATGATTTCCGGCGTAGCGACTTCAACTTCAAATATATCTCCGAACAGGGAATTTGTCGCTTCCGCCTTGTCTGCCTGGAATTTGCTGCCGTATCGTATCAGGGTTTCCACGAAAGTTTCTTCTTTGGAATTTTTCATAAAGAAGTCTTCACGCCTGATTTCTGTAAAGCTGTCGAATCCTCCGGAGAGGGCTAGGTTTTCTATGTTTTTCCTGTTGCATGCAGAAAGGTTTATCCTTTGCACGAAATCGAATATTCCCTTGAACGGACCGTTTTTCTTCCGTTCTTCTATAATGCCTTGTACGGCGGTCTCCCCTACTCCTTTGACGCCGCCCAGTCCGAACCGTATGTCTCCATGCTGGTTGACTGAAAACTTCATGTTACTTTCGTTCACGTCGGGGCCGAGCACGCGGATTCCCATAGCCTTGCATTCGTCCATCAGTTTGGTTATTTCGGTGATGTTCGATATGTTGCGGCTCATGGCGGCGGCCATATATTCAGATGGGTAATTGGCTTTCAGATAAGCGGTCTGATAGGCTACCCATGAGTAGCAGGTGGCATGTGATTTATTGAATGCATATGAAGCGAACTTTTCCCAGTCGCCCCATATTTTTTCCAATACCTTTGGGTCATGTCCGTTTTTCTTTCCACCTTCAATGAACTTAGGTTTCATGTGATCCAGCTTGTCACGCAGCTTTTTTCCCATCGCTTTGCGCAGCGTGTCCGATTCACCGCGTGTGAAGTTCGCAAGAAGACGCGAAAGGAGCATCACCTGTTCCTGATAGACAGTGATGCCATACGTATCCTTCAAATATTTTTCCATGATTGGAATGTCATATTCGATAGGCTTTCGTCCATGCTTGCGGTCGATAAAGTCCGGTATATAGTCCATCGGTCCAGGACGATACAGTGCATTCATGGCGATAAGATCCTCAAATGTGGATGGCTGTAGTTCTCGCAGGTATTTCTGCATTCCGGCCGATTCGAACTGGAACGTACCGACTGTCTGTCCGTCGCTGTATAGTTTGTAGGTGGCAGGATCATCGATGGGTATATTGTCGATGTCCACTTCAATACCCTTGCTTTGACGTATGTTTTCTATGGCCTCTTTGATGACGGACAATGTCTTCAGTCCTAAAAAGTCCATTTTAATGAGTCCGGTGTCCTCGATTACCGAACCTTCGTATTGGGTTACGAGCATCTTCTCGCCTGTTTCCTTGTCATCTGCCGTGCTTACCGGAACCCAGTCGGTGATGTCGTCACGGCAGATAATCGTTCCGCAGGCATGTACACCGGTGTTGCGCACGTTTCCTTCAAGCATCTTGGCATACTTTATGGTGTCGCGCAATATCGGATCTGGCGAGGTTTCTGCCTCCTGGAGTTCAGGTACATATGCGATGGCATTGGCAAGGTTGAGCTTCTTGTCGGGAATCTTGTCGGGAATCAATTTGCAAAGCCTGTCCGATTCTGACAGAGGAAGTTTCTGTACGCGTGCCACATCCTTTATAGCCAATTTTGTTGCCATTGTGCCGTAGGTGATGATGTGCGCCACTTTTTCCTGTCCGTATTTTTCTGTCACCCAATTAAGGACACGTCCCCGTCCGTCATCGTCAAAATCCACGTCTATATCGGGAAGAGAGATACGGTCGGGATTGAGGAAACGCTCGAAAAGCAGGTCGTATTTGATGGGATCTATTTGTGTAATACCAAGACAATAAGCTACGGCAGAACCAGCTGCGGAACCACGTCCGGGACCTACGGACACATCGAGCTGGTTACGTGCAGCGCTGATGAAATCCTGCACAATAAGAAAGTATCCCGGAAAACCCATGGTTTTCATGATATGCAACTCAAAGTTCAGCCGTTCCTTGACCTCCTCGCTCATATCCTTTCCGTAACGTACGACTGCTCCTTCGTAGGTCAGTTTTGACAGATAATCGGCTTCCAACTTGATACGGTATAGCTTGTCATAACCTCCCAGACGGTCTATTTTTGCTTTTGCCGACGCTTCGTCCATCACTACCTGTCCGTGTTCGTCACGCGTGAATTCGTTGAAAAGATCCTCTTGGGTAAATTTTTTCCGATATCCCTCCTCTGTCCCGAATTCTTCGGGAATGGAGAAAGTCGGCATAATCGGTGCGTGATCTATGGAATAGAATTCTACCTTATCGCATACTTCAGTCGTATTGGTCAGTGCCTCAGGTATGTCTGCGAATATTTCGTTCATTTCTTCGCGTGTCTTCATCCATTCCTGTTTTGTGTAAAGCATGCGGTTAGGGTCATCAAGATCCTTTCCGGTGCTCAGGCATATCAGACGGTCGTGTGCTTCCGCATTTTCTTCGTCCACAAAATGTACATCATTTGTACATACCAGTTTGATACCGTACTTTTTCGAGTATTCGACAAGTTTCTTGTTCACTGTCTGCTGTACCTGATAAGTCTCGTGGTTGGCACGTGGTACCGTAGCTTGATGACGTTGCAGTTCCAGGTAGTAATCGTCCCCGAACAGTTTTTTGTACCATTGTATGGCTTCTTCCGCCTCCTCGAATTGTCCGGCGGCAATGCGTCGTGGAACCTCCCCTCCCAGACATGCCGAGCAGACAATCAATCCCTCATGGTATTTTTCAAGTTCGGCACGCTCTGTGCGCGGACGCATATAGAATCCTTTTGTCCATGCTTTTGATACCAGCTTGATGAGATTGTGGTATCCTTTCTGGTTTTTTGCAAGTACCACGAGGTGATATCCGCTTTGATCCTGTTTTCCTTCTTTATCTTCCATTCTTCGTCGTGCCACATACATTTCGCATCCGAATATGGGCTTGAACAGTTTCTTCTCGGCTTCTTCTATCTTCCGTTTGCATTCTTCCATTTCCGTTTTGGGGTTGTCGGACTCTGCTTTCCCGTTCTCAAGTGCGTTGATACGCTTTTTCAATTCCTTGATTTCTGCATTCGTGCCCCCGTTCTTCTTGTTTACATAATTGAAGAACTCCTTGATTCCGAACATGTTTCCATGATCGGTAACGGCTATACCCCGCATTCCGTTTGCAATGGCCTTGTCGACCAGACGTGGAATGGATGCTTGTCCGTCGAGAATGGAATATTGTGTGTGTACGTGCAAATGAACAAAATCCAGCATGGCTCTTGATTTTTATCAAACAAAGATACTTATCTTTTGATGAACGGGCAAGTTTCTCTCACGCAAAATGTTCTTTTTGCATAACAGTTAAAAAAGAGTTATTTACTTAGAAAAAAGAAATAATACAGTGATTTCTTCTTGACAATTTATTATTTTTACGGACGAAAACAAAAAACTTAAATATTATGAGGAAAACAGTTATTTTTGCAGCATTTGCATGTTTCGCTTTAGGTGCGAATGCGCAGGATCTTATCAAGAACGGTACTTTTGATACCCCTTTAAACGCTGAAACGTATGAATCTGCACCTGCTGCCACAGATTGGTTTGTACTTAACAGGACTGATGGTGCAACAACAATTGTTCCGGTGACAGATGACGAAAAACATGGTAATGCCGTTCAAATTGAAAATACGTCCGACAATTCTTGGTATAAGGCTTATCTTGGACAGCGCATCGAAGGTGCGGAGAAAGGTGTGTACACCCTGTCATTTGAGGCAAAAGCCTTGACTGAAGATGCCCAGATACGCTTTTTCCTGTGCGACTCAAAGCATAAAATTTTCGTTATGAGAGATCAGTTTGACGTGACTGATGAATCTACGAAAACTCAGTCGGCTGCCGCTTTCAGTCGTATCATCAAGAAGCCGGGAAAGTGGATGAAAGTGAGTGCCAAATTTGATTTGTCGAAGACGGTCGATGCATTTGCCAGTGTCAAGGCGGTGGAGGCTAATGGAAATACAATCAATGTAGCAGACATTACCGATGATGTTCTTAACGATTTGATTGTTGTTATTCAGTTGCAGAAAAAAGATTCTCAGATGATGATTGACAATGTGAGTCTACAGAAATAAATTTTCTGTCTCAATGTAAAAAATGCTATTAAAATTGATGAATGAGGGTGACCCAAAAGTCAGTAACGACTAACGGGTCGCCCTTTTTCATTGT
>CAZSYY010000069.1:0-5543 GCA_964611375.1 uncultured Phocaeicola sp. | reverse complement strand
GGTACATTCAAGGCATCGTTCCATCAACAATTTCCTGATGAACCTGATTGCTGCACTGGGAGCTTACTGCTTCTTTGACAACAAGCCTGAAGCTCTGCAAGGATATACCATCGGACAATCAAAACAACTGACTTTGTGGTAAGCTTAAACCGAACTCACGTAGGAAACATCATATACGCCCATAAATAACGGATATTGTTCCATAATACAACTTCAGAAAAGGTAAAAGAAAAGGCTGCAATTTTTTTAAGCTGCAACCGAATATCTTTTGTTTAGAAACAGCAAGAGGCCAACTTCAAAATCTCTTTTGAGTCGGCCTCTAATTGTAAGTTTGTCATAAGACGAAGCGATCAACCCATGTGGATTGCTTCTGAGGGACATACATCAGCGCATGTGCCACATTCTGTACAAGCGTCAGGATTGATGGAATATTTGTCACCTTCAGAAATTGCTCCTACCGGGCATTCATCAATACATGTACCGCAAGCGATACAATCGTCACTAATTACGTAAGCCATTTCAGTAAAAAAGTTAAGTTATTATTAGTCATAATTGACAATACAAAGGTAGTGTTTTTATTGCAAGTTGTAACATCTACATTGCAAAATCTGCATAATTTGTACACTTTCTAAATTGCTCTATTTTATTAGTGATTGATACATCGCCTGTTGCATCCGGGGGCGGATGTTTAGTTTTGTCAGATTTTTTCGTTCGAATGGGGTTGGATAGGTCCTGTTGCAAAGAAATATAAATACCAGTCCGTTGTCCGGATCTGTCCATGCTGCCGTACCTGTAAATCCTGTATGGCCGAACACTGATGCTGGAGCTTCCGCAGCGCAGGGACTGTTTTGGGTGTCTTCTGTGTCAGGTTTGTCAAATCCAAGCCCACGACGGCTGCCTTTTGCCTTCAATGATGTGAACAGTTCACATGTAGCGCGTGTCAGGTAACGGTGAGAGCCGTAAACTCCTTTATCAAGCAGCATCTGAAAAATGCATGCAATATCGTGTGCCGTAGAAAAGAGACCGGCATTACCTGACACACCTCCCATAAAGGCAGCGGCTTCATCCTGCACAAATCCTTGCAATATTCCACCACGTAGGAAGTCCCTTTCAACGGTAGGTACAATCTGCTCCTTGCTGAATTTCTTCAGAGGGAGGAATGAAGTGTGGAGCAATCCCATCGGTTTGTAGAACACGCTGTCAAGATATTTATCCATAGGTACCTTTGCCAATGTTTCCACGAGTTCCTTTAAAAGCATGAAGTTCAGACAACTGTATCGGTATAATTTTTTTTTCAGAGGTGTCTCTACAATTTTCCTGAGAATCTCCTGACGGAACTCTTCCCTTATAAACAGATTGTCGGATACTTGCAACGGATATTCTGCCGAACAATCGGAGGTTATCCATTCCGGTTTATAGGATATGTCTGTACAAGCATACAAGTTTGTTCCCACTTTTATGCTATGTTTTGCATCTGGTTTCTTACGGAATAACCCTCCTTTACATGATTTCGGGTCGATTGCCTCTTCGTAAAACGGAAGATATGCCGGAAGCCCGGACTCATGAAACAGCAGATCCTGAACGGTAATTTGTGACTTATCCGTATTTCTCAGATATGGAAGATATTCTGATATACGGTCTGTCAATCCAAACCGACCTTCATCGTACAACTTCATGACGGCAAGAAGGGTGGCTGCTGTTTTTGTAAGTGAAGCTAAGTCATAAATGTCATTTTCTGTAGTCTGGCGGTTTCCGTTATACGTGTGTTTTCCGAAACATTTGTCATACACAGAGATTCCGTTACGCAGAATCAGTACATGACATCCTGGAAAAGCACCATTTCGGATGCCCTCCTCTGCTATGGAGTCAATCCGTGCCAGAGTCGACGAGTCCATACCTAAGTCCTCCGGAGAATATTCGCGTGGGCGTTGAGTATTGATTGTCACTCCGGCACCTTCAGTGAAGATACCAGCCAAGGGAATAGACAGTTTTCCGTCAGCGCACGACTTCCCTACGAGTATGTCTGCTACGTGTTTCTGTATGTATTCTTCTGCACTGTGGGCAAATACGACAGATGAGGCATTCCTCAGCAACTCAGGCGACTTTTCCGATGTCTTCATGTTTGTAAAATATATCAGCGTCATCGGTTTGTCTGAGGCCAGACTGAGCAGCAACGAATTATAGGTAGTGATGTTATCCGTATAGACAGCAGCTATGATACGATGTGCCGAACGAATACGGTCTCTGATTGCTGCAATCGAATCAGCATGCGCATGTACCCAATTGACAGACATTGTTTCTCTAAGATGCTCGTAAAGAGGGTGGGCCTCCGTCATCGAGGATGAAATGCTCAACAGGACTGTCCCCGGAGCGGACAGATCCAACGGAACCATATCATCGGAATTGCGTGCCACAGTTACTGCCGCACAAGCAAGTCTTTTCTGTAAATGGTTTACGGAATCGGTATCAAGTTCTTTTCTTATGTTTTCCACAGGGACGGACTTGTATTGTGACAAGCCAAGCGCGTATTTGAATGTGAGTACCTTCCTGCACTTTCTATCAATGTCATCTTCAGAAAGTTCTCCTTTTCTGATTGCAGCAAGCACCCCTCTTATTTCTTTCTTTAGGTTGCGGGGAGCCAGCACCATATCATTCCCGGCAATCAAAGCTTTCGCGCATACATCCTCATTCCCTGAGATTCCCTTCATTTCCAAGGCATCGGTAAAAATTAATCCGTTGAAGTGCATTTCGTCTTTCAGTACACCGATTATCTTTTCAGATATTGAAGCCGGTTTATTGTCCAATGCAGGAACACGCAAATGTCCTGTCATTATTCCGCTCACACCTGACTCCACAGCCTTACGGAAAGGATACAGCTCTACGCTATCCAGCCGGGAACGGTCGAAGGGAAGTTCCGGCAATGCCTTGTGCGAATCAATGTCTGTGTCACCATGTCCGGGAAAATGCTTGCATACGGCCAGCACTCCTCCATCTTCCAGTCCGTGTGCATAGGCAGTCACTTTTTCCGCTACCCGTGAAGGACTGTTTCCGAACGAACGGTAATTGATGACCGGATTTTTGGGATTATTGTCCACGTCAGCTACCGGTGCAAAGTTTACGTGTACGCCTATCGCCCTGCATTGGCGTGCTATCTCCTTTCCGTATTCATATAGCAGTGAGTCGTTGCTCACACAACCCAGCACACGGTTGTAGGGAAATTTCGGAGTACCCTTCAGACGCATTGACAATCCCCACTCTCCGTCGAAAGTGATCAGCAGTGGAATTTCGGAAATATCCTGCACATAGTTGGTCAGCTGTACCTGTTTCTCCACTTCGCCGGCAGAGAAGAGTAGTCCGCCTATTTCGTAATTGTCTATTATATTGCGAAGCATATTTCTGTTATACTGGGTATATTCCGGCGTAACCGTATGTATGAAAAGCTGGCCTATCTTCTGTTTCAAGGTCATCAGTCGCATCTTGCCCTCAACCCATTGTCTGCATTCCACCGTATCGCGGATGTTACGTAATATCGTAGGTTGTTGGGCCGAAGCGGAACAGACGGTGAGCAAAACTCCGAAAAGATATGATAGGTATTTTTTTTTCATAATATTATCTTGATGCTTGTTTGAATTTTTTACGAGCCAGCTATGCATTCATCTTCAGGATCTGTTGACGTTATGCTTCCATGTGAGAATAATACAAAGGGAAGGTTTTTCAAAACATCCGCACATCTTGATTGTGATATACGGTCATTTTGTCTGAAACTTCCTCACGTTTTGATTGTCAGTCTTTTTGCATCTCCACAAGCATCTTCCCTACGAAGGCAGCGTTTTTGCCCATTTGCTGTACGGGTACTTCTACACCGTCCAGATTTTTGCAGTACACCGGCTCTTCAAAAAAGGTGTGCGAGTGACCTCCCAATACAATGTCAATGTTGCGTGTGTTTTTTATCAGTTCCATATCAGAATAGGGTTCCCCCTCCCATCCCAGATGTGACAGGCAGATTATCAGGTCGCAATGCTCCTTATCTCGAAGCAGATCTGCTACACGCTGGGCTTCTGCGATAGGATCCTTGAATTGCACGTTCCCGTAACTTGCGTGTGATACCAGTCCATCAAGTTTTGCTCCCAAACCGAACACTCCGATGCGTATGCCATCTCGTTCAATCACTGTATATTCTTTCACCAAACCTTCAAGTACTGTTCCTTCCACTCCGTAGTTGGCGCAGACTATCGGGAACTCTGCCATTCTGAACAGGCGTGCCATGTTTTCAAGGCCGAAATCAAACTCATGATTGCCTATTGTTCCGGCATCGTACTTCATTTCATTCATCATCTTGATTTCCACTTCTCCCTTGAATAAATTATAGTACGGACTGCCTTGAGAAAAGTCGCCGGAATCGAATAGCAGCAAATCGGTATGCTTCTTGCGCTCTTGTGAGATGAAAGTGGCTCGGCGCAGTATTCCTCCCTTCCCGGCTACTAGCGAATCAGGGAAGTAGTCGGCAAACGGTTCGATACGGCTGTGCATGTCGTTTGTATGGTAAATGTGTAGTTCTTTTATATTCTGCGCCGCAAGCATTCCTGAGACCAGACAGGCAAGCAGCAAAAAAGATTTCCTGTTCATTTCTGTACAATTTTAGAATTTTCTGTCCTGTTAATTTTTTATTGTGATTCTTCCTTCCGTTTCCGCATTGACCAAGCGTCCTTTTAGCTCACAATCTTTCACATAATCCAGAAATGCAGTCCTCAACAGCAAAGGTTCTGACGGAAAAACTTTCGTTTTCGCTTCGCAGAACGCTGTCATCTTGTCATTACCTTCTGCAAGATAATCAATGGTTGCCACAGTATATTCCTTATCCATGATGATAGGTTTTCCGCCAACTTTAGCATCGATCAACTCTCCGTCAGGTGATATGATGAGAGAGGCACCACTCAGCCCTTCGCCTTTCAGTCCGGCAATTTGTCTGAATAGTTCCATCAATGTTTTTCCGTCTAAGGTCAACACGCACAAAGCATTCTCAAAGGGAGTGATTTCATATATTATTCCGAATGTTATTTCTCCTTCGGGAAGCGTATTTCGTATGCCTCCCATATTCATTATTCCTACGTCAGTTGGCTTACCTGTGATTTTTGTGCCTCCTTTTCTGATTATGTCTGCCAGGAGATTGGAAAGTGGAGATTCTGGACGAGAAGCTTCCAATGTTTTGGCGGAATGCCCGATTACAGGCGACATTATGCTGTCTACCACCAGTTTGTATGGCTGTAAGATTGCGGCTGCTGCTTTATCTTGGTTTTCATCATATTCAGCTGTCATAGCCACCCGTCCTCCTTCTATTTTTTTCAAAGAATAGCCGGATGCACAACCGCTGATTAGTAACACTCCGACCGTTATGGACGCTATTATTGTTTTTTTTATGTGCATATTGCTTTATATTTTTCTTTTTCACTTCAAATGTAGTAAAAAAACACATTGTGCAAAAATAATTTTTTTTGCTCATTATCTGTTTATGCATTGTAGTTAAAATAGATGCTTGTAGTGTT
>CAZSYY010000068.1:0-5578 GCA_964611375.1 uncultured Phocaeicola sp. | reverse complement strand
GCGCCGACATCATCCAAGTGGGCATCGGCGCACTCATCGAGTTGTGCGTCCAACCGCACCAAGCCAGGGTTTCGTCCGGCGGAGGCGGTGGAGGAAACGAAAACGGCTGGGGCGAAAACGACAAGGAAAAGAACAAGTACAAACCCAAAAAGATGAGAAGATGAAAGACAACTTACAGAACATAACTGACCTTATCGGGGCATTGGCTGAGGACATCGAGGAAATAAAGATGATACTGGGCGCAAAGGACGCTTCGGACAAGGACGAGGCGTTGGAAAGGCTGGCGGTGAAACTGGAACCGTGTATCCGTTTCTTTGGCGGCAGCACGCCGGAAAATATCAACGGCATTTTCAGAAGCAGGGAAGCCATCGCCGCCTACAGGAAATCGTAGGCCGATGAAGTGATTGTGAGCTTGCAGGCATACACCGATGCCAACGACAAGGACATGCGCGAGCGTGGCATCCCCACTACCAAGGATTTGCTTTACAAGATATTGGAAATGCTTACCGACCATGTGGAGAAAGACAGGCAGATTTCACAAAAGGCACGGCAAAAGCAAGGCTTTGGAGCGAAGCTATGGCAGGCAATCCGCTCGGACAAAGCGATAAATGGTATCAGGCGACTATGGAATAAAGTGCCCGATGGTTGGCACAAGAACCCTTACGCATGGGCTGGCATCGTCTGTACGCTCGTGTTCTTTGCCCTGTTTGCCGTCAGTTGGATGCAGTGGCATGAATACCGGGAGGAGAACAGACGGTTAAGGACGGTTGCAGACAAGCACCAAGTGACCACGGTCATGCTCGACGAACTGTACCCTAAACTGGCCGTGACTATCGGGGCATACGAAAAGCTGGTGGAAACAATCGGTATTGATTCCACGCTGGTCGTGTTCAACAGGCAGCTTGAAAAAGTGAGGAATGGTGGAAATAAATGACTTTTAATCCAGCATTTCGTACTGAATTTCCTCATCCGAATCCGCATAAAGTTCACATTGTCGGATAACGGTCTCAAGGGCTGCTTCCTGTTCTTCCGGCGGGTAGTTGTATTTTTTGAGTAACCGCTTCACCATAGAACGCATCCTGGCACGCGACGATTCTTTCTGCCGCCAATCAATGGTTTTGCTACTGCGTAAGGCTTCGGTCAGTTCCTTTGCCATAGCAACAAGTTGGCTGTTTTCGTAGAAATCCCTTACGGCTTGCGGCTTTGTCAAAGCATCATAAAAAGCCTGTTCTTCTTCGGTCAGCCCCAATTCAGATGCTCGTTCGGCATTGGCTTTAAGTTCTTGCGCCATTTTAATCAGCTCTCTAATCACCTCCTCATTGGAAATAAGACCACGGAGATATTCAGCAAGCCGTGTATCGAGCATTTCACTGAATTTTTCGGCTTCAACCATTCGTTTTTTTGCGTATTTCTTGATATGCTCTTTAAGCAGCCGTTTGAGCAATTCGAGTGCGAAATTCTTTTCTTTCATTTCGGCTACCTCTTTCAAGAAATTTTCATCAAAGAGTGAAAATTCCGAACCTTTAGTATTGAGGATTTCCACAATGCCCTCCGCCTTGATTGCCACTTTCAGCAGTTGTGTGATGCGCTCGTCTATGATTTTCCGTGTAATCTTATTGTTTCCTGAAAGACGCAAAAGCAATGTCCGCACGGCTTCAAAATACGCTTCCTCAAAGCGTTCAGCAGGAGTAAGCAAACTGCGGCAAAGTGAAGTCGCCTGAGACAAGCGTTTGCTTTCTTCCATAAATACTTTCTGCGCTTCAATAGGGGCAGCATCCACAGAAATAATGTTCCCATTCTTATCAGTTTGAGCGGTAGGCTCTGACGAAACAAAGTTGCTCTTGTCAAGCAATACGTTCACGCCTCCCTTAATAAGGTTGGCCCGTTGCAAATTGGAACAATCGGAAAAGGCTGAATAGTCATATCCTGCCATACATTTACGGCAAAGCTTGAGTGCTGCAACGAACTGTTGATAAGCTGTAGTCTTGATATTAGGGTCTCCGAAGCGTTCTTTGTCACGCCTGGTATAGTCGTGCATGGCTTTTTTGAGAGCCTTGGCAATGCCGATATAATCCACCACCAAACCTCCGCTCTTTTCGGGGAACACGCGGTTCACTCGGGCAATAGCTTGCATAAGATTGTGGCCTTTCATGGGCTTGTAAACGTACATTGTGGCGAGTGATGGCACATCAAAGCCTGTGAGCCACATATCCACCACGATAGCGATTTTTAGCGGAGAATTGTTGTCTTTGAATTGACGGGCCAATTCTTCTTTCCGCGCTGCAGAGCCGATAATGTCGTTCCATTCCACAGGGTCTTGATTGCCCTGCGTCATAACCACGCCGGTTATATCTTTCCACTGTGGACGAAGTTCCATCAGTTTCTTGTATATGTTAATACCGGTAGCACGGTCAATCGCCACTATCATGGCTTTGCCCGTAAGCAAATCGGCACGGTAATTCTCATAGTGGTCTATTATGTCCTTGCAAAGTGTGTCGATAGTTTGTGGGGCTGATAGCAAGACACGCAGACGTGCATTTTCAGCCTTCGAGCGTTTGATATCCTGTTCGTCAGCACCCTCTTCTGCCAGTTTATCATACTCGTTATCCAGCAATTTGAGTGTAGCCTCGTCCAAATCCAATTTCACCAAACGACTCTCATAATAGACAGGCACGGTAGCACCGTCTTCCACGGCCTGGGTCATGTCGTAGATGTCGATATAGTTACCGAATACTTCTCTCGTGTCGTTGTCGTCCTGTTCGATAGGCGTACCCGTAAAGCCAATAAACGCCGCATTGGGCAGGAGTTTGCGCACGATAGCCGCAAAGCCGAGTTTCAGTTCTCCTGTCTGTGTATCAACCTTTGTCTTGGTGTTTGATTGTGTACGGTGGGCTTCATCACTAATTACAATCACATCCGAGCGGCTTGTGATGAGCTTATCCCGGTCTTTGAACTTTTGGATATTGGCAAAGATTATCCCGTGGCTCTTGCGCTTTTCGAGCAATTCATAGAGGTTTTCGCCATCAGTAGCCTTGACAGGTTTTTGGCGCAGATAGTCGCTGCACGATGCAAAAGTGCTGTGCAGTTGGTCGTTCAAGTCAAGACGGTCGGTAAGCACAAGCAAAGTCGCACTAAGCAGATTTTTCAAAAGTTGGTGGGCATAGAACACCATCGAAAGGCTCTTGCCCGAACCTTGTGTGTGCCAGAATACGCCGATTTTCCCATCATTGCGTTGCAATGCTTGCTTGGTACATTCAAGGGCTTTTTTCACGGCGAAATACTGATGGTAGCCGGCGAGTATGCGTATCTTCTTATCGCCACCCATTGTAAGGGTAAAGTTGGCAATTATATCAATGACCCGATGTTTCTCAAATATGCCGTTGAAGAATGTTTCAAAGTCGGCGAACGCCGTGCTTTCATAGCTTCCATCCGTGGTTTTCCACTCCATATATCGGTCAAGCGGTGCGGTAATCGTGCCTACTCGTGTGTCTGCCATGTCGCTTATCACGAGCATTTGGCAAGCGGTGAAAAGTTGCGGAACAATGCGCATATAGTTCTGCAACTGTTGGTGGGCTTCCTCCGAGTTAGTCACTTCACGAGAAGGAGATTTCAACTCAATAACGGATATTGGCAGACCATTAATGAATACCACGATGTCAGCGCGTTTGGTGGATTTACCATTTGTAACCGTCCATTGATTGGCAACCACGAAAGAATTGTTTTCTATATTGTTGGTGTCGATTATCTTGATATGGTCGCTACGCAGTGTGCCTTGAACGGTTTTGAAAGTCACATCCATCCCATTTTGCAGCCAATCAGTTAGGGTTACGTTCGCACTCATCAAAGGTTGGCTGAACTGCTCTTTGATTTTGCGGATGGCTTCATCCACGGCAGTGGCTTTGTCCGCTCCATTTATAGCCAACATAGCCTTCCGCAATGCTCCTGGTATGGCGGCATCGGTGAGTTCCCTGCTGGTATCTGCGTCAAGTTCCGGGCCATAATGGTATTCATAACCCATATCCTTGAACAATGAGATTATCGTTTGTTCGTATGAATCTTCTGTAAAATGATACGTCTTAGGCATAATAGATTGGCATTAAATTATCATTTATCCGGCGGTTTAACTCGATTTTGTCATCGAGGGAGGAGAGGATTGAGGCAATCTGTTTTTGGAGTTCTAAAGAAGGGACTCTGCAAACAATGTTTTCAAATGTTTGTCTCGTTATAGTATCAAATACAGCTCCGTGAGATACATGCTGTAACTCTCTAACTTTTGTTTTTGTTAGGTAATATAGATAATCCGGAAGAATATGATTGCAATTTGCTCTTATTCCAAAACAAGATTGATTAAAAGCCATTTCAAAAGGGAGCATAGCTATTTCTCCCACAGTCCCTCTTGCAGAAATTATAATGTCATCTTTGCTTAATAGTTTGGTAGAACTATTTCTAAGTCCTAACTCTGTTATAGTTTTTTCTGTACTATAGACATATTTAGACTCACCACAAAAATCTTTTACCGAAAGCCAAGGAATATTACCATTCCAATACGTCTCTTCAGTGGTTTTAGGAGTACCACCTCCAATCAGCGAAGCTATTTCTGTATATTTATATTCTTTCCACTGTTCCATAAATAAGCCTCAATCATTTTGTTCATAATAATATGAGTAGTCAATTCCTTTCATAAACATTTCCCTGTCATCAATCTTCGTGGTCAGGGCAGACTTTACAAGAGCTTTGATGTGGGTGCTGTCTACAACGCCTTCTCGCATGGCTGCAAGATATTCGTTTTTGTCTATCCTGCTCCAGTCAACGCAGCGCTTCAGCGAGCGTTTTAGCATCAAGTCGAGCCAAATACGGGTGGCGCGACCATTTCCCTCCATAAACGGATGTGCAACGTTCATCTCTACATATTTGTCCATTATCTCCTCGAATGTCGTTTCCGGCATGCGTTCTATGATTAGCAATGTCTCAGGAAAGTGCATACAGTTCGCGAATGTAAATCCGCCTTTTGAAATATTCTTTGTGCGTATCTGTCCGGCGAAATCATACAACCCACCAAATATGTAAGCATGAATTTGTTGCAGAGTCTTGACTGTTCCCGGCTCAAGGCTGGCTAAAAGTCCGCTCTCGTATAGAGTATATGCCTTTTTTCGGCTCTGCCCGTCTATCGTGTTGTCGCTGTATGTGAACCAGTCAAGGAAGTCGGATGCCTTGTTATTGGGCATATTTTTAGCCAATTCAATAATACCCTCTGCATCAAGCACATCTGTGAGACGACGTTTGCCATCGGGTGCATATAGTTTCAACTGGTTAGTGGCACTAACCAGTTCGGGATTCTCTTTTTTGAGTTTGCCTTTGAGATATTTCCAATAGTTACGAGTCTTTGCGTAGTCATCCTCATCATTGAGAATGGCAACTATATCCAATACGGAAAACCACCATTTCGAGAGTCCGTCATCCCAGACTGCCCGAACCTGACGGTCTTTGTAAAACCGTATCGACACTTTCTGTTCTTTCTTGCCCTCTTCCATAAATGAGAATTTAGCAACTCAAATACTATTATTTTTATTCAATGACG
>CAZSYY010000067.1:0-6069 GCA_964611375.1 uncultured Phocaeicola sp. | reverse complement strand
AAAAAGGGCGACCCGTTAGTCGTTACTGACTTTTGGGTCACCCTCTTTTTTGTTAAGGGGATATTCAGTAGAATCAAAGCTTTATTTTCTTCGATGCCGGTTTTGACTCGTTATGCAGACGATCTAATGCTGTAACCACATAACGGTATTTAGTCTTTCCGTCTTTGTATGGGAGTTTGTAGAACTCATTGCGAGTGATGGCAACAATACGTGACGGATTGTTGAGGTTAATTTTCTCATCTTTCTGAAAACGGTAAACTACATAATGTGTAGCCTCATCCATTATGTTTTTGGCTTTTGGCGCAGTCCAAAACAGGATATAACCGTCTTCAGTCCATACAGGTTTCATCTTACGAACCTTATTGGGCGCTTTATCATCGATGAAAGGAGAGGCCGGCCATAGAGCAGGGAAATTGTAATACTTTTCAGCCAGCACATTACGGCAGTTCCCTATATTTTCCACAACGGCCGATGCATACCAAAAACAACTTCCTTGTATGGAAGGCATAGAGCGCAAAAGGTCGTATTTTGTGAAGTTCTGGTTTTGTTTGGGATTAACCAAATCGGGAGTTGTTGCTGTACGGACCACATCTTGTCCTATATACAAGGGGCGTGCCGTCGCATTTTTTGCCCACCAACGCACTAATGTGTCATAGTCAGCAACCGGATTGCCTATTTCCCAATATATCTGAGGTATGTTATAGTCTACCCAGCCGTTGTTTACCCAAAGCAGCACGTCCGCATACAAATCGTCATAATTCTGTAGCCCGTTGGTCTCGCTTCCGCTTGGGTCAGTTGCTTTGTTTCTGTAGATTCCGAAAGGTGATATTCCGAACTTTACCCATGGTTTTGTCTTATGCACAGTCTTGTGAATTTCTTTCACCAGTTCGTTCACGTTGTCACGTCTCCACTCGCTCCGGTCAGTGAATCCACGTCCATAAGTCGCAAAACTTAAATCATCTGGAAAGTCCTCGCCCGCTATCGGATAGGGATAAAAATAATCGTCCATGTGTATGGCATCGATATCATAGCGTCTTACGATGTCACGTACAATCTTACAGATATATTCTCGCGATTTGGGCAGTCCTGGGTCAAAATAAAGTTGCCCGCCATAATTCACGAACCACTCAGGATGGGAGTTATAAGGGTGAAGGAGTGACAGTTCGGCCGTACCTTTTGTCTTTGCCCGGTACGGATTGATCCATGCATGAATTTCCATGTTTCTTTTATGGCATTCTTCTACCATGAACTGTAAGGGATCCCACTTCGGTGATGGAGCTTTTCCCTGCACTCCGGTAAGGAAGCGGCTCCATGGCTCATAATGCGAGTCATACAGAGCATCGGCTTCCGCTCTCACCTGAAAAATGACAGCGTTGATACCGGCCATCTCCAAAGTGTCGAGCTGGCTGGCGAGCATCTTTTTCTGCTCTGAAGTGGAGCGGTTCTGAAACTGTCCATTCACACATTGAATCCATGCACCACGGAATTCCCGCTTCGGACTATAATATACTTGAGCACATCCCACATGAACGCCCGATATGAGCATCAATGCTGCTAACAGAATCTTTAGTTTCATATCATCATATAAACTTATAGATATCGCAAAGATAACTAAAATACAGTATATTCAAAAAAAGTCGTTATCTTTGCATGTTCAATCGAGAAAAACATGTCGGAAAGCAACTATATATTCATAAAGGGTGCAAAAGTAAACAATCTGAGAAATATCGATATCAGCATTCCACGCAACAAGCTGGTTGTCATTACAGGATTGTCAGGCTCCGGGAAGTCATCGCTTGCTTTCGACACTCTTTATGCCGAAGGACAACGGCGCTATGTGGAAAGTCTTTCTTCCTATGCGCGCCAGTTTCTGGGAAGGATGAGCAAACCTGAATGTGACTTCATCAAGGGGATTCCGCCTGCTATTGCCATAGAGCAAAAAGTTGTGAGCCGCAATCCCCGTTCCACAGTAGGCACTTCGACTGAAATCTACGAATACCTCCGACTGCTTTTCGCACGCATAGGAAAGACCTATTCACCGGTCAGCGGGAAACTGGTAAAAAAAGATAATCCAGAAGACATCGTGAACTGTATGCTTTCTTATCCGAAAGGAACGCGATATACTGTTCTCACCCCCGTTCTTCCACGTGACGGGCGGTCGCTGTCCGAGCAACTCGACATGGACATGAAAGAAGGGTTCACACGTCTGGAAGTAAACGGCGAAACAGTTCGTATCGAAGACTATACATATAACGGAAACGACACTGTATATCTGCTTGTTGACCGTATGAGTTGCGATGACTCCAAGGATGCAGTCAGCCGGCTTGCCGATTCAGCCGAGACTGCCATGTACGAAGGCGACGGGACCTGTATGCTGAGGTTTTATCTGCCTGACGGGAACACTGAACTTCACACTTTCAGCACTAAATTTGAAGCGGATGGAATGAAATTCGAGGAGCCGAGCGACCAGATGTTTTCGTTCAATTCTCCTGTTGGTGCCTGCCCTGCATGCGAAGGATTCGGAAAAATCATAGGAATCGATGAGCATCTTGTCATTCCTAACCGTGCGTTAAGTGTTTACGACGGGGCTGTGTTCTGCTGGCGTGGAGAGAAGATGGGCGAATGGCTCAATGAGTTTCTGCGTGAGGCTCCGGAACATGATTTTCCTATCTTCACACCTTACTACGAACTGACAAAGGAGCAGAAAGACTATCTTTGGCATGGCCCGCGTGACAAAGTATGCATTGACTCTTTTTTCAAGATGCTCGAAGAGAATCAGTATAAAATACAGTACCGTGTAATGCTGGCGAGGTACAGAGGCAAAACACTTTGTCCTGTATGTAATGGAAGCAGACTGAAAAAAGAGGCCAACTATGTTCGCGTGGGTGAAAAGAACATTGCAGAGCTTGTGGAAATGCCTGTATGCCAGTTGCGGGAGTATTTCCGGACTTTGCAGTTAGACGAGCATGATCGTGAAATAGCCAGCCGCCTCCTGAATGAAATAACCAGCCGCCTCAATTTCATCGATGATGTGGGACTGGGTTACCTTACCCTCAACCGGCTCAGTAACACACTGTCTGGAGGAGAAAGCCAGCGTATCAACCTTGCCACTTCTGTAGGAAGCAGTCTGGTTGGTTCGCTTTACATCCTTGACGAACCGAGCATCGGACTTCACAGTCGTGATACTGTCCGACTGATCAAGGTGCTCCGCCAGCTGCAACAACTTGGGAATACGGTTGTAGTGGTGGAACATGATGAAGAAATCATACGTGCTGCTGACTATATCATTGATATCGGCCCCAAAGCCGGGAGACTCGGAGGAGAAATTGTCTATCAGGGAGATATGAAAGATCTGAAGCCGGATAGCCAAAGTTACACCGTGAAATACCTGTTGGGAGAAGAGACCATAGAGATACCCAAAACGCACCGCTCATGGAACAATTATATAGAAATCAAAGGAGCACGTGAAAATAATCTGAAAGGAATCGATGTACGCTTTCCGCTCAACGTCATGACCGTAGTGACAGGTGTCAGCGGGTCAGGGAAAAGCACGCTCGTTAGGGATATCTTCTATAAGGCATTGAAACGGGAGTACGATGAATCAAGTGAACGTCCTGGAGAGTTTCTGACGCTGACAGGAGACATAAGTCAGGCAAAAGATATAGAGTTTGTTGATCAAAATCCTATCGGGAAATCGTCTCGGAGCAATCCGGTGACTTACATCAAGGCTTACGACGAGATAAGAAAACTTTTTGCCGACCAGCCTTTGTCAAAACAGATGGGTTATACGGCAGGCTATTTCTCGTTCAATACCGAAGGAGGACGATGTGAGGAATGCAAAGGAGATGGAACCGTCACGGTAGAAATGCAGTTCATGGCTGATCTTGTATTGGAGTGTGAATCATGTCACGGCAAGCGTTTCAAGAAAGATACTTTGGAGGTGAAGTTCGAAGGAAAGAATATATACGACATTCTGGAAATGACGGTCAATCAAGCCATAGAGTTCTTTACAAAACACAAACAAAAGAAGATAGTTAAGAAGCTTCAGTCCTTGCAGGATGTCGGGCTAGGATATATCAAGTTGGGCCAGTCGTCTTCCACCCTGTCCGGAGGAGAAAACCAGCGCGTCAAATTGGCATACTTCTTAAGTATGGAAAAGACACTACCCACTATTTTCGTATTTGATGAACCGACCACAGGCCTTCATTTCCATGACATTAGGAAGCTGCTTAATGTTTTTGACGCACTAATCAGTCGAGGCCACACCATTGTCATCATCGAGCACAACATGGATGTAATCAAATGTGCTGATTATGTAATCGATCTTGGACCGGAAGGTGGTGACATGGGAGGGAATCTTGTTGTGACGGGCACACCTGAAGAGGTTGCAGCATGTGCAGCCTCTTATACAGGACGATATCTCAAAGAAAAAATGGCCGAAAAATAAAGAATCGTTCAGCCTGTTTTCAAGAATCAAATATTTCATTGTATTTTTGCGGTGACAAAAGATGTCAGACCTAAGTAAAAAGGTTTGAGAACGATTCTTTAATAGCATCAAAATCTAAAATACGACTTTTATGGCTACAAAACCAGGTATACCCAAAGGTACGAGAGACTTTTCTCCTGTAGAGATGGCGAAACGCAATTATATATTCAATACAATCCGCGAAATATTTTATCTCTACGGATTCCAACAGATTGAGACTCCTGCCATGGAAAATCTTTCTACATTGATGGGGAAATATGGAGAAGAAGGTGACAAACTGCTTTTCAAAATTCAGAATTCAGGAGACTATTTCTCGGGTTTGACGGATGAAGAACTGTTAAGCCGCAATGCGACTAAACTCGCTGGTAAATTTTGCGAAAAGGGACTGCGTTATGACTTGACAGTGCCGTTTGCACGTTATGTGGTGATGCACCGCGATGAGATTACATTCCCATTCAAACGGTTCCAAATACAACCGGTATGGCGTGCCGACCGTCCGCAAAAAGGACGTTATCGCGAATTCTACCAGTGTGATGCTGATGTAGTAGGAAGTCATTCTCTGCTTAACGAAGTGGAATTAGTGCAGATGATTGATGCAGTATTCAACCGGTTCGGCATCCGTATCTCCATAAAAGTCAACAACCGGAAAATTTTGACCGGGATAGCAGAAATCATCGGCGAGGCAGATAAAATTGTGGACATCACTGTTGCTATAGACAAGTTAGACAAAATAGGTCTTGACAATGTGAATGCCGAACTGATTTCGAAAGGCATTCCAGAAGAGGCTGTACGGAAGCTTCAGCCGATAATCCTGCTGGACGGAACGAACGAAGAAAAAATCATGACGCTGAAAAATGTGCTTTCCGTTAGTGAAACTGGCATGAAAGGTGTGGAAGAGATTGAATACATACTGAATAAGGTAGCCGGGGCTGGCTTGAAGTCGGAAGTGAAACTTGATCTGACTCTGGCAAGAGGGCTGAACTATTACACAGGAGCGATATTCGAAGTCAAGGCTCTCGATGTACAAATTGGAAGCATTAGTGGAGGAGGACGTTACGACAATCTGACCGGAGTATTCGGCATGGACGGCGTATCGGGAGTAGGCATATCCTTCGGAGCCGACCGCATATATGACGTACTTAACCAGCTTGATCTTTACCCGAAAGAAGCGTCCAACGCGACGCGGCTACTTTTTGTCAACTTCGGTGATGACGAAACTGCCTACATATTGCCTATACTGGCCAAAGTGCGCGAATCGGGCATTCAGGCAGAAATCTATCCCGACAGTGCAAAGATGAAAAAGCAGATGAGTTATGCCAACAGCAAAGCTATACCGTTCGTGGCTCTCGTAGGAGAGACGGAAATGAACGAAGGCAAAATTACCTTGAAAGATATGACCACAGGTGAACAGACTTTAATAACGATAGAAGAATTGATTGAAAAAATCAAGTGAATTAGTCAAGGCTGGCACTGTCTAACAGGTTGGACAGTGTCAACCTGTTATGCACCATTTGGCAATATAAAATATGGCAATTATATACAACCTTACACAATGTACATATCTAAGTTCTTAGTGTGAATTC
>CAZSYY010000066.1:0-6084 GCA_964611375.1 uncultured Phocaeicola sp. | reverse complement strand
CACGTGACGGACATCCGGGTGAAACCTACGATTTCTGCATTTCCAATCCGCCATTCGGAACTCCTTGGAAAGAGGATCTCAAAAAAAGAGGCCTGGCTGAAACCGAGAAAAAGAGGTTCACTGATACCCGGTTTACTTCGGCAGACAACAACGGAGATGAAATTTCATTCCTTCCCGATATTGGAGATTGCCAGATGCTCTTCCTTGCCAATAATCTGTCTCGTATGAAAACCACGACGGAACTTGGAACCCGTATTGTTGAGGTACACAACGGCTCATCTCTTTTTACGGGAGATGCCGGAAGCGGTGCGAGTAATCTCCGCAAGTATATTATCGAGAATGATTTGTTGGAAGCCATTATTGCGATGCCGGAGAAGGATTTCTACAATACCGGTATCGGTACCTATATTTGGATAATAACCAACCGGAAGGAAGAACGTCGGAAGGGCTTCGTCCAACTGATAGATGCGACTGAAATTAAAACGCCTCTCCGCAAAAATCTGGGTCATAAAAATTGTGAAACCACGGAATCGGACCGCCGGCAGATTCTGAAACTGCTGACTGATTTCGCGGAGACAGCACAAAGCAAAATTTTCCCCAATGATGAATTTGCTTATTGGAGTGTAAAAGTGTGTCGCCCTTTGCGCCTGCGCTTCGATTATAACAGTGAACGCGAGCAGGAAATGCTCCGAAAGGAAAAAGACAAGGCGGTTTGTCAGGAGCTGATTAACTTTGTCGGGCAATACGACCATTCTGCCGATCTCGATTTTAACAGCTTGGGACAGATGCTCAATGATGCTGTCCGGGAAATGAATGGCCGCCCGAAAAAGAAGCATTTGGATTTGTTGCAGAAATACTATGCGGTTACCTGCCCTGAAGCGGAGATTGTTTGCGATGCTGCCGGGAACCAGATTGCAGACAAGGCTTTGGAAGATACGGAGATTATACCCTTCCGTTATGAGGGAGGGATTGACGGCTTCTTCCGGAACGAGATTTTGCCGTACACCCCGGATGCATGGATAGATGATGATTCTATACAGGAGGGTTACGAACTTTCATTTACCAAGTATTTTTATAAGCCGAAATCCTTACGGTCGATAGACGATATTTCGAAGGATATTCGTGCAATTGAGAATCGGATCACCGGTATGTTGGATGATATTTTGGGCAAAAGATGAAAGGATACGAAAAATATAAGGCAACGGGCATTGAGTGGCTACCGCTGATTCCAAGTCATTGGTGTGTAACAAAAATATCCGCTTTGTTTGAAGAACGTAAACAAAAAGTGTCGGATACTATTTATGCGCCATTGTCTGTGTCGAAATCAGGAATAATACCGCAACTTGAGACAGCGGTAAAAACAGATAATGGAGATAATAGAAAACTAGTTAAAATTGGTGATTTTGTTGTTAATTCCCGCTCAGACAGAAAAGGTTCTTGCGGCATATCTCATTTAGAAGGTTCTGTTTCTGTAATCAATACAGTTCTTAAGCCTCGCAAAGAATTGAATAAAATGTTTTTTCATTATCTTTTAAGAAGCAATGGCTATGTTGAAGAATATTATAAACTTGGAAGGGGGATTGTAGCAGATTTGTGGACAACGAGGTATAGTGAACTAAAAAATATAAACATTCCCTTCCCTCCCCTCGTAGAGCAAGAAAAAATAGTAAACTATCTTGAGGATAGAACTTCGAAGATTGATGAAGCTATTTCAGCAAAGGGGAAGCAAATAAAATTGTTGCAAGAGCTGAAGGATGCTGAAATTGCCAATGTCATCACGCGAGGGCTTGACCCGAATGTGAAGATGAAGGATAGTGGTATTCCTTGGATTGGTCAAATTCCGAAGCATTGGGAGGTTGTCAGGTTGAAAGCAATATTGACTGAATCTAAAGAGAAAACGAGTGTTGATGGGGGTACATTATTAAGTTTATCTCAATATACGGGAGTAACACTTAAAGATTCAGCTAATAAAACTGGAATGTTTGAGGCGGAATCTACGATTGGATATAATATTGTTCATCCAGGTCAATTTGTGATGAATATTATGTTAGCATGGAATGGGAGCTACGCTGTATCTGATTACGAAGGGGTGATATCGCCGGCCTATTGTGTGTTTAATTTTAATGTGGATTGTGAAAAGAAATATTTTCATTATTTATTACGATTACCAGCCTATTCCGGAGCGTTTAAAACTCAGTCTAAGGGTATTATAGATAGTAGATTACGCTTGTATCCTCAATATTTTCTTGCTTTTATGACCATTGTCCCTCCAATAGAAGAGCAACGGATAATTGTTGAGTATATTGAAAACAAATGTAATAAAGTCGATTCCTTGATGAAAAATCTCGAAACGGAAATCGCGTACCTGAAAGAGTACAAACAAAAACTTATTGCAGATTGTGTGACCGGGCAGATAAATGTACAGAGTGAACAATAAACAACTGAAGTCATGACAAGCGATATATCAGAGAAAAACCTTGAATCAATCATCGTTGCCTGTCTTCGTGATGTACATGCTTACGAAGAGGGAGTTTCTGAGGATTACAATAAGTATTATGCACTTGACACCGGACGAGTCAAGCGCTTTATTCTTACGACCCAGAAGAAAAAGGCAGAGAACACTGCCTGCTTTGCAAGTGAAGTTTCAGAGCGCAAGTTTTTTATTGAACTGTCAAAGCAATTGGCTTCACGAGGTGTTACAGATGTATTGCGTAAAGGTTTTCGCTATATATCCGAGTTGTTCGACATGTATTATCCGCTGCCTTCAGAATTGAATCCTACGGCGCAGGAGATGTATGGTAAAAATATCTTTTGTGTTACCCGGCAACTCTATTACAGCAAGGACAATTCCAACAGCATAGACGTGATGGTTTCGCTTAACGGTATTCCTGTAATGACCATGGAGTTGAAGAATCACTATACCGGGCAAAGCGTGGAAAATGCCGTCAAACAGTACCAGACCGATAGGGACGCAAGCGATCCTCTTTTGGCTCCCAAGCGTTGTGCCGTACATTTTGCTCTTGATGACGATGATATCCGTATGTGTACCTGGCTGCAAGGGAAAAGTTCATGGTTCCTGCCTTTCAATAAAGGCTTGAACGGCGGGGCAGGCAATCCTGTCAATCCTGACGGCCTGCGTACCTCATATCTTTGGGAAAAGATTCTGCAGAAAGAATCCTTATCCGATATTCTTGAAAATTATGCGCAAGTAATCAAGAAGCACGATGAAAAAACAGGCAAAGTAAAAGTCTCGGTCGTCTGGCCCCGTTATCATCAGCTGGATGTCGTGCGCAAATTATTGACAGAGACCCGGGAGCACGGGGTCGGGCAGCGTTTCCTTATCCAGCATTCCGCCGGGTCGGGAAAATCCAACTCCATCACCTGGTTAGCCTACCAGCTTGTGGGCTTGCTTGACGGTACGAAGCCTTTGATGGACAGTGTTATCGTAGTTACAGACCGTGTCAATCTCGACAAGCAGATTCGTAATAATATAGGGGCATTCAAGCGTCTCGCCAATTTGGTGGCATGGGCTGACAGTGCGGAGAGTTTACGTTCGAATCTGGAAAGCGGGAAAAAGATAATCATTACGATTGTCCATAAGTTTCCATTTATTCTCGAAACAATAGGAAGCGAAATGAAGCATAAGCGATTCGGTATCATTATCGACGAGGCGCACAGCAGTCAGAACGGATCCATGTCGGCCAAAATGAATATTGCGCTTAGCGGCAATGTGGGAGAAGAGGGAATGGACCTGGAAGACCGGCTGAATGCCATTATTGAAGGTCGCAAGATGATAAAGAATGCAAATTACTATGCCTTTACCGCTACGCCCAAGAATAAGACGCTGCAGATGTTTGGAACGCCTGTGAACCGGCCTGACGGAGAAATAGGATATTGTCCCTTCCATGAGTACTCCATGAAGCAGGCTATCGAGGAAGGCTTTATTATGGATGTGCTCAAATATTATACGCCTTATAACAGTTATTATAAGATTGTCAAAGCTATTGAGTCTGATCCTGAATTCGAAAGAAAACAGGCACAGAAGAAACTCAGGTCTTTTGTGGAGAGTCAGCCTGAAACAATTCAGCAGAAGGCCGCAATCATTGTAGAGCATTTCCATAGCCAGGTAATTGATAAAGGGAAAATTGGAGGCCGGGCGCGTGCTATGGTCGTTACGAGCAGTATTCTTCGGGCAATCGATTTCTATTATGAAATTACCCGTCTGTTGGAAGAACGCAGGAGCCCATATAAAGCCATTGTCGCATTCTCCGGAAGTAAAAATCATGGCGGTAAGGAAGTGACGGAATCGGATATCAACGGTTTTCCGTCCAAAGATATAGAGGATAATATGGAACGTGATCCCTACAGGATTCTTGTGGTGGCCGAGAAATTCCAGACGGGTTATGATCAGCCCTTGCTTCATACTATGTATGTGGACAGGCAGATTTCAGACGTGAAGGCCGTACAGACGCTTTCGCGCCTGAATCGCTGTCATCCTAAAAAGCGGGATACTTTTGTGCTTGATTTTGCAAACGATGCAGATAGTATCCGTGCATCATTCCAGCGTTTTTATAAAACGACCATATTATCGAAAGAAACTGATCCCAACAAGTTGAACGGCCTTATTCAGGAAATAGAAGACGCGAATATCTACACAGAAGAAGAGGTGGATACTCTGAATAAAAAGTATTGGAGCGGAACTGCACGGGAAGAGATAGATCCGATAATCAATCAGTCGGTGGAGCGGTTTAAAGAATTGGAGGAATCGCAGCAAATTCGCTGTAAAAGCAGTATAAAGTCATTTTTGCGAACCTATCCGTTTCTTGCTGCCGTATTGCCTTTCAAGAGCATTGAATGGGAAAAGCTCAATACCTATTTTGCGCTGTTGATTCATAAATTGCCCCTCCTTCGGGGAGAGGATTATACGGAAGGGCTGATTGACGCCATTGATTTTGATCAGTACCGCATTATAAAGGGAGAAGAGCAAAAAATCGAACTGGAAAATGCTGATGCAGAGATAGAACCGATACCGATTGGGAGTTCTCACGGAAAACCGGAGCCGGATATGGCAAAACTTAGCGAAATTCTCGATGAATTCAATGGGATTAACTGGCTGGATAAGGAGAAGGCAAAACAACAGCTTGAAGAGCTGCCGGAGCGCTTGCAGGCAGATGAGGCATTTGTAAATGCAGCCCGGAACAGCGACAGGGAGACAGCACAGCATCAATGCAATATGTCGTTAATGATGATTATTGCGCAGATGTTGGATGAGAATACTGAGTTCTGTCGCAATTACCTTGATAACCCGGATTTTATGAACTTTATTAATCAAAAGGTATTTCATAAGGCATACGACGGTGTAAGAAACAAGTAGCCAAGAAATTGGTGGCTGTGTACTATCCCGAGAGCAAACGAAACGAGGTTGTCACCTTTGCAAAGGAGCATGGCTTCAACATGTCCGCTCATCTTGGCAGACCAATACTGAAACTGAATAAGTTATTCGTAATAATAGAAAGAGCAAAAGGAGTATAACTCATTTCCCGGCAGGCAAAGTCTCTTGTCTCTCTCCGAATGCTCATCGCTCTCTCGGTTCCAAGCGTCAGATTTGCAGAAGTACTAAACTATACTTTATACTTCTGCAAATAATGTCAGTTTTATTCATGTATATTTTATATATTTGTAGCAAAAGAATCTGATTATGGAAATAATAGAGCGTGGCGTATATCTCAATCACATTGTCTCCCATATAGATAAGGGTGTGATGATTATCCTCGTAGGTCAGCGCAGGGTGGGGAAGAGTTATATGCTAAAGCAGGTTCAAAACTGGCTTGCTCTGAACAGACAAACTGCAAATGTGGTGTATATCAATAAGGAACTTCATGAGTTTAGAAATATCAATACTGCTGATGACTTGTATGAGTATGCTACAGAACGTCTTCCTGAAGGTGCTGATAATTACTTGCTTATAGATGAAGTACAGGATATTTCGGAATATGAGAATGCACTTCGCAGTCTTCACGCCGAGAACCGTTGCCAGATTGTGGCTACTGGAAGCAATGCCCGTATATTTTCTTCAGAATTGAG
>CAZSYY010000065.1:0-6170 GCA_964611375.1 uncultured Phocaeicola sp. | reverse complement strand
GTATGTCAATGATTTTACGGCTACAGGCAACAGCGCACACGCCGCAGCCGTAACAGTCATGAATATCGGAAATGTTGTTCATTGCCTTAACATTAACAGTTTTCTTTTCAAGGAACACAGTTTGCCCACCACAAACGCCCTCTCGTTGCGTGACAACCCGATTGAATAGGCGAAAGTTGCCGTGGAGACCAACGACAGTGCCACAACCACCACAAATGAATACCACGTGACACTGTCCATGCAGGCATAAGCAGCCACAGGAACAACTGCCGACAACAGGGCTATACCCATGCAGCGCAGGGTCACTTTGTGGAGGAAAAGCCCAACAGGAAAGTCCACACTGCGTCCGAGCAGGGCAAGGCGGGCGAAATGGCACAAGAAAGCTACGCCCAGCACCGCCGCCATGGCCGAAGCCGGCGGAAAGCCAAATTTCAGAAGCACGTAAGCCGTCGGCAATGACAGCAGCGACAAGCCGCCCACCACAATCTGATAGTCGCGCACCTTTCCGGAGGCGTGCATCGTGGCAATGAGAGTACCAGAAAAAGCATCAATGAGGGCTGTCAGGAGTACAAGCCTCACGAACACGACGGTGTGTTCCGGCACGTCTTTGAGCCATACGCCAAGCACAAACGGAGCTTCAATCATCACGGGCAGCGACAGGCAGAGCATCAGCAAAAACGAATATTTACTACCGCGAAAAACCAACTTGAACATATCCTCGCGCTCTCCAGCAGCATACATCTTGACTATCTGCGGATTCATCGCGAGCTGGAAGTTGCTCACGAAGCCGGTCATCGCGGCCGACACCTGATAGGCCACGCCGCGTGCGGCATTGACGGCCGCGCCGAAAAACAAGTTGAGAAGCACGTTGACACCCTGCTCCTTACCCACTCCGGCGAGGCTGCCTATCATATTCCACCCCACGAAAGACATCATGCCGCGCCCCTGCCTGCTGTCCCAAACAAACGAAAACCGGCACTCCCGAAGCTGCCGTCTGCAATAAGCACCGTACACGAGGC
Source organism: uncultured Phocaeicola sp. (assembly GCA_964611375.1). Taxonomy (GTDB): domain Bacteria; phylum Bacteroidota; class Bacteroidia; order Bacteroidales; family Bacteroidaceae; genus Phocaeicola. Next base: position 5,151 of record CAZSYY010000065.1, on the reverse strand, counting down.
GTATGGCAACGGCGAGAACCGTCAGTCCGGCTGCATAAAACACCAGTTTGTCACATGGAGAAACCACAAGCAACAACACCACAACGAGCTTCAATGTCACCTCCACCACGCTCACGTAGGCAAAGGTTTTCATGCGCTCGTAGGCAATGATGGCCGCCATATATGGCACACTGACCACATTGACCAAAAAGGTGAACAGCGACAATTGATAGACCCAGTTGGCCGCAACATACCGCTCTGCGGGGAAGTTCATCTGCGCGTTGACAAACCATAGTCCCACCGTCTCGGCAAGCAGCAGGATAATTGCCGCCAATGCGATATGGATGACCACCGACGTAGAGAACAGCCGCCCAACATCACCACCCTCGCCCTTGCCTATCTCAAAGGAGAGGAAACGCTGCGTGGCCGTGGACATTGCGCCGCTTATCACGGAAAACATCACAACGAAGCCACCCACGACATTGTATATGCCGTAGTCCACCGCGCCCAGCACATCAAGTACCACACGGCTTGTGTACAGGCTTATCGCCATTGTGAACAGCATCCGCACGTAAAGCAGCAGCGTGTTCTTCGCTATCCGCTTGTTGTTTGAAGATGTGGTTGTCATTGAAACTATCAATTTACAGTTTTACCATTCTATTTTGTGGACGTGATAGTTTATCACTCGATAAAGCACTGAATTCAGACATATGCACTATCATTTCAAATGATATGTTTAAATAAATGATTCGAGACTTTTTAGTGTAGCTTGTCTAAACTTAAAGTTGTATCTTCGTAGTCAAATACATATTCAACAATATGCCTGATAACAGGGTGTTTCAATTTGTAGACAATCGGCTTCTCTTGGACTTCCACATTCTCTTTTTCATGCAAATGAGCAGCTTCATTGAATATGACACTGAGCATTTGTACATTCTCAGGTACATTGACAAGCTCACTTTCGGCATAAGCAATCCTACTTTTTGTATCGTGTTTTTCTAAAAACAGCTTTCTCTGTTCTTCTCCCAGCATGTCATATATGCGTTTTTCCAGTCCGATACGTATAGCCATACATACAGCATAGGGGTCATAGACGTCATTCTTTGAAAGATATTTGTTAAGTTCCCCCAATATATGCTTTAACAATTCATCTCCTCTTAGCCACGTAGTCTTGAAATTTTGTCGGGGGAGGTAATCACGAGCCGCTTCATGCAAATCTGCCAAATCAGGGTTATAATGAAAATAATAGGTTGACAATTTGTCGTATAAATCTTTTTGTTTCGCATCGTTACGATCTAATCCTTGCCTCAGAGAGATAAATGCTTTTATGTTAGCAGAAGGATTTTGGGTTACTTCTCCAATGTATAGAATGTTCAATATTTTCTTGTTAAAAACAAAACTTCTGAAATGCTCTGGATTAAGATGTGTAAAGATTCCAATAATCAACTCCACTCCATCCGTTTCCTTGGCATGTTGGATCATCTTAGAAAGATAGTATTGGGCTGCAACCATATTAGCATCATCCAAATAGTCAAATATTTCATCTATCAGAAGCAGATATTTCTTGTTTTTCTTCATAGCTACTGTAAATGCCATCAAGCGGATTGTAAAAGTTAAAATATCTCTTTGCCCATTGGAAATCTGGTTGGCATGAGGAAACTCCACTCTAAGTTTTCTATTCTTTGTTTCCTTGGGCACAATCATATCATCCCACGTCGTGTTGACAGTCTTGATACTTTCCGTAAATTTATGTTTGTCACTCACAAATTCAGCATAGGCAATAGCCTCTTTTATCTCTTTCCTGTTATTAATGTATAGCTGGTTCATTTGGTAGAAGAAATCGAACTTGTCATATTCTGATTGGGGGATGGAGTAAAGGATGTCTATTATGAGTTTGTAATTATCATCAGCCTTCAATGCATCTAATATTCCTTTTTCCATTATACGTTTGCGAATAGCATCTGCATTACCTGTTAGATGATTTATCGATCTGATTGCTTGATTTAACAAATCCTTTCGATGTTTGGCCTGCATTTTATCCAAAGCACTTTTTACCTCTTCCGTAAACTTCAGCCAAAAATTTACGTCAGAAAACAAACTTTTCCTATTTATCAGAATCTTACCATTGGCACCAAACTCATCTCTTATCTTTTTTATGCTATAACTTGGAAATCTCTTTTCCTTTACTCTGTAAGGAATATCAATGGACTGAATGGCAAGATATCCATCAGGTATATGTGCTTCTCCCACTCTTCTTGTCGTCGTTCTTACGATGGTATCACAGTGGATTACCTGACATGAAAGTACACCAGCGATTTCATTTTTGGTTTCATCGGCGGTATATGCACGACCGTCAATGTCCAATGTTAGTGAACAACCTTCGCCAACATGATTGCGGTTCTTCAAGTCCTTAGGTACCAACAAACTATCATTTTGCAAGCAGTTAAAAGCTGCGACCATTGAACTTTTACCCCATCCATTGGGAGCGATCAGCAGGTTTATCTTACCGCTTTTCAGGCATAAACGAATGGATTTCCCCATATGATCGAATCCCTTGATGTTCTTTATTTCAACACTCTGTATTTCCATGATATGATTATATATTTTCCCTATTGAATAGTCGTTCCTGTGACAGAATTTCTATATGTCATTGTCCTTCGGATAGGCCCCGGCAGGTGTTTTATTCTGGCATGCCCCTGCTTTTCAAGTGACATGTCTGAAACAGGAGTAAGCGTCCAAAACTGACGTTCCCCCTGTTTTACAGATGAGCGTCCAACCCCTATGACAGATTTCATAATTCCCAATATTTACAGGAGATTATCGTCTGTAGAAAGAATGAATGTAATAGATGTTCTCATAAAGGTCAATATAGCAGACTCTGTCATTTACCCATAAACCGCAAAAAATGATCTTAATTTCAACTCTCTTTCAATTCTTCATTATCCACCTTAGTATACTCCTACGCATCAGACAGATAAACAATGTAAGACCTATTGTGATACACAATCCATGATTGCATTTAGGAACAAACAACCCAATGAAACAAAGAGAAGAAGAAACAAGCATATCATAAACAGATAAACGCATAGCAGTTGTGTGCTCTTCTTGTCAATGACAGGTGGAAAATCCGGATTGTGCCACATCTGACTCTGATTTGCAAAACCGAATGGATGTGCTTGCAGCACATTTCTTCGGTGTTCGTTCAAGTAGCGGCTCACCTTTACGAAGTACATCCTGTTTTTCAATATTACTAACAAGGTAAGGAACACAAAGCAGGCAGATAGAAGCAGTACACCCCCAATAATATAATTAGACAGGCCATCGTTCAGGACATTCCACAATGTTTCACCTTTCTCCCGCTCAGCATTGAGTATAGTCCAACAAGCGCCTATGACAACCAATACCTGTCCGAAAGTGAACTTCGTTAAATCCCAGTTTACACTGTCGTAATGGCGCAACATGCCCATGCATTCCTGAAAGTCCACAGCCATCATGTCTTTCAAGTATTCTTTTGAAACGGAAGCCATGCCATCATCATCTGTCTCAGGACTGGTTTGGCGAGGCTGCAATAAATCCGCTATTTCCTCTTTTTGCCGTCTCATGGCATTCATCACGATACGGTCTATCCACCTGTTCACTGTTCCCATGTCTTGAAATTGATAATCTTATCCACTGCCGAACGCCAATTTCCATCGAAGGTGATGGCTCTGTCATCGATATAGACATCCGCAAGCGGTTTACCTCCTATTGCATTATCGGGTTGAAATGGATTTTCGTTAATGCAGTCGTATACTATCTTATTTTTATCAAGGAATTTTTTCACGGCTTCCTTATTGCCACGGGTTGTATAGATAATAATAAACCAGCCTCTTCCTTTTAGTTCTTTCATAGCCTCTGCCGCACCTGGTACAAGCTTGCCAAAATGGTTATCACCTTGCCATTCCTCATAGTGCACGAGAGTGCCATCAAAGTCTACGCATATTGTTTTCATTGGTTTGTCATGATTATTGTTTAGGTTTACCATCCATCTTTGTGTACCTGCATTGAGGTGTCTGTTGTGTAGCATCAATATCGATGCCTTTATAAAAAACGAAATTGCATTTGCCTGTAATATATATTCTTGAATCTCTTTTTATTTCCAATATTTTATTGATCAACCGTCTGGACGGATGTCCGTATTCCATACCTTTTGGTGGACATGAGATAATGTAACTTGTTGGAGAAAGTCTATTCAGAATATACGGATTAATATTCTTACGACTTCCATGGTGGGGCAATTGCACCACCGTGAAATCACAAATACCAATGCTACAAGGCGAATTTTCATAAAAGTCCAATGCGCTTATAAGTGTTGCCTTACCCGCATCACCTGTAAGAAGGAAGTGTTCTTTCCCTATTTTAAGGGAAAAAACCAAGCTTGTTTGGTTGATCTCGGAAGTATCTTCATCGTCAAACCATTTGATGATACCATTTCCATTATAAGTTTCCTCCTCCAGCTCGACTTTCTTATAGCTTTTCTTATTGAATTCATCTACAATTGATTCTGGGGTTTTCTCTGATGCCAGCAAGAATTCTTCATATGATGTTTTATTTGGAGCTAAAACAGTCAAGACATCAGACACAAGATTGCAGCCCTGGAAAGCTCCATCTAAGGGTATCTTCTTTTCCTTAGCGATACCCTCTATATCATCGGCCATAGTAAACTCATCTCTCAAACGCTCGGCAAGACTATTTTTAGTGATCCGTCCATCTTTAAAATGTTCAGGTTTAAGACCTGCATCCTTCCATGGCCTGTTCATCACTATTCGCTTAACCTCAAATTCATCATTTTCCAAAATGGTCTTAAGGCCCGAAATATGATCAATGTCAGGATGTGTATTTACCATTAGATGAATAACTGGGTTATCATACATACCTTTAATATACCGACATATCTTTTCTCCTGTTTCTTTATATCCTCCATCAATAAGTATGACAAACGGATTGCCTGTTTCATCAAACAACTCTATCAAAATGGCATCGCCGCCTTTAGTATCGTTGCCTACATGAAAAAAGCGTACACAATATTTGTTTTTGTCGAATTTCATATCTTGTTTTAATTTGATTAGAATATTTGTAAACGTCCAATTCTGACGTTCCCCCTGCTTTACAGGTGGCACGTCTAAAATAAGA
>CAZSYY010000064.1:0-6766 GCA_964611375.1 uncultured Phocaeicola sp. | reverse complement strand
GAGTTACAACATGCTTGCAATGGGGAGCCAAGGCATTTGCTAAGGTTTCAACATGAGTGGTAAGACTCGTCAATATAATAGGAGAACGCCCTTCTGCCAACGCCTTGCGAACATCGTCTACGATAAGGTTGTTCCGATTTTCGTCTTCAGACATTTTCTGAATCACCCGGGCGTAGACAGGCTTACCACCTGTCAGCTCTCTGTAAGACGTGAAACGGGGAATAAGCAGTCGCGTGAATGTTTGGGATGCCATTTGGGCTTTTGCATCTGCCGAATAACGGATAGGGCCACATTGCATGAAAATGATAGGCTGATGCCCGTCCTTGCGGATTGAGGTGGCTGTCAGTCCATAGACATAACGGGAATTGGCATACTTCAATATCCGTTCAAAATTCACCGCTGATACATGATGGCATTCATCGACAATAAGCATCCCATAATTCCGGACAAAAGGTTTCACCCCACCGTCTTCCAAACAAGATTGCATCAAGGCTATGTCTATTTTCCCGTGCAGTGAATTCCCCTTGGAATCCAATGTGCCGAACGGCGAAAAAGCTTTTCTACGGCCACGTTTCCTTGGAATATCTTCTTCCGTAAAGTCTATTTCCAGAAAGTCCTCCAAACGGGATTTCCACTGGTCCAACAAAGCTTTGGTATGTACAAGTATCAGCGTATTCACTTTACGCTCGGCAATCAATCCGATAGCCGTAACCGTTTTACCAAATGCGGTAGTAGCATTCAATACCCCGTTGTTATGCGCTGTCAAACCGGCTATAGCAGCTTTCTGTTCTTCACGAAGTCTGCCTTTAAACTTTACGCTTATATTCTCCCCGTGATTGGTTTTATCCTTAATATGGCAGGTAACCTGATTGTCTTTTAAGAGAGCAGTGATTGCGTCTTCACATCCACGAGGCAGCGCAATGTAATCTCCCTCAATATCTGCACAGGAGATGATTCGGGGAATGTTGTACGTGGACAAACGCATAGCTCGTCTGGCATAAAATTCCGGATTTTTGAACGATGCAATCCGTTTCAGATGATTGACGGCCCTTGCAGATAATCCCGACAAAGGGATGTATAGCATATTGGAACGTATGAGAACCGGGCTGGCAGGAAAATCCTTATGAGTGATTTTTTGAGGTTCCGGAGTCTTCCACGGTTGGGATTCATTAGTAGTGGACAATTCGCCCAATTCGGAGGCCGTTCCATGCCCTGCCAATATCACGTCAATAGTTGCTTCGGAAATCCGTTTTATCTGAAGCAGATAGTTCCACTGGTCTTTGTAAACCGTAAAGTTCTCGTCCACAAATACGCTGTTCCCTTCTTTGCGCGCTTTCCCTTGTAATGGTAACGCCACCAGATTTCCAAAACCGCCCTCAGGCAACCTGTCTTGATTGGGGAAGAAACGGTCGTATGATTTGAAAGTCATTCGTCCGTATCTTTCCATCGCTTCCGTCAATATTGTATTTCCCAGTTTTCGCGCCTTGGAAGCAGGCAATGGCTGCTCAAAGAATATCCACACATGCGCGCCGTTGCCGGAGCGTGAGCGTTCGATGGAACAAGGAATATCCCAATCTTTGCAGACCCCAACATACGCCAGCACGTCTTTCTCATATCCACGTACGCAAGATTTGTCATCGAAATCCGCACATAGAAAATTGCAGGTATCGTCGGCAAGAATTGCATAGGCACCGATTACATCCTGCCCGTCCGGATTTTTCCCTTCAAGATGCCGGTATATATCCTCATATTCCAATGGTTTGAACAGCCTGTTGGGACATTCTGTGCACTTGTACCTTTTCTTGTCACATAATTGCCTGTCCCATTCGTTCCGGCACACCGGCTGGTAGCCCGACTTCCCGCTTGTCCTGCTGTACCATCTCCTTGCAAACACATCTTCACGCCCCTTGAAAAGATTGCGGAACAAATCCACTTTTTCTTCCAAGGACAAATGTCCCTTCACGGCGGATATTGTCGCTGGAATATTCTCACGGTTCAGCAAGGTTTGCAGCCTGTCTACTTCCTTACGAAGAACCTCATTCTCCCTAAGAAGTCTGTCGTATGCAATCAACAATTCCTGGTATGTAGGACGTTTTTCCATGTAGGGTTTGGATAACTGTGAACCGCATTTGGCGATACATTTTCTCTGTCTCTGTTCCCATAGGCTTATTGCTCTGTTTCAAAGTTAATTACAATGCGCCAATAGCCGCCGTGGTCTGCTCCTTCTCTGACAAGTAATCCTTTAGCTTTTAGATTTGATATTTGCATTTCAATGGCACGTTTACTGACTCCTATCTTTTCAGCCATTTTGTCTTGGGATATAGAACCGTCTGAAATAATAAGGTCAAGTATGCTTTGCGCCGTCCGTCCTAATCGTTTTTTCTTCACCGAAGATTTCTGCAAATCACCGAAGTTTTTCTCCGAAGATTTCTGCAAATCACCGAAGTTTTTCTCCGAACCTCCTTCGCTTACGGGGTACTTTCCGAGGGTACTATTTACCCTATCGGCCACTTCCTCTACGGGAATTCTGCCGTTCTCGCCCCAATTTAAGTTATGGAAGGTGGTGAAGAATGAAGATGCTTCGGTTTTATAGAGAGGCTCCTTGCCGGGTAAGAAATTGGGCAGTTTCTCGGTCAGTTCACGCATCTTGCGCAGACCGGAACCACGTTTTTCCATATAATCGAGTTGGGTAAACACATCGGCAATAACAGGATTACGACGTAAAGAGGGAACGCTGTATATGTCGCGGTCCTGAATCTGTGTCCCATCGAGCATCGCACCGGGTGACACTAATTCTACTCGGTCATCGTAGATGTCAATATGTACTTCACCACCCATTATGGTGTAATCTCTATGGATAAGATGATTTACCAATCCCTCAAAGATTGCCCTATCGGAATAGTCGGGCAGATTGAGACGGTAGTTGGGCATCTTAACCCAGCCGCTCATGGTATAGTTCTTAATGAAATCCATACCATACTTTAAAAGCAAAACGAGATTGGCCCTATGCTCTACCGAACTGATAGCATCATCTTTATAAAGTCCTGTCCAACGGGTACAGAAAATACGTGATTGGAATACAGTGCAGTTATCCACAAACAGGAGACCGGCATTAGTCAGTTTTCCGTCAGGGGTGACCAATCCAAATGATTCCAAATATTTATCATCCCATTCTTGATGTGTTTGTTCACGGAATGTATTGGCAAGGATGATGAAAGAATAGCGACTGGCATCCACTTGTGTAGGCAGCGAGTCCCACGTCATGTGAGTACCCTTTAATATTAAAGAAAGAAGTTGTTGCGAATTGCACTCTACACTTTCATTACCTACTCGGATATAAGCTGTACGTGTTCCGTCTTGATAGTAATAATAAGGGGTTAGTGTGCCTGCCTTTACTTTCACTTCAAGTAAAGAGCGTCCTTCATATTCAATCGGAATAAGTTGCACCTCCGGGACAGGGTCAAGCCTTGCCTTTATCGTTTCACTGATAAAGGCGGCATCTGTCTGAGGATTCTCCAAACCAACAATCACTCCGTCATCGTTTACTCCATAGAACAGACTGCCACCGTCCGTATTGGCAAAAGCCGATACCGATTTCAGCCACGACCTCACTTTCTTACGTTCCAACATTTCCTTGAAGTCGTAAGACGTACATTCTGCTATAAGTTTGTTATCGTGTATCTGCATGACTTCCCTATTTGTTGTTTGGGCACAAAATCCACACGTCAAAATTAAACAAATTCAACTCACAATAGTTATAAGAAGCTTTAACATTATCGAAATTCAACTTGTCGAAGGGTTACTGTCTACTTCCTTACGAAGAACCTCATTCTCCATAAGAAGTCTGTCGTATGCAATCAACAGTTCCTGGATGTAGGATGTTTTCTCACGTATGATGTAGATATCCGGCAACTAAATCCCTGATTAACAGGGATTAAATCATCTATCGGCATCCAGTTCCTCTTTCAGCATATCGAACACATACACCGAACTTTGGTAATACAGCCCGGTTTCGGGATCCTCCACCTTTGAAAAGGTCGTGGACTTATACAATTTGTCAAACGCCTCCTTGGCCGTGAGCTGATATTCCTCCATCATCATCGGTACAATATCCTCACACAGGCTTTCAATCAAGAACTGCCGATCTGTCGCTGTCATATCTTCGTCAATAATCTGATTGCCCTTTCTGTCCCGAAATAATACTGGAAAGTCGGAGTTGTATATTTTATACTTTCCAGGAATTTGTCAAAAGTGATGAAGCCTCTTGACAACTGCCTTATCTGCACGCCCACTGCATCATCTGCAATAGGCCCTATTACGATGTCATACTGATGCGCCTGTTCGTCCGACCTGTTTTTCCGGTTCATAAGCACAAACTCCGCCCATTCCTCTGTATACCCGTCAAATCGTTTTACTTTGAAGTCATTGAGCGAACTTTCGTCAAACTCAAACTTTGTGACAACAGGAATGCCGCTCCCCTCCCTCCGCACAACATTTTCCGACATTCTCACAGCCTGCTTATAGTCAGCGCTCAAATAGAATCCTCGGCCAAAGTCCTTACCGTGCCGACCTTTCGACAACAAGATTTCACCAATCTCGATATTCGAGCCGTGGTACAGAATCATGCCAATGGCCCTCCATTCCTTTGGCAGACTTTCTGCAAGTCGTCCACCACATCGTCTATTGAAAACGTGTGTTCAACATCGTAAAAGTCGTATATAAAATCAAGTCCCTTGTATTGAGAAAGATAGTTGTACGCAAAAGCATTGCTGACAGAAAACCTTTCAGCAAACGCACCTATGCAGGCCACATAAAATGAAATCCTGTTTCTTTCTTCCCGGTTCATACAGAAATCTTTCGGTCAAATATACGAATTTTTCCAAGCCTTTTCTTTCGAAATCATATTTCAGCTTGCACGAGGTGCTTTCGGTGGCGGAATAGCAGAAAAAACTTGTATCGAATCTATGCCAGGTCGAATGTTGATTGCGATGTATATTGCATAAAATATATACTATTTTGTGCAGTACAGAATTATTATTGAGTAAAGTTTTTCTTCATTGAGACCGAACCTTGCATTCTATGTACGCACAGATTGCTACGTGTTGCCGACTTGCCGATGCCGAGGTGGCAGAGTTTACAGGAATGTGTCTCCATAGCTACGCCGGAGTAATTAGGCAAAACATAGGGATTCTTATTCATACCGAACTGAACCTGAACGCAAATGTAAATTCAAATCCGTTGACTGCGAAGCCGCCCGTAACATATTAAATATCAATTATTTCAAGAAACATCTCTGATTTTTAGTGGACACTTATGAAAAATCATAATTAATTTACGAAGGTAAGTCCATTGGCATATTGCTCATATATTGCTATTTCTTTTTTGCTCAAGACTCTGTCTGTATATGTCAGTGTTCCATTTGAATTCAAATGAGAATCATTCATTATGGCTACATATGATTTATCACGTTTTTTCAAAAGATGACATAATGATGCTCCAACAAAGCGAATTTTTTTATCTACAACATCCGGTTTGATTGCCACATTAAAACCGCCACCTTGAGCCGGCACGGATGGATAAATAATCCCATCTGAATCCTTTGTTTTCATATTAACATTGAGTAGATAATTTACAAAATTTGCAATTACCATATATTCATTATCTGATGAAAAATCTTTTGCTATTTCAGCGGACATATATTGTATTAACTCCAACCCATTGGGATTAACTGAAATATCCTGCCTTATATCATACCAATCCTTTGCAAGTTTTGATACATCAGGACAAGGTCTCGTATACTCTCCCCAAAAAGGAAGCGCAATAAGATTTAATGTTTCGGTTACGTCCCATCGAGATACGGTTGCTCGCTCAATACCAACACTATTTTTGTCTTTGAAAAAAGATGATGTTTCTATTAGAGATACCATTCTTGGAAGTGGGACGTTAACGCCATTAGTATTTTTTGGGAAAGAACAAGCATAAAACATTGGTTGATACGGAAGATTCGCTCGTCCATATTTTGACAAAGAAAGGGCAGGCGGATAACTTAATTCGGAAATATTGTAAAATTCTTTCCCTTGAGGATTGACTCTTTGTCGTATTAGTCCAGAGCCAGGATATATTGTGTAACGTACAATAGGAATATCATAATCCTTTACAGATTTGAATATCCCATACAACTCATCCAAATTACCTTTTTGAATGTTATATGTACGCAAACTATCTGTTATTACACCCATGGCTTTTATTTTCATTATATAATTGGCAACAGTAGTGTCCACTAAAAATTTACGGGGTCAAAGTTAAACAAATTCGACTCACTATAGTTATTGGAATCTTTGACCTTATTGAAGTTCGATTTGTCGAACAAGTCTCTAAGGTGTGTCCTGTCAGTCAATGATATTCCGAGGATTTGCAGGATTGTGTAGATGCTTCTCTCAAGCCTCATATCGTGCTTGACGATTGCCACAAGGCAGTAAGTAATTATGGCACAATAGATTTGTATGCGCACTGCATTTTCCGAAGTTCCCCAAAACTTTTTGATTCTGAGGTGCTGCTTGAGCCATTTGAAGAAAAGTTCCACGCTCCACCTGTTTCGATAAAGTGAAGAAATCAGCTCGGCTGGTGCTTCCAGGTTGTTCGTCAAGAAGATGTATCGAGAGCCGTCCTCCGGGTCTTCAATAATCAGTTTTCTAAGTTCTCCGGGGTAGGCTTTAGAGCTTTTATAAACCGTAAAGCTTCCGATAAGGTCAGAAACGACACCTTC
>CAZSYY010000063.1:0-7115 GCA_964611375.1 uncultured Phocaeicola sp. | reverse complement strand
TAGTGAGCCAAATTTGTTTAATTTTGACCTCGTAAATTTTTAGTGGACACTACTGTATTAATATCTTTGTGAAAAATGTGTGCCCTGAAAATGTTACCTAACTGATTGTAACTGATTGATAGTCAGTACTAAATTCGACACTGGCAGTGTCGAGGTGAGCGGTTCGAGTCCGCTATGCTCCACATAGAAACCGCTGACTGTCAAAAGGCTAGCGGTTTCTTTTTTTAGGTGGCGTTAAGGGGATATATGTGTGACACTATTTAAATGCCATGTTCTATTCTGTAAAACGGAATGACAATAGCATACTTTCCATCGATTAAGACAGGCATTACATATAAATTTGCCTTTTTACGTAACCAACAATTAACATTTGGTAATTTCTCGTACTCGCTTCCATGATTTGTCCAGAATTATATAACTTTGTATATACATTTTTGTCGTATGAATATGCAAACAGACAATATACCGTTGCCCGACCTGTCACACTCTATGGGAGAACATTTGGGCATACGTTTTACTGAAATGAAAGAAGGGCACGTCAAGGCTTTCATGCCCGTAAACGAGCGCACCTGCCAGCCTTTCCGAATCCTTAACGGAGGAGCATCACTTGCTCTGGCGGAAATAGTTGCCGGACACGGTTCCATTCCCCTATGCGCAGAAGGACAGATGCCTTGCGGAATACAGGTGAGCGCCAACCATATAAGCATGGTTCCGGAAGGAAGTTACGTTGAAGCCACCGGAACACTCATCCATCGAGGAAGAACCACCCATATCTGGAATATAGACATCACTAATCCGGAAGGAAAATTGGTGTCAACGGCACGTATCGTCAACCAAATCGTGAAAAAACGCACATGAACATACCTGAAACATCCGTACACAATCTTATTGACCGTATGACCGAGAGCAGACATAGTTTTGCTCTCTACCGCCTCCCATGGACGGACGACCCAATCCTGATATTACAGGACGAAGGAGAACCGGAGACAACGCAAACCTTAAGCAGTCTCAATGGGAAAAAAGGATTCATACTGGCCCCTTTCCATCCGTCTGACAAACACCCGATTGTTGTCATACGTCCTGACAAAACAGCACACAATTGGGATGAAATAGCAGTAGCTTTATCGGAAATAAGCATATCTGAATCCGAAATTGAAGATACATTTCCATTTATCAAAAAGCAGGACGAGAAAACGGAAAGGGAGAAATATGGTGAAACATTCCGCCATTTCATCGAACCGCTGCAAAAACAAAAATTCAGTAAGTTAGTGCTTTCGCGTCAAAGCCGCCGCCCGCTTGTCGAGAATTTTTCTCCGCTTGCTGCATTCATAAAAGCCTGCAACAGCTATCCGCGAATGATGATTTCGCTATGTCATACACCTGTCAGCGGCACATGGATAGGCAGTACACCAGAAATCATCCTCAGCGGAAACGGCACCGAATGGCACACTGTCGCTCTCGCCGGTACGATGCCTATGGACGGCGAGTCGATGCCGACAGAATGGAACAAGAAAAATCGTGAAGAACAGGCCTTAGTGAGCGAATATATACGCAAGGCCATCAGGAAATTTGGATCGAAACTGACCGAAAAAGGCCCATATACGGCACGTGCCGGTCAGTTGGTACACCTGAAGACCGACTTCTATTTCAAGCTGAAAGATGCCCTCCATCTTGGAGACATCCTCAAAGAGCTTCATCCAACCCCAGCCGTGTGCGGACTCCCGAAAGACGATGCCTACCGATTCATACTCGATACGGAAAGAAATGACAGGAACTATTATTCCGGTATAATAGGCTGGCTTTCCCCGGAAGAGGAAACCACACTATACGTCAACTTACGGTGTATGCAGGTCAGAAAGCATGAGGCCATTCTATATGCAGGCGGAGGAATACTGCCTACATCCGATGCGGGTCTGGAATGGGAAGAGACACAGCAAAAGATGAACACAATGCGGAACATACTTTAATTCACCGAAATGTATACAGACAAAAAAAACATACTTCAACTGGCAGCCTTGACGAAGGCTCACGGAATAAGACAATTCGTGTTATGTCCCGGCAGCAGAGATATCCCTATCGTTCAGACATTGGCCAGTATCCCCGAATTTACATGCTACTCCGTAACAGACGAGAGAAGTGCAGGATTCTTTGCGTTGGGACTTGCTCTGAACGGAGGAGAACCTGCAGCCGTATGCTGCACCTCAGGTTCCGCACTGCTTAATCTTCATCCTGCCGTGGCTGAAGCTTTCTACCAGCAAGTGCCGCTGGTGGTGATATCCGCCGACCGTCCCGGTGCATGGATCGGACAGATGGACGGACAAACCCTTCCACAGCCCGGCATATTCGGAAGTTTGGTGAAGAAGTCTGTCAACCTGCCGGAAATAAAGGATGAAGAAGACGAATGGTACTGTAACCGACTGCTCAACGAAGCACTGTTAGAACTTAATCATCACGGAAAAGGTCCCGTCCACATAAATATACCCATAAGCCGGCCGTTATTCAACTTCACGACAGATGAAATTCCAGAAGTGCGTGTTATCAGGCGCTATGATGACGATGAATCGTTACTCGCCTTCTCCGAGAGTTTCCACCGCCACCAACGGAGAATGGCAATAGCAGGACAAATGAATCCTACATGCATTCCCGAGCACTCGACAGCACGATGCCTTGAGCCTCATTTCGTATGGATAGCCGAGAATACAAGCAATCAGACTGGCACAAGAACTGCCGTCCGCCACATCGAACAGTTGCTCGCTTCAATGGACAAGGAAACACAGGAACAGATGCGCCCTGACTTGCTCGTCACATACGGCGGACATATCATTTCAGGACGGCTAAAAAATTACCTGCGCCATTATCCACCCACAGAACACTGGCACATTTCCCAAGACGGACAAATCGCAGACGTATTCCAGTCACTCACTGCTGTCATCGAAATGGATCCCTACGAATTTTTCCAGAAAATTGCCCCATTGCTTGGCAATGCAATGTCAGACTATCCGCACCAATGGACAAGACTGGCACAATCCGTACAAGAACCTGTATTTCAGTTTTCCGAAATGAGTGCCATTGGAGAAACGATACACCGGCTGCCTTCTCCCTGTGTCCTGCATCTTGGCAACAGTTCTGTGGTTCGCTATGCACAGCTGTTCAATCTTCCCGACAAAACGGATGTATTGTCGAACCGCGGCACAAACGGTATCGAAGGTTCGCTATCTACAGCACTCGGCTACGCGACATCATCAAAAAAGCTGAACTTCATCTTCATCGGTGACCTTAGTTTCTTCTATGACATGAACGCACTATGGAATTCCAACTTCGGAAACAACGTCCGCATCCTGCTGCTAAACAATGGAGGAGGAGAAATATTCCATGCGCTTCCCGGTCTGGAGATAAAACCCGTCACTTCACGATTCGTTATTGCCGGCCACAAGACTTCAGCACACGGTTGGGCGGAAGAAAGAGGATTCATCTATCTGTCAGCCTGCAATGAAGAAGAGTTTGGCAAGGCTGTCTCAACATTCACCAGTCCCCAAGCCTTTTCCAGTCCCATGCTGTTCGAAGTGTTTACCGACAAGAACACTGACGCCGAACTTCTGAAAATGTATTATAATAATCTCAAAAAATGAAAGATATGTCACAAACAAGAGAATGGAAAACCATCAAGACTTATCAGGACATCCTGTTTGAGTTCTATAACGGAATAGCGAAAATCACTATCAACCGTCCGCGCTACCGCAATGCTTTCACACCCGACACGACAAGTGAGATCAGCGATGCACTCCATTATTGCAGGGATTGTAAAGATATCAACGTAGTAGTACTGACCGGTGCAGGTGACAAAGCATTCTGCTCAGGAGGAGACATGCACGTAAAAGGTCACGGCGGTTATATAGGGACAGACGGCGTGCCTCGTCTGAACATTCTTGACGTACAAAAGCAAATCCGTTCCCTCCCTAAACCTGTCATAGCAATGGTCAACGGATATGCTATCGGAGGTGGCCATGTCCTACATGTAGTATGCGATCTGAGCATCGCATCGGAAAACGCTATTTTCGGACAAACAGGCCCGAGAGTAGGAAGTTTCGATGCCGGATTCGGCTCTTCGTATCTGGCACGCATAGTTGGTCAGAAAAAAGCCCGCGAGATATGGTTCCTTTGCCGCCAGTATTCGGCTCAAGAAGCTCTCGATATGGGATTGGTCAATAAAGTCGTTCCCTTTGAACGCTTGGAGGATGAAGTGGTGGAATGGGCAGAAGCCATGATGCAGCACAGTCCGCTGGCACTTCGCATGATTAAGGCAGGACTGAACGCCGAGCTCGACGGACAGGCAGGCATTCAGGAACTTGCAGGTGATGCGACCATGCTATACTACATGACGGAAGAAGCTCAGGAAGGCGGAAAAGCATTCCTCGAAAAAAGGAAACCAGACTGGTCGAAATACCCTAAGTTTCCTTAAAATCAGATATAAGCTCCGGAAAGATGAGGCACACACTGTTTCCTCTCATAATTTTCTTTATCATGTCAGCCGTTGCCTGCATTAGATTGTCCGCACAAAAGCAGGTAACGGCAGATTCCCTTATGCTTCATCTTCCCGACTCCTCAAATATTAACATCACCTTCTTCGACACCCTGCGTCTTGACGAGGTGACCGTAACGGCTTCCATACCCCCAATAGAGCAAAAAGGAGATACTGTAATTTTCAATCCAAACGCCTACAAAGTTCCTGAAGATGCCTATCTGGAGGCATTGGTCCGCCGCATTCCGGGACTGAACTATGATTCTAAAAATCATACAATCTCTTTCAATGGATACACGATCAAAGAAATAACCGTAAACGGAAAAGAGTTCTTCAAAGGAAACAACAGAATAGCACTCGAGAATATCCCGGCCTCATTCGTAAATAAGCTGAGAGTGTATGACAAAGAGTCGGACGAAGAGCAAGCCACCGGAATCAGGAATACAGAGAAAAACTACATCCTCGACCTCCAGACAAAGAAGAATGTGAACGGTACGCTCAACGCTTCGGCAGAAGCTGGATACGGCACACACAAGAAAAAGAACCTCAGCGGACAAGTGTTTCAGTTTGAAGAAGGAGGTGATAACTTCAGTATTGTCGGCAAATCAGGTAACCGTGACTTTACCACACCGGATGAACGGAATGTCTCGCATTCCATAGGAACCAACTTTACCAGACATATACGGGAGAATGTGGAACTGTCGGCAAGCACAAGCTTCTCCTATAACCGTGATGGCTCTACCAGTTCCGGATATAACGAAAATTATCTGACCCAAACCACTCAATATGGAGTAAACACAAACAATTCGCAGGACAAAAGCCGCAATCTGCAAGGAAATATCCATGTCAAATGGAAAATAGATGACAACACGACACTCTCCATAAGGGGAAATGCCGGATATATGCCGTCTGAAAGCCTAAACGACACCCGCAGTGCAACCTTCAGCGCAAATCCTGAGCTGGACTTGAAGAACCCGTTCGCACAAATGGAAAACATCGACAGATCGAGCTTCATAAACGAGTACATCCAGCAGGCGCAATACGAACGCGAGACATGGAAATACAACATCCAAACCCTACTATCAAGAAAAATCGGCAGAAAGGGCAATAACCTCACGCTTGCATACAATACAAGCCGGAACCATTCGAACAACAAATCGTTCAAACTGAATTCCGCAACCTATTTCCGTTTCCAGGATGCAATGGGGAACGATTCGGTAAGCAACCAGAACCAATATCAAACTTCACCATATACTGCACTGAAGCACGAAATGAAAGTTGCCTATACGCATACGCTCAGCCGATATTCCAAACTGCAAATAGCATACAGCTTCAGCAGAAGCCATGAAGACAACCGGCAAAGCACCTACGACCTTTCCAGATTCCAGTCTGAAGAACACCTCATGTACAATCTCCCACAAGACTATGAATCTGGACGTATAGACAGCTTGAGCAACAATAGCAAAAGCACCACCATAGAACACCGGATTATGTTGACATACAGCTATCAGGGGAAAATGTGGAACATAAGGGGAAGTATGCAATTCTACCCACAACAACGTACATTGGAGCAGACTGACAACAGGACAGAAATCGATACCTCCACCTGTAATGTCGAATGGAGTCCGTCGCTTGTCCTCACATACAATAAGAAAAACTGGTATGCCATGTTCAATTACAACGGATATACCACACAACCATCCTTGCGCAGCCTGTTGGCGCCTACGGAATATGTATCTCCACTGTATATTGTTCGGAGCAACCCCAACCTAAGGCCTTCATATAATCATAATATCTATTTCATCATGAACAATTTCACCAAAGGCCTCAATGCCTCGGTATCGTTCTCCCAAGAGTTCAACAGCGTCACACAGTCGACCACCTATGATCCGGAAAGCGGAAAAAGAGAAACCATTCCGACAAACATTGACGGCAACTGGAACCTTACGGGAAATGCCGGATACAACAAAAGCATAGGTCTGTTCCGTATGTTTGCCAATGCCTCCGGCAGCCACTCTCACCGTACAAGCATGATTGACGACGGAGAAACAGAACAGATGACACGCAGCCTGACGAAAGTAACCGAAATGGGAGCCGACCTGCAGATATCGTATGTCCCAGTATGGGGAAACATCGACCTTAACTGGAAATGGAACCACCAGCAGTCAAAAAACTCTCTGCAAGGAAACAATACATATTCACGCTACTACATGATAGGCATAACGGCAAACGTGCAGCTTCCTTTCAACATCAGGATTGATACAGACGCCAATTATCACATCCGCAACGGGACAGGCATCAACGGAAACGACAACAATGAGATACTCTGGAACATCCGTCTGGCCTGGAAGTTCTTGAAAGAAAAACGCGCCGAACTTTCACTTTACTGGGCAGACATACTCAACCAGAAGAAGAGTTACTACCGCTATGCATCAGCCACAAGGTTCAGTGAAATCTATTCTGAACAGTTGAGAGGCTATTTCATGGTATCAATGAAATATCAGTTCAACAAAATAAACTAAGATAACGTTAGTTCGATATAAAATCAAAACAATGTCAGTTGTCCGTCATTGATAAAATTCACATCAATGGCGGG
>CAZSYY010000062.1:0-7245 GCA_964611375.1 uncultured Phocaeicola sp. | reverse complement strand
ATGTGTCGTATCGGCCTAACTCTTCTTGCATTTTTTGCTTAAAAACAGCGTCCATTTTTCGTTCCCTATTTTGAATTGCCTGTCTGCTGATACACAGATTCTATTTTCTTTATCACTGCAGGAATATCTCCTTTAAATAGATTGTTTACTTTCGCCGTCTGCTTTTTCCCGTCAAGCCCGTTAGCGGTAAACGCCCCGTCAAACTTGAAACTGTATGCAAGTCCAAACACAGGCACACCGGTGTAGATTGCCGCGAAATTGGCGTGCATACGTGTGCCGATAAAGAAGCTCATTTGACTTATCACGTATTTTATTTTCGGGGAAGTCAGGTCTTCATCGAGTAAGACAACATTTTTTTTGTCCTTCAATTTATTGTAAGCTTCACGGCAGGCAACAATGTCATCATTAGACGGTTCTGGACTGTTGTAGCAGTATGAGTGAGGAATAAGATAAACAGTAACCCCTTTCTGCCGGAAATGACTTATCAGTTCATCTATGAGAGCCGGATATTGGTCAAACTGGCCGGATAATGTACGGAAAGTATTGCTGTATGCCAAGCCACTCACATTTATGCCGATAGAGTTCTTGGGAATGGAAATATCCCATGGCTGTGGCTTCATGTATGCTGAAAGGTCTTTCGTCAGTTCATATTTCACATTCATTTTCCTTAATTCGCCCGTAAACTTGTCATCTCTGACATAAACCATGTTCGCATACTTCAAAATGCGTTCAGCAATCAATAAGTTTCCATTGTCACTGAATGGTCCCAATGTTTGGGGTAGAATGATTACAGGAATGCCTTTGCGCATGGCATAGCCGGTGTCATGCAGCCTGTTGATAAATGTAGTTGTACCATAAATATCAGAAAAACCATCGCCACCATTAATTGCAGCCACCAAAGAAATCTGGCGCATGGCTTTACCAAACGAAGTGAAAGGGAGCAGAACCCCCAGTCGCATATACAATGTCACCTCCAAAAAGAACACATTGAAAGTTACATGCGTCCACTCACCATCAGCGGTTGAAATGACTTCCTCAATGCAACCTCTGTTTTTAGGTTTCAAAAAGTTTTTTATTCTGCGGAAATTAACCAATATTTGCCCGTTCTTCAAAAGATTCTTTTCTTTGAGAAAAGAAATTGCTCCATAACTCAAGGCAGCGGTGCCCCTATTATTATCATGGATGTTGAAACCGGAGATTAAAACGTATTTTCTATTTTCCATGTTGCTACTAAATTTTATTTTGAAACTTGTATTGCGGTTGCCTGTTGATGATCAATAAAGAATAGAAAAGCAAGAAATACCTCATATAGCCATATTCCCCAGTAATGCATGTAAAAGATATATAGTATGTAATCAGCAGCATGATGAATAAGCCTATGGATTTTTCCCGTATTTGTTTCGAGAATCTGAATATTTTATATAGCATTATGCCCCAAATCAGAAATCCCACCACCCCATGATTGCACAATATCACAAAGACAAGGGACTCGAAAGAGTAAAGTCTTGGATGGGTGCCATGCATTGACCAATAATGGGAGTTATAGCCATAGCCTTTTCCGAACGCCATGCAATTCCCAACCTCATCAAAGGCTGCATCTAATTGCTCCAATCGCATTTCAACGGAAGAACCACCAACTTCTGAACTGCCACGGTCGGCCATTGACAATATTGTTCCAGAAATGGCTGGAATTTGGATTATTATGAAATAAACGATTACTCCTATCATTGAAGCGTAAAGGAATGCCTTGAAGTTTTTCTTCAGCAACAAATAGATTGCAACGGTGATGAACAAAGCTGCAATCGGAGTGCGGATGCCACAGAAAAAGACACATGAAAGCAGACCAACCAGAACGCACAACAAAACAACATTTTTTTTGTTGGCGAGATGAGAATAAATGTACACTGCTGCCATGCCAAGGAAAGCTCCAAATGTCATCGGGTGGGTAAATGTGGAAGAAATCTTTACCATCAGCCTGCTTGACTGGTCACCAAACTGTGCTTCCAATAGTTCTGCATTGTTTATGTTTGCCAATTCCATTATGTACGGATTGATGCCTTGAAGAGGTATCAAAAGGAATGCATATGCGATAACCACAATACAGACTAATGCCATTGTTGCAAGGCTATGCTTACCTATTTTGTTGTCATATTGTGATGCGCTGAACACTACGATAGGTAATATCAAGTTGAATACGTCAAGCCTCCATTTATTTATTGCATATCCCATTGGAACCCCGTCTTGGAACGGCAGTTCCATAAGGAGTAAGCCATAGAGAATGAAGAACGGTATGAAAGGTTTGTATGCAAACTGAATCTTCCCGCATTTTCTGCTGCAATCAAGACAATACGCAAGAAGCAAAGCCGTATTCATCAGATTCCAACCAAGCGAAAGTCCTCCGATATTTATATTGCAATAAGGGACAAGAAACATGTATGCAATGTATGCACACAAGCCCATCCTGAACTTCACAAAGAAGAGCACCAGGATGGTTGCTGTCAATAAAGTCTGTATAGCCAGCATCGCAAATGTTATTTGTTTGAACCAGACTTGTCTATTGACATTTGCCCCTTTCTATCCGGCTTCACAATCCCTTTTATAGCATTGTAAGCCTGTGGGCCTATGAAATCCTGTAACATCTTTTTCAGGCCGTCTCTTGGTGGTTTGTTTTTGTCGCCCTTGATCTCATTTTCAGTCGTAACAAACACTTCAAATAGCATCGGTTTGTCAGACATTCCCTCTTTGAGGAACTTTCCTGCATTGATAACGAAATCATCTTTTCCTGATGCTGACATATATTCAAAGCCAAGGCATTCAGCGTAAGATTTAACTAACGTATGGCTCTGATTACCAAAATGGCCGCCAGCAGATATGTATATCGGGGTTTCATCTTCAAATATACTGCCGATATTTCCCGGCTTTCTGAATATGACACCATTCCCATTGTTTATTAGCAGAATGCGAATGTTGTTATTTATATGGCGATTGCCCAGTACGTTCATGTCATAAAAGAATGCCAGATCGCCCAATATACAGAAACACAATTTCTCAGGATGAACAAGTGACGCACCAAGCAAAGAAGACATATTCCCGTCTATCCCAAATCCCCCTTGATTGCAATTGACATTGATGCTGTCGTCAATGTTATAATTATTCCACGAATATAGGGTACTTGCGATGCCCAGGTGGAGGATGGAGTTATGAGGCATTCTGTTCCTAAGATAATTCGTTATCCAACCATTGCTGAATGGTACGTCAAGTATCCGGGACTGCATATCATCGTATTTCTCAAAACATTCCTTGTAATATGTGGTAGGAATCGTTTCTCTCCCTTTTGCATATTGCGTGAAAAAATAAAGTTCCGACATTTCAAAAACATTTGTCAGCTTTCGGTAGGTGTCCCTCAATTCACCGTCCTCGCTTACCCGCCATACCTCCTTGGGCTTGCAGCTATATGCCGCAGCACTGACTTCCCCTATGTGGATCAACAGGTCCATCGATAAGCACTCGTCACCAGACAACATGCCATGGCTTAGGCCATATTTCCCATTGTAGCCGCTACAGATATCTCTGAACACTAACGCATTATAACATTCACAAAATTTGTCTATGGCCAGAACCTCTTCGTCCCGCATCTTCTTGTGAGTCCCAATGAATACGGCTATTTTCTTTTGGGTTATCTCCGGCAGGTTGTCGAGGGGATTGTATCTGCTTATCTTTCTTGCCTTTGGAAGGCTGAGGACGTTAAAGTTCTTGCTGTAAGTTGTGGGCAAGTTGATGTGGGCCGGCCCTCCTCCATGTTGTCGTAGGGCCAAAATAGCCCGGTTTATCTTTATCGTGCAGTTCCACACATCCTCATCATCCTTAATAACTTGTAAATGTTCACTACAGACACAAGTGTCTTTGGGAATCTGCGTCCGGTCAATTTGTTGGTCTATCAAATGTCCGATCTTGCATTCCTCCCTTGTGGATGTGATAGCGAGGACTGGCAGTTTCCTGTAGTATGCCTCCGTAAGTCCTGGAAAATAATTTCTTGATGCAGTCGCCCCAGTGCATGATAAGACTACAGGTTCTCCACTCTCTTCTGCCATGCCGCAGGCCATGTATGCGGCAGAGCGTTCATCAACAGACGAGTATATTTCAAAGAAAGGGTCATGCATCAGACTCCCTATGAACGTTATGTTTGTAGTTCCTGGGGATGCTATTACACGTCTTATGTTGTGGGCTTTGAGCAAAGCCACCATAAGCAGGATATTTTTTTCATCGGAATAATGTAGATCGGCCATATTAGACACACTTTACTATTTAAAACATTTTAATAATTACGTAAAATTTATTGCCTGTTATCTGAGGAATGACACGAAGCGATAAAGAAAGTATTTGATCATTGTTTTCCCACTGTGGAATTCACCCACATTTGCACATTCTTTGGTAATCCTATCTCTGCCCGCCTCGTCTTTCCAATTGACACTGCGGAAATTCTGTTTTGCTATGAAAGCTTCGAAGCATTTCGCAAGCCCATCCATTGTCGGAGTGAAAGTATTGACATCTATGAACTTTCCTATCTTGGTATTGTCGAACGTCCTGTTAAAATAACGGTCATAAATCAGTTGATAGAATGGCCTGTTGTCACGCTGACATGGATATTTATCAAGAATAAGTAACTTGGCCTTTTTACCGGTATGCCGCTCAATCAAATCCAAATATAAGTTGAGAATTTCGCCCCATGTATGGCTTTCCGCAACCGTAATGTGGAATGCTTGTGAATATGCTTCATGACAACCAATGAGTGCGGCTATACTCCGGGCGACATCGTATCCATAAGTCAATGTGGTGCGTTTTTCCAGAACGTCTTTTGAGAAGACAATCGTTCTTCCTTTCAATGCCCGATACAGCCATGCCTCCTTTTCCAAGACGCCCAACTGCAAGCGACTCTCACTGTATGTGATATAAGGTCGTATAATTGTCCAGTTCTTTTTACCGGACTTTCTCAGAATGTCTTCCTGCCTTGCCTTGGCCAAAGCATATTCGTCGGATTTTAAATATATGCAGTCATGGCTTACGTCAAGAAGCCTCATACTGTCTTCCCTTATAGGGGTTTCCTGCGAGGCGTATACTCTTGAACTGCTTAAAAACATATATTGTTTTGTGGATTCAAGCAAGACTCCGACTCTATTGGAGAAGTCTGCGGTAGAGTATGCCATGAAATCCACGATCGCATCCCACGGGTGCTTCTTTAATAAGGAGAACAAAAAACTGTCATCGTGTGCATTGCCAACATGGTATGATATGTTGGCTTGGTTTTCATGCGCCGTTCTGCTCGTGACATGTATGTGGTTATCTGAATCTTGGCCGAGAATGTGGACAAGGTGCTCACCCATCGCTCCTGTTCCACCTAAAACGAGGATATTACTCATAGTTTATGTATGTATTTTTTTTAAAATGCCCTTTACTTTAAAAATCACTTTCTTCTTTTCTGACTGCCTTAATCCTACGATGTATATCCCAAAAAATGTGGAAAATAGTGCGGAAATGGTTGTGACGCACAAACGCACAAAACATGTGTCCATCGTGTGTATGACCATCATGGGAAAAGCAAAAGCGATCAGTGTGACAGCAAATGTAAGTAGTACGACTTCCCATAAATAGTCCTGGATTGGAATCCCCAGTATTTTCCTTGCCATTGCCAATCGGACAAATACGAGAAGATAGTAGACAATGATGTAAATGACATATGTGGCGTAAGCCGGCAAACCTCCTTTAAAGGCGATCCACGTCAAGGGGAAAACAAGGCATCCTACCATTGTGACCCACAGTTGGTAATTTTTTATGTTCCCGGTGGCAAGCACCCCGACTAGCAAAGTGTTCCCCATACCTGTTACTAAGGCGCCAAACAAAGTCAGCCGCAGAAAAGTCGGAGCATGTTCAGGCACTGTCTTAAGCCATAGGTTCAAGATGTATTCAGCTTCGCAAACGAGAGGGACTATAAAAATAAGCGTAAGGAAATAGGAATACTTGGCGCCTCTGCACATTAATTTGTACATGTAGCCCATTTCGTTAGCAGCGTATGATTTCGTGATTTGTGGGTTCATCGCTACAGTAAAGTTGTTCACAAACTGCATCACCGCATGTTGGACTTGTCCAGCCACACCGCGTGCTGCATTGAATGTAACCCCGAAAAAGACATTTATCAACATATCCACGCCTTGGGTGTTGAGCATATACGCCCCGTTGCCGAAGAAACTCCACCCTGCAAACGATGTCATTTCTTTGACCAGGGATTTGTCATGAACAAAGGCATAATGACTTTCTTCAAAATGCCGATGGCAATAGACTCCATATGCCAGCCTTATTAATAATGACACTACTACCAAGAGCACCGCGTAAGTAGCCAATTTGTCGTATGGGGAGATGAGTAACATATACACCACTATAAGTTTCAGCACGGCTTCCATAATGCTAATGTAAGCGAAGGCAGACATTCGCTCATGCGCTATTATACAGGCGTTGTATGGAATGCTTATCAGGCCGATGATGAAAGATAATAGAGAACACTGTAATACCCAGTTGGCCGCCTCCATCCGTTCGACAGGTATGTTCATCTTGGTGTTGAGAAACCATAAGCCAAACAGTTCCACAAGAATGAATACAACGACTGATATGCTTGCCTGAATATTTACGCTGGTACTGAATATTTTTTTTAGTCTCTTAAAATCCCCATGCCCTATTTCAAATGTTATAAAACGGCTGATAGATGTTGACAAAGAACTCGAAATAACGGTAAACATTGTAACAACACCACCGACAACATTGTATATTCCATAATCCTCCACGCCAAGTGTATTGAGAACCACCCTGCTGGTATATAACGTGATGAGCATGATAAACAACGTGCGCATATAAAGCAGCAGCGTGTTCTTGGCTATCCGCTTGTTGTTTGCTGAAGTATTTTGCACAATATGATATTGAAGTTTTCTGAGTCTATTTTGAAAGGGTGTTTATATTATAAACTCCCGAATTTTAGCAACATATATTTTATTGATGTAAGCCATATTCTAAAATGTTTTGCATTGATATTTCGCATACCACTCTGCAAACTTCCGCAACCCATCTCTTAACGATGTACTCGGCTTAAATCCAATATCTGTTATTTCCTGAAAAAGCCTTTTTGCAAGATTGAAACCGATAAAGCCGGCAACACCCATGACAAGCACGGTCTTGCCATTTGGAATCAACATGATTAGT
>CAZSYY010000061.1:0-8128 GCA_964611375.1 uncultured Phocaeicola sp. | reverse complement strand
CGCCTTTGTCATCGTCAAAGTCGGGCATCAGCCTTTCAATCCCCCAATAGTCGGCAATGGTCAGGTCGCTGTGGCTCACGCCGTTCTTGCACTTGCAACGGTAACAGCTCGGACGAAGGTAGACATCCGCAAGAAAACCCCTCATGAAAGGGTTATCCTTGTATATATCGGACAGCAAACGTTTTTCTTCGAAAGACTTAACCCCTCTTATTTCGCACCTACCCGATGCGGGGGCCTTCGGGCGGGGGAGGGAACTCCCCAAACGTTTTTCTTCAAAAAACTTAATCCCTCTTAACCTCCTTGGGGAATTTAGCGACATCCGGTCGTTGTCCCTTCGGGCCCCTATTCCCCGGACAACAAAACTGTAATTTTTCCAGCCGTGTAATTTTTTGTCTCTAAATTCTATGTCTGTCAGGACAGGCACCGCATTTAGAGAAGACAAAACTGTATTTTTCCTATTCGCTGCTCTGCGGGCTGAACGGAAGAATGTCTCGTCCAAATATCTTCGCCACACGCCAGGACTCGGCACCCCGTGACACAGAAGATCCACAGTAAGCAGGTTCCGGTATTCTTTCCTCAAGTAAGCATGCAGCCCTGCAATTTGACAAGGCATACCGGTAAACAGCACCTCCCGACCGTCTTTCAAGAACTTTTCTGCATTGCGAAACGAATCCCCGATGCGGCTCTGCATGTACTTGCTGCCCATCATCGGCTTGACCTCATCAAGTGTTTCAGCGTAAGTGTGCTTTACCTCCCAGTTCTCGTCAAATACAGCTCCGAACACTACGCCGCCTCTTTCTATTGTTTTCTTGGCCAATGCTATGAATACACCGCCGGAAGAACTTGCCATGCGCTCCTCGTCGTTGCGGTTCTTCACTGCGAGCACTTCCTTCGCTTGAAGCCTGTCGGGACTGTTAAGCCACGGGCATACCCTCTCGCACAGTCCGCAATTTGTGCAGGAGGCCGCGTCCACTTCAGGATAGAGAAACCCCTCCCCGTCCTCTTTAAGCGAGATGCAGTGCTTGGGGCAACTCTGCGTACAGGCGGCGCAGCCACAGCAGTCGTGTCTGTCGGTGATATTTATCATCTGCAGAAAATCTTATTGGCAACAGCCACCGCCTTGCCCCTTACAAAAGCCCGTTCATTCCTTGACAATCCTACTGCATAAGCCACCGTGCCGACAGACAGCACACATACAACGCACACGGTAAAGAAACGAAGCACCGTGTCTTCCATACTCTCATATACGATGAAAGGTAAGACGACTGACAATGCAACGACAGCAGCCACCCTCAGGTAAATATTTTTCACGTAATCAAATATGCGTATGCCGATAAGCGGACGGAGTATAATCATTCGTGCAAGCTGCGCTACCGCCTCCATACAGAAATGCACAATAAACACAGAGTAAGCAGGCAAGCCGAGTTTCAGGCAAACATACGAAACCGGAAGTATCAGCAAGAGTATAGAACCACAAATGGCCTGGTATTTCCTGACTTTCCCCGTGGCCTGGTTGGCTATAATCAAAGGATTCGCCATCGCATAAATTAAAGAGGTGCATATCATTATGCGCAGGAATATGACTGTATTTTCAGGAACGGTCTTAAGCCAAACACTCAGAATGAAGTCTGTCTCAAACAACACAGGCAGCGACAGGAGGAACAGCAGGTAGAACGAAAACCGTGCACTGCGGAACATCAGTTTGTGCATCTCTTCCATCTCGCCCTTGGCGTATGTCTTGGTTATCTGCGGATTGAGGGCCATCTGGAAATTCGTCACGAACTGCTGGATGGCGTTCTGAACCTGCACGGCTATGGCACGGGCGGCATTCACCACCGGACCGAAGAACACGTTGAGCAACATGTCCAATCCCGACCCGTAAAGGACAGCGGACAGGTTGCCGAACATGCTCCATCCGGCAAACCTCGTCATCTCCTTGAACAGGGGCTTATCCCATATGTGCCGGTACTTCGACTCTTCAAAATGCCTGTTACAATAACGGCTGTAACAGAAGCGGATGAGCAGTTGCACAGCCAATATCAAAACAGCGTATAATACCAGCTTGTCATAAGAGAAAACAAGAAGGACGTAAACCACGGCAAGTTTCAGCACGACCTCCAATATGGAGATGTAAGCGAACGCCGACATCTTTTCATGGGCTATAATGTCCGCATTATAAGGCACACTGACTATCATCACCGCAGTAGAGACAATCGAGCACTGCAGCACCCAAAAAGCCGCGTCCATACGTTCTGCAGGTATCTGCATTTTCTCGTACATGAACCACAGCCCGACGGTCTCGCCCAAAGCCACAATTATGACAGCAATGAGGACGTGTATTTGCAATGCCGTGCTGAAAACTTTGCGCAGGTTCTCCAAGTCGCCCTTACCCAACGCAAATGTGATATATCTCTGCGTGGCGGATGACATCGAACCGTTGATGAAACCAAACATCGCCACAATTCCCCCCACGACATTGTAAATGCCATAATCCTCCACACCCAAGGCATTCAGCACCACACGCGAAGTATAGAGGCTGACCGCCATCGTGAACAGCATCCGCACATACAGCATCAGCGTGTTCCTGGCAATGCGTTTGTTATTTTCCGAAGTATTGGTCATTATTCCTGGAAAGCATCGATTCCTTTCTCATCTGCAGGAACCTTCATTTTCCCGTGTACGGACAATGTCTTTACAAACTGTTCCGCTTCAGACATGCTGATTTCTGCAAGCGGTTCTTCTTGTTCTTTCAGGGATTCTTTCAGCCTCTCTGCCAATAGCTGGCGGATTTCCCGCTTCAAAGGCTTCAGCAATGTCCAAAAAGCCTCGGCAGTTTTATAGTCACTTGTGTTTATTGCGGTTTCCATGGGAGTTATCTATTAAACAAGCGCTGCCAAAAGCCTGTCTTTTCCGGCTCGTCATAGCACTGCATCTCTTGCAAATACCGCTCATAGCTCCAGTGCTTGTGTGCCATCTCGTAAATCGCACCCCAATCGGGAAGTTTGCCTATATTGCGGTCGTCTATGTACATATCCGCACGCACTTTCCTGCATGGGGCGGACATATCGGGCTTCGGCTGCTCGTCCGGATGGTTGGCGTTGACTGCATAAAACTCCAACCCGCGTTTCCGGCAGAACTCAACAGCCTCATCCAGGAGTTCATCCTCGCGAACCGTCCACAAAATCAGAAGATTTCCTTCCGCCTGTAACTTTTTCAATGTGGCGATGGCAAAGGGAACCTCTTTCCCTATGGCCGGATAACGATGTTCCACGATTGTTCCGTCAAAATCCACTGCGATGACCATAATTCTTCTTAATTGAGCGTTTCAAATTTTTCTCTCATAAGGTCTGCTCCTTTGAGTTTTTGCAAATCTAAAGAATCGCCAGCTGTTTCCCTTATCTCAGACACACTTTTTCGGAACATAACCCGCAGGGGTCAAGAAGGGTCTTGTCTTTCAAAAAAATTCGGGGGGGGGAGGAGACCACAAGTATTTGTGGATCACCCCCTCCCCGCGATTATACCGGCTTGGGATTTTGAAACTATTATTTTACGATTTGGATAAATTCAGGCTGTACCTCCACCGACACTGTCAGCATACCGGGCAGTTCCACAAACAGATGCTTCACACGTGACCCCCGCAGTTTCTGCAATCGGCCTTCGAACCCGTCCAGCACACCACCTACGATGCGTATATATTTGCCTATCATGCTCGGTTTTATGTCCTGAGGGGCATAAAAACAGGGATGATCCGTTGCTTCCACTGCAGTAATGAAGTGCTCCATTTCTGAATCTCTCACGGTCATGGGCGTCCGGTTCCCGTCTTTCAGAAAACGGTACTGCAGCGTGCTTGTGCTTTCTATAATGGGGGTGAGAGTTTTGTATGACTCATGCACGAACAGCAAATCCTGCATGAAAGGCGTTTTTTGAGGAACGCGTTTGCCATGACGTACTACCAACTTCCAGGTCATTGGGGTGAAAACTTTCATTCCCAAATCTTTGAGCATTTGGTAAGCTGGAAGTTTGGCATTGACCCTCTTGAGGTCACGCAAGACAAACCACCGTGGCTTCTCCTGACTGTTATCAGAAGGAGGGTTATTCAAATCGTCCATATTTCGATGATGCAAACACCTTCTAGTCCTGTAAGCAGTATTAAATATTTATACTACAAGCAGTTACAAGTTCAAAGTCTTAAAGTTCGCCCATTCTTCCCCAAAAACTCCCATAATCCTGCTTCCCGGAAACCGGCTTCACAAAATGTTCCAAGCAGGATCACAACGGTTATCTTTTAGAAAGAACTTTTAAAGCGGCGCGAATTTACAAAATTTTATCTATTAACCAATTATTTTTTTGTTTTTTTGCCTGATATCCTGCTACTTGACTGCAAACCGCCCCCAAGATTAACCAGAGGGCGATTTGACATTATTTGGGTATTTGAAACCGCTTTCGGGTCACCCCTTCAGGCGGGATGTGATATGACGGCGGAAGACACTGTTTTCACCAAAAAATGAAAATATAACATATATTTGTCTCACCACTTAAGCAAGCAGGAGCAGAAACTATTAATCAAAACAGGAATTCTGTAAAGACTTTTAGAGAAGAGAAGGTCATCAAATAGAAATCGGTAATTACATGTCAGAGTTTAGAACAGAAACCATAATCTGTCCAAATTGCCGGGCTGAAGGCAAAATGGATACTTGGGATACAGTGAATGTTGATATTGACCCGAAACTTAGGGAAAAGATTTTCAACGATGAACTGTTCCTGTACCATTGTCCAAATTGTGGAGAGATAACAGCAGTTCCATACGGCATGCTATATCATGACATGACTCATCATTTTATGATACTCTTTGATTTCTTCGCACCGGACGACTATGATTATGAGCCCGCTGACATTCCCCCACTTCCGGAAAACTATATCTCCCGCTATGTAATCGGGCTTTGGAGATTTAAAGAAAAGATACTGATTTTGGAGAAAGGGCTGAACGATATCGCTGTAGAGCGTATGAAATATATACTTACGCATGTTCTGCATCCCGAATTGTCAGAAAGGGGAACAGAGGTATTCTTCGGTGAGGTCAATGCCGCAGATGAAAATACGGCTGATGAAGGAAAAATAGTCTTCTGGTTTAAGGACGAGAATGATGAAACAAGGGTGTGGGAGCCGCCAATGGCCACCTACTATGAACATTGTTTGGCCTGCGAACTGGACCCGCGAATGAAAGTTGAGGCTTGTGAAAACATAGATGAAGGTTGGATGGAACGTCAGATGAAAAAAGCAACGGTATGAGCAGCGAAAAACAGACATATAACGGAAGAGTAAAATATTATGGGAATGGTTACGTCGGCATAAAAGATTATGACGGCAAAATAATTATACCGACCAGTCTGCGCTATACGGACATTTTTGAATATGAAACCGTGGCTGCCATTATCGTATGCCGTGACGGCAAATGGGCGTTGGCAGATTTGAACGGTGAACCTTTATGTCCTTTTATATATAACCGGATAGTATATATCGGAGAGCATTACTTCAAAGCCGGCATCCGGGTAAAGCCCAATGACGGAAGATCTATTGTCGAATATGCTGATACCAGAATGACCTATGCCATCCTTGACAACAAAGGCGAAGTAGTCTGTCCGGGAGATTTGGGATATAATTACATTTCTGAAATCCACGACGGAGAAGTCACGGCTGCAATTAACGGCAAATGCGGCATTATCGATATTCATGGTGGCGTTGTTATGGACTTCAAATACAAGTATATCCAGCACATGGGTGAAGGACATTATTTAGTATCCTATGAATATTCGGACAATTATTATGCAACAATCATAAACAGGGACAATCAGATTCTCATCCCTGCAAGCATGGAATACCGAAGCATCGGGAACTTCCATAATGGTGTAGCAAGAGCTTTTCAAAAAGGGAAATGGGGTCTTATTGATGAGAACGGCCGGCACATCAGCAATTTTGAGTATACTTTCATCGAAGAATGTGGAGAAGGCTACTATAGAGCCGAGAAAGGTTCCAAAAAGAACATCATGCGTCCGGATGGTTCTTTAGTCCTGAATGATTGGGTCAACGATGCCTATGATGTCAGTAACGGCCTGTTCATATTCAGCAATACTATCAGAAAATCCAGGACAAATCCTAAGACAAGATATATTCACGGGCTGGCTCATGTCAATGGTAACATCATTTTCCCTATGATTTTTGACCGTCTTAATTGGTTGGAGGACAAGTGGGTCTTGTATGCGGAATTGGGGACCAAACCCTATTTTCTTACATTGTATGGCGGAGTTTATGACCCTCAAGGCAGTCATTTACCCAAGAAGTTGAAGATAGACGAAAAGTCTTTCTTTGAAAGCCTTGCAAACTGGGTATTGCCGGGACTTCAATTCTTTTATCGGGACACGAATGCTCCGATAGATGCTGCAGATTTATATCATGTCGGCGACACTATAAGGGCCGGCTTTTATGTGGATGCTACTACCAAGTTGTCAAGACCGGCTCACCGTACACGATTCCTCATTGCATCTGCACATGCGGCAAGACTGTATGAAGTTGAATCACTTACAAAGGAGAACCCGGATATTGTCAAGTGGAACCAGGCGGTATTTCACTACAACAGTTATTTCAAGGTAATGGATGTCTATGAAACTGAACTGTGCACACAGGTCTTTCTTCTTCATATTCCAATGTCTGCCGCCAAATTTCTCAAATGGTC
Organism: uncultured Phocaeicola sp.; assembly: GCA_964611375.1. Lineage (GTDB taxonomy): Bacteria > Bacteroidota > Bacteroidia > Bacteroidales > Bacteroidaceae > Phocaeicola. Next base: position 1,398 of record CAZSYY010000061.1, on the reverse strand, counting down.
TATTGCGTTTCAGTTCCTGAACGAAGCATCCGGAAACATATCCCTTGTCAGTATGGCACGGGAAAGTCTTGATCAAAAACTTCAAATGGAGTTTCACGAGCGTTCATTTGATGAAAAATGGTGTAACCGTATGGAACAACCAATCGGAATGAGCGTAAGATTGGAATTTTTCCCTTTGGATGCCGAACCCGAACCGGAAGACGAACAGGCCGCCGCTTTCAGTAAATTCATCCACCTTCTTGCGGAAGATGCTGACATTGAGTTCAAAACCGAAGTGGATGATAATTTTCCATGGGAAGGAATAGAAGGAAGGGTATGTGACGGATGTATCTTCGCTGATACTATCATAGGAAAAGGAGAAGCTTGCGGGAAACTTACGAAAGATGAATTTCGTGAGAATTATATCAAAGGAAGCTGTCTCCATTATAAAACTCCGGAAGACAAGGAGTCCGAATTTGAACGCAGGGAAAGGAAACAAGCCGAAGAGGCAAAAGAGAAAGAAGAAAAAACTTCAAACGTATATGCCTTACGGCTCATAAAAGAATTTATAAGCGAAAAACTTGACGGCGACATTGACAAATTGCGTGAATATAATTTGTCAAGCTTACGAGATGACAGCAAATACGGGGGTATGGATATTCCAAGATTCAATATAGTGAAAGCCATTATGTCTGTTGTCTTCTCCGATGTGTGGCCGGGCTTGAATGTAGAGAACCTGGAGAATTATACGTATTGGTGCGATACGATGAATCGATCTTTTAAGCTGCTTGGCTCCAATATTTTGGGTGAATATTTCAAAGGTTTGGAAAAGTTCTACCCTACAGCAGAACAAACCCAAAGGGCCATGTACGTTGAACAGCTTGAATATTCCATTGGAAATATATGGGTGCTCCCCAACAAGGATACGTTTGACGTGCTTAGATCAGGCCCAAAATACCGTGATTATATGGATAAGTTTCTGCAAGGACTTTACAATGTATTTACCGGTCAAGAAGGATTTGACAGGGCTCTTCAGGGCATACTCTATAAAAACAGAAAGTTAATGGTTGACTACCAAGGAGAAGAGGGATTCAGGAAATTGATAAAGAATCTGATGTTGGAGGATTATGTCGACAGCGAAAGTAAACCGAAAGAGCTCTTCATGTTTGTATGGTGTTCAAAGAAATGGCTTAAACGCGATGAATATTTCAAGGCTTTTGATGTATTTTGCTCTTTCTGCGAAAAAGCAATACCAAGAAGAGCCGAGCGTATAATCGAGAAACTTAAAGCGTTGATAGATTGGTAACTATTCCCTCCATACCGGCCTCGAAAATTGCCTGGTCTTATCAGCTCACCCCTTCATTCGGGATGTGATATGGCGGCGGAAGACACTGTTTTCACCAAAGGCGCCTAATTTTT
>CAZSYY010000060.1:0-8169 GCA_964611375.1 uncultured Phocaeicola sp. | reverse complement strand
TTCTGTGATTACCTATTCTTTTCTGTTATTTGTTTATCCCGAACTCACGTATATGTTATACTTAAATCCCTTGGTAGTCAACATCAGTCCCGGCTGGAAAGCCCAATTTTCAGTAAACGAATAGTCGGCTCCTACACCCATTGTAATACCGACCAGCGCCTTTGAATCATCCAGTTTTGTCTGATTACTGATATTCATTCCAAACTTTACATCCCATCTGATATCAGAAAGAATTTGAGAGAAACCCGTAATGGCAATCATGCATAAAGCGAGTGTCAGAAATAACTTTTTCATAGCTCAAGATTTTTAGTTTCAGGCCTGTTCCCGCAAAACCTGGTTTCTTTGATTTTTCAGAAAAGGACAGGAACAACTTCCCTTCTAATGGAAATTCCTTTTCTGTAAACAATAAAGGAATATCTATTGTTTATTCACAAACTTACAAATAAGTTTTAAATTATCAAAATCAATCAGGATATCTTCTTGAGATTTATACAAAAAAAACAAAAAGTTCTTACCATCAAGACATTATCTCACAATCATTCCGAGCGGGATGACAGTACCGTCAGTGGAAAGTATGTTCAGTTTGAATATACCGGTACACGAAATGCGACACAAGTCAATACGGGGATTTTGTGTACGCAAGATTTCCGTCCCTGTCACATCGGTCACTATCAATGTACATCCTTCCGGTATTTCCGGTATATCTTCCCCGTATATGTTCAGTTCATTCTCTCCTTTCCGGTTGAAGGAAGAAGGCAAGCTTTCGTTACCGAAGCGGTCGACGGCTGTAACAGCCCAATAAGTCCGCTGATTCCATGGATATTCCGGAGTATAAGTGTACTGACATTTGTCGGTACGTGTAACAATCATATTTTGCGGCTGTTCAATATCAACCGGATAAATGTTTGAAGCATATATTCTGTAGTAGACACTGCTTCCTTCATTATCTTCTGCCGGATCCCATTTCAGGCAGATACTTTTTCCGTCATAATCAATCCCTGCTGGCGATGGCGTAGACGGTGCTGTACTGTCTGTCCATGTCATTGGAGGAACCACAGAAGGAAGAGCATAAAAACGTGATTTCAATTCGTCAAGCAAACCTTTAGTGTTGTCCATAAGGAACCTGTTTCTGAAGTATGCCTGCCCGTCGAGTCCTATTCCCCGCGTGAAGTAGATCTGCCGTATAACCTCGTCCATCGTCCAGTCACCTATTTCCGGGTCAAGAAAATAAATACCCAGGCCCGGGACAACCCATCTGTCGCCCTTGTTCTCCTGCCAATCGAGCGCAAACGGATAGAACTGGTTTTTCTTATAATACATCATGGGAAATATCATATCATTGATGCCCTCTTCCAGCCATTTCTGTGCATCCTGATATACAGCCTCATAAGCATTCCATCCGTAAGATGAATACCTGTCCGTGTCATTGTATTTTCCTATGGGAGAACTGCTCACCTTCACCCATGGCTTCAGCGACTTTACTTCAGCATAAATGCTACGTACAATCCGTGTAATGTTATCCCGCCGCCACTGGCCTATTTCCTGTCTGTTTCCATATCTGCGATACGTGTCCCTGTCAGGAAAATTCTTTCCCTGTTCCGGATAACGGATATAGTCGAGATGAATCCCGTCAACATCATAATTTGAAACAATTTCTCTGACCATGCGACACAGATAGTCTGCCGTTCCGGGATTTCCGGGATCAAGATAATACGTACCGTTGAACAACTTGCACAGTTCCGGGTGCTTTTTGACGACACATCTGCTCTTTTGCATATCCACCTGCCTTTTGTTGCCTATCGGAATGCATACAATCCACGCATGAAACTCAAGCCCTCTTTTATGACATTCTTCTATTGCAAATTTGAGCGGGTCGTATTTCGGATCCCGTTCGGCATGTCCGGTCAGACACTCAGAAAACGGTTCTATTGAAGAAGGATATATTACGCTCCCTCTCTGACGTACCTGAAAGATAACAGTGTTGAAATTTGCAGATTTCAGCACATCCAGCTGATCTGCAAGTTCTTTTTTCTGTGCCGCTATCCCCGCTTCCGATACAGCCTTCCTTACAGGCCAGTCCATTCCTCCCAAAGTAGTAAGCCACACCGCACGGATCTCATACTTGCCCTGCGGATAAAGCATCACTGGAATGGTGACAGAAAACAATAAGGTGACAAGAAAGCGTATCATTATTCATGCAGATTGAAGCGCAAAGATAAACCATGTGTAGAGAATAACCGCTTTTTTCTCAATATAAATATACAAGACATTGAAGCATTTTAACTCACAGGCATCCAATATACCGTCTAAAATCCTATTACACAAAAGAAAAATCACCTGAGACTTTGGTCATATCACAAAAAATCACTTATTTTGCACCGCTTTCGTGTAACCGCTGTCAAGAAGAGTTACTTGGTATGTTGCATAATAATAACCAAACAATTTATTTAGAAAGAAAATGGATTTAATTAAAATTGCGGAAGAAGCATTCGCTACCGGCAAACAGCATCCTTCATTTAAGGCCGGAGATACGGTTACAGTAGCATACCGTATTACTGAAGGTAACAAGGAACGTATCCAGATGTATCGTGGAGTTGTTATCAAGATCTGCGGACATGGTGAGAAGAAACGCTTTACAGTGCGTAAAATGTCAGGAACTGTTGGTGTTGAACGTATTTTCCCGCTGGAATCTCCGGCTATCGACAGTATCACTGTAAACAAGATCGGAAAAGTACGCCGTGCCAAACTGTATTATCTGCGCAAACTTACAGGCAAAAAGGCGAGAATCCGTGAAAAACGCGTCAACGCGTAAATTACACACAGATACGAAAAATCCCCAGCCGCAAACGACTGGGGATTTTCTTTTTTTCACACTGACGTTCAAAACTGGAACAAGGCAGTGAATACGATACGGTTGTTTTTCACAAGATGCGTGTCTGTCACTTTTCCCTTGCTGTCATTTTCACCATACCATGCTCCGGTCCATGTATATTCCATTCCAAATTTCCAATGAGGACGGTTGTATGTAAACTCGGCTCCCAAAGTATTCAGTTGGTCAATGTCGGTACCTGTACCTATCAGATTGGTCACTTCTTTCGATGCGCCTAAGTTTTTCAGGTATCCTGCAAAAATTCCTCCGCGAAATGTCTTGCCATACATCATGTTAACCCATGTATGTGATATGCGGAGAGGAGAATATTCCTGCTCACCCGTACGTGAATCGACAGAAGCAACACCATATCCGCCTATGGTACTGGTCTGTGTCAGATTGGTACTAAGCACACTTTTTGCCGCTATCGTCAAAAGATTGTGCGTGTATTTCAGATGTGCCTCTCCGGATACTCCGGTAACACGTTCGCTTACCTTATATACATCACTACCATACTCTGACTCTACGCGCGGCGTCACAGACGATACATGAACGCCGGCTCCCACCAACACTTCAGGATTCTTATAATCCATACCCAGATAAAATTCGGGCACACAACTGTTCTTGATGAAATTCTGGCTTTTTGCCGTACCGGTCTCCCCTATTTTGTTCGATGCCGGTCCCACAGACAGGTATTGCGACTGCCAGACTGCTGCAGCGGTAAGCACATAATGATTTGTCGTAAAGCGATAGCGTACCTGAGGTGCACGGCTGAAAGGCTGGTAAGGGGCACCCATATTCAGATTAAGGATATCTGGAGAAACATCACCGTAAAGAGGATGCCAATACTGTCCTACGCGAAGAGCTGATTTTCCCCAGTCAAGGTTGAAGTAGGCATGACGGATACGTACGACCGAATATGTTGTACCCGACCCGCGGAAGTCAACCTCTAACTTGGCAGACGTTTTGGCCTTTCCAAACATCGGCCCCGTGACATCCAGTCCAATACGGGAATAAAGCGTGTAAAAATTTCCGTCAGGCTTGGCGTTCAGATCTTTTCCGTCTGCATCCGGATCCACATCATTCGGATACATGTAAAACAATCCATCAACAGTTTCCGAATTGGAACGGCTGTTATAAAACAAGTCGGTACGGATCTGACCATAAAATTTATAACTGAAATCCTTTATCTGTGCTGATGTTCCCACAGCAACGGCACAGAACAGCATACTTAAAAGAAATACTTTTTTCATTTTCCATCGTTTTTTCTAACAGACAGCAAAAATATAAATATAAATGCAAAAAAACGAAATGTGACAATATTTCATACAATACAAAACCCCAGCACATTCGTATCAAAGTTTCAGGGGATTTCGAACAAAGCGCCGGCACACTTCGATAACGGCATTTTTTCAATAATCATGCCGGCACATCTGCCGAATATGATAAAATTTGAGTACCTTTGGCGTGTTTTTATCATACGGACAAAAAAATAAAACAATATATAACCTATGGCTTTACAATGTGGCATTGTAGGTTTGCCTAACGTAGGCAAATCCACTCTTTTCAACTGCCTGTCGAACGCGAAGGCTCAGGCAGCCAACTTTCCTTTCTGCACCATCGAACCCAATGTAGGAGTTATCACCGTACCAGACGACCGTCTGAACAAGTTGGCGGAACTGGTGCATCCCGGCAGAATAGTACCTACGACAGTAGAAATAGTAGATATAGCCGGACTGGTGAAAGGAGCCAGCAAAGGTGAAGGTCTTGGCAACAAGTTTCTTGCCAATATCCGTGAAACGGATGCAATAATCCACGTACTGCGCTGCTTCGATGACGAAAACGTGACGCACGTGGACGGTACGGTAAACCCTGTACGCGACAAGGAAATCATCGATACGGAACTTCAGCTGAAAGACCTTGAAACCATCGAAAGCCGCATTCAGAAAGTACAGAAACAGGCACAGACCGGAGGAGACAAGACGGCCAAACAAGTATATGAAATACTGATACGCTACAAAGAGGCATTGGAGCAGGGTAAATCGGCACGTACAGTGCAATTTGAATCAAAAGACGAACAAAGGTTAGCCCACGACCTCTTTCTTCTGACATCAAAGCCGGTAATGTATGTATGCAACGTGGACGAAGCAAGTGCCGTGACAGGAAACATGTATGTGGAGCAGGTACGCGAGGCCGTAAAAGACGAAAATGCGGAAATACTCATTGTAGCCGCCAAAACTGAAGCCGACATAGCCGAACTGGAGACCTACGAAGACCGGCAGATGTTTCTTCAGGAAGTGGGACTGGAGGAATCAGGCGTAAACAGGCTTATCAAGTCGGCATACAAACTGCTTAACCTCGAAACATTCATTACCGCAGGCGAAATGGAAGTAAAGGCATGGACATACCACAAAGGATGGAAAGCTCCGCAATGTGCCGGAGTCATCCACACCGATTTCGAGAAAGGTTTCATCCGTGCCGAAGTTATCAAATACGAAGACTATATCAAATACGGTTCGGAAGCTGCCGTGCGCGAAGCCGGTAAACTGAATGTGGAAGGGAAAGACTACGTGGTGCAGGACGGCGACATCATGCACTTCCGCTTCAATGTATAGCAAAGGCTTTCATCCCAACAGATATTCACAAAGTCTGCACACCGCATGAGCACGATGGCTTATGCGGTTTTTTTCTTCGCTGCCCATCTCGGCGAAAGTTTCGCCATAACCGTCAGGAACGAATACCGGATCATAGCCAAATCCGGAACATCCGCGTTTTTTTTCGATGATTTTCCCCTCTACAATACCTTCAAACAAATGTTCCTCTCCTTTTTCAATAAGACATATAACAGTACGGAAACGTGCCTTACGGTTTGATTTGTCATGCATTTCGGCAAGCAATTTTTTCATATTCGCTTCCGAATCATGTCCGTTTCCTCCTGCATAGCGGGCTGAACGTACTCCTGGAGCACCGTCCAACGCTTCCACTTCCAGACCTGTATCATCGGCAAAACAATCCGTCCCGTAATTCCGGTAAATGTATTCAGCCTTTTGCCTTGCATTACCTTCCAGCGTGTCAGCCGTTTCGGGAATATCTGCATGACAGCCTATGTCCTCCAGACTCATCACCTCTACCCTATCGCCAAGCATACGGCGCACTTCGTCCAGCTTGTGCGCATTGTTTGTTGCAAAAACCAGCTTTCTTTTCATCATTTCATCATTTTATCCGGGATAAAGATACACATAATTCCGGAAACACACATATTCACCTTACGCTTTGTTCTGCAATCCATTTTTCATATATTTGCCCGGAAATATAAAAATAACTCATAGCTATGAAAAACGTCTGTCTGCTTTTCTGTCTGTTATGCTGGATGTTGCCAGTACATTCTGAGGAAGAAATTTCACTCGAAAGTTGTCGCAAGGCATTGCAACACGCCATACAAAAGCGTGATGCCGACAGTCTGGCCTTCGCCTGTTACCGGCTTGGAGAGTACTATGCCTATCGCAATTCCGACTCCGCCCGTTACTATTGTCTCAAAGGACTTGAATATGCCCGCCGTGATGTGGCCGAACCATATCTGATGCTGCTGAATAATCTGGCTGAGACATACCACGCCGACGGCGACATGCAGGCCGCAATACGTCTGTTCCGGCAGGCTGACGATGAAGCCGTGCGACTGGGCTACGATGCTTCGTTCAGGGCTTCCGCGCTTGCGTCGATCGGCGTAGTCTTCAGACGCTGCGAACTGCCGGATTCAGCCCTTTATTATTATAAACAGGCACTCGGTCTGCTTCACGGACAAGACGCCCCGTCAGAAGAAGTTTACCTGCTTACAAACATTGCCATTCTTTACGCCAACATACGCCGTCTGGATGAAGCTGAAACCTATGCCCGCAGCGCCATGGCGGAAGTACCCCGCTGCAACGATTGGGACATGAAGTTTTATGCCGGTTCCACCATAGGCAGCATCCTTTCCTTGCAGGGCAAGCATGACGAGGCTGCCAGAATGATACATTCTGTATTAGACCAGGCATGCGCCCAGAACAAGCCACGCCTTGCACTGAAGGCTGTCACGTATCTGCTGAACACATTCAGGCAGGCAAACCGTACAGATTCCATTCGGTATTATATGAAAGAAGCAGAGACATGGCTTGCCATGTTGCCGGAACAATCCACTGAAGCCTTGGGGTATCAGGAATTCCTGTACCAGATGCTGACCGAGATGGGACAGTATGCCGAAAGCCTGGCGATACAACAACGGCTGCTCGCCATAGGGAAGGAAAACTCCCAAGTGCCAGTCGACCGCCTTTATCTGCACATGGCACGCAATCATACCGGACTGTCTGACTACGTTCATGCTGTAGAGTGTTATGAAAAAGCCTATCAGATGGCCGACAGTCTCCATGCCGAATCCATCGAGACCGAACTTTCCGAGTTGAGTGCCAAATACAAAAGTCAGGAGCAGGCTTTGGAGATAGCACGTCTCGGTGAGGCTCATCTGCTTCAGAAAACGCATGCCATGCAATATGGCATAACTGCAATAATAACCATGTTTGTACTTGTATTGATGGGAATATGGTTTATCGTACGTCGTCGACGAATCAGGAAAGAAACCGAACTGAAACTTGCACAAAGCTACATCTCCGGTCTGGAACGCGAACGTACCCGACTTGCAAAAGACCTGCACGACGGGGTATGCAACGACCTGCTTGGCATAGGCATGCAGGTGAATTGCATGACCGATGATGTCGAGTCACGCGACCGCCTGCTTGCATTGGTCGAACAAGTGCGGCAGGATGTGCGCAATATCTCGCATGAACTTATGCCACCGAAGTTCAGCCACGTCACACTGGCGGAAAGCGTTAAATCATATGTGGAATTGCTGTCGGTACCAGCTTCGATGACTCTTTCGTTCAATGAAGAAAACAACGGCCTTTCATGGAACATGGTGCCCGAACAGGTATCCTATGAGGTCTATCGCGCTCTCCAGGAGCTACTGTCAAATGTGGTGCAACATGCTGAGGTTTCCAAGGTGGAAGTGAAACTGTCATTGCATGTGCAAGAAGTCGTGCTATGCATTGAAGGCAGCGGCCGTACGGCTATCGATATTGACGGAACTGCAGGAGGAATAGGACTGGACACTTTACACGAACGTGCAAAGTCTGTAGGCGGAAAATTGCAAGCCTGCTTTGAAAACGGAATGCAGCATTTTGAGTTCAGAGCACCATATCCGGCTGAAAAAAATAAATCATTGCTGTCCGATAAAACTCGTCAGACACAAAAAAGTATAGCCCGGTCAT
>CAZSYY010000059.1:0-8260 GCA_964611375.1 uncultured Phocaeicola sp. | reverse complement strand
AGACAATGAAAAAGGGCGACCCGTTAGTCGTTACTGACTTTTGGGTCACCCTCTCTGATAATTTATAGTGTCCCCTGTTTCAACCTTTCCACATATTCGTCTATCCTATGCATTTCTTTCGGAATGTCAATGCGCTGTGGACAATGCGGATTACATTGGTTGCATCCGATGCAATGGTTTGCCTGACGGAGTTTCGGCACGCTCCGGTCGTAGCCTATAAGATAGGCACGCCGCGCCTCCCGATAGTTCTTGTCCTGTGAGCTTGTTGGTATGTTTCCTTCGTTGAGGCATTTGTTATAGTGCAGGAGAATGGCCGGGATGTCCAGTCCGTAGGGACATGGCATACAATATTTGCAATCGTTGCAAGGTATCGTGTTGAATTGCATCATTAGGGTGGCGGTATCCTGTAAAAACTGGAATTCTTCATCGGTGATTGGTTTCAGCGGAGAATAGGTGCGCAGATTGTCTTCAAGATGTTCCATTCGTGTCATCCCGCTCAAAACAGTCAGTACGTGTGGAAAACTTCCGGCAAAGCGGAATGCCCATGAAGCCACGCTTTGTTCCGGTTCGCGCTGTTTCAGACGGGCCACCACATTATCGGGAACATTTGAAAGCCGTCCTCCGAGAAGAGGCTCCATGATGATCGCCGGAATATTACGTTTGGCAAGCTCGTTGTATAGATATTCCGCATCAGTGTTTCTCGGATTGATTGCCTTTGCGTATTTCCAGTCGAGATAATTCAGCTGGATTTGTACAAAATCCCATTTATATTTGTCATGATTGGCCAGCAGATGATCGAATACCTTGATATCTCCGTGATATGAGAACCCGAGATTACGTATACGCCCCGCTTCACGTTCTTTCATGAGAAAGTCGAGTACGCCGTTGTCTATATACCGTGCTTCGAATTCCTCCATACCGTTACCCATTCCTATTCCGTGAAGCAGAAGGTAGTCGATGTATTCAGTCTGCAATTCTTTCATGGAATTATGGTACATGGCGATGGATTCTTCTCTTTTCCATGAGGAAGGTGCGAAGTTTGAGAGTTTGGTGGCTATGAAATAACTGTTCCGCGGATGTCTGCTCAGCGCAATACCTGTAGAACGTTCTGATTTACCCCGACAATATGCAGGTGAGGTGTCGAAATAGTTCACTCCGTGGGCCATGGCATAATCCACCATTTCGTTTACCATTTCCTGATCTATTTCCTCGTTGCCCTCGCGTGCGCTCCGCCCGCCCACTGACGGAAGACGCATCATCCCGAATCCAAGAAGAGAGACTTTGTCTCCCGTCGTGGGATTGGTGCGGTATGTCATCTCTCCGTTGGGAGTTTCGGTTGGGGCATTGGACGATGTATTTCCTTTTCCGATGCAGGCTGAAAGTCCTGCGGCAGCGATTCCTGCTGTCCCTGCCAGCTTGAAGAAGTCACGCCGTGTTATCTTGTTCTTGTCATTCTCTTTCATAGTTCCGTGTTTTATAGTCGCTGAATCATATTGTGTGTTGCACTTCGTGTCCTTCCACATAAATGGCACTGAAAGGACGTGCAGGGCATAGGTTCTCACATGCACCGCATCCTATACACCGTTCCGTGTTTACGACCGGTATTTCCGGAGATTCCGGGTTGTCTGCTTCTGATGGCACCATAAGTATTGCTCCTGTGGGACAATGGCGTGCACAGTTGCCGCATTTCACTCCGTCGGTCAGCGGTACACAGTTCTTTTTTACCCATACTGCATGGCCTATCTGGGTTGATGATTTTTCGGCCAGATCTGTAAGGTTTATTGCTCCTGTGGGGCATACTTCTGAACAGCGTTTGCACTCCGGGCGGCAGTATCCTTTTTCGTATGACATGACCGGCTGCATCAGTTTTGTCAGGTCGGCAGACGGACGCAGCACCTGATTAGGGCAGACCGATACGCAGAGCTGGCACCCCGTGCAGTGTTGTGCAAAATGGCGTGCGCTTATTGCTCCCGGAGGAAGTACAGGTGTATTCCGGTTGGGGATTTTTTTGTCTTCAATAACGGCCAGACCGCCGTCAACCTTCTTTTCCTGTGCCTTTAGTGTTGCAGTGACAATCACGGAAGTAACTGCTGTCATGAAACGTCGGCGACCGTTTCCTGTTTCTGCTGATGCATTTGTCTTTACGGACGTGGAAAGACATTTTCCGAGACGGCTGAAAAGTATGGCATTCTTATGGCATTTGCCGATACAGTCAAAGCATGTAACGCAACGGCTGTAATCTATTTTGTGGTTCTTGATGTCGATGCAGGCCGCCTTGCAGTTACGTACACATTGATTGCAGTTGACACATCTGTCAGTGTCAATGACCGGTTTCAGTAAGGAGAATCTTGCGAAGAACCCTAAAACCGTACCTACCGGGCAGACAGTGTTGCAATAGGTGCGTCCGTTACGCCATGCCAATATGCTCAGTACTATGAATGTTGCTACGGCAATGATGAAGGTTGACAGGCTTTTCATCCATATTTCTGTCGTGTAAAATGCATAGCTGTCGGCACGTTCGGCAAAGTATGCCAGCAAATTGTTTCCCCACCCGTAAAGTGGGGCAAAAAGGTTGGATGCGATTCGTCCATAGGAGCTGTAAGGAGCAAGCAGTGCAGTCACTGACCCGATCCCGGCTATCATGGAGATTAAGAAAACGGCCAGCACTCCATAGCGTAGCCATGATTTGGCAGGCGAATACGTATAGCGGTTTTTTTTCTTTTTCTTACCGAACCATGCAGCAATATCCTGATATATTCCCAAAGGACAGATGACGGAACAATACACTCGTCCTACTGCCAGGGTCAATATAATAAGGAATAGAATGACTCCTGCATTCAATGCCAACAGAGCCGGGAGAAATTGGATTTTGGCCGTCCATCCTATCCACGCATGAACTGTCCCCGTGAAGTCAAGAAACAGAAGTGTAACGGCAATGAAAAAGATAATAGCCAGTGTAAGTCTGATTTTACGTAACATACCACAGAAATTAGAGCCGGTTTAATTATAAACAATCAAATATGCTTTTCCCGTAAAAATGAATTATTCCAAATGTCCATACGGGAAAACACAATGGCAAGTTATCAAGAAAATTCTGAACTTGCAAGAAAGGAAAGGAAAATGTGAATATGATTTGCGTGATATGTGCAATTGTGATTGCTCATTAAGGAAATGCTATTGCCGCTGGTTGCTTTCTAACTCTAACAGAATTTTTTTTGCTTCCGTTCCTCCGCCGTAACCGGTGAGCGACCGGTCACTCCCGATCACACGGTGGCAGGGGATGAAAATGGATATGGCGTTTGCACCGTTGGCGTTCGACACGGCACGTACGGCTTTCGGCCTGCCAAGCTGCTCCGCCAGTTTGCCGTATGAAATAGTCTGCCCGTATGGAATCTTTAGCAGCATATCCCATACACACTTCTGGAAGTCCGTCCCGACGGGCAGAAGAGGTATGTTGAATGTCGTGCGTTTACCTGCGAAATATTCGTCCAGTTGCTTTATTGCTTCTCGCACTGTGTCCGACATCCGTTCATCGTATTCGGCTTTCAGAAGACTTTGAAGCCTTCTGTCTATCCTGCCCGGATGTTTTTCCAATGACCAGTTGCACAGGCATAGCCTGCCTTCAAACGAACCGACCGTAAGATCTCCGCAAGGGGAATGATAGCTTTGTATCAGTATTTTTCGGCGTGTTTTCATATTTTTGTTTTCTGTAGTGTAAATACACACCATGTCATTTAATTGGAATATAATTTTATTAAATCTGTAGTAATCCGTAAATTGTCACTATATTTGTATATTGCAAATATACAAATATTATGATTATTATCGGAATTGCGGGAGGGACAGGCTCCGGAAAGACAACTGTCGTAAGGCGTATAGTGGAAAGTCTGCCGCCGGACGAGGTGGTGGTGCTTCCACTTGATTCATATTACAAGGATAGCAGCCATGTGCCGCCGGAAGAGCGGCAAAACATCAATTTTGATCATCCTGACGCTTTCGATTGGGAGTTACTTTCGCGTCACATTTCCATGTTACGTCGGGGAGAGGCCATCGAACAGCCGGTTTACTCATATCTGACATGTACGCGCCAGCCGCAGACTATCCACATTGAGCCGCACAAGGTGGTGATAGTGGAGGGCATTCTGGCTCTTAGCGACAAGACTCTCAGCAGTCAGATGGACTTACGCGTTTTTGTGGACGCAGATCCGGACGAGCGTCTCATCCGTGTAATCCAGCGTGACGTGGTGGAACGGGGACGCACGGCGGAAGCGGTTATGGAACGTTATATGCGTGTGCTCAGACCAATGCATCTGGAATTCATCGAACCCACAAAACGTATTGCCGACTTGATTATTCCGCAAGGAGGACATAACGAAAAGGCGATAGAAATCATGAAACTGTACATTGAAAAGATAGTGGGACGATGAGACATTACCGTGTTGTGCAATGTTTTTCTTTGATTTTGTGTCTTTGCCTGTATTCGTGTCACTATTCCCGACAGGAGAATAAGGAACAACATGACTTCGACTTGCCGCAGATCAAGGAAAAAGGAGAACTTGTGGCCTTGACCCTCAACAGTTATACATCGTATTTCAATTACCGGGAGGAACCTATGGGCCTTCAGTACGAGTTGGCCGGTGAATTTGCCAGGTTATTGGGCGTGAAGCTCAGGGTGAAGGTTATGAAGGACGAAACAGAGCTGGTTGACAGTCTGCTTCAAGGAAAAGGAGACTTTATTGCATATAATTTGACGATGACCAACCGTTTGAAGGACAGTCTTATCTTTTGTGGAAAAGAAGATACGATACGGCAGGTACTCATACAACGAAAAGGGAAGGATGCACTCAATGACGTGACACAGCTTATCGGAAAAGATGTCTATATTGCTCCGGGAACTGCTTACGACCGGTTGGTCAGCCTCAACAATGAACTGGGTGGTGGAATCACCATTCATGAGGTTCCTGCAGATACGGCCACGTTTGAAGAACTGATTGCGTGGGTTGCGGAAAGTAAAATAGACTACACTGTATCCACAGACGAAATGGGGCGTATCAGTCGCACCTATTACCCGAATCTTGACTTCGGATTATCCATCAGTTTCGACCGGTGTTCGTCATGGGCGGTGCGGAAGACTTCTCCGTTGTTGGCGGAAGCTGCCGACAAATGGCATAGAGAGAACATTAATTCTGCCAAGTTTATGTTGAGTGTCCGCCGTTATTATGAGATGAGCAAACATCCTTCATATGGCCCTATCCTTTCTGTCAAGGAAGGAAGAATATCCTACTATGATGACCTTTTCCGCAAATATGCGAATGAAGTCGGGTGGGACTGGCGTCTGTTGGCTTCGCTGGCATATACGGAGTCGAGTTTCAATCCTGATGTGGTATCATGGGCGGGTGCCGTCGGACTGATGCAGTTGATGCCGTCGACAGCCCACTCATTGGGAGTCCCTCCCGGAAAAGAGACGGATCCGGAGGAAAGTGTAAAGGCGGCCGTGAAATATATCGCATCCATGCAGAGAATATTCTCGAATATTGGGGATAGGGAGGAACAGATCAAGTTTATTCTGGCTTCCTATAATGCCGGAGTAGGTCATGTGACCGATGCAATGGCGCTTGCCGAGAAATATGGGCGTGAACGATACGTGTGGGATAATAATGTGGCTGATTTTATCCTTCTTAAGAGCGAAAAGGAATATTATCAGGATCCGGTGTGCCGAAACGGTTACTTGAGAGGAATGGATACATATCGCTTTGTGAAGGAAATCATCGAAAGGGCAGAATATTACAAGGAGAGAGTCAGAGAATGAGCCGGCGTCACTGAAGCCATATTATGGTGCCTGCCGGAGGTACTCCGTCATCCTCTCCCAATCCGTTGAGCCTGTAAAGCCTTTTCAGCTTTATACCGAACTTTTGCGAGATGGAATACATTGAATCTCCGGGACGGACTACATAGCTTACAAAACCGTCGGCCCCGTGTCTGTTTTTTTCCTCAAGATACACAATCTCACCTCCTTGAAACTTGTAACCTTTAGGAAGTTCGTTGTATGTGCGGATTCTTTTCTTTTTAATGTCGAATTCTTTTCCTATTGATTTGAATGTATCCCCTTCGCGGGCAATCACGTAAAGCAGATCGTTGGCCAGATACGGCTGGTGTGGATCCGGAAATCTTTCGGCTAATTTCAATCCTCCTTTCCTGTCATAGCGGTCGAGGTCATACAGTTCAATGATGTTAATCAGCCGTGTGGCATAATTTGGGTCTGTGGCATATCCGGCTTTCTTCAGCCCTTTTGCCCATCCTTTATAATCCGTGATCTTCAACTTGAACAGAGAGGCATAGCGTGAACCGCCACGAAGGAATTTTGAATGGTCACGATAGGAGTCTTTCGGATGGCGATAGGCACGGAAACACTCGTTGGGCGCATCGTCATTGGCACGCACTGTCTTTCCTTCCCAATACTTTCCGCACTTGATGCCGAAGTGGTTGTTCGATTTAATCGCAAGGCGGCTCTTTCCAGCACCTGATTCAATCAGCCCCTGTGCCAGTGTGATGCTGGCAGGCACATGGTATCGTTTCATCTCGTCGACTGCTACCTTACGGTATTTGCGGATATATTCTTCGTATGCTTTGTTCCGGGTTTGAGAAAATGCTGGCATAAGTGTCAATCCTGTCCACATGGCCAAAAGAATGTATCGTAATCGTCTCATAATGTATTTATTACTATACCATTCGCAAATATACGATAAAAAACGGAATCTTTTATCCCCTTCATCAGGTTTCCAGAATTATTTTGTAACGTTGCACTCACTGGTTGACTCTGCTGATAATAAAACCGTGTATTCTATTCGATGAAAAGTTACTGCAAATATTGCAATATTAAAAAATAGTTGTACCTTTGCAACGCATTTGAAAAAAGTTTGGTGGAGTTTGAAAAACGGTTCCTTGGATGAGTGGCTTAGTCAGCGGTCTGCAAAACCGCGTACGGCGGTTCGAATCCGCCAGGAACCTCCCTTAAATGCACTTTAGTTTGGCGGGTAGAAAACTGACTATTATCAGTGAGTCTTCTATGGAGCGAGTCTCTTCGATTGTGTTCAAATTTTATTTAACAACATTCTTATTGCGCAAATTTCTAAATCCGTTATTTTAAGTCTGGTGACTTTATTTTTATCTTTGTGGTGCGGTTACGAGGGTCGTAATTCCGCTATCTGTTGCTGGCCGATACAATGATTATGGAAAAGAAGAAACGAGCCATAGGATATATTCGTGTTTCCACGACAGCACAAGAAACGGCACTCATGCCAATATTGCGTGAATGCCGTTCTGAAATTCAGTAGTAATAGAAAACAAAAGAAAGTTCTCTGTTTTTTCTTGGATTAATAAAGCAGGTTACTCTTCAATAATATTGCTAAACATTCCCCATATACTATCTTCCATATAAACATCTTTGCTGCCTGTAGGAACGTATAATGTAGCATAATCATATGTTGAGAAAGTGGAGCTATAGACATTAGGAGGGGTAGCTCCTTTTACATGTATTTCTTTCAAGCTTGTACACCCCTTAAAAGCATAGATTTCAATCTCTGTGACGCTATTTGGTATTTCAATAGTCGTCAGGCTTGTACAACCCTGAAAAGCATAATCTCCAATCACTATGACGCTATTTGGTATTTCAACAGTTTCCAAGCTTGTACAATTATTAAAAGCATAACTTCCAATCTCTGTGACGCTATTGGGTAATTTAATTTCATGCAAAGAAGCGAAATCAAAGAAACACCATTCGGGGAAAATATTGTCATAAGTACTAAACTCGTAAATATAAAAATCATAAAAATTAACAGAATAAGTTCCTCCACCCTCAACAATATATGCGTCTGTAAAATCCGCTTTTGCCAAATTAGTCATTCCTCTGATAAATCCAATATCTGTCGCATTTAGGAATCCGGATAAAGTCAGGTCCGTAACTTGTGACTGTTCTTCTTCAGTCATCAAATCCTTTAAAGTTCCCGCTTCCTCAACATGAATTGTCTTGATGAGTCCATCTTCATTCTCATCCTCACTCTCATTTCCATTCTCATCTTCATTCCCATCCTGGACATCCTCAATAAGTTCGTCTTTATCGTCATCAGAACAGGATGCAAAATTCCAACTTAATGCTATGGCTAACAAAGCCATTCCGATAAATCTTAATGTTTTCATTGTTTTTTGTTTCGGAACTATACACTTTAATCTTGTGTTATTGTCTATCACAAAGTTACAAATT
>CAZSYY010000058.1:0-8304 GCA_964611375.1 uncultured Phocaeicola sp. | reverse complement strand
TTGTTTAGAAACAGCAAGAGGCCAACTTCAAAATCTCTTTTGAGTCGGCCTCTCTTGCTTTCGTCACGAGAAAATAAATGTCACCCTTTCCTTTCTTCAATCACACAGTCAGCCGGAGCTTTTATGTTCTCATCAATAGTAATCGAACCGATTGAGTCTGCCAATATATGGCCGGACATGGGATTCTTGATGTTTGTAATTGCACCGCTTATATCAGCTTTCAAGGTAGAATATTCAAAGGCACGATCACAAGCAGGGTCGAAAGTACAGTTTTCCAGTATCAGATCGTGCGCATAGCAAAGAGGTTGTTCGCCGGAGATATGGCAGTTTACCAGACGGAGATTCTTAGAATGCCAGCCCAAATATTCCCCGTCAAGTATGGAATCGTAAATGGTAACATTCTCCACCTCCCAGAAAGCGTCTTTCGTAGTGATTCTGGCGTTATGAATTTCCACATTCTTAACATATTGAAACACATACTTGCTGTCACTCTCCAATCCATCCACATAAATGTTGTTGCTGAACATGAACGGATAAGTTCCGCCGTGCAGCTTGAGTCCCTTCACACGAATACGGTCACAACGCCAGAACACTTCGTCGGCATCGTTCATCACGACATTTTCGATATCAATGTCATTCATTTCACGAAACATTTTCGGTGCATCGATTACTGTATCTTTCATCTTCAGATGGTCGGAATACCACAACGCCGAACGCCCTCCCACATCAAAATAACAGTTGTCAATAGTGAACCCGTGCACGTGCCAGAAAGGATAGTTTCCTTCAAAACGGCAGTTAGTCGCTACTATGTTGCTACACTCCTTGATAGCCGATTCTCCGGCAAGTATGGTCACGTTATCCAGATGAAGATCGTGCGAAGCAAACAGGGGGCGTTCTCCACCGAATTCTTTGTCTTTAATAAGCTTCATATTGATTGTTTTTAAATTGTTTTTAAATTGTTTTCCATGTAACAAAAATACGGCATTTGTTCCAAATAAACAGTAAACAAATCACAGAAAATACAACCTTTATTACCGAAACTCAGAATGGCATTGTCAAACAAACGATTTTTTGTGTTACCGGAATATGATTGCTTAAAAAATCTGCAATTAATTGGTTCGTATGATAAAAACACATATCTTTGCACACAATGAAGTTTAAGAGAAAACATAAGCACATTCTTGTGTAAACGTTTCCTCATTATTTATCAACCACAAAACAAAAATCATCTTTATTGAATTATGTGAAGTGCGAAAAGCGGAAAACCATGCCGTTTGAATGTGCGTGTGACTACACATGCCAACACGTCACTAATATCATTTTTTATTTATATTTATGTATAACATTATCCAATTAAATGACAAAGATTTGTCTGAATTACAGCAGATCGCCAAAGAGTTGGGTCTGACAAAAGTTGATTCTCTCCGTAAAGAAGAACTGGTTTACCATATTCTTGACGAACAGGCCATTGTCGGTTCCACGAAAAAGGCCTTATCCGAAGAGCATAAAGAGGGACAACCGAGAAAACGCACGCGCATAAGTGTAAAGAAAGAAAGCGACAAGGTCTATACCGCGACAAAAGACAAAGCACAGCGCATCGAAACCACTCCTCCGCAGTCACAGCCTGTTGCTATGTCCCTCTTAAGAGAATATTCCGAGAACGAGAATACAGAATCTGTTCATGAAACGACAGTACAGACTCCCGAACCTCCTGCAGAGGAAAAGCCAAAGTCAAAACGAGGAAGGAAACCTGGCTCAAAGAACAAGTCAACATTAGCTAAAGAAGCAGCCATGTCTGCTGAAAAAGCGGCCAAAGATGAAATAAAGGAAGCTGTTCCCCAACCGCTCGATGAAGACTTTAAACGGCCGACTGTCGATTTGAATACAGATAACGATTTTATACCTATAGAAGACCTTCCTTCGGAAAATTCTGAAATCCCTTCTGAACTGCTTGGCAAATTTGAAGCGACAAAGGTAGATGCCCCTGCCATACAACCTAAGGAACAGAGACAAAAATATCAGAAACAGCAAAGGCAGAACAACCGCAACAACCGCAACCATCAGAATAACGGCAATAACAACGTGCTGAATGCACAGCCCGATACACGAACCAACCTTCCTGCCTTAGCACCACAACCGGTCAAGCCTGCGGAAAAGTCCTATGATTTTGATGACATACTGAAAGGTACCGGAGTATTGGAAATCATGCCGGACGGATATGGATTCCTTCGCTCGTCAGACTACAACTACCTTTCTTCTCCGGATGACATCTATGTATCACAGTCACAAATCAAACTTTTGGGGCTGAAGACAGGTGATGTGGTAGAAGGAACAATCAGACCGCCAAAAGAAGGGGAAAAATACTTTCCTTTAGTCAAAGTCTCAAGAATCAACGGACTCGACACAGCATTAGTACGCGACCGCGTCCCGTTCGAACACCTGACTCCCCTTTTCCCTAACGAGAAGTTCCAATTATGCAACGGGATCAACGATAACCTGTCCGTGCGTCTCGTTGATCTGTTCACTCCCATCGGGAAAGGACAACGTGCGCTGATTGTAGCCCAGCCGAAAACCGGTAAGACTATCCTGATGAAAGATATAGCCAATGCCATCGCTGCCAACCACCCGGAAGTCTATATGATCATGCTTCTGATAGACGAGAGACCGGAAGAGGTCACCGACATGGCACGCACGGTCAAAGCGGAAGTGATTGCATCCACCTTCGATGAGCCTGCGGAACGCCACGTAAAGATTGCAGGTATCGTACTTGAAAAGGCAAAGAGACTGGTAGAATGCGGACATGACGTAGTAATATTCCTCGATTCCATCACACGTCTGGCAAGGGCCTACAACACCGTATCTCCGGCATCAGGAAAAATTCTTTCCGGAGGTGTTGACGCCAATGCCCTACACAAGCCGAAACGCTTCTTCGGTGCGGCCAGAAACATTGAAGGTGGAGGTTCGCTTACCATCATAGCCACCGCACTTACCGATACCGGTTCAAAGATGGACGAAGTGATATTTGAAGAATTCAAGGGTACAGGCAATATGGAACTTCAGTTAGACCGCACGTTGAGCAACAAACGTATCTTCCCGGCCGCCAATCTTGTGGCTTCAAGCACACGCCGTGACGACTTGCTGCTTGACAAGACAACACTTGACCGTATGTGGATTTTGCGTGGCCGCATAGCTGACATGAATTCAATTGAAGCCATGACATTTGTGAAGGATAAAATAGAAAAGACAAAAAACAACGATGAATTTCTGATGAGCATGAACTCATAAAAGAACGGCATACAATATCGGACAGGAGACGGATACTTTATGATAAGTGCCTGTCTCCTGTCTGATTTGCCAGGAATATATGGAATCAATCAAAAAAATGTTTGAAAAGTTTGGCCAAATCAAAAAGTCGCCTTATATTTGCACCGCATTTGCAAAATGATTCATTTATTATCAGAGATTACAAAGCGAATGAAAACAAAATTCGTATGTGAGAACTGAGATAAATTAGCAAGGGCGCCTTCGTCTAGTGGCCCAGGACGCGGCCCTCTCACGGCTGAAACACGGGTTCGATTCCCGTAGGCGCTACAATGCTGATGAAGTTTGGAAGTTTGGGTGAGTGGCTGAAACCAGCAGTTTGCTAAACTGCCGTACGGATTTCCCGTACCGGGGGTTCGAATCCCCCAGCTTCCGCAAGGAACGCTTTATGACACCAAAAAGGTCTCATAAAGCGTTTTTTATTTTTATTATACTTCAGTTTTGTGACAAATTTTCATATTTCTGCCAAAAATCCATATCTTTGCATTACGAAACAACAATTTATTTACAAGACAAAACTATGACTAAAAGATTATTTATCGGCTGGCTATTCACGACTATATTGTGCCTACCGGCCATTGCCCAAATTCAAGAACCGGTGAAATTCAAGACACAATGGAAAGAAATCTCTGATAATGAAAGAGAAATAGTCTTTACCGGAATCATGGATAAGGGATGGCATGTCTATTCGACAGACCTCCCCGAAGGCGGACCGATTTCCGCTACATTCAATGTGGAAAAAATTGAAGGGGCAGAATTGGTCGGGAAACTGGAACCGAGAGGGGAAATAGTCGAAAAGATGGATCCTGTGTTCGGTATGCAGGTAAAGTATTTTGAAGGAGGAGAAGCCGTATTCGCACAAAAAATAAGACTGACAGGAAATGTCTATGAAGTGACAGGATATTTGCAATACGGTGCATGCAATGACGAAAATTGTTTGCCGCCAACCAATGTGGAGTTTTCATATAAGAATACAAATTCGGCCAAAAGCGCAGATGTTCCTGCTGAGAAAAAAACTGATACAGAAGGTATTTCCACCTTGCAGATACCCACAACCCCGCTTTCGACCTTGCGGCCGGACAATGCAACAGACTATTGGAAACCTGTCATCAGCGAATTGGAAAGTTTTGGCGGACAAATCAACAGGGATTCCTACTCATGGATATATATTTTCTTTGCGGGATTTGCAGGAGGTCTTCTGGCCTTGTTCACTCCCTGCGTATGGCCCATCATACCAATGACGGTGAGCTTTTTCCTGAAACGTACAAAAGACAAGAAGAAAGGCATACGGGACGCCATAACGTATGGAGCATCCATAGTAGTCATCTATGTAGCATTAGGGTTGGCCATCACACTTATATTCGGTGCAAGCGCACTGAATGACCTGTCAACCAGTGCTATATTCAACATTCTCTTTTTCCTGATGTTGGTAGTGTTCGCTGCCTCCTTCTTAGGAGCCTTCGAGATAACACTTCCCTCGAAATGGAGCAATGCCGTGGACAGCAAGGCAGAACAGACAACCGGCCTGCTTAGCATCTTTTTGATGGCCTTCACTCTGGCATTGGTTTCGTTTTCATGTACGGGCCCAATCATCGGCTTCCTGCTGGTAGAAGTATCCACGACGAACAGCGTAATGGCTCCGGCACTCGGCATGTTGGGATTCGCAATAGCACTTGCCCTGCCGTTCACCTTATTTGCACTGTTCCCGTCATGGCTGAAATCAATGCCGAGATCCGGAGGATGGATGAATGTCATCAAGGTCGTGTTAGGCTTCCTCGAACTTGCTTTCGCTCTGAAGTTCCTTTCAGTGGCTGACTTGGCTTATGGATGGCATATCCTTGACCGTGAAACTTTCCTCGCATTATGGATTGTAATCTTTGCACTTTTAGGAGTATATCTTTTGGGAAAAATCAAGTTCATGCACGACGATGACGAAACGAAAGTCAGCGTACCGAGATTTTTCCTTGCATTGGCATCGCTGGCATTTGCCATATATATGGTACCCGGCTTATGGGGAGCACCTCTAAAAGCAGTAAGTGCATTTGCTCCTCCCCTGCAAACCCAAGACTTCAATCTCTACAAAAATGAAGTACATGCCAAATTTAATGATTACAATGCAGGAATGGAGTATGCACGTCAGCATGGGAAGCCGGTCATGATTGATTTTACGGGATACGGATGCGTGAACTGTCGGAAAATGGAACTTGCCGTATGGACTGACCCAACTGTAAGCAGGCTGCTGAATGACGATTACGTACTGATTACATTATACGTGGACGAGAAGACGAAACTTGACGAACCTATAAAAGTGACCGAGAACGGCACAGAACGCACACTCCGTACCATAGGCGATAAGTGGAGCTATCTGCAACGCTCCAAATTCGGAGCGAACGCCCAGCCTTTCTATGTATTGATAGACAATGAAGGCATGCCGCTGAACAGTCCGTATTCATATGATGAGGACATCGAAAAGTACGTAGGATTTCTTGAGACCGGATTAAGAAACTATAAAAACAAAGAATGATGATTCCAGAGAACGAAAGAAAGCGCATCATTTCTTTGATACATAAAGAAGTAGTGCCTGCAATTGGATGTACAGAACCCATTGCGGTAGCTCTCTGTACCGCAAAAGCTACGGAAACACTCGGAGTGCAACCGACAAAGATAAAAGCACTTCTAAGTGCCAACATATTGAAAAACGCAATGGGAGTGGGTATTCCGGGTACTGACATGATTGGACTCCCCATCGCTATCGCACTGGGTGCCTTAATAGGCAAGTCGGAATACGGGCTGGAGGTACTGAAGGATTCGAATCAGGAAGCCGTAGAAAAAGGCAAGAAAATGATCGATGCGAACTCCATAAGCATAGGTCTGAAAGAGAATGCCGAAGACAAGCTTTATATAGAAGTGACATGTCAGAATAAAGACAACAATGTAACTGCCATCATCAGCGGAGCGCATACGCGTTTCGTATATATTGAAAAGAATGAAGAGATATTGCTTGATAAACGCATGCCGGCAGAATCTGAGACTGAATCTGAGGAAGTGGAATTGAACATGCACAAAGTATATGACTTCGCCACAACCGCACCGTTAGAGGAAATCAGTTTCATACTCGAAACCAGACGTCTCAACAAAGAAGCGGCAGAACGCTCCTTTAAAGGTAACTACGGACACGAACTGGGAAGGACTTTACGGAACAGCCATATCGAACAAAGCATCATGGGCGATAATACGTTTACCCGTATATTGTCATACACCTCAGCTGCATGCGATGCACGTATGGCCGGAGCAATGATTCCTGTAATGAGCAATTCGGGGAGCGGCAACCAAGGTATTGCCGCCACACTTCCGGTAGTGATTTATGCGGAGGACAACCACAAATCCGAAGAAGAGCTTGTCCGAGCACTTATACTGAGTCACCTCACTGTCATCTATATCAAACAGAGTCTGGGTAAGCTGTCCGCTCTGTGCGGATGTGTGGTCGCGGCCACCGGGAGCAGTTGCGGAATCACCTATCTGATGGGAGGCGGTTATCGCCAAGTCATCGATGCCATTCAGAATATGATTGCCAACCTGACAGGCATGATTTGCGACGGTGCCAAGCCCAGTTGCGCCATGAAACTCACCAGCGGA
The DNA here is from genome assembly GCA_964611375.1 of uncultured Phocaeicola sp. Classification (GTDB taxonomy): domain Bacteria; phylum Bacteroidota; class Bacteroidia; order Bacteroidales; family Bacteroidaceae; genus Phocaeicola. The sequence continues at coordinate 1,347 of CAZSYY010000058.1, read as the reverse complement.
GTGTCAACGGCAGTATTCTCCGCTATCCTCTCTATGGAAAACAAATATGTTACTTCCGTTGAGGGAATTATCGAGAATGACGTTGACAGGAGTATCAGCAACCTCACACTGATAGGCTCGAAAGGGATGAACGAGACAGACCGTCTGGTATTGGACATTATGACCCACAAGCACAGCGACTGAAAGTATATCCGCACTAAAAAACATATTTTATCGCCTATTACATTGATATTTCATATCTTTGCAGACAGAATAGCATCAATTAAAAATAAAAAAGAAAGAATGAGCATATTTTCAAAACTCTTTGGGAAAAGGTATTCCGATACAGAAACCGTACGTGTCGGGGGAATGGAAGATTTCATGACACTTATCCGTGTCTACTACCAGTCTGTGATGGCCACACAGTTAGGAATCAGCAACCTTAATTTTCTTCCGGACATGGCCGTATTCAAGCGGACGCTGAAAGTACCCACACAAAACAACAAGTTAGGCATCGCCGAAAAAGCACGATGCAAGAAAATGCTGTCGGAAATTTACGGATTGAGCGACTCCTTTTTCAAAGAAATAGACAATTCCGTGAAGAAGAACTGCAAGAACATCAACGATATTAAAACATATCTTTTCATGTTTCAGGGATTCAGTCAGGACCTGATGATGGTAGTGGGTAACCTGATGCAATGGAAATTCCGAATACCAAGCATCTTCAAGAAGACGATGAGAACCATGACGGAAAAGACAATCCACGACATATTTACAAAAAACAACTGGAAAGACGAAAGCGTGAGAAAGACCTGCGGAAACATCCGCCAGTACCAGCATGTCCTGCATTATTCTGAAAGCTGGATTTCTGAATATGTATATAACATCGTGATGCTGGCCAAAAAGGAGCCTAAACCTAAAGAATAAAAAACGCAACTATATACTTTATTGTACCAACGGTTTTGTATAATGATTGGTTTGTTTAGTTCGTTACAAAATCGTTGGTATTTCTATTTTTCCAGAACAGAAAATTTTTCCCTTTCTTGTCCCACTCAAACCTCACGAGAAACTCATTCACCACATCCGTTTCGTAAATCGTAGCAATTCCCGACTTCAATTCCATTTCCTTAATCAGCTTGCAATCCCTTTCGAGATACGACATGACTTCACCCCATATCCCGCTGTCGTAGTCCGCAGTATAGGAAATCTCATTGTCACCGTAGTATTCTTTGAGAATGTCACGGAGTTCGGGATTTCCTATCTTGTCGGAAGTGCACGAAGATATGGGGTGAAGTTCTACGGATTCCGTAAGCGTGTGACGCTTCATATTCTATCGGTGTTTGTATAGAATATGTATTCAGAGCCATG
>CAZSYY010000057.1:0-8374 GCA_964611375.1 uncultured Phocaeicola sp. | reverse complement strand
GTTCCTTTTGTTCCCGTCTGCGGGACATGGAGTGAAGGGGGGAGACTTCTTTTTTTTCATGTTCTTTTTTCCCCTGGCGGTGAACGGATAACAGAACGCGGAAAGGGAGACAGAAGCAGCACAATACACAAAATACAGCCACTGTACATGGCAATATTTCCAATTGTCCTGCTGATTTTGATTTTTGTGGTATTTACTGAATGTTCTTAAAGAAAACACGGAAAAATCACAATAAAGATGGCATATGGAGTGATTATGCTATATCATCTTCATATGCCATCTTATTTTGGGGGACATTTACTGAATATCCCTAATTTATCTGCGGTTTTACTTGAACATTTTCTCGATATCGTCTTCTTTTATTACAGCTAACACTGTTTTGCCGTCCGGAGTATAGTTAGGAGTAGATACAGAAAAAAGGCCTTCTACAAGATTGTTCATTTCTTCGTCCGTAAGAACTTGCCCGGGTACTATGGCCGCTGCTTTAGCCAAGCCCAGCGCGAGCGTGCTTTGCACTTCTTCCTTGACCTTACATCCTTTCTCAATGGCAGTATGTACAATATCGGTCAGAAGTTTCTCAGGATTCAGCCCTTCAATACCCGCTGGGATACCGTTGATGGCATAGGTTCCGTTTCCCAAATCACTCAATTCAAATCCTAAGTAACCCAAGTCTTCCATTATTTCTTGCAACATGGGGACTTCATCAGGAGAGAAATGTACCATCTCGGGAAAAAGTACTCGTTGGGAAGCATTTTTATGGCTTGCAATCTGTTCCATATACCGGTCATATAGAATCCTTACATGCGCCCGTTGCTGGTCTATAATCATCAGCCCTGACTTGACTGATGTCAAAATATAATTCCCCTTATACTGAAAATGGTGCATGGAATTTTCAGGTATTTTGGGATTCTCATGTCCTAAATACAAATTTGGAACAGACTCTTCCTCTTCGTATGTCGTCGTCTCGGGTAGATTTTCTGTCTTCCCTTTCCGTCCCAATCCCTGGAAAAGAGGTTCCCAATCTGTACGTCTTCCTGAAGTATATGTGGAATAAGAGGACATATTGAATGGGTTATAAGATGGATCGAATGAGGCCTTTGGTGGGGGCGGAGCTACAGAGGTTTGAGAGGGAGATATTGCAGGAATATCCGGCATCCCTTCAGTGTCGAAGTCGATTGGGGGAACTTCGTTGAAACGTCCCAATGTTTCCTTGACCGATGCTGACAGTATTTGCCAGACGGCCTGTTCGTTTTCAAATTTTATCTCGATTTTGTTAGGATTGATATTCACGTCAATATTGGCAGGATCAATCTCGAAATAAATGAAATAAGAGACTTGTTCCCCTGTCGGTATCAGATTGGTATAAGCATCGATGACAGCTTTGTGGAAATACGGATGGCGCATATATCGCCCGTTGACGAAAAAGAACTGACGTGCGCCTTTTTTGCGGGACGATTCCGGCTTTCCGATAAAGCCATGTATTTTTACCATGACAGTATTCACGTCAAGTGCCAACAGCTCTTGATTCAGCTTCTTTCCAAACACGCCCATGATGCGCTGGCGCAGTCCTGTTGTAGGTAAATTCAGCATTTCTGTCCCGTTATGCTGCAATGTGAAAGAAATGTTTGGATTCACCAGAGCAACACGTTCAAATTCGGTCAGGATGTTACTTAATTCCGTCTGATTTGATTTCAGGAACTTCCGTCTGGCAGGGACATTGAAAAAAAGGTTCTTCACCGAGAAATCGCTTCCTTTAGGACATGCCACGGTTTCCTGATTTTCCACCCTTGAACCGGCTATCTCAAGAAGTGTACCCACTTCTCCGTCCTTTTGGCAAGTGCGCAGTTCCACTTGGGCGACTGCCGCAATGGAAGCCAGTGCCTCGCCGCGGAATCCCATCGTATGCAGGGAAAACAAGTCTGCCGCTTCGCGTATCTTGGAAGTTGCGTGTCGTTCAAATGCCATGCGGGCATCCGTTTCGGTCATTCCTTTCCCGTTATCAATAACGCGTATGCATGTCCTTCCTGCATCCGTCACACTTACATCGATGTGTGTTGCCTCTGCATCTATGGCATTTTCCATCAGTTCTTTTACAACTGATGCTGGACGTTGGATCACTTCTCCTGCCGCTATCTGGTTTGCTACAGAATCGGGTAATAGTCGAATTATGTCACTCATATGAATTCTCCTGTTCTACTGTTTCTTGTCAAACAAATGGCTGTTTGGAAGTTCTACAGGGCCTCGTGTGTTCTTTTTCAGCTGGTCCTCCACTCGCTTGGATCTCCAGTTGAATATGTCTTCCTTATTGAGCGGACGAATGTAGTCGAACCATACAAAGTTCTCAAGTTTATCCTTGCCAGGCGGTATCTGGGACATTGGATAAAGAGTCCCGTTGGATTTTGGACTCATTACCATACGTTCTATTTTCTGGTTTTCCAGATATATTTCCAGTTTGCTGGTTTCCGATACATTCATCCCGATAATGGTGCTATCCGAATCCATTGGATAATAGACTACTCTTACGGTTCCTATGACTTCCGTCTTCTTCATCTGTCCATCGGAAAAATATGATTTTATTTCCTTCCCGGCGACTTGATTATACATTGTTGAATCCAGCTGTTCTACAGAAAGTGCCTGTCCGATAATGTGTGACCAGTCAATGGTGCTGTCGTTCATATACATTTTCATCACTTCCCCGACAAGTTGCTGGTTGTTGTTCCATACTATCGGATCATAATACATGGTCAGACAACTGTCAATGCTTGAGAATACGAGTGAATCAGCTGTTCCCTGAAGGTCTGTACGGTAAAAGCGAACCTTATGGAAGGCCCGCATTTCGCGGTACATCGAATCTGTGTCCAGATTAAATGTTTCCATGAGCAGCGTATCGCCATGAAGGAACAGACTGTCACCTTGCGAGTATTCAATAGCTACCGCCCTGTCTGTGGCGAAGGCAAACTTGCTCTGTTCATTATAATAACCGTATTCTCCGGTCATCATGTTTTTGTTCAGTGTATCTGTCATCACCATGTTGCAGAACGCTTCTCCTACTCCGGTATTGCGGTCATAGTAGAGAGTGTCCCCGGTCAGCTGTTTTCCCCCGTTGGTCAGTACCGAACGGTCATAAAGATCTGCAAATCCCGTAATTGTGTTATAGTTTCCTCTTTCAGAGTAGATGTGGGTTGCATCACTCCATATGTCGGATGGTCCTACGATGTTTGCAACTTTCGAGGCGGTATTGTAACGCAATGTGTCGGAGGTCATCGTGAACTGCGGATTAACAAGGCGTACGTTATAGTTAAAAACAGATTGTTTGGTCTGTGGGCTGTATTCCCCCCATTCGGAAGTCAGTACATTCTGGTCATCCATCATTGTACCACCATCGAAGAAGTATCCCAGATTATACACACGGTCATAGTTCAAACTATCCGTTAGAAGTGTTGTCGTAAGATTCTCCATACGGACATTGTTGCGCATCCTTGCAATCTGTGTCAGTCCGTCGTAGAACAAGTGGTCACCATACAGAAAAAGTGTATCCCCCTGTTCCATTCTGACATTGCTGAAAGCCTCGAAACTGCTTATCTCATCATAATAATAAGCGCTGTCACAATACATATATACGCTGTCATGACGGAAACGTACATTGCCTGTCACAATCTGCGCGTCAGGACGGTTTGCATCTTTGCGCAACAGATCAGAATGAAGAAGATATACTTTGCTTTTAGCTGCTGGTCTGTTCCGTGTAGTCTGGTCTTGTCCTCCGTCTTTCCTTTTTACGTTATCGCCGCCTGTCTTCTTCACGTCACCTGTATCTGGCTTTATTCCCGAAGAATCCCCGCTTGCGGCCTGCAATGTTCTCGTTACCTGAGCTGACACGCAGAATCCTATAAAGCAAAATACTGCGGCCAACAAAAGACGGTGGGAACGGCCTTTTCTTTGTCCGTTATTTCGTCTTTCCTTCATTTATCATCAGAATCTCACTGTTTAATCCATCCCTGGTACTTGAAGTTGCAATTACGCCATTCCGGGCTGATACGGACATAAGTGGTGCGTAGCTTCTCAAGAATCCATTTCTCGAGCTTTTCTTCACTTCTCTTGGCTGTTACAATGTCTTTCAAGCGTTGATAGTCTTCCGAAATGGTAGCCTTATGACCGTCAATTCGGTTTTTCAGTTTCACTATGGCGCAAACCTCTTTTCCTCTATTGTTGATCATCGTAAAAGGTTGGGAAATCTCTCCGATTTGCATATTCTCCACTGTTTTAGCCACTTCCTGAGAAATCAGTCCGGCAAGCTCCTGCATTTCGAAACGGGAGGTTGCCGTTTGAGGATTGGCCAGCAGACCGTGGTTGTTTTTTGTGTCCTTATCCTGTGAAACCCACGTCGCAGCCTCATCAAAAGTAACTTTTCCCTTACGTATATCATTGGCTAACGTATCCAGACGGTTCATTTCCAATTCGATGTCTTTCTCATCCACACGAGGCTTGAGCAGGATATGTCGATAGCTTATACGGTCACCTCTTTTTTCTATCAGCTGGGCAATGTGAAAACCGTATTCAGTTTCAAATACCTTTGATATCTTTTTAGGGTCGGTAAGATTAAATACTACATTTGCGAACTCCGGTGCCAATGAGCCCCGGCCAGTAAATCCATACTCTCCTCCACGGCGTGCAGAACCCGGATCCTCTGAATACAGACGTGCTAATGTGGAGAACGTGGTTTCTCCTTTATTGATTCGGTCTGTAAAGTCTCGAAGTTCTTTTTTCACACGCTCAATCTCCTCTTCTTTCACTTTCGGCTCTCGGGTTATGATCTGTACTTCTACTTGGGTAGGAACAAAAGGAATACTGTCTTGAGGCAGACGGCTGAAATAGTTCCGAACTTCTGCCGGAGTCAGTTTTATGTCTCCGACTATCTTTTGCTGCATCTCCTGGACTGTTTTTCCATCACGTATGTTTTCACGTAGCATTTCACGGATTTGTGTAATGGTCTTGTTGTAATATTCTTCCATCTTTTCTTTGGAGCCGATTTGGTCAATCAGCCATGCCAGTTGAGTCTCCACTCCTTGCAGTACTTCCTGATCCGTTACCGTTACACTGTCTATCTCCGCCTGATGAAGGAAGAGCTTCTGGACAGCCAGTTCTTCCGGTATCACGCAATAAGGGTCTCCTTCAAAATGCCTTCCCTCATATTGTGCGTTCAGACGTTCGTTTTCTACGTCTGATTTCAGAATAGCCTCGTCACCGACAACCCATACCACCTCGTCAATTACATTGTTTTGTGCCTGAGCCAGATTCATACCTGATAGCATCAGCGCGCATATACATATACAAATTAAAGCCAGTCTGTTCATTTTTATCAATTTGCGAACGAAGATACAGCATTAATCATTTACTTCCATCACAATTAACTGTTTTTAAAACGTCTTGATTGATTTCTACCATGAATTCATCTTTCAATTCCTGCAGTTTCCGGCTTTTGCAAGACAAAATGTAGTCTTTTTTCACATCTTCCAATACATCTTTATAGTCTTCCGGAGCCTTCTCAAGATGTTTCCCCAGAACAAATGTGTATGGAAAATCTGCTCTCGGTATATAATCGCCACATTTGAAGGCCAATTTGTCGACAAACTCATTCTTCCCGATCTGGAACAGTCCGGTTTCTACTTCCGCTTTTAGCCTTTTATCTTCTTCGGCCAGTTCTTTTATTTTTTCATTCCATAGAGTAAGAGGGATTTTTTTCAGTTTTTTCTTTAGTCTTGAAGCAGCTCGTTTGTTCAGACAGTGGACAACACATCCTTTAAAGTGTGGAAAATCCCAGGTATAATCAGATTTGTGAGCGTTGAAATATGCTTCCAGTTCTTTGTCCGATACCTCTATATAGTTTCCGAAATTTCTTTCATCCCAATAAACGGCAAGAAATTCTTCTTCTATCTGATCAAGGATGCTTGAAATTTCGTCAGAATTCAATCTGTTATTTGTATTTCCCAGACTCATCTGTTCAATGGCGGGAGTGTTTTCTATCTTTGTATCTACCAACTTTACAATATGCAGACCTAACGGGGAATGGAAGGGCTTTGTGAAATCACCGCATTTCAAGGAGCGAATGTGTTCGATGAATTCGTCAAGCAAACTGACTGAGGGAATCCATTCACCAGTCTGGTAATTATTTTCAGGAAGATTATATTTCAGGGATAAATCATGAAATGAGGTACCGCTCAGCAGGGCTGTGTATATGGAATCAATGGTCAGATATGCCTTACGCTTTTCCTCTTCCGGGGCGTGTTGGGGCAAGTATAACGAGATATGCTCCATCCTCAACCATTTGTCAGATTTGTGAGGCTGCATTTTTTTGGGGACATCAGAGTTCGAATGTGCATTTCTTGTCATATAATGTTCCAATGCTTTTTCTTGCAGCAAATTGCACCGCAAACGAAAATCAGGCAATGTGTCCCATTTGTGCATGCGTGCATCGAAGACTTTTAGTTTAAAATAAAGGAATTTGGTCAAGAAATCTTCCGTAGAGACTATATTGCCGGATTCTGCCATTCTGTAGTAATGGTTGAATTCAGTCACAAATACGGGGGTGTCTGCGATAGTCAGCAAAACCCTGCCATTTGTTTCTGCGCGAAACGGAAATATGAAGAAAATACTGCCTACTATTAGTGTAAGCCTAAATTTCTTTTGCATTGCATGTCCTGATACATAAAAAGTGTGCCGGATTTAATCTCCGGCACACTTTACTCTATATTTACCGGAATAGTTATTGAGGGCGACTGTAGTTAGGAGCTTCGCTCGTAATAGTCACATCATGTGGATGGCTTTCCAGTACACCGGCATTCGTGATACGTGTGAACTTGGCATTATGCAATTCCATAATATTATGGGCACCACAATAACCCATTCCGGCACGGAGACCACCTACCAACTGGTAAATTACTTCATATAGTGTGCCTTTATATGGTACACGTGCAGATATGCCTTCTGGAACAAGCTTTTTCACATCGGTTGTGGTTGACTGGAAATACCGGTCTTTTGATCCGTTCTCCATAGCTTCCAGCGAACCCATTCCACGATAAGACTTGAACTTGCGTCCGTTGAATATGATTGTATCGCCAGGAGACTCTTCGGCTCCGGCAACAAGTGAACCAATCATGACGCAGTAGCCTCCTGCTGCCAATGCCTTGACCACATCGCCGGAATAACGCAAACCACCATCGGCAATCAATGGCACACCCGTACCTTCCAGTGCTTTTGCGACATCATAAACGGCTGATAATTGGGGAACACCCACACCTGCCACTATACGGGTGGTACAGATAGATCCAGGACCTATACCTACTTTTATAGCATCGGCACCTGCCTCAACCAGTACTTTGGCTGCTTCACCCGTAGCAACATTACCTACAACGATGTCAATGTCCGGAAAAGCTTTCTTCGCCTCTTTAAGTTTTTCAATGACATATTTTGAATGTCCATGAGCCGTATCTATTACGATTGCATCAGCATCCGCCGCTACAAGGGCAGCCATACGGTCCAGCGTGTCATTAGTCACTCCTACACCGGCTGCTACACGCAAACGTCCCTTCGAATCCTTGCATGCCATTGGTTTGTCCTTTGCTTTCGTAATGTCTTTGTAGGTAATAAGTCCGACTAATTTTCCGTTAGCATCTACTACCGGAAGCTTTTCGATTTTATTTTCCTGAAGAATGTTTGAAGCCGTTTCCATGTCGATGCCCGGAGCCGTAGTCACGATATTTTCTTTGGTCATCACTTCGTCAATGTGCTTTTCCATGTTCCTCTCAAAACGGAGATCACGGTTTGTCACGATTCCTACCAGATAATTCTCGTCATCTACCACAGGGATACCGCCAATCTTGTACTCAGCCATGATATCCAATGCGTTTTTTACGGTAGATCCTCTTTTGATGGTTACAGGATCGTAAATCATACCGTTTTCTGCGCGTTTCACAATCGCTACCTGATGCGCCTGTTCTTCGATGGACATGTTCTTGTGGATTACTCCGATTCCTCCCTCACGTGCAATAGCGATGGCCATACGCGCTTCCGTGACTGTATCCATAGCTGCAGTTACAAACGGAATCTTAAGCTCAATGTTGCGTGAAAACTTGGTCGTGAGTTCGACGGTTTTAGGTAGTACCTCAGAATAGGCCGGAATCAACAATACGTCATCATATGTCAATCCGTCCATAACAACTTTATCTGCAATAAATGACATAGGAATTATGCGTTTAAATTTTATTGCGTGCAAATATACGTTTTTATTCCAAATTCATAGGTATGTTTAACGTCTTTTAAAAAAAGGAATGAGGGTGACCCAAAAGTCAGTAACGACTAACGGGTCGCCCTTTTTCAT
>CAZSYY010000056.1:0-8625 GCA_964611375.1 uncultured Phocaeicola sp. | reverse complement strand
TACTTTATATTGTCCGGAAGATTGCTGACAAAACACCGGAAAACGGTACGCACACGGCGGATTGCCAGAACAAAGCAAACAAACTTCATAATATTCAAACCGTAACATAAAAGTTCACCACAATGTTAGCACCTATACTACTTTTCGCCTATAATCGTCCGGAACACTTAAAAAGAGCCGTAGAATCATTAAAAGCCAATCGGGAAGCATCCGAAAGCCGGATTTTCATCTATTCGGACAATGCACGGAATGAGACTGACATGCCAAAAGTCAGCGAAGTAAGAAACTACCTCCGCACCGTCACCGGATTCAAAAGTGTCACACTGATAGAACGCACCGAAAACTGGGGACTTGCACGCAACATCATTGACGGAGTGACTGCGCAGGTCCACGCGTACGGAAGGGTAATCGTGTTGGAAGACGATCTGGTGGTCGCTCCCTATTTTCTCCGGTTCATGAACGATGCTCTGGAGCTGTATAAAGACGAAGAACGTATAGGACACATCCAAGCATGTGACTTCACAAAAGACCCTACTTTGCCTGACACTTTTCTTATCAAATGGACAGGAAGCTGGGGATGGGCAACGTGGGAACGTGCATGGAAACACTTCAACCCGAACGGCAAGGAACTTCTTGAACAACTTGAAGAAAGAAACCTTACCAAAAGATTCGACTTCAACGGAAACTATCCTTACACCCGCATGCTGAAAAGACAGATTACCGGGAAAAACCACTCGTGGGCCATCCGGTGGAACGCCAGCCTTTTTCTCGCCGACATACTTTCACTGAACGTCGGAAAATCACTTATACAAAACACGGGATTCGACGGGAGCGGCACCAACTGCGGAGGCGGCGGACTATATGCTTCCGACTTGTGGATGAAACCGCTTCCTATCACACCAATAAAGCCAGTTGAAGAGAACCTTGCCGCACGAAAGGCATTTGAGCGATACTATCATCGTACCAACGGGTTCTGGGCAAAAGCGATACGCCGCATCAGACGGACACTGAAAGGAGATTTCGGAGCATAATGCCTCTCTATAAAAACGTCCTGCCATCACAGCTGAAATGACAGGACATCTCACTCAAAACAAACGTATGTCTTGAGGAAAACGACACAATAAAACTTTCTATTTCTGTACGACATGCAAAGGTACATTTCCAAGTTCCGCCGCCAGTTCCGAAAACGAACTGTGATAGGAACCGTAAATCTTTACGGCGCGCGACAACAGAACCATCTCCATGATTCCGTCCCGGATTCCTTCCGTAGTGCCGCGTTCAGCCTTTCTTGACATACAAACAAGTTTTTCGTGATAGCGCTCTTTCATCCGTTCCTTCACATCCTCCGAATCCGTGGCAAGATAAATCCGCAAGTTGTCATGTTCCGACTGTTCCTTGTCCAGTTTTTCGAAAAAAAGTTCCAGCGGACTGTGTTCTATGGACATCACGTTGTCCGTCCGGCGGACATGGACTCCCACAGTATAAGAAGAGAAACATGAATAAACCTCCTCAACCTCCCCTACTATTTCCGGAACGGGACTGAACAGGTTATGGAGAAGACATGACGAATAAGGGAAAAATGGCAGATAAGATGCCATATATACATTTCCCTGCATTACCCATTCTGCAAAATCGAAATTCTGATTTCTCAACGCATCTATCTCATGTTCATACAGGCAGGCATCGAACATAAGTTTCTGAAATGCAGCCGGAATACAGAAGTTTTTCCGGCGCGGGCGGTCGAACACCAGTAAATCCGGCAATGAAGCCTCAACTATTTCAAACTGATTGGGGGTAGAGAAATTAGGAACGAACAAGTCGCGAAACGCTGCATGCAAAGCCCAGTCGCGAAACCACAATACCTTCAAACGGGTGCCAGTCTTCTCTGCCAACGAGATTGCCGAACACAATGCACGTATGCGATTGGCCAAACCACCGACGGGAACAAAAGTCATTTTTCTTTCCATATCGGACAAAAGTAATGAATTTATCAAAATGAAAACATTAACTTTGCAAAAACTTTGAGGAACATGAGGGTATTGATTATAAGCACATCCGAACGTACAGGAGGAGCCGCCATCGCTGCCAGCCGTCTGATGGAAGCACTCAAGAAGAGCGGTATCAAAGCCAAAATGCTGGTCCGCGACAAACAGACCGACACAGTTTCTGTCGTGGCTCTGAGAAAGTCGTGGAAGCATATCTGGAACTTCGTATGGGAACGCTTTGTCATACTGAAAGAAAACCACTTCAAGAAACATAACCTGTTCGGAGTGGACATAGCCAACATGGGAACAGACATCACGTCATTGCCGGAATTCCGTCAAGCGGATGTCATTCACCTGCACTGGATTAATCAGGGAATGCTCTCGCTCAACAATATCCGACATATATTCCAATCGGGAAAACCTGTCGTATGGACCTTACACGACATGTGGCCAATTACAGGAATATGCCATTATGCAGACAACTGCACCGGCTATACGGATTTCTGTCACGACTGCCCGGCACTGTACAAAGGGCACAAGACAGACCTCTCCTACCGTGTGTTCAGAAAGAAGCAGAAACTGTATCAAGAGACAGACATCACTTTCGTGGCATGCAGCCTCTGGTTGGAAAAACTGGCAAGGCAAAGTGCATTGACAAAAGGACACACTGTAACAAATCTGCCGAATCCCATCAATACTGACATATTTCGCCCGCACGACAAGATGGAGGCACGCAAGAAGCTGCACCTTCCGGACGATAAAAAGCTGTTGATGTTCAGTTCCATGAAAATCACAGACAAGAGGAAAGGCATAGACTATCTTGTGGAAGCATGTCGGTTGATTAAGGAAAAGAATCCTGACTTCTGCGAGAAATTAGGAGTTGTGGTCGTGGGGAAACAGTCACAACAATACGAATCGCTGTTCCCCTTCCCCATATATTGCATAGACTATGTAAAAAGCGAAAAAGAAATTGCCGGTATCTACAATGCAATCGACCTGTTCGTAAACTCCTCGCTGATGGACAATCTGCCAAATACCATTGTAGAGGCAATGTCGTGCGGAGTACCTTGCGTAGGCTTCGGAATCGGAGGAATTCCGCAAATGATCGACCATCTGCACAACGGTTATGTGGCGCAATACAAATCGGCTGAGGATCTTGCCAACGGAATATGCTGGTCTCTGAATGAAGGTGATTATGAAAGTCTGTGCATGGAAGCGAGACGCAAGGCACAGAACACTTATTCCGAACGCATCGTCGCCATGAGATATATACATATATATAATCAGATCACCGGAAAGAATGCATAACACACGCAGACCTCATCCCAAGTTTTCAGTCATTACCGTTACCTACAATGCAGGGGCAACGCTGGAAGATACTATCCAAAGCGTCATAACCCAATCATACAAGAATTTGGAATACATCATTGTAGACGGGGGATCAAAAGACCGCACACCGGAAATAATATCCAAATACAAAGCGCACATACACAAGGTGGTCAGCGAACCCGACAACGGGCTTTATGATGCGATGAACAAAGGCATCAAGCTGGCGACCGGTGACTATATCTGTTTTCTGAATGCAGGAGACGAACTGCACGAAGATGACACTCTGCTCATGATGGTACACTCCATCAAGGAAAGCGAAATCCCCGATGTGATGTACGGCGAGACGGCCATAGTGGATGAAGAAGGACACTTTTTGCGAATGCGACGCCTGTCCGCCCCCGAACGTCTCACGTGGAAAAGTTTCCGGAGCGGCATGCTTGTCTGTCACCAGGCATTCTTTGTGCGTCGTGAACTGGCAGAGCCTTTCGACTTACAGTACCGTTTTTCCGCAGACTTCGACTGGTGCATACGAATAATGAAAAAAAGCCAGGTGCTTCATAACACACACCTGACTCTGATTGATTATCTGAACGAGGGAATGACAACCCGTAACCACCGGGCATCATTGAAAGAGCGTTTCCGCATCATGTGCAAGCATTACGGGTATGTCCCTACCATATTGCGTCATTTTGGATTCGCAGTCCGGCTTCTTACCAAAAAGTAGTCCTATTCTTGCTGAACCTTACGCTTTCGTATTCCTAACACAGCTGCAATGACCAATCCTACGGCCAGGATTCCCAAAGCAACAAAAGCGATGGTTTCAGTCACACGCAGTGACATGGGTTCAAAAGAAAATTCGACAGTATGCTTCCCGGCAGGAATATTCATCGCACGGAGGATATAGTCGGCACGCCCATGAGAAACCTCTTTGCCATCTACATACGATGACCATCCGGGATAATATATTTCAGCAAACACCAGCGTGCCGCCTTTCTCAGAATATACTTCATACTTCAACGCATTCGGTTCGTAACTGACCAGCCTTACACTGCGCAAACTGTCACCGGCATTTGTTTCAGCCTTTACCTCTTCAGCGAATCGCTTGTCAACGACAGCTACCTTTCCGGGATTGACATAATGGAGCGCTGCTATCTCTTCATTGGCATTGTCAACATATTCCACTTCATCCGCAAACCAGGCATTGCCCAACGCATGAGGATTGAATACAGGAGCGGTCGCCCCACCCTGAAGCGGAACAATGATGTAACGAGTGTTAAGCATATTCAACACCGGAGTCAACGAATCTCCCACCTGACTTAAATCACCTTTAGTATCGGACAAAGCTTTATACAAAACGCTCATTTCCCTCTGTAGATGTTCGTCTATCATTTCCTGATACCGTCTCAGTTTTGCCGCATGATAGCCACCGATGCTTTTGTGCCAATAGGAAGTGTTGTTTTCGTTGAATGTGTTTGAAGCCATATTCAGCACCCGATAGTCAAGTGACTTGTCTTGCAAGATCAGTTTGTCCGTCTCCGAAGGCTCAAGAAAAGGCTTCATCTCTGTCCCTTTAGCCACGAACTGATCATCATAAAGATAACGCTTGTTCACATTCCACATGTCGATCAGACAAAGCAACAATAAAGCTCCCAGCAGTGGTTTCACTTTCAATTTGCCAACACAATACGACCACACCAAAGCTGCACCAATCAATATGATAAAGAAACTTCTCCATGCATCGGAAGTAAATACAGACTTGCGCATCTCTTCCAGATTCATCAGAAAAGGAGCCAGTTGATCAGATGGGAAGGCATTCTGCAACGCATTCATTTCAGCAGAAGATACATATGACGGAAAGAAAAATGTCGGTGCCAAAGCGAACAGCAACGAAATGCCACCCGTCAACGCAAAACTGCCATAAAACACCTTCGGACGTTCTTTCAGCAGATTCGGTCGCTCAACCACTTCCTTCAACGACATTAAGGCTAATAAAGGAATCGTAAATTCTGCTATTACAAGTATGGATGACACTGCCCGAAACTTGTTGTACATCGGTACATAATCGATAAAGAAATCAGTCAGTCCCATGAAGTTATGTCCCCATGAAAGCAAAACGGAAAGGAGCGTACCTGCAAAAAGTGCCCACTTCATAGGTCCTTTCACGATGAACAGACCCAACACAAACATAAACACTACGAAAGCTCCAACATACACCGGTCCTGATGTACCGGGCTGTTCTCCCCAATATTGCCCCAACTGTGAATATATCCCCATATAAGCCGGATTTGCCTTTTCCATAGCTTTCTTGTTTTGTGACAAGGGAACTGATGCTCCTCCCTTCACATTCGGAACCATAAGAGAAAAAGTTTCTCCGATACCGTAACTCCATTGAGTAATATAGTCCCGTTCCAGTCCGCTACTTGTCTGACCGGAGATATTGTCTTTCACAAGTTCACTCTTTCCTCGCATGCTCTCCTTACTGTACTGATAAGTATGATACAAGTTGGAAAGATTGATGCATATTGCCATTGCTCCGGATAATACCAGTATGCCTGTAGCCTTCAAATACTTAGGAAAACATTTTTCTTTCCATGCCGACACTCCATAAGCAATGACCATGAACAGCATGACAAACAGGAAATAATATGTCATCTGTAAATGGTTGGACACAATCTGTAAAGCAGCAAACAAGGCTGTTACGACCCCTCCTATCAAATACTTGCCGCGATATATCAACACCATACCTGCTATTGTCGGAGGAATGTAAGCAAGCGTGACGAATTTCCATATATGACCGGCTGCAATTATTATGAAGAAATACGATGAGAAAGCCCAAATGACAGCTCCCAGAACGGACATCCATACCTTAAAATTAAAAGCACGCAACAAAATATAGAATCCCAGCAACATCACAAACACATACCACACATAAGTAGGCAGATACAAATGATACAGGTTCTGAACATAATTCAGCGTGCGTGCAGAGTCATATCCCGGAGCTATCTGATAAGTAGGCATCCCGCCGAACAAAGCATTTGTCCATCTCGTAGCCCGTCCATGTTCCTTATAGTATTCCTGATGTTCCCTCCCGGCACCTATACCGGCCACCGCGTCATGTTGCGCCAGAATGCGTCCTTCGAATACCGCCGGACAAAAATAAGCGAACGATATGACCACAAAGAACACAATCGCTGCAATATCAGGCAAAAAATTCCTCAATTTCTTCATAAAAAAGTATTTGTTCATTTATGTTTTCAACAGACAAAGATAACACATTACTCCATGAAAAATAGTAACTTTGCCGTGAAAATCTCTTTAACGCATGAAAATAGGAATCATTACGGCAATGTCTTCCGAAGAGAGGCAATTGGCCGGACAACTTGAAAATAAGACAGAACACAAAGAAGGGCCTTTCTTGTACAAGGAAGGAAACATACGACGAAACGAAGTGGTGCTTACACAATCCGGCATAGGAAAAGTCAATGCCGCCGCCGGAACCACAGAGATGATACGCAACTTCCATCCGGATTGTATTATAAGTACAGGCGTGGCAGGAGGAATTGATTCATCTCTTAATGTAATGGATGTGGTTGTCAGCCAAAAAATCGTATATCATGACGTATGGTGCGGCGAAGGAAACGCATACGGACAGATTCAAGGTCTGCCGACATTTTTCCTTGGAAACGAAACACTCTACAACTGTGCACTTTCCCTTGATACGGAAACCCCTATTCACGGAGGCCTTATATGTACGGGAGACAAGTTTGTCACCGACAAGAAAGAACTGAATGAGATCAAGAAGAATTTTCCCGACGGACTGGCAGTGGACATGGAATCTGCGGCAATAGCCCAAGTCTGCCTGCTCTACAAAGTACCGTTCATCAGTTTCCGCATCATCAGCGACACGCCGGGTGCTGAAAAGCATTTTGAACAATACATGAACTTCTGGACGGAGATGGCAGACCGATCATTTCATGTCACAGAAACTTTCTTGAAAGCATTACCGAACAAACTGTAATCACAATGAAAAAAATACCAAGCTTCACCATTGACCATATACGCCTTCTGCGTGGCATTTATGTATCACGCAAGGACGAAGCGGGAGGAGAAACCATCACGACCTTCGATATTCGCATGAAAGAACCCAACAGAGAACCGGCACTTAGTCCGGCTGCTATTCACACCATTGAACATCTGGCCGCCACCTTTCTGCGAAATCATCCGGTATGGGCAGACAAAATCATCTATTGGGGACCTATGGGATGTCTTACCGGCAACTATCTTGTGATGAAAGGCGACTTGCAATCGGATGACATTGTTCCGCTGATGACCGAGACATTCCGATTCATCGCCGATTTTGAAGGAGATGTTCCTGGTGCAAGCCCGAAGGATTGCGGCAATTATCTGATGATGAATCTTCCGATGGCAAAATGGGAAGCGTCCAAATTCTTGCATGAAGTGCTGGAACAGATCACCGAAGCGAACCTGAGATATCCTGAATGACCCAAAAACAGGAAACCGAACGGCTTACATCTGTCCGCTTAATTCAAAATAACGTTTAAGCACCATCAGCTGCAATAAGTTTTCACGTTCCTCATCACGGAATTGGGCCACGTATTCATGAGCATTCCTGATAATCTCTTCCGCCTTTTCCGGATGTTCGATGTAAAAGCGGATTTTCTCTTCAAAATCAGAGAAATCCTCTTTTACCTCCACATAATGGTAATCAGGTTTCAGCGTCCCCTCCATAAACCAAGTCTCACAAGTCGGACGCGTCATTACGGCCAATGAATTGGAAGACATCACCCATTTCAAATTTGACGCGACATCATTTCCCTCCAAAGCTATAATGAATTTGCAATCAAGATGTTCGCGAATAGTCTTTTTGGGAGCCATCCATTTTTCAGGATAACCTTCATTCGCACCGACCACACCACAGTCACACAATGGATGGTCAAAAAACATTTCCAAAAAACGGGATCTCAAACGGCTTTGACGAATCTTCCCTCTGAATATGACACAATCTTTCTTTTCACGGAAAGACTTCCCATCGTTCACATACATAAAATGACGCAGCTTGTCCAGTTTCAACAACACCGAATTTTGATTGTCAACAAGCAGACGACTTTTTACCACCGTAGGTACGTCGGGCGTAAAATATACGTCACCCGGCAAATAGCTCCAACGTAAGTGTGGCGGGAACCAGCGTGTCACGTCATTCTGGTCAAAATAATAAGCCGAATGAAACCATTTCCGTTACGTGAGTTCGGGATAAACAAATAACAGAAAAGAATAGGTAATCACAGAATTG
>CAZSYY010000055.1:0-9142 GCA_964611375.1 uncultured Phocaeicola sp. | reverse complement strand
TTAGTTCCGAATCGACTACGAATAGCACCGATTCGGAACTAATTCACAAAATTTGTAACGTGGTTTACCGAATGCTTACTTTTATCTCTGTAAAGTATGTATTTTCTGCAACTCCTATATATACAAAAAAGAGCGTTCACGACACGATGTCGGAACGCTCTGAAATTACAGTTGATATTATCAATATCCCATTTCCTTTTCCAATGCGTTATACTTCTCTTTATCTACTTTCCAGTAAATGTTTAGCAGGAACTGACCCCAAAGCTGACGGTCGTTCGGTTTCAGCTCTTTTGCTTTTTCATAATAAGGAGCTGCTTTTCCGTACAGTTCTTCTATTTTAGCATCATTGGTTACGAATTTCGGGTCATCCATGGGGATTTGAGAGTTCTCTTCTACAATCACCTGAGCAGGGAAAAAATAGCAGTTACCGATTTGTGAGTAAGATTCAGCCTGAAAATCATTGCCCATAGCAATTACATCATTGAATGTGGCGATTGCATTTTCGTAATCATCGTTTTCGTATAAAAGCACACCTTTTACATATTTGTAGTATGCTGAATTAGGATTTTTGGCAATTATTTCTTCCATAGTCGATAAAGCCTCGTCTACCTGACTTTTCTGGATATAGTAGTCCATCAGACTACCAACGAAGTACTCCTGACCAGGGAATTTCTCCACTCCTTCTTTGATGGTAGCCAGCCATTGTGTAGAATCTGGAACCTCTCCTTTTCCATACACTTCTGCAAGGCACATAAGCGCACGGAAACCCTCTTCCTTATGATTCTTTCCGACACTGGCATACTTTATTACTGCGGCATTGTCATTCAGCGAACTTGCAGCCATTGTAGCATAAGCAGCGATAAGGGGAACCAGCGTATCGTTTTTTACTCCAGGAAAGTCATCGAACATTGGGTATTGTGGAGTATCTACGTACATACCGAAGTATTTCAGTGCATCAGCATAGTTGCCTGCATTATAAGCGTCCGAACCGGCACTGGTCAACTGTATGCGCACCTTTGCCAATGATTCGGCCATCTTATTTCTCAGTTTGGCTTTCTTCAGTTCACCGCTTTGCACCATTGCCTGTTCCAATTCATCACACTTGGTATAATATTCAAACATCTTGGCGAGACTGTTGTACAGTTTGGTAGTATCCACCTTTCCTCCAGGCAGATACAGCTGCATGTTTTCATTGTCATAAATTGATTTCTGGAAATCTCCAGCCAACTTCCATGTGTCCGGATTATTTGCCGTTGACGGATCTGACAGTGCCGGTTCAAGAATTTGAGCCGCCTTTTCCGGGTCATTTTTGGCTTTCTTGGCCTCTTTTACCAAACTTTCTTGTGCGGATGCGCCAGATACCATAAAGAGCAGAGCCGCCACTGTGAATAGAACTTTTCTCATAACTGTAAAAATAAATAGTAAATAAATCTTTCTTTATTTCCGCATCATGCCTGAGGTTCACTTTCTGGTATAACAGAGTTGTTATCACCGGAAAGTTCATGCATGTCATCGCCTTTCTCATCCGACTCGGAAGTCACCTTGCATACAGAGCCTATACGGTCATTACGCTTTTCGAGATCAATGAGGCGTACTCCCTGAGTGGCACGTCCCATAATGCGTACACCTGCCACTTTCAGACGAATGGTTATGCCCGATTTGTTTATGATCATCAGGTCATTCTCGTCAGTCACAGACTTTATGGCTACCAGATGTCCCGTCTTATCAGTGATATTAAGAGTCTTTACTCCTTTCCCTCCACGGTTTGTCTTACGATAGTCTTCCAGATCAGAGCGTTTTCCGTAACCGTTTTCAGAAACCACCATTACCGTTTCAGCCTTTGGATCCTTGATACAAATCATTCCGATGACTTCATCCTGTCCGTCCTCGTCAAGAATTATGCCACGTACTCCGGTAGCTGTACGCCCCATAGTCCGGACAGTGCTTTCGTGGAAACGTATTGCACGTCCGTTGCGGTTAGCTATAATAATCTCGTTATTCCCGTTTGTCATGCGTACCTCTATCACGCGATCATCATCACGTATTGTTATAGCATTCACACCGTTCTGGCGCGGACGCGAATACTGTTCGAGTACGGTCTTTTTGATAATTCCACGCTGCGTACAGAACAGAACGTAGTGACTGTTAATGAACTCCATATCATTCAGATTCTTCACTCGCAGATAAGCCGTTACCGTATCATCCGGGTCGATGTTCAGGAGATTCTGAATTGCGCGTCCTTTAGAAGTTCTGTTCCCTTCAGGTATCTCATAGACCTTCAGCCAATAGCATTTACCTTTCTGAGTGAAGAAAAGAAGCGTATTGTGCATCGTGGCCGGATAAATGTGTTCAATAAAGTCGGTGTCACGCGTATCACTTCCCTTAGCCCCTACTCCACCGCGGTTCTGGGCATGGAAGTCAGAAAGCGGTGTACGTTTGATATATCCCAGATGAGAAATGGTAATTACCATCTCGTCATCAGCATAGAAATCCTCCGGGTTGAATTCTTCTGAGGAATAAATGATTTGCGAGCGACGTTCGTCCCCGTATTTCTCTTTCACTTCCAGAAGCTCATCCTTCACCACCTTGCGGCACAGCTCATCATTGCTCAGAATTTCTTCCAGATAAGCTATCTGTTTTGTCAGCTCGTCATATTCGGCATGGAGCTGATCCTGCATCAGAGCGGTAAGCTGACGAAGGCGCATCTCTACAATGGCACGTGCCTGCACCTCTGAAAGCTGGAAACGTTCAATCAGATTTGCAATCGCCTCATTTGGATTCTTGGCTGCGCGGATGATACGTATAACCTCGTCAATATTGTCGGATGCAATTATCAGTCCTTCCAATATGTGGGCACGTTCTTTCGCCTTGCGCAAATCGAAACGTGTACGACGGATCACCACTTCATGGCGATGTTCCAAAAACAGACGAATCAGATCCTTAAGATTCAACAATTTTGGACGTCCGTGTACGAGCGCGATATTGTTCACGCTGAACGAACTCTGGAGTGCAGTCATCTTGAAAAGCTTGTTCAACACCACGCTGGCATTGGCATCACGCTTCACGTCAATAACTATGCGCATGCCGTCGCGGTCACTCTCATCGTTGACATACGAAATCCCATCGATCTTCTTTTCGTTGACCAAGGCAGCAATGCTTTCTATCAGTTCTTTCTTGTTGACATTATAAGGAATTTCGTTGACGATGATCTTGTCATGGGTAGGATGCGATTCTATCTCGGTCTTTGCGCGCATCACTACACGTCCCCTCCCCGTTTCGTATGCGTCACGTACGCCGCTTATACCGTATATATAGCCGCCTGTGGGGAAATCAGGAGCCTTGATGTATTTCATCAGTCCGTCAACATCAATGTCATTGTTGTCAATATAGGCAACGCAGGCATCAATAACCTCGCCAAGATTGTGTGTCGGCATATTTGTAGCCATACCGACTGCAATTCCCGATGCCCCGTTTACCAGCAGATTCGGAATCCTTGTCGGCATGACAGTCGGTTCCTGCAAGGTATCGTCAAAATTGTTGGTAAAGTCCACAGTTTCCTTGTAGAGATCCTGCATCATCTCCTCGCCTATCTTCTTCAGCCTCGCTTCAGTATATCGCATGGCAGCCGGACTGTCGCCGTCCACCGAGCCGAAATTTCCCTGACCGTCCACTAAAGGATAGCGCATCGCCCATTCCTGAGCCATTCTGACCAATGCACCGTAAACAGACGAATCGCCGTGGGGATGGTATTTTCCAAGCACCTCGCCGACTATTCTTGCCGACTTTTTGTACGGTTTGTCAGACGTATTCCCCAATTCCATCATCCCATAAAGAATACGGCGATGGACAGGCTTGAACCCGTCCCTTACATCCGGGAGGGCGCGCGCAACGATTACTGACATTGAGTAGTCGATGTACGACGACTTCATTTCCTCCTCGATGTTGATTTTTATAATTCTGTCTTGTTCCTGCATTTAAAACAATGTATTAATTATACCTTTTTTGAAGTTCATAAAAAATCATGCTAAAGTACGACTTTTGCATGATATATAAAAATTTTCTGTCGTAAAAATACAAATGAGAATTACTGCATTCGTCTTTCTGTCAGATATGGCATACATTTTGCTGTATAAATAAAAATGGATAAACGTAGGTTCTGTCTGTATGGAAAATGCAGAAATAAGACAAACATGGTTAATGGAAGGAAAAATTTACATCAATCCGGCATAAATGACATATATTTGTAATTTGGAACACAAAGAAGGAGAACATATATCAATGAACAATCAATTTACACAAAGAGTTTCCGAGATTATCTTTTACAGCAAGGAAGAAGCCAACCGGCTGCACAATGACTATATAGGTCCGGAGCATCTGCTATTGGGGATAATCCGTGACGGAGAAGGAGAAGCGATTGATGCACTGAAAAGTCTGTATGTCGATCTTGGCAAGATAAAACAGAAGATAGTGGACATACTTCTTGAGGAATCGATAAAAGAAAACTATGACGAAAACATAACTTTCAATCTGAACGCTTCCAGAATACTGAAGATAAGCATGCTGGAAGCAAGGCTGTTGAAAAGTCCGCTTGCCGATGCAAAACACATACTTTTGGCCATAATGCGCGACAAGGAAAACAGAGCCGCAGAGATATTGGAAGAGGACGGAGGGCTAACCTATCAGAAACTTATCGAAAAGCTGGTCTCAAAACCGCAAGAACCGCTGTCAGGACTTGACTTCGGTGAAGATAACGAAGACGATGACAACGAAGACGGAGGCATCACCCGGCGTGGAAGCAACGAATCGGGTTCGTTGTTTTCATCTTCCGACAAGGGTACAGCCACAAGAAAGCAGGAAAAGAAACCGAACAATGACACACCGGTGCTCGACCAGTTTGGAACGGACATGACAAAAGCGGCAGAAGAAGGAAAGCTGGATCCGGTGGTGGGACGTGAAAAGGAAATCGAACGGATCGCACAGATTCTGAGCCGGCGTAAGAAAAACAACCCGATTCTGATTGGAGAACCGGGAGTCGGAAAGTCAGCCATAGTGGAAGGGCTTGCGAGGCGCATAGTAGAGAAGAAAGTATCCCGCATACTGTTCGGAAAGCGCATTGTGGCTCTCGACATGATGTCTGTTGTGGCCGGTACCAAGTATCGCGGTCAATTTGAAGAACGTATCCGTTCCATACTGAACGAGCTGAAAAAGAACAGGGATGTCATTCTCTTTATTGACGAAATCCATAACATTGTGGGTGCCGGCTCGGCAGCCGGCTCTATGGACGCAGCCAATATGCTGAAACCATCTCTTGCGCGTGGTGAAATACAATGCATCGGTGCCACCACGCTTGATGAGTACCGTCAGCACATCGAAGCGGACGGGGCATTGGAACGCCGCTTCCAGAAGGTGATGGTTGAACCGACCACTGTGGAAGAGACGCTTCAGATACTGAAGAACATCAAGGATAAATATGAGGAGCATCACAACGTAAACTATACCGATGATGCGCTGGATGCATGTGTCAAATTGACAGAACGTTATATCACTGACCGCTGTTTCCCTGACAAGGCCATAGACGCACTCGATGAAGCCGGCTCCCGTGTACATCTGACCAACATCACTGTTCCTAAAGAGATAGAAAAACAGGAAGTGCTGATCGATGAAGCGCGCATGCACAAGAACGAAGCGGTCAGATGCCAGAAATTCGAACTTGCTGCCAGTTATCGTGACCAGGAGAGACATTACATGGAACAGTTGGAAACGATGAAGGAGGAATGGGAAGCCCGACTCAGGGAGAACCGTGAAACGGTGGATGCTGAAAAAGTGGCCGACGTGGTGTCGATGATGTCCGGAGTACCGGTGCAACGTATGGCTGAAGCAGAGGAGATGAAACTGAAGGGTATGAAAGATGAGCTCGTGTCGAAGGTAATCGCGCAGGACAAGGCGGTGGAGACATTGGTAAGAGCTATCAGACGTAGCCGTGTAGGTCTGAAGGATCCCAACAAACCCATAGGCACGTTTCTGTTTCTTGGACCTACCGGTGTAGGAAAGACCCATCTGGCAAAACAGCTTGCCCAACAGATGTTCGGATCAGCCGATGCGCTTATCCGTATAGACATGAGCGAATATATGGAGAAGTTTACCGTATCGCGTCTGGTCGGAGCACCTCCGGGATACGTAGGATACGAAGAAGGCGGACAGCTAACCGAAAAAGTACGCCGCAAGCCCTACTCCATCGTATTGCTTGACGAGATAGAAAAGGCGCATCCGGATGTGTTCAACCTGTTGCTCCAAGTGATGGACGAAGGAAGGCTGACTGACAGTTTTGGCAGAACGGTGGACTTCAAGAATACGGTTATCATAATGACGTCGAACATCGGCACACGTCAGCTGAAGGATTTTGGAAAAGGCATAGGGTTTGCAGCCCAAAGCCGTACAGACGATAAGGAATACTCGCGCGAAATCATCGCCAAGGCACTCAACAAATCGTTTGCACCTGAATTCCTCAACCGCCTGGATGAAATCATCACGTTCGACCAGCTGGATATCGATGCACTGATACGCATTATCGACATTGAATTAAAGAAGCTGTATCAACGTGTTGAGAATCTTGGATATACATTTGTGATAGATGATGCGGCAAAACGCTTTGTCGCGGAAAAAGGATATGATGTGCAGTTCGGTGCGCGCCCGTTGAAACGTTCCATACAGAACCATCTTGAGGACAAGTTGGCAGAGCTTATAATCAACGAATCCCTGCAACGGGGAGACCGCATCCATGCTCATCTGGATGAGTCGGGCAAAGAGATAAGGATGGAGGTAGAAAAGGCAGACTGACATCATCGAACCGTTTTAATACAGACAAAATGTCAGACACTCTCGTGTCTGGCATTTTTTTTGTAAAAGACGTGATGGATTTTAAATAAATTCGAAGTAATTATAAACACAAACAGATATGCAGAAAGGTAATATTGGGGTAACGACTGAGAACATATTCCCCATCATTAAGAAGTTTTTGTATAGTGATCACGAGATATTTCTTCGTGAATTAGTGTCAAACGCGGTAGATGCCACCCAAAAGTTGAAGACGCTGGCTTCTACGGGAGATTTCAAGGGAGAGCTGGGCGACCTGACAGTCCGTGTAAAAGCTGATAAGGAAAATGGCACAATAACAATATGCGACCGTGGTCTGGGTCTGACCGCCGAAGAAATAGACAAGTACATCAATCAGATTGCATTTTCCGGTGCCAACGACTTTCTCGAAAAATACAAGGAAGACGCAAATGCTATAATCGGCCATTTCGGTCTGGGATTCTATTCAGCCTTCATGGTGGCAAAGAAGGTGGAAATCGTGACTCGTTCTTACAAGGAAGGCGTACCTGCCATGAAGTGGAGTTGCGACGGAAGTCCGGAATTTACGATGGAAGAGACCGAACGTGCTGACCGCGGAACGGACATAATCCTTCATATGGACGATGACTGCAAGGACTTTCTCGAAGAGGCGCGTATCCGGAGTCTGCTTACAAAATATTGCCGTTTCCTCCCCGTGCCTGTCGCTTTCGGAAAGAAAACGGAATGGAAGGACGGCAAACAGGTGGAGACGGATGAAGACAATCTTATTAATGACACATGTCCCATCTGGACCAAGAAACCGAGCGAACTAAAAGATGAGGACTACAAGAAGTTCTACCGCGACCTTTATCCAATGTCGGACGAACCGCTGTTCTGGATTCATCTGAATGTCGATTATCCGTTCAATCTGACAGGAGTGTTGTATTTCCCGAAAATCAAAAACAACATAGACCTGCAACGCAACAAGATCCAGCTGTATTGCAATCAGGTCTTCGTGACGGATTCAGTTGAGGGCATCGTTCCCGACTTCCTTACACTGCTGCACGGAGTCATCGATTCGCCGGACATTCCGCTGAACGTATCACGCTCATACTTACAGAGCGACTCCAATGTGAAGAAGATATCCACCTACATCACCAAGAAGGTATCCGACCGCCTGCAGTCCATCTTCAAGAACGACCGCAAGGAATTTGAGGAGAAATGGGATGATGTGAAGATATTCATCAACTACGGCATGCTGACACAGGATGACTTCTATGAAAAGGCCGAAAAATTTGCCATCCTCAAAGACACGGACAAGAAATACTACACGTTTGAAGAATACCGTACATTGATAAAGGACAACCAGACTGACAAGGACGGTAATCTGATTTATCTGTATGCAGGCAATGCAGACGAACAGTATGCCTACATAGACGCTGCCAAGAACAAGGGTTACAACGTACTGCTCATGGACGGACAGCTGGATGTCCCGATGATCAACATGCTGGAGCAGAAGTTTGAGAAAAGCCGCTTCACTCGTGTTGACAGTGATGTAATCGACCGTCTGATAGTGAAAGAAGACCAGAAGGGCGAAGAACTTCCGCAGGACAAACGCGATGTGTTGTCAACACTGTTCAGCGGCCAGATGCCGAAACTTGAAAAGACCGAGTTCCATGTCGAGGCCAAGGCTATGGGAGAAAGCTCCTCTCCGGTAGTCATAACCCAGTCTGAGTATATGCGCCGTATGAAGGATATGGCAAACTTCCAGCCAGGTATGGGATTCTACGGCGAAATGCCTGCCATGTACAGCATGGTGCTCAACAGCGACCACAGACTGGTAAAGCAGGTTCTTGAAAATGCAGAAAGCGCATGTGCCGAAAAGCTTGTTCCGGTTGAAGCGCAGATTGCTTCCCTTACACTCCGTCGTGACGAGCTGCGGAAGTCACAGGAAGGCAAGAAGGATGAAGATATCCCAGTTTCCGAAAAGGATGAACTGGCTGATGTTGAGAAGAAGTTGGACGGAGAGAAAAAGGAAAAGGAGAATGTGCTCAACGCCTATGCCGCCGGCGACAAAGTGGTCCACCAGCTCATCGACCTCGCTTTACTGCAGAACAACATGCTTAAGGGCGAAGCCTTGACCAACTTCGTAAAACGGAGCATCGAAATGATTTGAAAAAACGTCGGGTGATTCCGTAAAGAGTCTCCCGACGTTCCAATACGAACTTCCTGACATTTTTGGAAGCTGACATAATGAAGAGGGTGACCCAAAAGTCAGTAACGACTAACGGGTCGCCCTTTTTCATTGTCT
>CAZSYY010000054.1:0-9608 GCA_964611375.1 uncultured Phocaeicola sp. | reverse complement strand
TCGCTAATCACCAAATTTACAAGTACTTATAATTCATCGAACTCACGTTATATTAGCAACAACTTTAATGTTATTCGTTTTTTGACCATGGGTAATAATAATTTCTATTGTGTTATCATGGCTGGCGGAACTGGACGACGGTTCTGGCCGTATAGCCGAAAAGCGTTGCCAAAACAGTTTTTGGACTTCTTCGGAAGCGGACAAACCCTTATACAACAGACATACGAAAGATACAGACAGATTGTCCCACCGGAGAATATTTACATCTCTACCTATAAGGGCTACAAAGACCTGATACTGAAACTTCTTCCGGAAGTGGATGAAAGTAGGCTGATTATCGAAGGAGAGCGCAGGAATACCGCTCCGGCCATTGCTTATGCTTCGTATATCATTCATCAGATAAATCCGAATGCCACTGTCATCACTGCTCCTTCCGACAATCTGATTCTCAAGCCGGAAAAATTCCGTGATGCCGTACTGAAAGGGATGGAATTCGCTTCCCGCTCAGGCAAACTGCTTACAATGGGAATCAAGCCCACCTATCCTGAAACCGGCTATGGATATATTCAGATATCTGAGGAACATGAAGGAGAATTCTACAAGATAAAGACTTTTATAGAAAAACCGGCAAAAGAGTTCGCCGAGGTATTCGTACAGGGAAACGAGTTTTATTGGAATTCCGGGATTTTCATATGGCACATCGACACGATAATGAAGGCATTCCACGACATCATGTCGGACTTGTGTCCGAAGTTGGAATGCGGTAAGCCCGACTTCAGTTCCTGCCCCAACAGCTCTTTCGACACGAGCATCATGGAAAAGGCAGACAACGTATATGTACAGCTGTGTGATTTCGGATGGGCGGACATAGGTACATGGGGATCACTGTATGACATATTTCCCAAAAACGAAGATAAAAACGTCATTATCAACAGCAATACCATGCTTTACGATTGCAGGAACAACCTTATCATGATGCCCGAAGGCAAACTGGCGGTCATCCAAGGACTGGAGGGATATCTGGTGGTGGAAAAAGACAATGCACTGCTCATATGCAGGAAAGACGACCAAACTGCCATCCGGAAGTTCGTAAACGATGTGGAAATGAGATTCGGAGAGAAATACTCCTGACATGAAACAACGTCCAAAAGATACATCCGGGAATACTCATTCCCGGATTTCTTTTTCCTGAAAATCCTTTCTTCTCAACACGAAACTGTTGCTCAGATATTTCTCACGCACAATCTTATTCTCGGCAAGCTCCTCAGGAGTCCCTTGAAAAAGAATCTTTCCTTCAAAAAGCAAGTATGCACGATCAGTGATGCTAAGCGTTTCCTGCACGTTGTGGTCGGTAATCAGAATGCCGATATTCTTGTCTTTCAACCTCCATACAATATGCTGGATGTCTTCCACGGCTATCGGATCCACACCGGCAAACGGCTCGTCAAGCATGATGAATTTCGGGTCGATGGCAAGGCATCTCGCAATTTCTGTACGACGTCGTTCTCCTCCCGACAGTTGGTCACCCAAATTCTTCCTCACTTTCTGAAGACGGAATTCCGCAATCAGGCTTTCCAGCTTTTCCTTTTGGTATTCCGGACTTTTGTCAGTCAGTTCCAATACGGACGATATATTGTCCTCCACGCTCATCTTGCGGAACACGGATGCTTCTTGAGCAAGATATCCGATACCAATCTGTGCGCGCTTATAAACCGGATATGAAGTGATGTCCTGATTGTTAAGATAGATATGCCCTTCATTCGGCACAATCAGTCCCGTTGTCATATAGAACGAGGTTGTCTTTCCCGCTCCGTTCGGCCCCAGCAATCCCACGATCTCTCCCTGTTTCACATAGATGGACACATGGCTCACGACTGTACGTTTCCCGTACTTTTTTACAAGATTCTCTGTCCGCAGCACCATCCGTCCGTCGGAAGGGAGTTCGAAGGATTCTGCCACACTTGATTGGTTTTCCAGCTCTTCCATAATCGAATTGTTCTGTATGCTGCAAAAGTAGTAAATTTCTTGGCTTCTGTGGTTATCAGGTAGAAATTCATCTCATTTTTTATGTGATAGCCAAAAAAAACGTACTTTTGCATCAAACTATTATTCGGATTATGGTAAAACCTGTTACAAAGTTCGGGAACTATCTTATACTGATGGGTCGTGTGTTTTCACGGCCGGAGCGGTTCCGGATGTATTTCAAACAGTATGTGAACGAAATGGTGCAGCTCGGCATCAACTCAATCGGCATCGTCTTGCTTATCTCGTTCTTTATCGGGGCAGTCATCTGCATTCAAATCAAGCTAAACATAGAAAGTCCGTGGATGCCACGTTTCGTGGTGGGATATACCACCCGTGAGATTCTGTTGCTTGAATTTTCTTCCTCAATCATGTGTCTGATCCTGGCCGGAAAAGTCGGGTCAAACATTGCTTCCGAGATAGGGACTATGCGTGTGACCCAACAGATTGACGCACTGGAGATAATGGGAATCAATTCCGCTTCATACCTGATCCTGCCTAAGATTCTCGGGCTGATGACCATGATTCCTTTTCTTGTGATTTTCAGCATTTTTTCCGGAATCGTCGGAGCATTCTGCACAGCGTGGTTTGCCGGAATCATGAACGCGACAGATTTGGAGTATGGTCTGCAATATTGTTTTGTAGAGTGGTACATATGGTGCGGATTCATCAAGTCACTATTTTTCGCCTTCATCATTGCCAGCGTGTCAGCCTACTTCGGATATACCGTAGAGGGAGGATCCATAGCAGTCGGAAAAGCCAGTACCGATTCAGTGGTGTCGAGCAGCGTGCTGATTCTGTTTTCTGATTTGATACTTACTCAATTGTTGATGGGATGATACAGCTGAAATCCATATGCAAGTCGTTCGAGGGACGCATGGTTCTTGACGACATCAACTTCTCTTTCGACGGAGGTAAAACGAATCTGATTATCGGACAGAGCGGTTCCGGAAAAACGGTGCTTATGAAATGTATCGTGGGACTGCTTACTCCGGAAAAAGGCGATGTGCTCTACGACGGCCGTAACCTTGTAGATATGGGCAAGAAAGAAAAACAGGCGTTGCGCCGCGAAATGGGAATGATTTTCCAGAGTGCAGCCTTATTCGATTCGCTCACTGTGCTTGAAAATGTCATGTTCCCGCTCGACATGTTCTCGAACGACACATACCGTGATCGCGTGAAGCGTGCACAGTTCTGCCTCGACCGCGTAAACCTGATCGATGCACAACACAAATATCCTGGCGAGATAAGCGGGGGAATGCAGAAACGTGTGGCGATAGCCCGTGCCATCGCCCTGCAACCGAAGTATCTGTTTTGCGACGAGCCGAATTCAGGCCTCGACCCTAAGACTTCGCTGGTAATTGACGACCTCATACACGGCATCACAGTCGAATACGACATGACAACTATCATAAATACGCATGACATGAATTCCGTTATGGGAATAGGCGACAGCATCCTCTATATTTATAAGGGACACAAAGAATGGGAGGGAACCAAAGACGATGTGTTCAGCGCGACCAACGAGCGGCTCAATGATTTCATCTTTGCTTCGGATCTGCTGCGAAAAGTAAAACAGGAGGAGACGAAGAATAAATAATCTGCCACGGTTTTTCGTTTTTGGCCTTGGAAATGAGGGAACATGAAAAAATGCGTGACTTTTTGGTTATTGCGATATTAAACATTATTTTTGCAACCACTTTGATTTTACATGAAGAAACTAATAATTTAATATAAGGTCAGAAATGAATATTTCATTGCAAAATGTTGACAAAGTAAGCTCAGTGCTTACTGTTAAGATTGAAAAAGCTGATTATCAGGCACAGGTTGAAAAGGCATTGAAGACCCTTCGCCAAAGGGTGAACATGCCCGGATTCCGCAGGGGAATGGTTCCAATGACGATGATCAAGAGACAATACGGGGCTTCCGTACTAATGGAAGAAGTGGACAAGCTGTTGCAGGAAAAGGTCAACGAGTATATCCGCGACAATAAAGTGAATATGCTGGGAACTCCGCTTCCGAAAGAGAACGGTGCAGACTTCGCAAAAGACGAGGACTTTGAATTTACTTTCGATATAGCTATGGCTCCAGAATTTGACCTGACACTCTCAAAAGATGACACCATTGACTATTACGACATCAATGTAACCGATGAGATGGTCGACCAACAGGTCAAAATGTACACTCAGAGAACCGCGAAGTATGAAAAAGCAGATGATTATCAGGACAATGACATGCTGAAAGGTCTGCTGGCCGAACTTGACGAGAACGGCAATACGAAAGAAGGCGGTGTCCAAGTGGAAGGAGCCGTGATGATGCCTTCTTACATGAAGGATGACGCGCAAAAGGCCATCTTCAACGGTGCCAAGGTAAACACGGTACTGGTATTCAATCCTTCCGTAGCTTTTGACAACAATGAGGCAGAATTGGCTTCTTTGATGAAAGTGAAAAAAGAAGAAGTCTCCAACCATAAAGGCAATTTCAGTTTCCAGATTGAAGAAATCACACGTATGACCCCGGGTGAACTGAATCAGGAGCTGTTCGACCAAGTGCTTGGAGAAGGGAAGGCCCATACGGAAGAGGAATTCCGCGCCCAGATTAAGGAAGTGATCTCCGGACAATATGCTGCAGACAGCGACTATAAGTTCATGATTGACGTGCGTGCTTATGCCATGAACAAGATTGGCAAACTGGAGTTTGCCGACGAACTGATGAAGCGCATCATGCTGAACAATAACAAGGATAAGGGCGAAGAGTTCGTAACCGAGAATTATGACAAGAGCATCGAAGAGCTGACATGGCATCTGATAAAGGAAAAGTTAGTGGCTGCCAACAATATAAAAGTGGATCAGGCCGATATCAACAACATTGCCAAAGAAAGTGCGCGTGCCCAGTTCACCCAATACGGAATATTAAATGTTCCTGACGATGTGCTTGACAATTATTCAAAGGAAATGTTGAAGAAGCGTGAAAGCGTAGAAAATCTGGTAAATCGTGTAATAGAAGAAAAGCTCGGCACTATACTGAAGGAGCAGCTCACACTGAACCATAAGCCAGTTTCTGCGGAAGAATTCAACAAAATGTTTCAGTGACTGCATACGAGTAAGAAGAATATATAAAACTTACTAAAAAAGGGGGCTTTAAATCAGACTTCCCTAAGGAAACGGGAGCATTTCGTACTTTTGTTTTTCGGGAAGGAAAGGATTGGAAGCCTCCTTTTCATTATGTATAAAATTGTCTTAAAAATATGATGGAAGATTTTAGAAAATATGCCACCAAGCATTTGGGCATGAACGGCATGGCACTTGACGATGTGATCAAGCTGCAGGCAGGGTACTTGAACCCGTACATTCTGGAGGAACGTCAGTTGAACGTGACTCAGTTGGATGTGTTCTCCCGCCTTATGATGGATCGCATCATCTTTTTAGGTACCCCGATAGATGACTAT
The DNA here is from genome assembly GCA_964611375.1 of uncultured Phocaeicola sp. Taxonomy (GTDB): domain Bacteria; phylum Bacteroidota; class Bacteroidia; order Bacteroidales; family Bacteroidaceae; genus Phocaeicola. The sequence continues at coordinate 4,138 of CAZSYY010000054.1, read as the reverse complement.
ACGGCCAATACTCTGCAGGCTCAGCTGCTGTATCTGGATTCTGTGGATACAGGCAAAGACATTTCTATCTATATAAACTCCCCCGGTGGTTCCGTATATGCCGGACTGGGCATATATGATACCATGCAGTTTATCAGCAGTGATGTGGCCACCATCTGTACAGGCATGGCGGCATCGATGGCGGCAGTATTGCTAGTTGCCGGCAAGGAAGGAAAACGTTCAGCACTGACACATTCGCGCGTCATGATCCATCAGCCGATGGGAGGAGCGCAGGGTCAGGCTTCGGACATTGAAATTACCGCCAGAGAAATCCAAAAACTGAAAAAGGAACTATACACGATTATTGCCGACCATTCACACACACCTTTCGACAAAGTATGGGCGGACTCTGACCGTGATTACTGGATGACTTCTGAGGAAGCCAAAGATTACGGCATGATAGACGAGGTACTTTCGCGCAAACCCGCATCGCCAAAACAGGACATGACAGAATAACGAAAAGATAAGCACATTGGAAGATAATAAAAGTTCAAAAAACAAAAGACGGTGCAGTTTTTGCGGACGCTCAGAAACTGAAGTGGATTTCCTCATCACCGGCATCAACGGATGCATCTGCGACAACTGTGCGGAACAGGCATACGAAATTGTACAGGAGGCACTTCAGCATAAAAAGTCGGTTGCAGGAGAGCTTAAACTGAACGAGCTTCCGAAGCCTAAAGAGATCAAGGATTTTCTGGATCAGTATGTAATCGGTCAGGATGATGCCAAACGATATCTGTCGGTAGCCGTATATAACCACTACAAGCGTCTGCTCCAGCCTAAGGATGATGCAGACGTGGAAATCGAAAAATCGAATATCATTATGGTTGGAGGCACGGGTACCGGCAAGACATTGCTGGCGCGCACCATTGCCAAACTGCTTAACGTACCTTTCACCATTGTGGATGCCACGGTGCTTACCGAAGCCGGATATGTAGGTGAAGACATTGAAAGTATTTTGACACGCCTGCTTCAGGTGGCCGACTACAATGTGTCTGAAGCTGAACGGGGAATCGTTTTCATCGACGAGATCGACAAGATTGCCCGCAAGGGAGACAACCCTTCGATAACACGTGACGTAAGCGGAGAAGGCGTACAGCAGGGATTATTGAAACTGCTGGAAGGATCCGTAGTCAATGTTCCTCCACAGGGAGGACGAAAACATCCCGAACAGAAAATGATTCCGGTCAATACGAAAAACATCCTTTTCATCTGCGGAGGAGCCTTTGACGGAATCGAGCGTAAAATAGCCCAGCGTCTGAATACGAATGTGGTGGGTTATAATGCAGCCAAAGGGCAAATGAAAATTGACAGGAGTAACCTGATGCAGTACATCGCGCCACAGGATTTGAAGGCATTCGGACTGATACCTGAAATCATAGGGCGTCTGCCGGTGCTCACTTATCTGAACCCGCTGGATCGCGCCGCCCTGTGCAATATACTGACAGAACCCAAGAATTCTATCATCAAACAGTATGTGAAACTGTTTGAAATGGATGGTGTTAAACTGGAGTTCAGTCCGGAAGTGTTCGAGTACATTGTTGACAAAGCGATGGAATACAAGTTAGGAGCCCGCGGGCTGCGATCAATTGTGGAAACCATTATGATGGATACAATGTTTGAAATTCCTTCACAAAAAGTCAAAAGCTTTGTAGTGACTTTGGATTATGCGAAGGAACAGATGAATAAAGCGAATTTGTCGCGCCTGCAAACGGCGTAGAAAATGATTCTTTAAAAAAAGAAGTCTTTTTGGGAAAATATTCGGCGAAAATCTTGCAAAATATAAAAAGTCGTTTATAACTTTATACAGGAAATTTCTACAGAATCATTAAATCTATGACAATGACGGAAAATATCAATTTGACAAGAGAGTTGAAGAAATATTTTGGTTTCGATACCTTTAAAGGAAATCAGGAGGCGATAATCCGGAATTTGCTTTCAGGGAAAGATACCTTTGTATTGATGCCCACAGGCGGCGGAAAATCTCTATGTTATCAGCTACCTTCACTGTTGATGGAAGGTACTGCAATCGTTATTTCTCCGCTCATTGCATTGATGAAGAATCAGGTAGATGCAATGCGCAATTTCAGCGAAGAAGACGGTGTGGCACATTTCATCAATTCTTCGTTGACGAAATCGGCCATCGACCATGTAAAGGGAGATATAATTGCAGGAAAGACCAAACTACTGTACGTGGCTCCGGAATCATTGACGAAAGATGAGAATGTCGAGTTCCTGAAGCAGGTAAAAATCTCCTTCTACGCCGTCGATGAGGCTCACTGTATCTCGGAATGGGGACATGACTTCCGTCCTGAATATCGGCGCATACGCCCGGTCATCGATGATATAGGAAAAGCTCCAGTCATCGCACTTACCGCGACGGCTACTCCGAAAGTGAAAATGGATATCCAAAAAAACCTGGGGATGACGGACGCTACAGAATTCAAGTCTTCGTTCAACCGGCCCAACCTATATTATGAGGTAAGAGCCAAGACGAACAATGTAGATTCTGACATCGTGAAGTTCATCAAACATAATGAAGGAAAGTCGGGTATCATTTATTGTCTCAGTAGGAAAAAGGTAGAAGAGCTTGCTGAAATTCTTCAGGCCAATGGCATAAAGGCACGTCCCTACCATGCCGGAATGGATTCGGCTGCACGAAATGCTAATCAAGATGCTTTTCTGAAAGAAGACATCGACGTCATTGTGGCGACAATCGCCTTCGGCATGGGAATCGACAAACCGGACGTGCGCTTTGTCATCCATTATGATGTTCCCAAGAGTCTGGAAGGATACTATCAGGAAACCGGACGAGCCGGACGTGACGGTGGAGAGGGCTTGTGCATCACATTCTATTCAAATAAAGATCTGCAGAAGCTGGAGAAATTCATGCAGGGCAAGCCGGTTTCTGAGCAGGAAATCGGGCGACAACTGTTGCAAGAGACGGCAGCTTATGCGGAATCGTCGCTGTGCCGCAGAAAAATATTGTTGCATTATTTCGGCGAAGACTATACCGAAGACAATTGTGGTAATTGTGATAACTGTTTAAATCCGAAAAAACAAGTGGAGGCTCAGGATGCATTATGTACGGTGATTGAAGCAATCATCTCTGTAAAAGAAAACTTTAAACAAGAGTATATTCTTGATATATTGCTGGGAAAGGAAACTTCTGAAGTACTCGCACACAATCACGAAGATCTTGAAGTGTTTGGTGCCGGAATGGGAGAAGAAGAACGATTGTGGAATGCTGTTATCCGACAGGCATTGATTGCCGGCTACCTGAACAAGGACGTAGAAAACTACGGCTTGCTGAAGGTAACTCCCGAAGGACACAAATTCCTGAAAAAACCGAAATCATTTAAGATTGTAGAGGACGCTGATTTTGACGATGAGGAAGTTGAAGAGACTCCAATGAGGAGCGGTGCCTCATGTGCGGTAGATCCGGCATTGTATTCAATGCTGAAGGATCTGCGCAAGAAAATGTCAAAGAAACTGGATGTCCCGCCTTATGTGATATTTCAGGATCCGTCGCTGGAGGCAATGGCTACCATCTATCCAGTGACCCTTGAAGAGCTACAGAATATTCCTGGAGTGGGTGCCGGCAAGGCAAAACGCTACGGACAGGAATTTTGTGACTTGATCAAGAAACACTGTGAGGAGAACGAAATCGACCGGCCGGAAGACCTGCGTGTGCGTACAGTGGTGAACAAGTCAAAGCTGAAGGTGTCTATCATACAAAGTATAGACCGCAGAGTGGCTCTTGATGACATTGCGTTGTCCAAAGGCATCGACTTAAATGAACTTTTGGACGAAATTGAGGCAATAGTCTATTCGGGAACAAAGCTGAACATTGACTATATTCTTGACGAGATTATGGATGAAGACCATATGCAAGACATATACGACTACTTCAAGGAATCGACGACAGACAAGATAGAAGATGCTATGGATGAATTGGGTGACGATTATACGGAGGACGAGATACGTTTAGTGCGAATCAAGTTTATTTCAGAAATGGCAAACTGATCTTGTGTATGAATTGGGAATGAGGCCGACTCAAAAGAGATTTTGAAGTTGGCCTCTTGCTGTTTCTAAACAA
>CAZSYY010000053.1:0-9764 GCA_964611375.1 uncultured Phocaeicola sp. | reverse complement strand
GAAACAGCAAAACCCTGACGCCGCGCCTCCGTCAGCACCTCGCCGACCATGGATGACACCCAGTCGTGTGCCTCGTCATTACCCGGCCAGTATACAAATCCTCCATTTGAAAGTTGCCGGGATTCTATGCTTTTCAACAATGCCGGCAACGCCTTCTCGGCCCGCTTCTGCTCCTCTGCACCCAAGAATTTCCTGGCGTAAAGCATATACATTGCACGGGCGGCCAATTGCTCGGTGCAATAATGTTGATAACTCTCCACAAATGAGAATGCTCCCTCAAAATCTATCACCGGCATTGTCGCTGCCGTCAGCCTGGCTGTGCCATTACTGAAATCCGCACAATCAAAGCGGTACTTCTTGCCGCTTCCGAGGGATAAAGAGCTCGATTCCACAATATCCGGCAATGGAGCACAAACATCAATATAAATGGTTCCCGTCGCTTTCTGACCAGCTCCTGTTGCCGTAATTGTCACTTTTGCCTGACCGCTGTTCAGCTCATCGCAGGACAAATTGAAGTTGACAAGTTTTTCAGAAGCCTGTGTGAAAGAAAGCTGTTTTGTGCTTTCCCCGATAATTGACAACGGACCTTCTACATTTACAGTAACCCTGACATCTTTCACGCCGTCCTCCATTGCAAAGAGATTCACGGGCATATCAATTTTGTCACCACAGGCCAGTTGGCGCGGCATAGTGGCAAGCAACATCAGCGGGGAGCGCACGGTGACTGTCTTGTCGGCACTGCCATACGCCCCGTCTTTGGCAGCCACAAGCATCACCCGGACTGAACCGACATACATCGGGAGTGTGATTTTATGCGTATTCGTTCCTTTGTCCAGAGTGAAAGGCCCAAGGTACTTTACTACAGGATTAAAGCGTTTCTCCTTGCCGGCAGCGCGGCGCAGCGCCTCATCACCCCCGATGCTCAGGATTGAAGAGAATTTACCTGCATAGGCACCTATCACTTCCTCATACATATCCCAGGTCTTTACCCCCAAGGCTTCGCGTCGGTTCATGGCCGCCCAAGGTTGCGGTGTCTTGAATGCCGTAATATCGAGCAGACCTTCGTCGACGATAGCCAGCGTATAACTCATCGCCTTGCCGTCCTGTTCCCGCACCTTGATTGTAAATTCCTGCTGTGGAAGAATCTCATCAGGCAGGTCAATCACAGGATGCAGGATAGTCCGTCGGTCTATGACTTCTGCTCCTTCGATACCGTACATGCGTATAGGAAGGTCATTAACAGTCTGTGCATGAGCTTGCAAGAGCGATGCATTCACATAGAAGTTCGGTGCCATATCCTTAGTCACCAAAATGCGATGTGCAGTTTCTTTCTCCGGGGATAAACGAACCCATTGGCGCGAGATTACTTTGGAACCGTTCTCTATTGAGAGCAATACACGGGCTCCTGCCGACTTGGGCAAATAGACAGTCGCGTATTCGCCGACTTCATAATTTTGCTTGTCGAGCGAGAATGAGAGCATGGTTGCCGCAGTAGGATCACTCTTGCCCGAATGCCCCCTCCAATCCGGCCAATCAATATAAATCACGCCTCCCGTTGCATGTTTGCTTACAGTATCCTCCACATAAACCAGATATTTGCCCCATGACGGATAATCCACACGGAACGAGAGCCCGCCTTTGCCCTGTTTTGTCGACAGCTTTCCCGATGCAACAACTTCTGCTGTTGTACTTTGGACATATTTATCCAACTCCTCCGCAGAACCTTCCCACCACCAGCTCCAGTTCAGACGGTATATCTTGTATGTAAGCTCACGCTCAACAGGTTTTCCGGAAGCGTCAAGCGTTACCAGCGGAAAATGCAAATCGCAATCTGTTTCAAACTCCTTATTTTGAAGATTTACCCCGACATAACTGACATAGGGAGAATAGCGTACTGAACGGGAAGTCAGGCTCACATCACCCCCGGCTTCCGCTACCTGTGCAATCAGATTTGCCTGCATCATTCCCGATGCCTGTTCCGTAACGGGCAAAGTACAGTTACGGGAATATACACCCGACGAGTCAAGCTTGCAGGAGAACACTTCGTGTTTTGAATTCGAAGAGGGGTACAGCGGATTTCTGAACAGATATTCATCATATCCTTCAAAAGGCTGCGGATTGTCGTACAGGGACATCTCCACACTTGCATTCAGCCCGGCAGCCACCGGTCCGGTCAGCCAATGAGCCTCAATGCCAATCTTTGAAGGCTTTCCGCTATGCAACACCTCGGGAGAAGAGATATTTATCTTCAAACGATTCGGCTTGATAGTCTCGACCCTTACTGCGTGGCGGAAAGTCTGGCCGCCGACCTTGAAACGGGCATCCCAACTTCCGGTAGGAGCATCTTCGGCAGTGCCGGTACGGAAAGCATAGATACCGTCCACACTCTTTGTGAGCGTCTGTCGGTCGTAGAGCTGCCCCTGTGGCGTGTAAAGTTCCATAGTAACCGGGTGGTTCTTTGGCAGGGCTCTCTGCTTGTCCTCAACCATAAGCGTCAAATATATATCATCTCCGGGACGCCATACGCCACGCTCGCCATACACAAAGCCTTTTATACCTTGAACAGTCTTCTTGCCTCCCACATTGAAACGGCTCGTCGGGAGTTCATGGCCGTTGTTAATCTTCAAATATGTTGTCGACACTCCGTCCGTTGCAGTAACGACAAAAGGGTTTCCGTCTACCTCAAAATCGGCAAAGCCCTGTTCATTTGTGTAAGCATAGCCTATCTCGCGCAGTTGATAGTTATATGCAGTTACACGTATACCGCTCATGGCTCTTGCAGTCATCAGGTCTGCAACCGTACACCACAATTTGCTGTCATCCGCACGCTTTACTATCAGTCCTATGTTTGACGCTACAAGGTTGTATTCCGGCATACGTCTGGTCGTCATGTAGTAACTGTCTTTTGAAGGATCATCGCTTTCTCTCCAATTGAAATCATCCCAATTATAATCTGCCGCCGGACGGTTAATGTAAGCATATTGCTTGTCCCACTCATCTCTGTCAGCTGTCGTAAGTCCGGAAATTATGTCAATATCTCCAATTTCCACCTTATCGTAGAGTGAATAGGCCTTGCGGAACGAGAGCCTTATATTGTAAATGGCACCACGTTCCTGACGGAAAAGGTTTTTCAGGTCTATTGAAAAGTTCTGCCATTGGTGGAGATTGAGAGACTTGTCTTTATCCAGGCGAACTGTCTGCCTGTAAATGAGTCTTCCAAATCTTCTCAAACCGGAAGTCCCGTCTATTTCATTTCCCTGCAAAAAGGACATCACATTGTCGGAATAGATTTTTACCACCTCGACATCCACTGCCGCCAAATTCACCGCGCGAAACGGCAAGGTCAACTTATTCCCGTCGGGAAGGATTGTACCGCTTATCGGTATCTCGATTGCCGGAGCGACAGGCTTCTGCTCGAAATGATGTTCAAGCTCGGCTTCCAAGGTTCTGCCGTCATTCGCCCTGATGAGTTCTGACACTCTCAATACAATATCAGCAAGCCCGTTTGCAGGATAATAAACCTTAACATTCGCGCCTCTGCGCTCGATACGTATTATATCCAGCCCGTCAATCGTGATAAGACCGTCCAATTCCTGTCCGGCTGAAAGAGGTTCCGAAAATTCCAGGTCAATGTAAGCTTGTGCCGCATCAATTTGTTGCGCAGAAAGCAACTTGAACTTCGACAAGCCCGGGACGACCACCGTTCCTTTTGAAGCAGAAAACTCTCCACGTGGATTGTATTTGATGTTCACTTCATAATCCTCTTCCTTGCGACTGACATTTGATATTGTAAAGCTGTGGCACAGTTCATCATCAGTGGTCTTTATAGCTGTTTTTGCTCCGGCAATGCCACAATCAAGGGATGAGGCATCGCTTGATTGTTCGCTGGGAACCGAACTGAAAAACATCTTGCCGGTGATAATCACTTGCTCTATATTATCAGGGTCAATGCTTACACGAAGGTCGGCCAGACGGGACGTCCGTTTCTCGACGACAAAGTCAAATGAAAAATCCTTTAAGGAATCAATATCCGCCAGATATGACATCCGTACACGGCAGTTGTACTGTTTGCCTTGTTTCAAGGCACCCTTTTCGGGAACGAAGTCAATAAATCTTCCTCCGTCAACATAATGTGCCTTTCCTTTGATTGAGGGAGTAAATTTAAAGGCCTTTTCAAGGGAGCGGGAAGTGTCGATACGGGCAAGCAGAGAATCCGTTGCCTCAATACGGACAGTTGCATCCATGTCTATATGCTCCGGGGAACAGGCAGCCACCCATTTCACTGCCTCATCAATGCTCATTGTTTCAGAAGGGCCACACGCAGTAAGGCTTAAAACAGCCAAAAGTACAATCCGGAATTCCGACTTCATTTGATACTTGTTTGATTCGTTCAAGTACGAATTTCATTAAACAAAATCGTACAGCCAAGCGTTTAAATCTCAACTGTACGAAATCATTTTCCGGATGTATGAAATGCTGTTTACTGTCGGAGTTTATACTTTCTCCACACTATATAGCTTGTATTTTCGGGCATCCTCCGATGTTCGTCTTTCCCGAATTCGTGTTTTGCACCTGTTTCATCAACCGCCCAGCCATAAGCCGTCGAGCCGACAAGATATACAGCCTGATCAACTCCCAAATCCGCCAGTGCCTGCGCGAAATCGTGAAATGACTCCGTCGTGCCTGTCTCAACCATGAAGATTTCACCTTGACGGTCACAAATTGCCCTGCGGATTGACTTGCCTTTGGGTTCATTGTCGATAACCTCGCCATTGCTTACCAAAGGATACTGACGGAAAAAGTAGCCGCCTTCTTCGGTCGCCTTTTCAAACAGGGGAGAGTTGTCGGCAACCCCAATCGTCACTTCACCGTTAATTGACGCACAAAATCCCTTTTTTGAAAGTCCCCAGGCGAGTGGTTCTCCCTTGAGGACAAAGGCTCCGACAATTCCCCCGTTATCTGCACGTACATCCGCCGCTTGCGCCGCGTATATCACGCTTTTGTCCTCCCTGTCCATTGTGCCGACATGCAATGTAAGTTCGGCATTGTGAGGTATATAAATCCTGAGCGGGATGTCATTGACAAGCGTATCCCTGATTTCAGTATAGCCCGGTGTCATGGGATCCACCTGCCGCCCGATCCACCCGTATCGGGTCGGCCCGGTTTCCCGGACCGGCTCAAACAATGCAGGCTCGGGAATTTCGGTTACTTCTTCCTTTTGCCTTGAAACAAAGAATATTACAACAGCTGTTATCGCTATGCTTAAAACTGCAATTATGATAATACGCAGCAAAGGTTTCTTGTTTCCTGCTTCTTCGCCGATAATGCGAATTTGGTCATCCCGGATTTCCTTAAGCTCTTTCATAACTTACTTTACCTCCTTTTCCAATAGCTCCTTCAACTGCTTTAATGCCTCTTTTGAGGCGGTAACAGTATGGTTAAACGATACCACGTCTGATAAAATCAAGGTCTGTTTGGTGACGTTGATGTAGTAGATGTAGGAACGGTTAATTATCAGCCTTTTCCCTATACGAATGAAGAGGTTTCCTTCGTTGCCAAGTTGGGTCGAAATCATTTTTTCAATCTGTCCCAACTGATAAGAAAGCAGACGCACCTCATTATTGGTCTGTACAAGCGTGGAATAGTTGCCATCCGATGCGATGTAAACTATTCTGTCAGGTGCTATACGAACCAGATCAATTGAGGTTGATATGACCAGTTGTTTTTTCATTTGAATGCTTATGAGCAGGCAAATGTATGCAGTTTTAAGCGTACCGGCAAAAACTTGTTCCCGGTAATGTATGAAATAGGGTTTTGAGTGTACGTATTTGGGTGTAGGGCCGCTCCCCTACCCGGTTGCCGGTTTTTGCAAACCGGGTTTGAGACTTTAGCCGGCGGAAGTTTTCGCAAATTATCCAAAAATGTCTTTTTGACGCAACGAATTGAGGAATTGTTGCATCTGTATTGAACTGGATGATCGAGAGAATCCATAACTTTTAGTACAATGAACAACATATTCCTTATACTCGCTAGAATTTGCCGGTTTTTCACCCAGGACATTCTGGAATTGAAAGCCGAACGCGCCGAGGCCAGGAGCCTCAAATATGCTTGACGGTTAGATTTTTTATATAACAATTTAATTCCAAGTTTCTGCTGACTGGAGGGAGCGACGCCAAAAGGCCGCTCCCTTGTGGTTTATTGTTATATCTTCCATTTTACTCAATAATTGGGTTTCAAATCTTTTTTGATGTTGTGTGGGCTTTATTTGCCCGCTGTATTAACGAAATTCATCGGCCATACAATAAATCTCTGTAACTTTGGACTTATAGGTTTAACGTTTTCTTATTTCGAGCTCACGTTAAAGATATGTTCCGACAGATATACTCAATGACGGACATGGAGCAGCGAGCCTTGGAACTGGGCTTCCTGCCATTCTTCGTCTGCGGCATCCCCGAATTTTCAATCGAGGAGATGACACCGGAGGAATTGTGGTGGCCAAACGAACCGTGGGCTCCTTGGGAGTGGAAAGGCCCGGTGATAAAACGGGGACACTGCGCCTATGGCAAGATATTCAACAAAAAGGCAGGGTATGTCAGTTTGGAATGGCTTCCCGATCTGATGAACTATCGCCGTAGCAAGCCGTTGGCCTATAACGAGGATGTTGCAGCAGTTGATGAGATTGTGCTGCAGACCATAGAATGTGAAGGTTCTGCCACTATAAAGGAGTTGCGCCGCTTGCTTGGCTTTGCCAAGGGACGGGGAAAACGCAAAAGTGCCGATGAACCGGTGGACACCCTTTCACAGGACGGGAAAATAAGCCTGGAGCCGATACTGGTACGGCTGATGATGGAGCTGCGTATCGTCATAGCCGACTTTGAGTATAACATTGACCGTTATGGCAGACCCTACGGCTGGGGCATCGCCAGATACACCACGCCGGAATCTCTCCACGGCGACTTGTCTGTGGACAGAACACCAAAAGAGTCATTCGACAGAATATTCCGGCACTTCAAATGTTTGTTCCCTGATGTACCGGAGAAAAAATTGCTCAGGTTGGTAGGATGATGCAGATAGTCATCTACGTGTATTCAATAAAAATCACCGCCACATAAACAGCAATATTTTATGTAGAAAAACATATATAACATACTTTGGTATTAAAATAATCGCTATCTTCATGCTGTGAATAATCCATTGCGACAATTAGGTACCATCCCTGTTACAGCTTCCGTTTTGGAGTCCGTATGCTCCCTCGTATGTTTCCATGTCATCGGCTCTGCGATATTATGGACTGATACCTGAAGAGGTCTACACCAAGCAGTCCATGACTTTGAAGTATGCCAAGACTTTTGACACACCGTTTGGCAGGTTCGAATATACGCATATCTCGAAGGCGGCTTTTTCCGTGGGACTGACAAGTATCAAGAAAGATGGCTATGCATTTGTGACAGCCACACCGGAAAAGGCTCTGTGTGATTTGATAGCCAATTCTTCAAAAGTAAATTTGCGTTATCTGAAAGATGCAGAAAGCTATCTGGAAGAGGACATCCGGATGGAACGGGAAGATTTCATGCAGATGGATGCCGGTGTATTTGAGGAATATATCAAGGTCGGCAAAAAGGCCGATTCAATCCGTACTTTACTTAAATTGCTGAAAAAATGAAGAATGAGATTTATGACAATATGCTTTCCGCATACGACTTGACTACGGAACAAGAACGTCGTAATGCCATATTTGAGGTAAACCAGCAGGTGATACTTGCCGGGCTCTACAATGGCGGTTTCTTCGATGTGGCTGCTTTCTATGGCGGTACTTGTCTGAGAATTTTTCATGGCCTTCAACGTTTCAGTGAGGATATGGACTTTTCCCTTCTGACTCCTGATGACAAGTTCGATTTCACGAAATACTTCCAGCCGATAATAGATGAATTTGCTATTGTAGGTCGTGAGGTGGAGATTAAAAAGAAAGATAATACGGATGTATATGATGTGTCTTTCCAGACCGATAAATCCATAAAAATAAAAATTGAGGTTGATACCCGGCCACCGTTGAATTTCAGGACGGAGCAGAAACTGCTTTTACAGCCTCATTCTTTCATGACGCGCTGTTTCACTTTGCCGGATTTGTTTGCCGGGAAGATGCACGCATTGGTGTACAGGGGCTGGAAAAACAGGGTGAAAGGTCGTGACTGGTATGATTTCGAATGGTATGTCCGTCATAATGTTCCGTTGGATTTTACTCATTTGGCAGAACGATGCAAGCAGTTTAACAATGAGAATATTATTCCAAAGTTATTTAAGGAGAAACTTATTGAACGTCTCTCTACAGCTGATATAAAACAAGTGAAAGAAGATGTATTGCCTTTTGTACGCAATCCAAAAGAACTCGATATTTGGTCAAATGATTATTTCGTGCAGTTGGCTGGGATGATGAGAATAGGATGAATACAATATTTAGCTTTAAGAATCTAAGGTATAATATGTTCAATCTGGTTCTATAATAAAGCGAAATACAATGAGACACCTATACATAATCGGGAATGGATTTGATATTCATACAGGGCTTGCTACACGATATGCAGATTTTCGGCTATGGTTAGAGAATAACTATCCGTTCATTTACGAAAATATGCAGGCGGTCTATGATATAGATGCAGAATGGTGGAATGATTTTGAAGTGCAACTTGGGAATTTGGATATCAACAAATTTATTACGGAATTTACTCCACCAGTCAAACCCATTGATGAAATTATAGCAGAGACAAAACAAAAAAGAGAATTTGAAAAAAGGTACAACATGCCACCCAATTTACAGTTTGATTCATATTGTGCAAAACGTCTTAAAGGTTTGCTTGATGTGTTGCAATACTGTTTTGAAAAATGGGTGGATAACTGCCAGAGGTCGATTACTAACCCTAAGTATATCCATATTGAGAAAGAAGATTCATTCTTTATTAATTTCAATTATACAGATTCACTAGAGATGTTATATGAAATACCAGAAGAAAGAGTCCTTCATATCCATGGTCGATCTTCAAAACACGAACGTCTTATATATGGACACAATAAGTTTCTTTATGGAAGTTTAATGAGTTATGACGATGAACAAGTATCTTCTGAATTAAATAAATATCATAAAAATCCATATGAACATATTTTCAAACATCAAGAATTACAAAAGATACTCAAAGATGTGGAGTATGTGCATATATATGGTTTTTCATTTTCCGCAGTAGATGAAGATTATATGGATTGGTTTTTCAACAATGTTTCCGCTACATCTCAATGGGAAGTTAGTTGGTTTTCTAATGAAGATAAAAACAGAATAGATAAATTCATATTAGATCACTGGAGTTTGAAGGATAGGCTAAAGATTATCAAATTAGAAGAAATAACCCAAAATTGAAAATCTTATCCTCGTAAGAAGCGCCAAATTCATCGATAATCATTGCTGTCCGGTAAAGCTCGTCAGACACAAAAAAGTATAGCTCGCCCCTCGTGAATTCGGTGGTCGAGTATTATTTTGCCATTCCAAGCCCCCTATCAAAAGAGAGACAGTTGGTGATATTCTTGCTGATCCTGATCCACCTCCAAGGTAACCCTTCGAACAAATACAAATTGACCAGCAAGGGGTTTGGTTGTAGTTTTGCGCCCGTGACGTTAAACATATCAAGACAAGCAACCAAAACTCAATTGTAATGAACAGATCGAATTTAAAGAGTTGGAACTGCAGGTGCAACAAAGTGGTATGCCATTGAAGTCGT
>CAZSYY010000052.1:0-10545 GCA_964611375.1 uncultured Phocaeicola sp. | reverse complement strand
GTGAGCCAAATTTGTTTAATTTTGACCTCGTAAATTTTTAGTGGACACTACTGAAGCACAATACATATCAACACAAAAAATGTACGTCTTTTGACTTCGCAATTCAAAATTACTGATTTCAAGAACGCCACCACCCATGACTGGGATTTTGAGAGCAAGGCTGCCACTGTAGAATCGGGTAATACGTTGAAGAAGTCAAAAAAAAGCAGAGCGAGAAATACCCGCTCTGCTGACCAATCATAATAAAGAATTATTTCACAACTGTGTTTCAACCCATTTGCGTGCATTCACAAACGCCTCCATCCATGGAGTTATCTGATCTACATATATACGGTCGGCAGGATAATAGGCATTTTCCCACGGGAAGCATGCACGTTCCAGATGAGGCATCATGGCAAGATGACGTCCGTCCTGACTTGCAATACCTGCTATGCCATAGTCTGAACCGTTTGGATTGCCGGGATATTCGTCATATGAATATTTTAGAACGACATTATAATGGTCTTCCTGATAAGGCAAAGAGAATTTTCCCTCACCATGAGCTACCCAGATGCCAAGTTTTGAACCGCTCAATGAACCGAACATCACACTCCGGTTCACCGGTACGGTCACTCCAAGGAAAGCAGATTCAAACTTATGCGAATCATTATGCAGCATCTTGCCTTTTTTCTCGTCTTCCGGAGTGATCAGGCCTAACTCCATCATAAGTTGACAGCCGTTGCATACACCTAACGACAAAGTGTCCTTGCGAGCATAGAATTTGTCCAACGCAGCCTTTGCCTTCGGGTTATACAGGAAACTTCCTGCCCATCCCTTCGCAGAGCCGAGTACATCAGAGTTTGAAAATCCCCCGCAGAAAACAATAAAATGAATATCTTCCAGTGTTTCTCTTCCGCTTACCAGATCAGTCATTGTCACATCCTTCACATCAAACCCTGCCAGATAAAGCATATATGCCATTTCGCGTTCGCCGTTCGTACCTTTTTCACGAATAATGGCAGCCTTGATGCCGCTCGGTGTGCGCCGGTCAGGATTCAGCCCGAAAGCAGACAGTTTTCCTGTAAAATTCGGATTGAACGCAAACGTTACCGGTTGCAACTTATAGTTTTCATATCGTTTCTTCGCACAACCATTCATGCTCTGTTTACTGTCGAGAAAATACGAAGTGGAGTACCATACGTCACGCAGACGGTCAATATCAAACTTGGAAGTGGAATCACCATGAGTGACCTTAATATACCGCTCGCTACACGGTGTACCCAATTTAATATAACCCACGCCTGCATCTTCCAGAATCTTTTTCACTTCATGCTTATGCTTGTCGGCTATTTGAATGACTATGCCTGGATTCTCAGCAAAAAGTATTTTCACAATATCATCACATTTGAATCTGTCGAGACTGATTTCCATACCGCCGTCCGTGTTGGAAAAACACATTTCAAGCAATGTGGTAATGAGTCCTCCCGCTGAAATATCATGTCCTGCAAGGATCAGTCCTTTGTTGACAAGTGTCTGGACGGCCATGAATGCGTCACGGAAATATTCCGGATCATGTACGGTAGGCACATCGTCACCGATCCTGTTGAGAGATTGCGCAAAGGCCGAACCTCCCAAACGTAACCGGTCGAAGCTGAAATCAATGTGATAGAACGTGGACTTTTCGACTTTGGCCATGACTGGAGAAACCACTTTCTTTACATCTGAAACCTCTCCTCCCGCTGATACTATTACCGTTCCCGGACTGATGATTTTTTCTCCGTTAGGATATTTTTGTGTCATCGACAATGAGTCTTTACCGGTAGGTACATTTATTTGGAGAGCACAACAAAAATCAGACAATGCCTTGACTGCCGTGTATAGACGTGCATCTTCACCCTCCTGAGAACGGCAGGGCCACATCCAGTTGGCAGAAAGAGAAATGCTGTCAATCCCGTCAGCCAGTGGAGCCCATACTATATTCGTCAAAGCTTCTGCCACTGCCAACACCGAACCGGCGGCGGGATTAGCAAGAGCAGCCTGGGGAGCATGTCCTAATGCCGTAGCAATGCCTTTTTCTCCCCGATAGTCAAGTGCAACAACACCACAATCGCTCAGCGGCAACTGAAGTTCACCCTGACATTGCTGGCGCGCAATCTTCCCAGTTACCGAACGGTCCACCTTATTTGTAAGCCAGTCTTTGCAGGCCACGGCTTCCAGTCGCAGCACGTTGTTGATATATTCGTTGATTTTTGCAGGATCGTAGGTCACATTCTCATAGTGACGTTCCACTGTCTTGTCCACCATATATGTTTTCGGCGAAGAACCGAACATCTGATCAACAGCCAAGTCGAACGGACGCACACCGTCAGCCTGTTCAAATGCGAAACGATGGTCTCCGGTAGTTTCTCCCACCACATACATCGGTGCACGTTCACGCTCGGCAATCTTTTGCACACGTTCGAGCGACTTCTCCTCAATAAGCAGTCCCATACGTTCCTGAGACTCATTAGCTATGATTTCTTTTGCTGACAATGTTTCGTCACCGACAGGCAGTCTGTCCATGTGGATCAGTCCTCCGCAATCTTCCACCAATTCCGAAAGACAGTTCACATGACCGGCCGAACCGTGGTCGTGGATGGATACAATTGGATTCTGGTCTTCTTCACAAAGTGCCCGTACCACATTATAAGCCCGTTTTTGCATCTCTGCATTCGCACGTTGCACAGCATTCAGTTCGATTCCTGATGAGTAACGTCCTGTTTCAACAGAAGAAACGGAACCACCTCCAAGACCTATACGGTAGTTGTCACCTCCAAGCACCACAATTTCATCACCCGCTTCTGGAGTTCCCTTCAGGCAATCTTTTTTCGTACCGTAACCTACGCCTCCTGCCAACATGATTACCTTGTCGTAAGCATATTTTTCTCCGTTCTCCTGATGCTCAAACGTAAGTACGGATCCACATATAAGCGGCTGACCGAACTTATTTCCGAAATCGGATGCTCCATTTGAAGCTTTTATAAGGATTTGTTCAGGAGTTTGATACAGCCACTTGCGCACAGGAAGGATGTCCTCCCAATCTCGGCCCTCTTCTGTACGCGGATAAGAGGTCATATAGACAGCAGTCCCCGCAATAGGCCAAGAACCTTTTCCTCCTCCCATACGGTCTCTTATCTCACCGCCTGTCCCGGTTGAAGCTCCGTTAAAAGGTTCTACAGTAGTCGGGAAATTATGAGTTTCTGCCTTCAAAGATATAACCGTCTTAATATCCTTGATAATAAAATAGTCGGATGTAGAGTGGTCTTTAGGAGCGAACTGTTCCACCACAGGTCCTTCAGCAAAGGCCACATTGTCCTTGTATGCCGATATAATTTTGTTGGGATTTTCTTCCGTTGTCCTTTTGATCATCTGAAACAGGGAAGATTCCATTTCCTGCCCGTCAATGATGAATGTCCCCCCGAATATTTTGTGACGGCAATGTTCCGAATTGATCTGTGCAAAGCCAAACACTTCAGAGTCGGTCAACTTGCGTCCCAAGTCTTTTTCCACTTTCAGCAAGTAATCCATTTCTTCGCGAGAGAGAGCCAATCCCTCCTGTTCGTTGTATTCCTCCAGATTGTCAATATAGACTATCGGTTGCGGCTTGATATCTACAGTGAATATGCTTTGGTCAAGTCCGTGATACATACGCTGCAACATCGTGTCGTAATCGGCGTTCTCATCTTTCACAGGAAAATATTCCTCAATACGGCGGATTCCGTCTATTCTCATATTCTGAGTGATTTCCACTGCATTCGTACTCCAGGGAGTAATCATTTCACGGCGAGGACCGACAAACCAGCTCTTGAGGTTTTCTTCACTTTCCTCTTCAGCATTACCGTAGAGCCAGCACAACTTTTTTATGTCTTCAGAGTCCAATGGCCTACTGCATTCCGTAGCAATAACACTGTGGGATGGTGTTCTGAAAAATAGAATCATAGCACTTGTGTAGTTAAAGAGTTTATATACACTTTTATTTAAACGCAAAAGTATGGAAATTCATCGGAATAAACGAATAAAAACATCACTTTTGAGAAGATGACAAAAAAGACATATTCTCTGAAATCGCTGTTTCTTCCCTTAAACTCTATCACAAAATATGCTGTTTTCCTGAATTTATCCGCACATTCTGCTAATAATCCGTATCTTTGCAGAGTTATTACCGCATCAAAGAAACAGAATATATGGAAAAAAAATTCAAACGAACAACCGTCACTGCAGCACTTCCCTATGCCAACGGTCCGGTACACATCGGACATCTGGCTGGAGTATATGTGCCGGCTGACATTTACGTGCGCTATCTCCGCCTGAAAAAAGAAGAAGTGATCTTCATCGGAGGGTCTGACGAACACGGAGTTCCCATTACTTTACTCGCCAAGAAAGAAGGGGTGACCCCACAGGATGTTGTCGACCGTTATCATACGCTCATCAAAGAGTCATTCAAGGAATTCGGAATATCGTTCGATGTGTACGGACGTACTACCTCCGAAACACATCGCCATACGGCGTCCGACTTCTTCCGCAAACTTTACGACAAGGGAGAGTTTATAGAAAAAACCTCCATGCAGTACTATGACGAGGAAGCGAAGACATTCCTCGCCGACCGGTATATCACGGGAGAATGTCCGCGGTGTCACGCACAGGGAGCCTACGGTGACCAATGCGAGAAATGCGGCTCTACCCTATCCCCGACAGAACTTATCAATCCGAAAAGCGCCATTAGCGGAAGTAAACCTGTGATGAAGGAAACAAAACACTGGTATCTCCCTCTCGACAAACACGAAAGCTGGTTGCGCAAATGGATAATGGAAGACCATAAAGAGTGGCGTCCTAATGTGTACGGACAATGCAAAAGCTGGCTTGATACGGGACTTCTGCCACGTGCTGTGAGCCGCGACCTCGACTGGGGTATCCCGGTTCCTGTAGAAGGAGCTGAAGGAAAGGTATTATATGTGTGGTTTGACGCTCCAATCGGATACATTTCAAACACAAAAGAGCTGCTCCCTGATTCATGGGAGAAATGGTGGAAAGACCCGGAAACGCGTCTTGTTCATTTCATAGGGAAAGACAATATAGTCTTCCACTGCATAGTGTTCCCGGCCATGCTTAAGGCGGAAGGAAGCTACATACTGCCTGACAATGTGCCGGCCAACGAATTTCTGAATCTGGAAGGTGACAAAATTTCCACTTCACGCAACTGGGCGGTATGGCTGCACAAATATCTGCAGGACTTTCCAGGAAAACAGGATGTGTTGCGCTACGTGCTGACGGCCAATGCTCCGGAAACAAAAGATAATGACTTCACATGGAAAGACTTTCAAGCACGCAACAATAATGAGCTGGTGGCCGTTTACGGAAACTTCGTAAACCGAGCACTGGTGCTGACTCACAAATATTTTGAAGGCAAAGTACCTGAATACCATGAACTGAACGACTATGACAAGGAAACACTTCAGGAGTTTGCCGATGTGAAGACGCAGGTGGAAAAACTTCTCGACGTATTCAGATTCCGTGACGCACAGAAGGAAGCCATGAACCTTGCACGAATAGGAAATAAATATCTGGCAGACACAGAGCCGTGGAAACTGGCCAAGACAGACATGAACCGCGTGGCGACAATACTGAATATAGCCCTCCAGTTAGTGGCAAACCTTTCCATAGCATTCGAACCGTTCCTGCCGTTCAGCTCTGACAAGCTGCGCAAAATGCTGAATATGGAGAACTTCAGTTGGGAACAACTGGGACGTACCGACCTGCTGGAAGCAGGACATCAGCTGAACAAGGCGGAACTGCTGTTTGAAAAAATAGAAGATGATGCAATACAAGCACAAATGGACAAGCTGCTCGATACCAAGAAGGCTAATGCAGCAGCCGGATACAAAGCCAAGCCGGTCAAACCTGAGGTGTCAATCGAGGATCTCGACAAACTGGATATCCGGGTAGGTACGGTACTGGAATGCGAAAATGTGCCTAAAATGAAAAAACTCCTGAAGTTCAAGATTGCAGACGGATTGGAGAACCGTACAATAATAAGCGGTATCGCACAATCCTACAAGCCAGAGGAACTGATAGGAAAACAGGTACTTTTCATCGCCAATCTCGCTCCGCGGCAGTTCAAGAACGGTCTTGTGAGCGAAGGCATGATTCTCAGTGCAGAGAATTTCGACGGTTCCATAGCAGTGACTTCAGTACTCAAAGAAGTAAAGCCGGGAAGCGAAGTGAAATGACATCCATCCTGCATTTTAACGCAAATCTTCATACCATATAACTGACAGACACGACCGGTTGTCAGCATAAGTGTGAAGATTTGCGCTCAATTTCCAATCTGCAAAACGATGCCCGAACAATCATTGAAGGAAAAGACAGCAAAGGGGCTGTTGTGGGGGGCTGTCAACAACGGTGCCCAGCAACTGCTTGTCCTTGTATTCGGCATCGTTCTTGGAAGACTTCTCAGCCCGGAAGAGTACGGGATGGTTGGAATGCTTGCCATTTTCACGCTTATAGGTACGGCACTCCAGGAAAGCGGCTTCCGTGCAGCACTTGCCAACCTGAAAGAAATCAGCCACAAAGACTACAATGCCGTATTCTGGTGCAGCACGTGTATAGGTATAGCCGTATATTGCGTTCTGTTCCTGACAGCGCCACTCATTGCGCATTTTTATGACGAACCAGTCCTGACACCACTTGCCCGCTATTGTTTTCTGGCTATTCCCATTGCAGGCATCGGCACAGTACAGGGAGCCTATCTTTTTCGCAATTTGAAAGTGCGGCAACAGGCTTTGGGAGGAATCATCGCACACATAGTGTCCGGGCTTACCGGGATTACGCTTGCCCTAAACGGTTTTTCATATTGGGGCATTGCCACACAAAACCTGACTTATATTGTTGTGGTTACAATCTGTTCATGGCATTTTTCCCGGTGGAGACCTACCATGCACATTGATTTCTCCCCGATACGGTCACTGTTTGCGTTCAGCAGCAAACTGCTCATAACCAACATTGCTTTCCAGCTTAACAACAACCTGCTTTCGGTCATACTTGGAAAGATTTTTTCCTCCCAATCGGTTGGAAACTACAATCAAGCCAACAAATGGAACTCCACGGGACACCAGTTCATTACCGGCATGATAAGCAGTGTAGCACAACCTGTACTGGCAAGTATCCACGAAGACCGGGAACGCCAGTCACACGTGTTTCGTAAAATACTAAGGTTCACTGCTTTTCTTTCTTTTCCCGCCATGTTCGGACTGTCCGTCATCACCCGCGAACTTATTCTAATTACGGTCGGAGATAAATGGGAAGGAAGTATTCCGCTGATGCAGATGCTCTGCATCGGAGGCGCATTCATCCCCATAAACACTTTGTTCTCAAGTCTAATCATCAGTCAAGGAAAATCGGACATATATATGTGGAACATAATCTCACAAGTGCTGCTCCAGTTGTTTGTCATACTGGTTTTGATCATGTTTGGAGGAAACATCTTCCATATGGTCATAGGATATGTCTGTATCAACATAGGCTGGCTTTTTGTCTGGCGTATGTCTGCCCGAAAATTCATCCGTATTCCCATGACAGCCATGGCTGCCGACTTGTGTCCGTTTTTTGTCTGCGGATTAGTATCATGCACGTTCAGCTGGTATGTGTCATCACTTATTTCCGATGACATAGCCATACTGTTTTTCATCAAGATTATCATCGCTTCCGCAAGCTATTACCTGCTGATGAGAATCACACAGGCAAAGCTTATGGAAGAATGCCTCGACTACCTGATAAAAAGGAAATTGTCATGAAAGGGAGACTGTTTGTCATGGGTGCTCCGAAAGAAATTTTCGGAAGACTTGATCCGGAACTGCAGAAGCGGATGATATATGTCAGGAATTTTCTGAACTTTCCGAAGAGCAGATTCCGGCAAATCAGCAGATATATGCTGGCCGGACGTATTCAGCTTCCAAGGAAAATACTGTCATTGTGGTTTCCTGACAAGGAAACGGAACTCCTGCAAACCGCCGGACCCGACGACAACATCCTGTTTTATGAGTGTACTAATGCCCGAATCATGAAAGCATTGCGACAAATACTGCCAAGTCAAACCTGTCACATATACTACTGCAATCCCATCTGTTCCATATTCAGACACCCGGAAAAAGAATTGAGAACAATTGCGCATTTAGGATACCGATTAAGCAGTTTTGACCCATACGATGCACAAAAATACGGTCTGAGATATACCGGACAGTATTTTTGTTATCCGGAGAAAACATCTGCCGCTCCTTACGTTTCCGACTGTTTTTTCTGCGGCCTACCCAAAAGCAGGACTTCAACACTGAACAATCTGCGCAAAATTCTTGAACTGCAAGGATACAAATGCGATTTTGTCATTCCACAAAATCCTGACGAAAAATTATCATATCCGGAATATCTGAAACGGCTCAGACAAACCCGTTGTGTAATAGACATCTGTCAGAAAGGACAGACCGGACTGACACGCAGACCGCTGGAAGCACTTTTCTATGACAAGAAACTGATAACGGACAACGATAAAATCGTTGAATACGATTTCTACAAACCGGAAAACATATTTCTGCTCGGAAAAGACTCCATCGACACGCTGAAAGATTTCATGTCGTCTCCGATACAGAAAGTTTCCAATGATATCAAAGACAGGTATGACATCAACAGATGGGTAAGTCAATTTCTAAACGAATAACACGTATGAAACAGACATCCAACTACATAGCCACATGGTTCTACAAGGAATCCTCAGAAGAGGCAAGCTTTTATCCGCAATTGGGCAGGAAAGGCGATTCTGCACTGGTACACTCTGTCTATATGCAGATTCAAGTACCGTTCTTCCGAACTTTCAGATACTATAACCCTTCGGACAAGCTGTGTTTCTTCACTAACCTTCAGAAAGAAGACCTGCCCGACTATCTTCAGCACCTGTTCAACAATATACAGGTGGAAGTCATAACACTTCCATATACCTGCAAGCCGCCGAAAGACTGGTACGGAGCATGGCAAAACCAATTCTATTTGTATGACATCCTGAAATATATGGAGAGCAGGATGCAGAAAGACGATGTACTTCTGGTGTGCGATGCCGATTGCCTGTGCCATGCCCCATTAAAGTCTCTTTTCAAGGAAACCGGAAAGAAAGGAAGTGCACTTTATGAATTCATCACTGACCGCACGGCATGTATCAACGGCATAAGCATCCCGGAAATGGAAATCTTCTACGAAACCTGCTACGGTGAGAAGCCGTCACATCCCCTATCCTACTATGGAGGCGAATTCGTTTGCCTAAGGGGTGACATTGTGGAAAGAATCAACCATGCCTACCCTACCCTATGGAAATTCAATCTGCAACAAACCGGAAAACCAAGACTAAACGAGGAAGCACACATACTCAGTGTTTTGGCCGAGCATCTGAACATACGTAACGACATAGCCAACCGCTATGTAAAACGGATGTGGACTTCGCCACAATTCAACAACATATCACCTGATGACGTACAAATACCTGTATGGCATTTGCCCTATGAAAAGAAACGTGGACTATATCATCTATTCAGATACATGGAAAAAATACAAGGACTCGGTGATGAGGAAACATTCTGGAGAAAGGCGGGAGAACTGACCGGAATTCCAACCGTCAGCATCAGAAAAAGAATCCGCGACCGTCTCACGACACTCACCATCAAACTGAAAAAACGGAAATGACCATGAAGATAATGACCATCATCGTTTCATATAATTTCGGGAAATGGATAAAACCTTGTCTGGAAAGTCTGTTACACTCAACACATCCCACAGATATTATAGTCATTGACAACGGTTCGGAAGACAATACACTGACAATCATAAGGCAACACTATCCGTCTGTACGCATAGTAGACAACGGACAGAATCTGGGATTCGGGAAGGCTAACAATATCGGAATGGGGATTGCCCTGAAAGAAAACTATCAGGCTGTTTTCCTTATGAACCAGGATGCATGGATAGACAAGGAAACTATCGGAACACTGGTATCACTGTCACAGAAACATCCGGATTTCGGAATACTCTCCCCCGTACATCTGAACGGGAAAGGTGACCGGTTGGACAAAGGATTCGCCAACTACATACATGCTCCCGGAAAAGAAGACATCCCTCATAACAGTGAATTAGTGGAAGCGGACTTCATCAATGCAGCATTCTGGTTTATCCCCGCAAGCACACTGAAAACCGTTGGAGGCTTTTCACCGCTTTTCCACCACTACGGAGAAGATAAAGACTACATCAACCGGTTGCATTACCACCGGCTGAAAATCGGATATTCCCCACAGGTATGCGGAAACCATGACCGGGAATTCAGACAAGCATCACGGGAATCATTCTTCCGTTCGGAATACGTGTACCTCCTGTCTGAATATGCGAACATCAACCATACATTTGTCCGGGCATTCGCCTACGGCATACTGGCAGGCCTAAAGAAGAGCTTCCTTGCGTTCATTCACGGAAAGTTCAGAGACGGAGTGACATACTTTA
>CAZSYY010000051.1:0-11068 GCA_964611375.1 uncultured Phocaeicola sp. | reverse complement strand
GTCAAGGACGGGCAACTTACCATGTTTTGATTTATATCGAGCTCACGTTATTTATGTTTTACAGCACAAAATTAAGGCCGTCTCGCAAGAAATCCTTGTCTTAGAAGGAAAAATCTGGCGTAGACGGCCGTTTTTCTTGACTTGAATCAATCTTATTCGGAAAGTTGTAACAGTTCTGTATTGGTCTGGCGGATCAGCCGTACTGTCATTGTGTCAGAGCAGAAAACAGAGTTCAGGCCTTGAGCTTCCTGTGCCGGATCGCCTGTATAGTCGTCTCCTGGCTGCCAGAACGTGTGGACATCAGACAGTTGTGCGTTTCCTCCCCATGCCCAGAAGTTGCATCCTGCGAGAACCCCTCCGTTCTGAGCCTGTTCGGTAATAAGCTGGAAAACATAGCTGTAGTAGCTGTCACGTGCGGTTGTCGGAGTGTCCTTGATGAACTTGAACCCGTCGCGCGGATAGCCGAATTCTTCGATTACAAGCGGTTTGCCATATCTTTCCGCTATGGCAAGATGCCTGTCTATGTATGCTTTCGTGTTCTGTTTGGCTGTGTCCACATTTTCCTTCACTTTGTCCTGAGGAGACCATCCCCAGTTGTACGGCCAAATGTGGATGTTCATGTAGTCGATATGTTTGTCGGCATGGATTCTTTCGAACAGAGCTATGTCCTCCTCGCATCCATGTTCTCCCTCGCTTCCGGTGGAAACAAGCTGGTTGGGTGCCAGCGAATCAATCAGTGCCGCAGTCTCGCTGATCCATTGCGCAAAAACTTCCTTGTTTTCTGCATCAAATGCTCTTGGCTCGTTTCCTATCTGCCATGACATGATGGTCGGGTCGTCTGTATATTTTATTCCCGTGTAGCGGTTGGTACGTGTGATCATATCCTTTACATAATTGGAGAAAAGTGCTTTGGCACTGTCTGACTTTGGGAACTGCTTTACGTATTCCATGAATGCCGGCCATCCGTCGATTGCCGGAACCGGAGCTTTCCCGTATCCTGCCCATTCCAGATATTGACCGTATCCGCCGCTCCATTCCCACGAGTTGTTCAGATAAAGCACAGCCACCATGTCGCGTTTGCCCATTTCTGTCAGCAGATAGTCGAGACCGGCAAGGATGGTGTCATTGTACACTCCGGGAGCGGTCTGGAGAGTAGGCTCTACTTTTGTCGGGACATTGCATTCTCCGTCCGACCCGACAAGAATACGGAGATTGTTCACGCCCATCGATTTCAGTGAATCCAGTTCGGCAAGCAGGCGTGGACGGTTTCCTCCTGTCCCCTCCGAACCGAGAATGGCGCCATACCACAGATTGGCGCCTACATAGTAATAAGGTCGGTTGTGACGGACGAATTGTCCGTTCTCTACATGTACGAAAGGGTTGTCATTCTCTGTCTGTTTCTGTGAGGTACACGACAGCCCGAACAGGCATATCATTGCACCGAAAATAAGTTGTTTTCTCATGATATGTATGTTTAAATTCGAAAATAAAATTACGGCATTTAAACTGACAAGGCTGATACTATTTTATCAGGAAGTGATACATCAGCTTATTTTTCTTCTTTGTCTTCATAAAGAAGGTATTTTTTTCGTATATTAATGTATTGTTTCAGTCCTGTTTCCCAACTTTGCCGAATTTCTTCTTCTGTCTTGCCGTTTATGATTTCCGTTCGTACACGGCTTGTTCCCATCAGCAAATCGAACCATTGTGGACGGGAGAAGAATTTGTCGGCGCATCCTGATTGTAGGTAGAGAGAATAGAACCGGATGATGTATCGCAGGGTGAATCCTTGTGGAGCGGCTTCTTTCCTTAAATCCATTCCGTGACATGTCTTTCCTTTGTGTTTGGGATTTTTGTCAGAACCGGGAAAGGCCTGAGGGGTGAAGCTGAAGTCTGTGTATTCGGAGGCTGGTCCGTTAAGGTATGGGCTGCCGGCAACCTGAAACGGGAAGGAGGTACCTCTGCCTACGCTCACAGAGGTTCCTTCAAACGGACAAAGCGATGGATAGAGTGCCACAGACAGGTCATTGGGCAGGTTGGGGGAGGGCTTGACCGGAAGGGGGTATGGTTGTCCGTGTTTCCATCCTTCTACGGGTATGACGGTGAGACGGCATGTCATGTCTTTCCCCAGCCATCCTTCTCCGTTTATCATGTGGGCCATTTCGCCTATCGTACAGCCATGCAGCAAAGGAATTGGAAGCATCCCTACGAAACTCTTGTATCCCGGTTCCAATACTGGACCGTCTATGTAATCGCATGGATTCGGACGGTCGAGCACTATGATTTCCTTTCCGTTTTCCGCGCAAGCCTGCATAATATAATATAGCGTACTGATATATGTATAGAAACGTGCTCCCACATCCTGAAGGTCGAAGACCACTACATCAGTGTTTTCCATTTGGCGGGGCTGAGGTTTCTTGTTTTTTCCGTAAAGTGAAATAATCGGGATGGCGGTAAGACTGTCTCTACCGTCACTTATCGTCTCTCCGGCATCGGCGTTCCCGCGTATTCCATGTTCAGGAGCAAACATCTGGACGATGTTTATACCCAGTCTGTTTAACGTGTCGACCAAGTGGACCTTTCCGCATAGTGAGGACGGGTTGACAGTTAAGGTTACGCGCTTTTGACTGATAAGCGGGAGCAGCTTGTCCGTCTGTTCTGCTCCAGTGCGTATTTGGGCTGTCATTACGGACGAAAACATGAGGATGTACAGTGCCAGGACTGATTTCATGCATAATTTTTTCGGATAACTCATGGATATTTTATAGTTTTGTGACACTTTATGCAAAGATATACAAAAACATGACTACATGAATCCACTGGCTCTGATTGACAAATATTATCCGAAAGAGAATGAACTCAAACGCATACTGCTGGTTCATTGCCGTTCGGTGGCTGATAAGGCTCTTTCTTTGGCGAGAAAACATCCGGAAATGTGTCTTGACCTGCAGTTTGTGGAAGAAGCCGCCATGCTTCACGATATAGGCATTTTCATGACTGACGCTCCCGATATACACTGTTCAGGAACTTATCCGTACATTTGTCACGGCTATTTGGGCGCAGACATTGTGCGCAGAGAAGGATATCCTTTTCACGCTCAGGTGTGCGAGCGCCATACCGGTGCAGGTATTACTATTGAAGCTATTGAACGTCAGAGTCTTCCTCTTCCTCATCGTGATATGCTTCCTGTCTCGTTGGAAGAGCAGCTTATATGCTTTGCAGACAAATTCTATTCGAAGACCCATCTGGAAAAAGAAAAGTCTGTGGAAAAAGCCAAAAAAAGTATTGCAAAATATGGGGAGGACGGTGTGGCACGTTTTGACAGGTGGTGTATGCTCTTTTTATAGGGGGCGTTGTGTACTAAAAATACTTTAAAAACCTCTGCGGTAGGATTTATTTGGAGGATAATGCTTACTTTTGCAGGCACACATTGTGTAAACAGGTAATGTCATCAATTAAGAGAACTACATATTTACTGATAACTCTCTTTCTGTTGGGTTTCTTTTGCTCTTTCTATGCTGAGGCGCAACGTGTGAAAAACAGGAGATTGCGGAGGCCTGGTGAAGGTATTGCGGCAGTGGACTCGTCTCGGACGGATTCGCTTCACCTTGATTCGCTGATTCTTGACTCACTTGTTCTTGATTCGTTGGCTGCCGATTCGTTGGTGATGGATACGGCAAAGGAAAAAGAACCGCTTGACGCCCCGGTGATTTATGAGGCGACCGATTCCATTGTATTCACTAAGGAAGGGTTTGCTTATCTGTACGGTGAGGGAAAGGTGAACTATCAGAATATCGAACTTACATCTGCCGTGATATCGATGAATCTGGACAGCAGTACTGTCTATGCGCACGGTGTGGCTGATACTGCCGGAGTAGAGTCCGGCCTTCCTATCTTCAAGGACGGAGATACTCCTTACGAGTCAAAGACCATGCGTTACAACTTCAAGACCAAGAAAGGGTTCATCAATGATATCGTGACCCAACAGGGCGAAGGATATGTGACCAGCGAGGAAGGCAAAAAAGGATCTGGTGATGAGATTTATATACGTCATGGAAGGTACACTACCTGTGATGATCACGAACACCCGCATTTCTATTTGAAGCTTGCTATGGCAAAGGTACGTCCCAAGAAAAATGTGGTGTTCGGACCGGCACAGCTTGTGGTGGAGGATGTGCCTCTGCCTATTGCTGTCCCGTTCGGCTTCTTCCCTTTTAATAGTAGTTATTCGTCAGGATTCATAATGCCTACATATGGTGACGAGACTAAACGTGGCTTTTATCTGCGTGACGGAGGATATTATTTTGCCATCAGCGACAAGATGGATTTGAAGGTGTTGGGCGAGATCTTCACGAAAGGCTCGTGGGGAATTTCTGCGGCATCAAACTATAGCAAGCGTTATAAATTCAGCGGTTCGTTCGATATCAGTTATCTGGTAACGAAGACTGGAGAGAAGAACATGTCAGACTATGCCGTGTCGAAAGATTTCAGTGTCAAGTGGAGTCACAGGCAGGATTCGAAAGCTAATCCCAACAGCTCTTTTTCGGCAAGCGTGAACTTTGCGACCAGCAGTTACGACCGCTCCAATCTGAGCAGTCTTTACAATGCACAGGTTTATTCGCAGAACACCAAAGCCTCCAGCGTGAGCTATTCATATAGCTTCTCTGATATAGGATTAAGCATATCGAGCACTTTCAACATTACTCAGAACACACGAGACTCTTCGATAAGCGTTACCTTGCCTGATCTCAGCATTTCGTTGAGCCGTTTCTATCCTTTCAAGAGAAAAAAGTCGGCAGGTGACGAACGTTGGTATGAAAAGATCTCATTGCAATATACCGGTAGCATGACCAACAGTATCAGCACAACGGACAATCTGCTCTTCAAGACTTCGCTTTCCCAATGGGATAATGGTATGAAACATTATATCCCGGTATCGGCTACATTCAATTTGTTCAAGTATATCAATATCGTCCCTTCATTCAATTATACGGAACGCTGGTATCTGCGTAAAGTCATGCAAAGCTATGATCCCACCTCGACCAGTAATGTTAAAAGGGATACAGTCAACGGATTCTACCGCGTGTGGGACTATAATCTTTCGCTTCAGATGAACACGAAACTGTATGGTATGTACAAGCCGTTGTTTATGAAAAGCAAGGAACTTCAGATACGTCATGTCTTTACCCCGACCATCAGTTATACCTATACTCCCGATTTCGGGAAAAAGAAATATGGTTATTATGAGACTTACACATATACGGACAGTAAGGGTGAGGTACAGACGGTAGAATATTCTCCTTTTGCCGGAGCTACGTATGGATATCCGAGCAGCGGAATGTCGCAGACCATCAGTTTCTCGGTTGACAATAATCTTGAAATGAAGTTCAGATCGGACAAGGATTCTACGGGCTATAAAAAGATAAGTCTGATTGACCAGTTGGGGGCGTCGTTGTCATACGATGTGGCCAATAAGAAATGGAGTGACCTCACAATGAATCTCCGCCTGAAACTTACGAAGAACTATACGTTCAACATGAACGCTACGTTTGCCACCTATGCTTACGAGTTTGATGAAGATGGAAATGTGGTGGTCGGTGACCGGACTGAATGGTCTTACGGACGTTTCGGACGTTTCCAAGGGTATAGCGGTTCTTTCTCATATACGCTGAATAACGATACATTCAAGAAACTGTTCAGAAGAGAAAAAGATGACAAGGATATGGATGGAGAAAATGACGATGAGGAACGTGAAGATGATGAAGAATCCGAGAAGAAAGGCAATAAAGGTGGTCTGAGACAAACCGAACAAGCGACTATTGATCCCGACGGTTATCTGGCTTTCAGTTTTCCGTGGAGTATGAGCCTGAGCTACAGTTACAGCATCCGTGAGGACCGTACAAAGGATATAAACATCAAGACGATGCGTTACCCGTTCTCATTAACGCATTCGTTGAATGTGTCTGGCAATTTCAAGATTGGAAGCCGCTGGAACATGACTTATTCCACTGGGTATGACTTTACTTCGAATGCAATGTCAATGACTACTGTTAACATTACCCGCGACCTGCATTGCTTCACCATGAGTTGTGGGCTTGTTTTCAGCTCATCATACACTTCGTATAATTTTTCTATTCGTGCCACTTCAAATCTGCTGACCGATGCTTTGAAGTGGGATCAGAGGAGCAATAGCGGCAGTGCTGTTTCATGGTATTGACGAACTTTTCTGCCTGTGCCAGTGTTTCTGGCTTTCCTATGTCTATTAGTCGGAGGTTGTTGTCGGTATATCCCTTTAAGGTTGCTTCACGACAGTTTTTCAGATAAAAGTCTATGATGGAGAATTTGTCGGTCTGCATACTTTCCATATAGTGGAAAATGGAGGGGGAGAGTACGTGAATACCACTGAAGGCATATTCCCGGTATTTCCCTTCGATGTAGGAAAATCCTTTCGGTTTTGTTTCTCCGGTTTTTCTGTTTATCCATCCTTGCAGACGGTCGTTTTCAAATAGCAGGTAACGGCTTGTCTCACGTTCGCTTACGAGTAGTGTAGCGTCATTTTTTTCTTCCGAATGGTGCAGATAGAGTTTCCTCAGATCCGTGTTTGAAAGTATATCCACGTTATGTACAAGGAATGGTTCTTCTCCCCTGAAAAATGCAGCAGCCTTTTTTATCCCACCTCCAGTATCCAGCAGACGGTCGCGTTCGTCACTGATATGTATTGTCAGACCGAATTTGTCGTTGGCATTCAGAAAATCAATGATTTGTTGGCCCAGATAGTGGATGTTGACGACTATTTCCGTAAATCCTGACATCTTCAGTTTCATGATGATGTGTTCCAGCATCGGCCGTCCGGCCACGCAGATCAGTGCCTTGGGTGTGTTGTCGGTAAGCGGTCTGAGCCGTGTGCCCAGTCCGGCAGCAAATATCATGGCTTTCATAATCATTTTGAATCGAAGAATTGTTCTCTGTGCTGTTCCCTATGAATTAAACGGACGCTGACATTGAACTTCCGGTTAAGATGTTCGGCAACGTGCTGTGCGGAATAAACTGATCTGTGTTGTCCGCCCGTACAGCCGAAACAGACTGACAGGTGAGTGAATCCGCGCTCAATGAAGCGGTTAACGTGGGCATCGACAAGTGCGTCCACGTGAGCCAGAAAGCCTGTGATTTCACCGTCTTCCTCCAGAAAACGGATGACAGCCTCGTCTGTACCGGTCAGTTGTTTGTATTCTTCATATTTGCCGGGATTGTGTATTCCTCTACAGTCGAACACATATCCTCCTCCGTTTCCGCTTTCGTCCGAAGGAATACCTTTCCTGTATGAAAAACTCGTTACCGTGACTGTCAGCCTCTTTCTGTTACGCTCGTAGGTGAATTGTGGCAGTTCACTCATGCGGCGCAACGTGTCACAGAGGTATGGATATTCGTCGAATCCGGCATTCATAAGCGTGCGGAGGTTTTCTATGGCGAACGGCACGCTTTGAATGAAATGTGCTTTTCTTTCAAAATATCCCCGAAACCCATATACTCCCAATACTTGCAGGGTACGGAACAAGACGAAATGTCTGAGCCGGTCGGTAAAGTCTTTCTCGCTGACAGCTTTGTATGGCCGTGCCGCCTCCAGATATATGTTTATCAGATGCTGTCGGAGCTCGTCCGGAAAGTTTGCCTTTGCCTGCCATAGGAATGAAGCCACATCGTAATAGACAGGTCCTTTTCTTCCTCCCTGAAAGTCGATGAAGTAAGGATTCGTCTCGTCCTTTATCATGACATTCCTGCTCTGGAAGTCTCTGTACATGAATGTTGGCTCGTCTGAGTCTTTCAGCAGAACATTGCACAGTCTTTCAAAGTCATCCTCCAGCAGATCTTCCTGAAATTCCAATCTGGTTGCTTTCAGAAAACAATATTTGAAATAGTTCAAATCCCAAAGGATGCTTCGGTGGCTGAACCCGACGGGCGGATAGCAGTGTCCGAAGTCCATGTCTTTCCCTCCCTCAAACTGAAACTTGGGCAACAGCCGGACAGTCTGTTCGAGCAGATGTATCGTATGTTCATCAGGCGACCGTTTTTGCCGGTCTTTGGTGATTAGTTGAAACAGTGAGGTGTCTCCCAAGTCTTCCTGCAGATAATACAATCTGTTGTCAGATACGGCATAGACCTCTGGTACCGGAAGACCTTTTCCCCGAAATAAACCTGACATATAAACGAATGCGGCATCTTCTTCTGGAGATGTGCCACACACTCCTATGCATCCGACAGTACCTTTTATGCGGAAATATTTTCTGTTGGAACCTGCGCCCGGAAGCGGCTCCATTGATAGTGGAGTCTCTCCTGTATATTCCTTGTAAAGTTGTTTCAGTTCGTCAAGATTCATATATATCGTATGTATTAGAATCCAAAGATATAGTATTTGTGGGAATTTTCGGCTTCCGGACAGATATATGTGGTTTAAGAAGCTCGACTTTTGTATGCTCTGAAATATTTGTTCTTAGGATTGTAAACAAATAACCCCGAAAGCTGGAAAAACTTTCGGGGCTTTGCTATTGTTGTATGTTTGTTCAGTCGTTTTCCGGAGTGATGAGTTTGTATCCTTTCCCGTGAATGTTGATGATTTCGATTGAGTCGTCTTCTTTCAGATGCTTGCGTAATTTGGTGATATATACATCCATGCTGCGCGCGTTGAAATAATTGTCGTCAATCCATATCGTTTTGAGCGCGAAATCGCGTTGCAGAATCTCGTTTGCATGGGCGCAGAGCAGGCCAAGCAGTTCAGACTCTTTTGTCGTCAGTTTGGTCTGTTTGTCGCCGATTGACAGAATCTGCTTCTGGGTGTCGAAGGTAAAGCGTCCGATTTTATATACTGTACATTCTTTGTTACGTTTTCCGCGCACGCGACGCAAAATGGCCTCGATGCGGAAGGTAAGTTCTTCCATGCTGAACGGTTTGGTGATATAGTCGTCCGCTCCAATCTTGAATCCTTCCAGTATATCTTCTTTCAGCGTCTTTGCCGTAAGGAAGATGATAGGTATCTCCGCATTGGCCTGGCGGATTTCCTGAGCCATGGTAAATCCATCTTTCTTTGGCATCATCACGTCAGTCACGACCAAGTCATACTTGTTTTTCAGAAAGGCCTTGAAACCGGTTTCTCCATCAGGGAAGAGATCTGCAGAGTAACCTTTCGCCTGCAGGTATTCCCTCAACAACATGCCAAGATTCTCATCATCTTCGCACAACAAAATACGCAATTTTTCGTCCATACTATTCTTCTTTTAATAATGGTAATACAATAATAAATTTAGTCCCTACATTCAGCTCGCTTTCGGCACGTATCGTACCTTTATGGCTTGATATGATTTTCTTTACATAGGCCAGTCCAAGTCCGAAACCCTTTACGTCATGGCGGTTCCCGGTATGGACGCGATAGAATTTTTCAAATATCTTCTTCAAGTCTTCTTTCTTGATCCCTATTCCATTGTCTTCTATAGAGATACACAGCTTGTTTGATTCATTCCACGTCTTTATTTTCAATGCTATATCCACATCGCTGCGCTTGTATTTCACTGCATTGTCAAGCAGGTTGAATATCACGTTCGTGAAATGCATCTCGTCGACAAAGATTGTAGGATTTTCCGCGTGCAGCTCTGCGGCAAGTGTGCCTCCGCTGCTTTCCACCTTAAGACGGAATGTATTGACCACTCCATTTATTACTTCATGTGCATCCACTTCTTTTTTCTTCAGAGTTACACTCTGTCGATCGAACATGGACATCTGTAATACTTTTTCTACCTGGAAACGCAGACGCTTTGTCTCGTCATTGATTACGCCGGAGATGTGCTTGAACATGACAGGTGACTTGCCTACCGCCGGATCGTTCAGCATCTGGGCTGCCAGCGAAATGGTAGAAATGGGGGTCTTGAACTCATGCGTCATGTTGTTGATGAAATCGTTCTTTATTTCAGTCAGCTTTTTCTGGCGGAAAATGATATATATTGTGAATATAAATGTAATCAGCAACACCAGTGTGAACGCAATCGAGGGAATCATGAAACGCACGGAGTTGAATATGTAGTCATCCAGTGTCGGGAAAAATATGTTTACGAATCCCATTTTTGCCGGAGGATCGTTTTCGAACAGCAGGCGTGAATATACCTTTTCGTCATCATATACATAATCCGTACAGCGATAAACCTCTTTCCCGTCACGGTCTGTGACAGAGAAGTGATATGGTATGTCTATTCCGTTGTTGAACAGTTCCGATTTCAGAAAATGGTCAAGTTGCTTGAAGTTGATGCGTTCTTTCAGCGGCTTGTCGCTCGCTGTGTACAAAATGTTGTAGATTACTTCATCAAGCAGTGCGCGTTGGTAGATGTATCGTTCCTTCACCATTTCCTGTAGTGCCTTTGATGTCTGCGGAATGGTCTTGCCTGTAGATATAATTGCCTTAGGTACGTTGGCAGGTTTGTTCAGAATGGTTTTCAGTTCGAATGTGGAATATGTGGATCCGTCCGGTGCTGTTATGGTGTATTGCTGGTGTTCTACAATATTCTCGCTTGTTCCACTTTTTCGCTTGTAGTTTTGTGTCAGCAGTGAAGCCTGTTCCTGAGCCGCCACGTCTTTCTCAAGATATTTTTTCGTTTCAACCAATTCCAGATTGTGTACGGCTTTGCTCAGACTGCGGTTTACATTCTCTTCAAACTGTCCGCGTCTCATTTTGACCATCTCCTCGATATAACTTAGCTGAAGGTATAGCAGACTCAGGAAAGACAGTCCCATCACAATTCCTAATATCCAAATAGTTGACTTCTTCATGCTGACAAAATTAACGGCCAAATTAATACCTGCTACTTGGCTTAACAAGTTTTATGCCACAGTTTCCTTATATTAACCGAATATTTGATTTTGATTGGTAAAACATTCACTAAAAAGTGAGAACCATTCTCTTTGACTGTAAAAATAATAAAAAATTAAATCAATAACAAATAAAACTGCCTAAAAGTTTAAGTGCAGTTAAATTAAAAAGAGGCCGACTCAAAAGAGATTTTGAAGTTGGCCTCTTGCTGTTTCTAAA
>CAZSYY010000050.1:11281-11393 GCA_964611375.1 uncultured Phocaeicola sp. | reverse complement strand
CAATGAAAAAGGGCGACCCGTTAGTCGTTACTGACTTTTGGGTCACCCTCATTAAAATGGAAAAGCCCGTCACAAGAACGGGCTTTCCAGCTCTTCAGGTTGGACTTGAACC
>CAZSYY010000050.1:0-11181 GCA_964611375.1 uncultured Phocaeicola sp. | reverse complement strand
AACGACCCTCTGATTAACAGTCAGATGCTCTAACCGACTGAGCTACTGAAGAAGACAATAAAAACATTTGCCATAAGGAAGCTCTTCAGGTTGGACTTGAACCAACGACCCTCTGATTAACAGTCAGATGCTCTAACCGACTGAGCTACTGAAGAAGATATTTCCTAATTGCGTGGCAAAGGTAACAGGTTATTTTGAAATATGCAACAACTTTGCAAAAAAATATGTGTCCGAACAGAAAAATGTTTCTCCTCAAACAGTAAATCATGTAACAAAGAGCCGAATCAAGCAAATGTATTCAGCTCTTGTTTTCTGCTTCAGGCCAGACAGAGACACCTCCGTTCGTATCACGCCTCCATAATTATTTCCATACCGATTCTGATTGCTTCCTCATTCATGGGAATCAGATTGTGGTGGCGTTCCGGAAGTGTCTTGCGCAA
This sequence comes from uncultured Phocaeicola sp., assembly GCA_964611375.1. GTDB lineage: Bacteria > Bacteroidota > Bacteroidia > Bacteroidales > Bacteroidaceae > Phocaeicola. The sequence continues at coordinate 10,741 of CAZSYY010000050.1, read as the reverse complement.
TGCCATCACCACACTTTCCGTTGAGACTATAGGACGTATTTTGAGCAACCCTCCAAGAACAATCATGTTGAACGTCTTTGCCATCTTGCGCTCGTTGGCCTCATCCATAGCATCAATGCGGAAGACACGAATATCCTTACGTGTAGGCGGATTTATTATACCATATCCATCATATATCAGTACACCACCGGGCTTTACCTTGTCCTCGAACTTGGCAAGCGATGGCTGGTTCAAAATGATGGCTGTGTCATATCTGCTCAAAATTGGTGAAGATATACGCTTGTCACTGACGATGACGGTTACGTTGGCCGTACCGCCGCGCTGTTCCGGCCCATAAGCCGGCATCCATGTCACTTCCTTGTTTTCCATCAGTCCGGCATAGGCGAGGATTTTCCCCATAGAAAGTACTCCCTGCCCTCCGAATCCGGCTATAATTATTTCTTCTTTCATAAGGCTCGTGTAATTATTTGTTTTCGGTCGTATCTTTCAGATCGCCCAACGGATAGAACGGGAACATGTTGTCTTCCATCCATTTGTTTGCTTTCTCTGGAGTCATTTTCCAGCCGGAACTGCATGTGGATACAATCTCAACGAGGCTTGTTCCCTTTTTCTGCATTGAACATTCGAAAGCCTTCCTGATGGCTTTCTTGGCCTTGCGGATAGCTCCTACGGACTGCACGGACTGGCGCGTCACATAGCAGGTACCTTGCAGGGTTGCTGCTATCTCAGTAATTTTCAGAGGATATCCGTGTATCTCAGGAACACGTCCGTAAGGACAGGTCGATGTCTTCATGCCAAGCAAAGTAGTCGGAGCCATCTGTCCGCCGGTCATGCCGTAGATGGCATTGTTTATGAAAACAATGGTGATATTCTCTCCACGGTTCAATGCATGGATGGTCTCGGCCGTACCGATACATGCAAGGTCGCCATCACCCTGATAGGTGAACACCAACCGGTCGGGCCAGAGCCGCTTAATGGCAGTGGCCACTGCAGGGGCGCGTCCGTGAGCAGCTTCCTGACAGTCGATGTCAAGATAGTTGTACATGAATACGGCGCATCCCACCGGACTAACGCCGACAGCCTTCTCTGCCATCCCCATTTCGTCAATCACTTCGGCAATCAGCTTGTGCACCACTCCGTGACTGCATCCCGGACAATAGTGCATGGGATTGTCGCTCAGTAACCGAGGTTTCTGATAGACCAGATTCTCCGGTTTCATTATGTCTTCTTTTGTCATGATATCCTTCTTCTTTTATGTTGGTTCTTTTGGATGAAACGCAATACATATTCCATCATCTTGATGATGATAGATGCTCCACACACACATACGAATACGGTGTTATCCTCGCTTTCCGTAGTATAGAAAAGAATAATGGAGGTCACCGCTCCTGCCATGAAGAGTATGTTCAGTATATTTCTTATCAGCCCGATGCCCATATTCATTTATTTATCAGTTTCTCATGAATTGCGGCAATCACCTCGTCCGGGTCGGGAACGATGCCTCCCAGACGACCGAAATGCTCGACCGGCACCCTGCACTCTACCGCCAACCGCACATCTTCGATCATTTGTCCGCTATTCAGTTCAACGACAAGAACACCCTTCATCCGTAATGCCCTTTCCCTTAATGCTTTCGTTGGAAACGGCCATAAGGTGACAGGACGGAACAGACCTACCTTAATCCCGTTTTCACGGGCATGCTCCATTGATTTCTGGGCTATCCGTGCACATGATCCGAATGCAACAATCAGGTAGTCGGCATCATCGCACCCGATTTCCTCGTAACGTGCCTCCTTTTCCTCTATTTCCGCATATTTGGCCTGCAAGTGCAGGTTACGACGTTCCATGACAGCCGGATCCAGTTCAAGAGAGGTGATAATATTCGGCCCGCGTCCCTTGCAGCCAACGGTGGCCCACGGGCATTGTTCCATTACCTCCTCGTCGGTGCGGCGCGGACGCTGTTCCGGAAGCATCACTTTTTCCATCATCTGTCCGATGACACCATCGGCAAGAATCATCGCCGGGTTGCGATACTTGAACGCCAACTTGAATCCCAAATCCACAAAATCGGCCATTTCCTGCACAGAAGCCGGAGCAAGTACAATCAGGTGATAGTCACCGTGTCCACCGCCCTTGGTTGCCTGAAAATAGTCTGCCTGGCTCGGCTGGATAGTCCCCAGTCCAGGCCCCCCACGCATGACATTGACGACAAGACAGGGCAGCTCGGCACCTGCTATGTAAGAAATTCCCTCCTGCTTAAGGCTTACGCCCGGACTGGAAGAGGAAGTCATCACCATTTTTCCGCTTCCGGCACCTCCATATACCATGTTGATGGCCGCAACTTCGCTTTCAGCCTGCAGCACCACCATGCCGGTAGTTTCCCACGGTTTCTGTTCGGCAAGTGTCTCCAGCACTTCCGACTGTGGAGTGATCGGGTAACCGAAGTAACCATCGACTCCTATGCGGATAGCCGCATGAGCAATCGCTTCGTTACCTTTCATTAAAACGATTTCTTCTGCCATAATTTTTTCAATTTTCCAAATTCATTTCTTATTCTTCACACTTTGCCCTATAGACGGTCAGACATCCGTCCGGGCATACGATGGCGCATGAAGAGCATCCGTTGCAGGTGTCTTCAACCACCTGACGCACGAAATTATATCCTTTCTGATTAACTTTCGGGGTGAGTGACAACACGTCAAGCGGACAGGCAACCACACACAGGTTGCAACCCTTGCACCGTTCCGTATCCACTACAACCACACCTTTCATTTTAGCCATAAATATTACGTAACTTTTTATTGATTAAACATGTCCTTGTTATAGAAATTGAGAATGTCAAGCAGCATCTCGCGTGCTTCCGCAGCAGGACTTTCGGGATTCAGGGCAATCGCCTCCTGATAGCTGTTCAGGGCACCTTGCCAGTCTCCGCGTTTACGGTAGGCATTCCCCAAAAGATAGAAGGCATCAGAATTTGCTTCGGGTGAAATGGCTATAAGTTCGTCCAGCCTTGCGATTGCTTCGTCCACGTCTCCTTTGCCTATCTGCCGTTTGATACTTGCCAATAATTCTCCGTTCATGCCTTTTTACCAAAAATATGTCTGACAAAGATAATCTTTAATTTAATAACATGCCTGTTTTTCCGCACAAATCATCACGGTTACTTTAAAACTCCATGCAGGTTTTGTAATAAACCGGCTGATATTTTCATGAAAATCACACGTCGTTTTATCAGCGGCGTCACAGTCTTGTGTTACGCTAATCACTCCTGCATGAGCAGGCGTTTTACAGTCTCTTTGTCTCTTGTCATCTGTAATACCAGCTCTTCCGTTCCGCTGAACTTTATCTCCGGACGGATACGGCTGACAAATTCTATTTTCATCTCTTTGTAATATATATCCTCATCGAAATCCAGAATGTGTACTTCAATACTCATGTCTGTACCATTGTAAAGAGTAGGACGAAAGCCGATGTTCAGCATCCCCGCACGGCATGTGTCCCCCAAGTAGACCCGTACTGCATAAACGCCTGTTTCGGGGATCAGCTTCTCCGGACATGACGGTTTGAGATTGGCTGTCGGGAATCCCAGCTTTCTCCCCACCTTGTAACCGTCAATGACCGTACCACTTATATAATAGTAATAGCCAAGATAATGATTGGCCTGCTCTATGTCACCCTCTTTCAGCAGTTTGCGTATCACTGTAGAACTGATGTTCACGCCGTGTTCTGTCAACGCTTTTGCCAGAACCACCTTCATCCCCAACTCTTTTCCATACCGGCAATAGTCATCGAAGCCTTCACTGCGATTGTGTCCGAAACGATGGTCATATCCGATAATCAAAGTCTGCACATTATATGTCTCATGAAGCAACTGCATGAAACTGTATGCGGATAACTTGGAAAGTTCTTTGGTAAATGGAAGCAATACACAATAGTCGGTTCCCGATTGTGCCAGCAAATCCTCTTTCTGCTTCAAGCAAGACAAAAGCTGTGGCTGGTGATCCGATTTCATTACCTGACGAGGATGCACCGGAAACGTGAAAAGTGCCGACCGCAACCCCTCTTTGTCCGCTGTCTCGCATACCTGACGTATTAGGAACCGGTGCCCCCGATGCACGCCGTCAAAACATCCGATTGTGGCAACGCAGGGTGATAGTTCGTGGCATGTGCTGTCTATAATAATCATCGTTTTCTATACAAAAACTTTATTTAGGTCATCTCCAACTATATAATGGCAGACATGCATTCCTGTCGAGGCAGCTGCCCGGCAATTCGCATCCGAATCGTCAATAAAAAGAGTCTCTTCCGCTTTCAGTCCGGCTTCAAGCAGTGCAGTACTGAAAATTCGCGTATCGGGCTTGGCCAGACGCATCCGGAAAGAAAGAAAAATCCGTTTGAAATAGTCCTGCACCTTATTCCCCTTGTAATCAAACGCCTTTGCGCCGCAGCGCCAGTGCAGTTCGTTGGTATTGCTTAACAAATAGAGATTGTAACGTTTGTTCAGTTCAAGAAGCAAATCCAATTTTTCCGCCGGGATAGATTTCAGTTGTGTGTTCCAAGCCTTGTCAATTTCTTCATCAGGCACATACTTGCCTATCAGCCTGCGTATTTCCTGACGAAAACAGGCAGTGTCAAGCATGCCTGACTCGTATGCTCTGAACACGCCCAATTCATTCGTGCCCGTCAGAAGTTTCTTCACATCGGCACCCAATCGTTCGAAAGACTTGATGCAATCTTCCGTATCAAGGTCGATCAACACACCTCCCCAATCAAAGATGATATTGCATATTTGTGGATTCATGGCACGGTCAATTATTTTTCAATCTTCTGATACCACGCCAGATCTCTCCAATCCACAATACGAAAGATGTGCCGCCTATGATGTATAACCATTCGCACAACGGAAGAGGTTCGGTACGGAACACTTTCCCTCCGAACGTAACAATGATAATCTGTCCTATCAGGATAACCAGTGCAACACCAAGCATGCCTAACGCATGACTTGCGTCACGGAATATCGAATGGTTTGTACCGAACACACTTGCATTGAACAGATTCCAAAATTGCAGCATCACAAAAATAGTGAAGAATACGGTCAGGTAATGCACATTCATCTCGCCGTCTTGCATAATTCCGTCGGGAAGGGTCTTGAAATAACGGAGTATGCCCATCAAAATAACAATAAATACCAATCCGACCCCGAATATATTGTTTTTCATTGCCTTTGTGATGATGAAATCCGTACGTTTGCGCGGTTTTTCTTTCATCACGTCCATACTCGGAGAAATGGATGCCAGTGCCATAGCAGCGAAGGTGTCCATAATCAGATTTACCCAAAGCATCTGAGTCACAGTAAGAGGAAGTGAAGTACCCAAAAATGCTCCTAACAATACACTTAACAGTGCCACCACGTTGATGGTAAGCTGGAATACTATAAAGCGCTGAATATTTTTGTATAATGAACGTCCCCACATCACCGCTGTCGCAATGCTGTTGAAAGAGTCATCAAGCAGGGTAATGTCACTGGCTTCTTTTGCCACAGAAGTGCCTGTACCCATTGACAGACCAACCTGCGCATGGTTGAGTGCCGGTGCATCGTTGGTGCCGTCGCCCGTCACCGCAACCACAGCACCTTTCTTTTGTAACAGTTGCACAAGGCGTTGCTTGTCCATAGGACGTGCCCTGCTCATTACTTTTATGTCGAGTACGCGATCAAGTGCCTCTTCGTCGCTCAATGCCTCGAACTCTGTGCCGGTAATGCGGTTACGATCAGTATCTTCCGGTTTCCACAAGCCAATCTGACGCGCTATTTCCGTTGCGGTTCCCGGAGTATCACCGGTAACTATCTTAATTCCTATTCCTGCCGATTGACATCTCTTTACTGCATCCGGCACATCCGGGCGGATTGGATCACTGATGGCGAAAATCCCCAAGAACGTCAAGCCACCCTGATTTACCAGTTCAGCACAATCATTCGGTTCACTTTCATCCACATATTTGTAAGCAAGTCCCAATGTGCGCATTGCCTTATTTTGATATGCCAGCAACTGTTCATTGATCTTGTCCGCTTGTCCGGAAGTAATGTTGCATTTGCCCATCACTATTTCAGGGGCACCTTTTACATATAATACACGTTTATTCTGAATCGGAGAATCGACCAAAGTCGCCATATATTTGCGTTCTGTGGAAAAAGTCAGCTGACTCACCAATTTTGCCTTTTCACGCATATCAGCATAATTCTTCCCTTTCCCGTTCAACCAAAACAACAATGCCACTTCGGTCGGATTCCCGACACCTGACAGCTTTTTCCCGTCTTCCTTTTCCTCAAGAAAGGCCGTAGAGTTGACGGCAATCCCTTCTGCTATCAGATCAGGATTGTTTTCGTCAAACTCTGCTTCATGCACCTGCATCATGTTCTGTGTCAGCGTACCAGTCTTGTCAGTACAAATGACAGTAATGGCACCCATCGTTTCACATGCATGCATTTTACGCACCAGATTATTCGTCTTCAGCATACGTCGCATATTTAGCGCCAGACTCAGAGTCACACTCATCGGAAGTCCTTCAGGTACAGCCACCACTATCAGAGTGACGGCCATCATGAAATATTTCAGTATGATGCGGGCAATGTCGATCCATTGATGCCAGTCTGTCACGACATTTGCACTAAAATATGCATACAGATCTTTCCCGGTGAATACAATAAATGTCAGAGCTGCTATCGTAAATCCGACCTTGCCGATCAGGTTGGCCAACTTGCCCAATTGGATGTTCAACGGAGTTTGCTCCTGGCTCTGTTCGGTCGCCTGTCTTGCCACTTTGCCTATCTCGGTGGCATCTCCCACACGATCAACGCGCATTATTCCATGTCCGTCGGTGACGGTTGTTCCCCGCATCACCTTATTGGACGGATATGTAGCCTCCGTGTCAAAATGCTCTTCATCAACGGTCTTGTTTACCATCAGTTCTCCGGTCAGGTTCGATTCGTTCACCTGAAGCGACACAGCCTCTATCAATGTGCCATCAGCCGGAATCTCCTCACCGGTATTGAGTACAACGATATCTCCAACCACGACATCCTTTCGAGGTATTTCATGAACCTTACTGTTACGGATTACCGTTACGGGAGTTTCCTCGCCTACAGCATTCAGAATATCAAACTTCTTGTTGGCGTCATATTCAAAATAAAAGCCAATGCCGGTTGCCAGAAAAATAGCGAAAAAGATACCAACGGTTTCGGCATATTCGTCTTCAATGACAGAAATAATCAGAGAAAAAACAGCGGCCACAAGCAATACTCGAATTACAGGATCCTGAAACTTCTCAAGATAAAGTTTCCATATAGAAGGGCGTTTAGGAGGAGTAAGCAGATTTGTTCCGTACTGTTCGCGATTTTTAAGGACTTCCCGATCGGACAGTCCCGCCAGATGCGGTTCACTTGTTTTTATAGACATATATCTGTAAACTAAATGTTAGCGGCGCAAATTTACAATATATATTGAAAAAAGAATGATTTTTTTCGGGCAAAATGTTGGAGTTTTCATAATAAAGACTTAATTTTGCAGCGGTTTTGAAACACATCAGAATCCTGGACTTGTAGCTCAGTTGGTTAGAGCAACAGACTCATAATCTGGAGGTCCCAGGTTCAAGCCCTGGCTGGTCCACGAAAAATAAAAGCGTTAATTGCACGAAATCAAGCAGTTGACGCTTTTCTTTTTGTTCCGGTTAATATCTCATCTACCAAGAATAACTGCGTTTTACGAGCCATTTTTGCTGTTTGTTGACCTATTGTTTACTTCTTATAAATAAAGGTAACATGCTAACAATCAAGGCGGAGATTAAGAAAGACGGTCAGAAAGTTGATGGAACGTACAATGTCAAGTTGAGGTTTACGTTGGATAGGAAGGTAAAAAGATTGTCAACCAGTCTGTTCGTAAAGCCAGGGGAATTAACAAAAACAGGTAATTTCAAGAAAGGAACGAAGGTCTATAATGAAATCGAAAAGTTACTTGCTGCTTATCATGCGAAGTGCAATGCTATGCAAATCGACCTTCATCATTACTCCTTGGATGATATTTTCAATAGGCTGAAGTTCGAGGAGCAGAAAAAGCACGACGTTGACTTTATCGTTTTTGCACGTAAATGGATTGCAGACGCCACAATCAAAGGTGTAAATAATTATGTGACGGCAATAAACTCGCTTGTCTCATTTATTCAATGTGACAGCCTACCCATATCAGAAATCAGCTACTCATTCCTGAAAAAATATTCCGACTACCTTAATCAGCGGAGGTGTGAGAAAGTAGCCCGGATGAAAGCAGCAGGCAAACGTATCCCGTCAAACAGGATGATATCACTTTATCTTGGCTGTATCAGGCATCTATATAAAGAAGCCCAAAATATCTACAATGATTATGACAACGGCTTTATCCTGATACCAAACTCTCCGTTTGACAAATTCAAAATACCAAAGCAGGAAGCAACAAGAAAGCGTGCGTTAGATCGAAACGTAATACGGAAAATCCTTGCTATGCCATATAAAAATAAGGTGAAAGGTTATAAAAGTACATGTCGTTACGACTTGGCCAAGGATTGTTTCATCATGTCATTCTGCCTTATGGGTATGAACTCTGTTGACCTGTACAATGCCATTGAATTTACAGACGGTAGGATAATCTACAATCGCACTAAGACAAGAGACCGCCGTCTGGATAATGCAAAGATGGAGGTTATTGTCCCCAAACTGATAGTACCCCTTATTGAGAAATACAAGGATAAGACCAACCAGCGACTTTTCAATTTTCATCACTACTACTCCGATCACAAAACATTCAACAAAGCAATAAACTACGGTCTGAAGGAAATAGGCTCACAACTTGGCATAGAGGACTTAGAATATTACGCAGCCCGCCATTCATGGGCGACAATAGCTTTGAACAAAGTCGGCATAGACAAGTACACAGTTCATGCAGCATTGAACCACATAGACGATTCCATGAAAGTGACTGATATTTACATTGAACGTGACTTTGTGAATGAAAACAAAGCAAACAGTAAAGTAGTGGAATACGTATTTGGCAAATAAAAGCAATAGCGTTTATAGTTTAATGTCTCATGTAAGATATGCTATAATTACCTGATGTCCAGTAAATATACGTGTTTTATGCGAGGGACATTTATTGGACTTTTGAATGTCATATATAACAACCCAAATGTCTTGTATTTGTCTGGATAATGTCTCATGTTCTTACTATTATAGTGCCGTTAAAATATCATTTACCGGAAAATGCTGAAGCCGATCATCATGATAGCACAAAATATTGTCGGCTTTTATTAATAAGACAGAATGGCATAATACAAATGAAAGAATATTGATTGCTGACAACTTGGCATTTTAATAAGGTTAGGCAAATGTTTTGCAGGAGTATATGCATGAGGAATTTAAAAATATTCCAGAATAAAGGCGCAATATACCAAAGAGACTGCCTGGTAAAGGTCTCAAAGAGAGAAAAGATTTTTTTGTATAACCTCCAAACGAATATGCGTATGTAAAAAAGGGATCTGGGAAGTAAAAACATATCAGAATAAAAAGCTGAGTTTTAGCTTGACATGTTTGTTGCTTCGGAGTGACCGAACAAGAATTATTGTTTTTGCAGCTTGCCAAAATATATCCCGAGGATGAGAGACTCTGGCAAGATTCTTATGATAAGTATGGCATGGTTGGGACGCTTGCCCTCTTTCGCCGGAAAAATGCTGATAGAAATCGCGGTGAACTTAACTGTCAGTTCATAGAGTGGATATTAGAAAAAGAAGAAGAATACTTTAAAAAAATAAAAGGATGCTTAGCCGATAGTGACATGGGACTGAAGTTAGGCAACCAAAAAGTAAAGTTCACCTACTATGGATTTATTTATGTAATCCTGAAGTGGGAAGGTTGTTATGTGAGGGGCAAAGGTAAGCGTAATGCTCCAAATGAAATTTCCTACAGCAAGTTTTGCTGTAAAGAATTGTTAAACTTGCAAGATAGGCTTAATAGTAATAATGTGAGAAAGACATTAGCAAATCCTGTTTATTCCCACAATTACTTATTAGATTTTGCTTTCCAAAAGCCTAATGAAGGGAACAACCACCTTCCCAAGCCCATGAAAAAGCTTGAACCTGTTTTCAAAGAACTATTGCACGATGTAGAGAATTATATAAACTCACATTGTTAAACAAAGGGGATGCCAATGATGAAGCATCCTCTTTGTTTATATTCAAGTAAAATATTGTGAAATGCATAATTTTTGACATAGAAGATATTTAAACGAGTAAAATTTAACAAAACTATCTATTTCTGTCTTAAATTCCTATTAGATTATCTTAAGAGCAACGAAATATATTTGGCTTGAGAGAAACAAGAGGATTAGCCTGAAGTTCAATATACGGATGAACGCACAAATTATTTACCTGAAATATGTTAAAAACTCCCAGATTCTAAAACTGGTATATCATGCATTTTCAAACATCTTATTACATCAAAACAATACCTTATCTTTGTCGGCATAAAATCAAAAAATATAAAAAATGAAAAAATTAAATATTTGCATTGGCGGTTTTCCTCCCAAGTTCGAATTCAGCGGCGACGTTTCGCATAAAGATCTTTTTAAAATATGCAATATAGCGCTTTATGGGATAAGTGGTTTTTATTTAACGTGAGTTCGACGAATTCAGAACAAAGCAAGCTGTGTGTCAATCGTTC
>CAZSYY010000049.1:0-11444 GCA_964611375.1 uncultured Phocaeicola sp. | reverse complement strand
CGAGATACCGTGCCGCTTCTGTCGTCGTCATAAGGTTGCGTTCATTCTCCATGCCATTCTGTATTTTAGTCCTGTTTCTTGTCCGTATGAAAGAAGATTCCGGTACTGCGTTTTAACCTTTCTCTTTCTTCCGTTTCGGATGCAAAGTTAAGTTTGACCTGGAGTGTCCCAATGTGGCCTCCGTGGGGAAAGTGCATATAACAGGAATGCGCCACACTGCTGGTTTTCAACAGTATGGCGCATTCCTGCAACCTGATGGCGGCATTCTGAATGGGGAAGAGTGGGATGTTACGGGGCGAAGTCGAGCCGCCTTGCGTTTTCGACGGCCTTGTCTATGTCCTTGCGGTATTTCCTGTTCTCGCCGGTGGCGCCTCGGGCGCACACGTCGCTGCGGTGCTTGTCGTAATAGGATTTCGATATGCCGCAACGCTTGAGGAACTCCTCCGCCCACAGTCTGCCGCGCTCGCGCGGACGGATGGTCTGCGACACGGCAAGCACCATGTAACAGACGCGGAGGTTCTCCTTCGGGCGTACCGAGACATCCCGTGCGGTCGGCTTGAGGTTCATGAAGTTCACGAAGTCGCTGCCCGAAACATAGTCGAACTGGTATTCGTTGCATACCCCGTATATGAACATGCACAGGCCGAGGTCAACGGTGTCCATCCATGTGGCGGTTTCCCTAAGCAATGTGGTACGGCTGTTCATGGCTTGCCCTCCTTCATCCTTTCAAGGTCGTTGGCGATGCTTTCCGCAATCCCCTTCAGCCGTGATGCCAGCACGTCCATGAACAGGGGCCTGAAGCACCACACACAGAAACAACGGTCACGCTCCCGCGTCCATTCCTTATATAAAAGGCCGGCTGTCGCATGGGCATGGTCATATTCTTCCTTTGCCTTGCCGCATTCCTTTTCCAGCGATTTGTACTCATCGGAATCCATCGGGAGGTAGTCCAGACGGTTGCCCTTGCCGGAATACTCCCGCCACAGTCTTGCCGCAACCGCCTTGGCTTCATTGAAGCGTTCCTCAAAGGGCTTCAGGTGGCTTTCAAACAGAGCCTCGTAATCGGTGCTTGACATTGCCGTTCTGTCAAGCGAAAGGTAACGCTCCGTTTCCGGAAGGAGGGAAAGGGCAAGCCCGTGCAGCCGTGCCGCGTTCTTTCCGGCCAGCGACTCCGCTTCCTCAACAAGGGCGTTGGTGTCCTTGAAGTCACGGTAGAACAGGGAGAGGCACAGGGCTTCGGCAAAGGAAAGCTCCTTATTGCAGGAAGATGCGGAAAGGGTGTCGTTCAACTCCTGCAGGCGGTGGAGAATATTCTGTATTTCCATATCCTTGAATTGCAAATTGAAAAGCCTTAAAACCGTAAGATATAACCATCACCATCCTTGAAGGCATTGCATCTTTCGAGATACAGACGGGTAGCGTCAAAGTCGTCGCCAATGATGCCGGCACTGAACCGGCGCACCCTCGACATCGCACGGATGATGACGCTTGGGGCTCCGCGCCGGGTCAGCCGGCGCAGTGCGTTCAGATAGTCCTCCCGGAAAACGGTCGGGATGATTATCTTCGACTGTTCCGCCGCCACGAGTTCAGCATTCATCATGATACGCGAGATGCGGCCGTTGCCATCATTGAAAGGGTGAACCTCGCTCACCATGAACAACATGAAAAGCGAGCGGGCAAACGGGTGTTCAAGTGCCTGGTAATATTCAAATCCCTTGCGCAAAGTGCCCCTGACAAGTGTGCAGTCCACAAAATGAGTGTCTCCGGCATGGTTGTTCTGCATCTTGAACATGCCCGGATTCCGGTCCGGACGTGCGGCCATCAGCACCCTGTGCCGGTCTTGCAGCAACTCTATCAGTTCGTCTGAAGACCTGGGAGTGCGGCGCATCTCCCTCCGGCTTGCCACCAGCTGGAATGTACCCAGCACATCGTGCGAGTCGGCATTTCGTGCAGGCATCGGCAATCCACTTTCCACAATCTGCCACGCATCTTCAAGTTCAAACTCCGTTCCCTCGATATAGTTTGAGAAATAACTTTCAAAGAAAGCGAAGTTGCGGAACGCCGCATTCTCAACATTCGGTTCGTCCATAAACGGGAACTGTTCATTGTGCAGTGCGCCGAACAGTGTCTCAAACAGCCTTGTCCTGCCGGCGTCAAAAGGTTCTCTCCTGGCCCTTGCCACGGCTGCGGCGGACGACAGTATCCCGCCCGGCCTGGTGGAAAGCAGGGCGCCTATGATGGAATTGAGTGTCTCAAACTCGTCGGTCATGCCAAGTGACCCGCTGACCATACGGGCGTTGTCACGGAACTTGTTCAATCCTTGCTCCCCGTTCACTTGAAGCATGCGTTCCAGCATTTCCTCCACGTAAGTCCGCGGCAGGCATTTGGACACGCTTGTCCTCGAACGTCCCTTCTGGAGATTCTCAAGTGCCCTGCGTTCGGCACTTTGATGCTTTCTGCAGGTGTCCCGATAGAAAGTATATAGTCAAGCAGAAATATATTGCGAAAAACTTCAAAATAACCAATTGAATATCAATTTTATCCAACTAATAACTTTTGCAAACCAATTCTGATTGACTATAAGTAAAATGATGGGACACACGAGTATTAAAACGACACAAGGATATGCCAAAGTAACCGATGATAAAATATCCGAGGACATGGACAAGCTGATGAAACGACGACAAAAGCAAAAGGACAATCCCGGACAGTTGCCCGTTCCCTCTGCCGTCCATAGAAATTAGTAGAGACTCTATTAAAAGCGAAAAGGTCGGGCGGCTATGCCGTTTCGGGCAGAATCTTCCTCTTTCAGAGCGTATTCAGCCCGAAAACCTTTTCCCTTTCACGTCTGTACAATGGATGCCGACGGCAGCAGAAACAAGCGACTGACGGGAAAGTCAGAAGAAAAATATAAAACAGCATATAGATGGAAATTAAATCACGTCCGATTCTATTTCTATATGCTGTTCCCATCATTTAAAGAAGGATATTTTTTAGAAATACAATAAAGTGGGCAGACGGTAAACTGCGCTCCCTCCAGAAAAATCAATTTTTGTTTTCTGCGGCTTTGGCTGTTATTCTCATCTGTTCGGCAAGAGTCATCACATTTGGGATACTGTCATGCGAGATTAAAACGATGATTTTTTCCACTTATTTGTTTTTCTATTTTCCGCTATTGTAAATGACATCAAGTAGCTCATTTGCAAGTTTCACATCTGTGATTTTAATAATATTGTCTTCCTCTGTTACATAGCCAAGTATATTGATACTGCCATACTAGACCGTGTACCTATCTATGATACACGAGGATAAGGATAGTTTAGGTACAATCTTTACATATAATCCCAAACTTTTTAGATAATTCGTATGACTGCTTTCCTCTGATGTAAGAATTGCAACTTGAACACCACTTGCATGGAGCTCTCTGAGCATTTTAACAAATGTGTTTCGTTCTGTATGATAGAGTTTTGGAGAGGATATGACAATAGATCGTCTTGAACTTTTCAAATTTTGCATAAATGCCAAACGGAATGTGTTACCATTGAAAATCTGTCCTTCATATGATGATATTTGTAAGTCATCTGTATTATCAAACAGCGTCTGAGTATCTTTTGACAGTACACGATAACCGATGGCAGAGTATCCTTTCAGGCGTTTACGATACATGTTCTCACAAACAGGTTCGTGTATATCAATATAGTCGTAAATACGGACATCTTTTTTCCCCTCATTCTCACGGTGTAAACGTCCGGCATATTGTGCCACCAATCCTTTCCATGAGATTGGCAGTGCCAAAAACAGTGTATCAAGTCGTAGATAGTCAAATCCCTCTCCCACATATTTTCCCGTGGCTACTATTACAAGAGGGGCATCTTTGGGTATATCCTGTAACTTTTGCAGCGTTTCTCTATTGTTTTTTGCTGTCCCTTCTCCTGTGAGTTGTATGATGTTGGCTACATGCTGCTTCAACATTTCGGCAAGCAATTCTACATGAGAAGTTCTGGCAGTAAGTATTATAGGTGTTCGACCTGTAGCCACAACATTTAGGACATCCTCTATTATAAGATTATTCCGTATTTCCGATTCAGCGAGGGATTGTGATAGTGCCGTAAACGATTGTTTATCATCGGTAACAGGTCTGTAAGATGTAAATCTCGGCACAAGATAACGCTGGAACGACTACTTCTGTATCTGTGCCTTGGCATCGGCAGAAAAACGAATCGGACCGCATTGCATGAAGATAATAGGCTGCAAACCATCTTTGCGGATGGGAGTGGCAGTAAGTCCATAGACATAATGTGCCGTAACGTGCTTTAATACATTCTCAAATGTTATGGAAGATACGTGATGACACTCGTCTACAATGATCATCCCGTATCCTTTTACAAAAGGCTTGACTTCGTCATTTTCAAAACACGACTGCATAAGGGCTATATCAATAACACCATGCAACGTGTTAGAGGTAGAATCAAGACACCCGACCGGAGAAAAAGCCTTCTTCCTGCCTCGTTTCTTGGAAATCTCATCTTCTGTAAAATCTATGTCAAGAAATTCAGACAGACGTTCATGCCATTGCATAAGCAATGCTTTGGAGTGTACAAGAATAAGTGTATTTGTCTTTCTTCGGGCAATCAGAGCCGCGGTTGTAACAGTCTTTCCAAAGGCTGTCGTTGCAGACAACACACCGTTGGAAAATGGCATGAGGGCATTGATAGCGTCCAACTGTTCATCGCGTTCCTTTCCTTTGAATGTTACGCCAATAGGTTTACCATGATTTGTATTATCAACTATTTTATAATCAATTTTGAGGGAATACAGCATGTTGATAATGGCATCCTCACACCCACGAGGCATTGCAAGATATTCATCGGTAAAATCTGCACGGCAGATAATACGAGGAATGTTATATGTGGAAATACGCATCGCCTGTTTGCTGTAAAATTCAGGATTTTTGAACGCCGCAATATGTTTCAAATGATTACTAACCTTATCTGAAATAGACTTTAAAGGAATATATATCCTGTCTGATTTATGTATTATAAGTATGCCGTTAAAGTCTTCCTGGATCACATCTTGTATGACTGGTATTTCCCACGGTTTATTTTCCGAAGATGTGGCCAATGTTCCAAAATCTTCCTACTGATGCTGTGTCAATAATGCATCTACGGTACCTTCATCTATTTTTCTTACATTGTATAGGTATGCCCATTGATCCTGGAACGGAAGAAACTGATCATCTACAAAAACGCTGTTTCCTGCTTTCCTGGCTTTTCCCTGCAGTGGTAACGCAATGAGATTGCCGAATCCGCCTTCCGGTACTTTATCCTGATTGGGAAAGAAACGATCGTATGAATCGAATGTAATCCGTCCATTGCGCTTTATGGCTTCCGTAAGAATTGTATTGCCTAATTTCCTTACTTTGCAGGCCGGTATGGGTTCATTAAAGAAAGTCCACACATGCGCACCATTGCCAGAGCGTGAGCGTTCTATACTGAACGGAATTCTCCACTCTCTACAAATGGAAATAAATGCCAATACATCGTTCTTTATCCATGAGTGCAATTTTTGTCATCAAAATCAGCACACAGGAAAGAACATTTATTATCAGAAGTAACGACGTACAGACCGATAACATCGCATCCGTTCTCATCTTTACCTTCCAGATGTCGGTATATGTCTTGATTGGTTAACGGGGCAAAATTGCGGTTAGGACACTCTGCACATTTATGCTTTTTCTTGTCACATATTCCTCTGCGCCATTCATTGATACATACTGGTTGGTAACCACCCTTTTCTGTGGCTTTGTTGAACCATCGTCGTGCAAATACATCATCTCGTCCCTTGAAAAAGTTACGGAACAATGCAATTTTCTCATCAAGAGAGAGTTTGATTGGAGGATATATTATGGAAGAAAATGCTGTACTTTCATCAGCACGTTTGATGGAGGAATACACTATAACATGCTGTGAAAGTATTGACTTCAGTTCTTCATTTTCGGCAAGCAGGGCATTGTATTTCTCTTGAAAACTGTCCATCTGTTATTTTGTTGCCATTAAACCACACAGCAATGCAATTCCAAAACTCAGAAACGTTCCGGCAAGGACATATTCTGTTTTTGCTGTATCCGTGTCTTTGAATCGAAGTATGGATTTTGCCGCTATGATAAAACCGATTGCTTCATATTGTCCAATGATAACGAATATGATTGTAAGAATACGCTCTAAATTTCCAATTAACGCTCCTGCATTTTTGATATTTTCACAAGACTGTGTCTCTCCAACTTGATATTTCTTTAAGACCAACTTAATCAGGATGTTTGCAGGCTTGATGCACAATAGTAACGCCAATATGAACAGAGGTATAGAGTAACTGCCATTGCAATCCATTGATTGGATTGGCAACTTTGTTGTAGTGTCAAAGGAAAATGTCACTATAATCAATATCGCCAAATGAGCAATCTGATCAATCACAAAATTCCATAATCCTTTGGGGCTATATGTTTTGATAACATCTATCACCAGATGAGAAAAAGCAATGGCAAGAGCATAAAATCTGAATTCATAAACAGGAACAACTACCCATGACACTCCACCGATAATAAGCGAATGCACATACAGGAACCAACATTTGAATTTCCTTTCCTCTTTCTGTGCACAGTATTTATCATTTTGCAGGTAAAAATCACCTATAACATGTGCCAATAACAGACTTAAAAACAACCAACTATTCATATTCTTCAAAATTTATCTGTTCAAAATACTTTATGGATTCTTCTATACAATACCATTTTGTAGCTGTAGAAGCATTATTTACACTGGCTTGGGATATACCCAGTTTCTTGGCAATGTCTGCCTCTTTGAAACCAAGCAGTTTATAGTAAACGACTTCACTTTGGCGCATAGTCATATCATTTAATATGGCATCGGTCAATAGGGCTATAGTTTGCAAAGGGGCAGATAATTGCTTTTTACTTGTATGAACAGACATCGTTCCCTTATTCAGGGAACTCATTTCCTCAAGCGCACGTCCTGATAGATATATGGCCTCACCATCCCAAATGCCTTGTTCGGTATTCACTATTCTCATACCTCCGATACCAATGGCTATCCGTATTCCGTATGTATGGAAATTTTTCGTCTTTTCATTTTTAGCTGTGGAAAAAGATTTAATGCAGGATTTGATTATAAAGGCTATCCGGAATACGTTTGATACATTTTGCATTACACACTCTATATAGTCCCCTTTTATTTGGCGACCTTCAAAATCAGGATAACTCACTTTTAGCAAGCCAAATAATGATTCTATCCTTTGCTTTAATCCTATAGTTTCATTCACAGACAAGGAAGTGGATGCTACTATATCCGCTGAAATTGTTGCAAACATATTATAGTTCATTGATTCGAAGACAAATGTATGAATTTTCTTTTATTCCACCAAAATTATAGATTAAATAGTCTATAATAATAGAATATAGATAAATGAATCTATAGTAACGATTTATATACAATATGAGCTATAGCAAAAATCTGCACCATTTCCATAGACAAATGATGCAGATTATAGAGCAAGACAAACATATCCATTATTTCCTGTTCCTGTATGCCTCCTTGTACCCTTTCATCAGTGTTCTTTCTATGTCGGAAGCCCGGTAGAGAATCTTTCCTCCTACCTGTGTATATGGCAGAATACCGTTGTTACGGTAGTCCTGCAGGGTTCTCCGGCTCACTTTCAGCAGATATGCCACTTCCTTGTCCGTCAGCAGTTCATCGCCATAGGCAGACGGTTGCCGTTTCTCCAGTAATCTTTCGAGCAGAGCCAGCAGCCTGTCGAAATTCGAGTGGAACGCCTTTACCCACTCGTGATCCCTTTCTCTGATTTCATTACTCATACGCATTTGATATTGGTTATACATTATTCTTGAAACTCACTCAAATGGTCTTGCCTTTCCAACGGGCTTCCTTACGTTTCTCCTCCACATTACCGACCACACGCTCTACATCGTCAGGACGGTAATATGTCCGATTTCCGATTTTTGTAAAGGCCAGTGTTCCGTTATCCCTTAAGGTCTGCAAGGTTCTCTGACTGATGCGCAACCTACAGCAGACCTCGTGGTTGTCCATCCATTCACCTGTTTCCTTCCCGCCGTGTTCACGGCACAGACTTTCCACCCGCTGCACGAAGTGATCCAGTTTGGCGGCAATCTCCTCAAAAGTCCTTTTTTCAAAGCTGATGATTTCCATTGTCTTCATTATTTTCAGTTAAACATATATTCAAATTTTCGGAACAGATCTCTTACAGCCGATATTCCATCATGTCTCATCGTCCTATTCTCATTTGGAAATGTGACCATTTTTTCTGTTCCCATTGCAAATAAAAGCAGTAGATATCACATTACAATGGATTTTCAAACCAATGGCGATGCGTTGCCCGAAATGACATCATGTTACATATCAACTATATACAATGAGCCTTCTTCATAAACGGAATCCGCTTGAACAATCCAGTATGGAATAATCACTCCGGCAAATCACGGCAGGCAGCACCGACCGCCCAATCGGTATTGTGCATAGGGTAACATAATTGCCACAGTATCTCCATTTGCTTGATTCAGTTCACTATACACATTTCCTTTGCTCACGACAACGAGTCAAGGTGCGCACCGAGACCAGTGAGTAAACCGATTAAAATCAGAAATGTATGGTAACAAAAAAGAAATTGACCAAAGAAGAATGGGAGGCTATGACAGGTATGGACATGTCAGTCATACTCCCGTCAGATGGCAGCATTGAAACTGCCATGGAATCATCCTTGAATGATACTGGAAATAGTGAACGAGCAAAATCTGTAGAACAAGTAGAAGTTCCATTCGAGCCCCAGCAACCGTCAACCGGAAAAGAGGAAGTATTTCCCCCTTCTCAGCGTCGTATAAGCAGCAGGCAGAGGAAACTTTCTCTGGACGAATACCGGAAAGTCTTTCTTCAGGTCCCGAGAATCGAAGACCGCAAGCCCGTGTTCGTAAGCGGTGAGGTACGTGACAGGCTGGACGAGTTTGTCCGCAGGCTGGGAGGACGCAAAATGAGCGTTTCTGGGCTGCTTGAGAACATCGCTCGGCAACATCTTGAAACCTACTCGGAAGACTTCGAGCAGTGAAGAAAGTTGTGACATTTTCCGGAATGACAGACTTACTGACTTTAAGTATTATAGCATTCAGACAGTCAGCAGTCGCCTTGGCGGAGTAACTCCCAAAACTTCAGTTTTGGGAGTTAGCGAGGTTATCTTTCGGGTATCCCGAAAACCTCGCTCCACTCTTCGGGAGTGGAGGCAATCCGCTCCCAGTGGTCGCAGATTGTGAGAAAAAGAATAATCAGAAATCAAACGACGAAAATATGAATGACAGAAAGAAAAACAGACCGAGGGGACGCCCCAGAGTAAGCGGAGTGTGCAAACTCAGCAAAGCCGTTACTGTGAAATTCTCCAAGATAGACTATGAGCGGCTATGCCGACGCAGTAAGACAGGGCCAACCTCACGCTGGCGGAATTTCTTCGCATATCAGCATTTGAAACGACGATAATTGCCAGGCACTCTGCCGAGGAAACAGCCGTCATACGCAGCCTTACGGGTATGGCGAACAACCTGAACCAGCTTACCCGTCTGTCCCATCAAGCAGGATTACACCGTACCCAAAGGACGGTGACAGAACTCCTGCAGAAGCTCAAGGAGATTATTGTCCGGTACAGGCACGGCTGAAAGAACAGGCCGCGAGAACTGGACAGCAAGGCGAAGTCCATCAAGGACAAGCCTATTACGGACGGACCTAAAAAGTAAGCCCATGGCCAGTGTGAAAGTGAAATTCAGACCTTCCACCATAGAAGGGAAGGAAGTACCATCTATTATCAGATTATCCAGAACCGTGTAATCCGTCAGTTAAAGACGGATTACCGGATATTTACTGACGAATGGAACGAAGCAATCTGCTCCTTTCCTTGCAAGAACGCCATGGAATGGGACCTGAAACGGCTGAACATGATTATCCGCCAACTGGATAACCGGAAAGCTGGATATATGGCAGATAATATTGTAGCTTCTTTTCAGAACAATACAGAGGGACAGTCGCTTTTCAACTTCATGCAAGGCATCATAGCCCGTCTCAAACAGATGGGCAAGATACGCACGGCTGAAAATTATTCCTGCACCCTGAAAAGTTTCATGCAGTTCAGAGGGGACAGGGATGTTCTGCTGTCCGAAATTGATTCGGACTTGATGCAGCTTTATGAAGCCTACCTTCATGGAAAAGGTGCCGTACGGAATACCAGTTCATTCTACATGCGTATCCTTCGGGCGGTATATAACCGTGCCCTGGAAAAGGAACTGATGGAACAGCGCAATCCCTTCAGGCATGTCTATACGGGAGTGGACAAGACTGTCAAGCGTGCCGTTCCGTTATCCGCCATCAAGCGTATGAAGAATCTGGATCTGTCCTTACAGCCTAATCTGGAATTTGCAAGGGACATGTTCCTGTTCAGTTTCTATACCCGTGGCATGTCGTTCATAGATATGGCTCATCTAAAAAAGAAAGATCTTCAGAACGGCTTCTTATCGTATCGCAGACGAAAAACCGGGCAGCAGCTGGTCATCAGGTGGGAAAAATGTATGCAGGAGATTGTCGGCAAATACCCGGAAGACAGTCTCAGTCCTTATCTTTTGCCGATATTGAAATATCCTTTTAAGGATACGCACAAGCATTACAGGAATGTCATGTCCGGAATAAACCGGAACCTGAAAGAAATAGCCAGACTGGCCGATATATCCGTTCCTCTGAGCATGTACTGTGCCCGTCATTCATGGGCAAGCGCAGCCAAAGGCAAGAACATTCCGATTTCGGTTATCAGTGAAGGAATGGGACATGATTCCGAGGCGACCACACAAATTTATCTGGCCTCATTGGACAATTCCGTAGTGGACAAAGCCAACGCACAGATATTAAGGGATTTGTAGGGTATATGAAGTGTTTAGTAAAACTACTCCATTCTATGTAAGAGGTAGTATGACAGATGGAATATCTTGGTTATCAGCTGTTATTTAAGTCTCAAAACTCAAATCTGATAAACAATTCTATGTTTTTGAACATTGCAATATGTTTTTATTGGCTCTTAAATAGTAACAGTTGCTATATTTTGAGTAATTTCGCAATAAATTATGTTTCTCTTACATAAAGGGATTCAGTAAGATGGAATATGAATCAGATAAAGTCTAGAGAAAGAGTTGCACAACGAGGTGAAGTATTCACAGCTGAGCGTGAGGTAAACGCAATGTTGGACCTTGTAAAAAAATGAGTGTTTGAGACCGGATTCCCGATTTCTGGAACCAGCTTGTGATGACGGGAACTTTCTTTCTGCCATACTCAGACGTAAACTCGCAGAATTAAGAAGAAAATATAAGAAGA
>CAZSYY010000048.1:0-12050 GCA_964611375.1 uncultured Phocaeicola sp. | reverse complement strand
ATAATTCTGTGATTACCTATTCTTTTCTGTTATTTGTTTATCCCGAACTCACGTAACTACTGACTACATGATTCAGGATCCACGCTTCCTGCAAACGTACGCCAATTATTTCTGCAGATTCATCGATGCCTACAAAGGGCAAGGCATACCTATCGATATGGTGATTTACCAGAACGAAGCATACAGCTATACTCCTTATCCCGGTTGTGCATGGACGGCAGATGGTACCATCCGCTTCAATAAAGATTATCTTGCACCTACTCTCAAACGTCTGCATCCGGAAGTGAAAGTCTATCTGGGAACTTTCAATACCAACCGGCAAGACCATGTGGAAAGAATCATTGCCGATGAAGGGCTGCAACAATGTATAAGCGGCATGGCTTTCCAATGGGAGGGAAGGGAAATCTTGCCCGAGATCCGCAAACAACATTCCGAATGGAGCTATATCTGTTCGGAAAGCGAATGTGGCTGGGGAAGTTTCGACTGGAAAGCAGGTGAACATACCTTCGAACTGATGAACCACTACTTGGGCAATGGATGCAACGAATATACCTTCTGGAACTTTATCCTGACCGACAATGGAGAAAGTCCTTGGGGGTGGAAGCAGAACGCGCTCATCAGAGTTGACTCAGAAAAACGTACCTTCACCTATACCCCTGAATATTACGCCGTGAAACATTATGCGCACTTCATCTCTCCGGGCTGCGAAATCGTTGCCTACAAGCCTGAAGGGGAAGACAAGCTGCCTGTACTCGTGGTGAAGACTCCCGAACAAAAGTGGATTGTGATAGCGGGCAACTTCAAAGATGAAGCACAGGCTTTTACTCTGAAAATAGGGAAACGCTACATGAATGTAACATTGGCCGCACACAGCATGAATACCTTCGAAATGAAGTAATCCCGAAGGGTCTCACCTGTCGTATTTACGTTATTTTGTAAAAATACTTTTTCAAATCCGGAATTAGGTGTACTTTTGTCATAATGAACCAAAAACTGACTGAATGATGAAAGTAGGATTGTTCATCCCTTGTTACATAAATGCCGTCTATCCGGAGGTGGGAGTGGCTTCATACAAGCTTCTCAAAAGCTTGGGATTGGAAGTCGGTTATCCGCTGGACCAGACCTGTTGCGGTCAGCCGATGGCCAATGCCGGATTTGAAAACAAGGCACGCGGACTGGCGAGACGTTTCGACCTCCTTTTTGAAGAATACGACTACGTGGTGGGGCCTTCGGCGAGTTGTGTCGTTTTTGTGCGCGACCATTACAGCAATCTCTTGGCTGATGAAAAACACCGGTGTGCCACTGAGGAAAAGATCTATGATATTTGCGAGTTCATCCACGATGTAGTCAAACCGGACTCCCTGAAGGCTTCGTTTCCTCATAAGGTAAGCATACAGAACAGTTGTCATGGGGTGCGCCTCATGCATCTCTCGTCTCCTTCCGAGATGAATGTCCCGTATTACAACAAGCTTCGCGATTTGCTCTCTCTGGTGAAGGACATAGAGGTTGTCGAGCCGGAACGTCCCGATGAGTGTTGTGGATTCGGGGGAATGTTTGCTGTGGAGGAACATGCCGTATCGGGACAGATGGGGCGTGACAAGGTGAGACGTCATATCGAGACGGGAGCCGAATACATAACAGGAGCCGACAGCTCCTGTCTGATGCACCAGAACGGTATTATCAGGCGCGACCACCTTCCGATAAAGACCATTCATGTCGTTGAAATTTTAGCTTCAGGATTATGAGTACGAAACATTCCAAGAATGCCGCAACATTTCTGAAAGACCATGAGCTGGCGGAATGGCACGACCAGACTTTATGGATGGTGCGGGAAAAGCGTGACCGGATGAGTCGTCAGCTTCCAGAGTGGGAACGGCTGCGTGACATGGCCTGTGCCATAAAGATGTACAGCAACAGCCATTTGGATCTGTTGCTTCAGGAGTTTGAGAAAAACGCGCTTGCCAACGGCGCACAAGTGCATTGGGCAAAGGATGCCGAAGAATATTGCTCCATCGTCTATGAAATTCTGAACGGACACGGGGTGAAGCATTTCATCAAGAGCAAGTCGATGCTGGCGGAAGAGTGCGGACTGAACGAGTTTCTGGAAGGAAAGGGTATAGAGGTTGTGGAGAGTGATCTCGGAGAGCGCATCATCCAACTTATGCACAAGAGGCCCAGCCATATCGTGATGCCTGCCATCCATATCCGTAAGGAGGAGATAGGCGAGCTCTTCGTGAAAGAGATGGGTACCGAGCCGGGAAACAACGACCAGACATATCTGACTCATGCTGCACGCAGAGGCATGCGACGCAAGTTCATCGAAGCTGAAGCTGCCATGACAGGAGCCAACTTTGCGGTGGCATCTACCGGAGAATGCGTGGTATGTACCAACGAAGGGAACGCCGATATGGGTACTTCCTTGTCCAAACTCCAGATAACGGCTTTCGGTATGGAGAAGATCGTGCCCGACAGGGAGTCATTGGGCGTATTTACCCGTCTGCTTGCCCGGTCGGGAACGGGGCAGCCCATCACGACCTACACCTCGCACTACCGCAAGCCACGGCGTGGAGGTGAGCTTCACATTATCATAGTGGACAACGGGAGGAGCAGGATTCTTGCCGATGAAGAACACGTGAAGACACTTAACTGCCTGCGTTGTGGGGCATGTATGAACACGTGTCCGGTGTACCGGCGCAGCGGAGGCTATTCATATACTTATTTCATTCCCGGACCGATAGGAATCAATCTGGGTATGCTGGAGGCTCCATTGTATTATTTCGACAACGTGTCAGCATGTTCGTTGTGCCATTCCTGCCAGAATGTATGTCCGGCAAAGGTGGATTTGGCCGATCAGATTTATCGTTGGCGTCAGAAGCTGGACGGACTGAGTGTGGCGAGCTCGTCGAAGAAGGTCATGTCAGGCGGTATGAAGCTGCTGATGGAGCATCCACGCTTGTTCAACCTTGCTCTGCGTAATGCGTCCGTAGTTAACGGTTTTCCGAAGCAGATAATATACAACGGACTGAATGATTGGGGAAAGGAGCGCGACATGCCGCAGTTCGCCCCTGATAGTTTCAACGAAATGTGGAAAAAGAACAAAGTACAATGAGTAGTAGAGAAGACATATTGCAAAATATACGTCGGAATACTAAGTTCCGTTATGAGAAGCCCGACCTGTCGGAACTTGAAAATGAGGCTGTCACGTATTCAGACAAAATCGGCCGGTTTTGTGAAGTGATGGAGCAGATGGGCGGCCGTGTCATTGTTGTCGGCGATGGCGATGACATCAATGAAATCATCCGCAACCAATATCCCGATGCAAGGCGTATCGCGTCGAATATGAAAACTGTGGTGTGTCGGGGTACCGAACAGACACTCACATGCGCCACTTTCCATCCTGACGATGTGGAAAATCCCGGAGACTTGAACGGGACAGACCTTGCGATAGTGGAAGGCGGGGTAGGAGTGTGCGAGAATGGAGCCGTATGGGTATGTCAGGATGTGGAACAGCGCGCAGTCTATTTCATTTCTGAGGCTCTGGTATTGGTAGTTGATCGCAGAAATCTGGTGAACAACATGCATGAGGCCTACCGGCGCATTGATACTGGAGAATATGGTTACGGAGTGTTCATATCTGGACCTTCAAAGACAGCCGACATAGAGCAGGCGCTCGTGATGGGTGCACACGGTGCGTGCGATGTTACAGTGCTGTTGGTGTGAGGCATATAAGGACGGGCTTGGATAGGACAGTGTCCTGTTTCCAAGCCCGGTATCTCTATTATCCGATGTTCTTTACCTTTAGCAGGTATTCGGCTATCTGTACTGCATTCAGAGCGGCGCCTTTCTTTATCTGGTCGCCGACGATCCAGAATGTCAGTCCGTTTTCGTTGGACAGGTCTTTGCGTATGCGTCCCACATAGACCGGATCTTTCCCGGCAAGGAATAGCGGCATGGGATATTCTTTCTTTTCCGGATTGTCCATGAGGACGAGTCCCTCTCCGTGAGAGAACGCTTCGCGTGCCTCCTCTACTGAAACGGGACGTTCGGTCTCTATCCAGATGCTTTCCGAGTGGGAGCGGAGAGCGGGGACACGGACACATGTCGCGCTTACTTTCACATCGGAGTGCATAATCTTACGGGTCTCGTTATACATCTTCATTTCTTCCTTCGTATATCCGTTTTCCGTGAACACGTCGATCTGCGGAATCAGGTTGAAGGCAAGCTGGTAGGCAAACTTTTCCACTGTCACCGGCTCTCCCGCCAGTACCTGTCTGTATTGTTCGTACAGCTCGTCCATGGCAGCCGCTCCGGCACCGCTCGCAGCCTGATACGTGGAAACATGTACGCGCTTGATGTGGGTCAGATTCTCGATGGCTTTCAGAGCCACTACCATTTGGATGGTGGTACAGTTCGGATTGGCGATGATGTTGCGCGGACGGTTCAATGCATCGTCCGGATTTACTTCGGGCACAACTAACGGTATGTCATCATCCATTCTGAATGCACTGGAGTTGTCGATCATTACGGCACCGTATTTTGTGATCGTATCGGCAAATTCCCTTGAGGTACCTGCTCCGGCCGAGGTGAATGCGATGTCTGTTCCCTTGAAGTCATCGTTGTGTTGGAGGAGTTTGACTTCGATCTCCTTTCCCCGGAAAGTATATTTTTTTCCTGCACTGCGTGATGATCCGAACAGGATCAGTTCATCAACAGGGAAGTTTCTTTCGTCTATCACGCGCAGGAACTCTTGTCCTACGGCTCCACTCACACCTACAATAGCTATTTTCATCTTTGTATAGTTTAAATGTTAATTTCCAATCAATTTGCAAATTTAAAACATTTTGAAATGTAAAAGTGAAAATGCCGGACTTTTTTCGTAATTTTGCGGTCGGATAATTTAATGTAGTCCATCCCGTTTTTATGAAAGAACTGCTTGACTTTGTCAATATCGATATAGATTTTCCTGTAACAGACCCCACGTGGATATTCTTCCTTGTGCTGGTGATCATTTTGTTCGCTCCTATCGTTCTGGAGCGGCTCCGCATCCCTCATATCATAGGTATGATTCTGGCCGGTATCGTGGTCGGGGAACACGGGCTGAATATCCTTGTGCGCGACAGCAGTTTTGAACTTTTCGGGAAAGTGGGCTTGTACTATATCATGTTCCTTGCCGGCCTTGAAATGAATATGGAGGACTTTAAAAGTATCCGTATGAAGGCCGTCGTGTTAGGCTTGCTGGCGTTTGTCATTCCATTGGGTATAGGTGTGTGGACCAATATTTACCTGTTGGGCTACAGTATTGTCACGTCTGTACTTCTTGCCAGTATGTATGCTTCCCATACATTGATAGCTTATCCAATAGTCATCCGTTACGGCATTAACCGGCAAAGAGCTGTGAGCATAGCCGTAGGTGGAACCGCCGTGACTGACACACTGACCTTGTTTGTGCTGGCGGTGATTTCCGGAATGTACAAGGGGGAGACCTCCGACATGTTTGTTGTGTGGATGGTGCTGAAAGTCATTGCACTCAGCATACTTATCATGGTGACGTTCCCGCGTGTGGGAAGATGGTTTTTCAGGAGATACAGCGATCAGGTAGTCCAGTATATCTTTGTGCTGGCAATGATGTTTCTTGGCGCGGCCCTGATGGAGCTGATAGGCATGGAGGGCATTCTGGGTGCGTTTCTTGTGGGACTTGTGCTGAACAGGCTTATTCCCCATGTCTCTCCCCTCATGAGCCATCTGGAATTTGTGGGCAACGCCCTGTTTATTCCTTATTTTCTGATAGGGGTGGGGATGCTGATTGATGTCAATGTCCTGTTCGGGCATTTCGACTCGATCAAGGTTGCTTCGGTGATGATTGTTGTCGCTCTGACAGGTAAGTGGATCGCCTCGTGGCTTACCCAGAAAATCTATTGTATGAGGGCTGTCGAGCGAGAGCTTATGTTTGGCCTGAGCAATGCCCAGGCTGCGGCTACGCTGGCTGCTGTGCTTGTAGGTTACAATATCATCCTTCCCGATGGGGAACGTTTGCTTAATGAGGATGTGCTCAACGGAACGATCCTGCTGATTCTTGTGACGTGTGTGGTAAGTTCGTTCATGACAGAACATGCCGCAAAGCGCATCGTGATGGACGATGCGGAGGTGAATGAAGGGAAGGGTAACGAGAAGGAACGGTTCCTGATTCCGATGGCCAATCCTCTGACCCTCGAAAGCCTGATGCAATTGGCGTTGGTCCTGCGTAACGAAAAGCAGTGCGATAATCTTATAGCTCTGAATGTGATAAACGACAGCAACGATTCGGAACGCCTGGAGATGAAGGGGAAAAGATGCCTTGAACGTGCAGGGCAGATGGCTGCTTCCGCCAATATCTCGCTGAAGACGGTGACACGGTTTGATCTCAACGTAGCTACCGGAATACTGCATACCGTTAAGGAGACTGAGGCTACAAGTATCATCATAGGTCTTCACCACAAGGCAAGCATCGTGGATTCATTTTTCGGAAATCTTACGGAAGACCTTCTGAAAGGCACTTACAGGGAAGTGATGGTCGCACGCTTCCTGATACCCGTAAACACATTGAGACGCATCATTGTGGCAGTTCCTCCGAAAGCGGAGTTGGAGCACGGGTTTGTGAAGTGGATTACTCACCTTTGCCGGATGAGTACTCAGTTGGGATGCCGTCTGCATTTCTTCGCACATCCGCAAACGCTGGGATACATCAGAGGATACATACAAAAAAGACATAAGGACGTGATGGTGGAATGTCAGGAGTTGGAGGACTGGGGCGACCTGCTTATAATTACCGGTCAGGTGAATTTTGACCATCTGCTGGTGATAGTGAGTGCACGCCGTGGCTCCATATCATACGATTCATCATTCGAGCGTCTACCCATGCAGATATCAAAATATTTCAACAACAACAGTATCATGCTGCTGTATCCGGATCAGAAAGGAAATCCGGACGAAATCCTGTCGTTCGTGGACCCGCGCGGATGGGCCGAGACGCGATACTATGACAAGGTTGGCAGATGGTTCTATAAATGGTTCAGTAAAAACTCATGAGTAGGGATTGGCAAAATCGCACAGTGCTCCTTGTAGGAGATGAAAAGGCGGAACGTCTGCGCCGCTCCCACGTACTTGTAGTGGGACTGGGTGGAGTAGGGGCGTATGCAGCCGAAATGATATGTCGTGCCGGAGTCGGAAGGATGACCATAGTGGATGCGGATGCGGTAGAACCGAGCAATATCAATCGCCAACTTCCGGCTACACACTCTACGGTAGGGAGAATGAAGGCTGAAGTGCTCGCAGAACGTTTCAGGGATATCAATCCTGATATCTGTCTGACAGTGATGCCCGTTTACCTGAAGGATGAGGCGATACCCGCCCTGCTGGACGGGTCGGATTTCGACTTCATAGTGGATGCCATCGATACGCTTTCTCCGAAATGTCATCTGATAAGCCATGCCCTTGTACGCGGAATGAAAATCGTGAGCAGCATGGGTGCCGGAGCAAAGATGGACATCACACAGGTACGCTTTGCCGACTTGTGGGAGACACGTAACTGTGGACTGAGCAGGGCTGTTAGGAAACGCCTGCAAAAGATGGGTGTCAGGCGGAAGCTCCCTGTGGTGTTCAGTACTGAGCCTGCCGACCTCCGTGCCGTTGCGTCTGCAGACGGAGTGGAGGGAAAGAAATCGGTCACAGGTACGGTAAGCTATATGCCGGCTGTTTTCGGATGCTATCTGGCCGAATACGTAATTAAAAGATTATGACGATGATCGAGTTGGAAGGTATAACAAAGAGTTTCGGTGCTTTGCAGGTGCTGAAGGGTATAGACCTTACCGTCGGTGCGGGCGAGATAGTCAGCATCGTGGGACCGAGCGGAGCAGGAAAGACGACGCTTCTTCAGATAATGGGTACACTTGACAGGCCCGATTCGGGACGCATCGCGATTGACGGTACGGATGTGAATAAACTGGACGGTAAACGCCTTTCTGCCTTCCGCAACCGGAAGATAGGTTTTGTGTTCCAGTTCCACCAGCTTCTTCCGGAATTCACTGCTCTTGAGAATGTGGCCATACCTGCTCTGATAGGGGGAGAAACTTATGCAAGGGCGCGCGCTCGTGCATCGGAACTGCTGGAAATGATGGGGCTGAAGGACAGGGCTGCCCATAAGCCTGCCGAACTATCGGGCGGTGAGAAACAGCGTGTGGCAGTGGCAAGGGCATTGGCCAACCGTCCTGCGGTGGTGTTGGCTGACGAGCCTTCGGGAAGCCTTGACACTCAGAACAAGGAAGAACTCCACCGCCTGTTCTTCGATCTGAGGGACAGGCTCGGACAGACCTTCGTGATAGTCACACACGATGAAGCACTTGCGGAAAGGACTGACAGGACAATACATATCATTGACGGAAAAATCAAAAAGGAAGAAATATGAGTCACATCAATTTAGGAAGGTATAACCGGCTGGAAATCGTAAAGGAAGTCAGCTTCGGAATCTATCTGGACGGAGGGGAGGACGGCGAAATCCTTCTTCCGCTGAAGGAAGTCCCTGAGGAATGTGCGCCGGGAGACGTGCTTAACGTGTTTATCTATCTCGATATGGAGGAGAGACTGGTGGCCACCACACGGCAGCCCTATGCGCAGGTAGGCGATTTTGCATGTCTTGAAGTGGCATGGGTGAATGAGTATGGCGCGTTTCTCGACTGGGGACTTATGAAGGATCTTTTCGTGCCGTTTCGCGAGCAGAAGACGAAGATGCAGAAAGGGCGGCGTTATGTGGTTCATGTCCATCTTGACGAGGAAAGCTACCGCATCATGGCTTCAGCCAAGGTAGAACGTTATCTTTCTGATGAGCATCCGGAATATTCACCCGGTGAGGAAGTGGATGTCATGGTATGGCAGAGAACGGAGTTGGGATATAAGGTGATTGTTGACAACAACTTCAGCGGAATGCTGTATCACAACGAGATTTTCCGTCCTCTG
Source organism: uncultured Phocaeicola sp. (assembly GCA_964611375.1). Classification (GTDB taxonomy): domain Bacteria; phylum Bacteroidota; class Bacteroidia; order Bacteroidales; family Bacteroidaceae; genus Phocaeicola. The sequence continues at coordinate 3,062 of CAZSYY010000048.1, read as the reverse complement.
GAACCAGGCATGAAGATGAATGCTTTCGTCAAACAGGTGCGTCCTGACGGGAAAATTGACCTTGAACTGCAAAAGTCTGGGTACCGGAAAGTGGATGACTTTGCCGACATTCTTCTGGAATATATCAGAAATCACGGGGGAAAGACCCCGCTCAATGACAGGAGTGATGCCGAAATCATATATGCCACCTTTGGTGTAAGCAAGAAGACATTTAAAAAAGCTGTGGGGGAACTTTACAGGAAACGTCTCGTCATTCTCGAAGAAGGAGGCATCCGTTTGGCCTGAGCGTTTTTTGTTTTCCCGTTTTACTATTAAGTGGAAAAATTGTAAAGCTGGGTCGTACAATGTGCGATGCAGCTTTTTTTTGCTTTCCGGCTTCGTTATTGTGGATAGCGGAAATGTCCGGAAAAATTTTTAGACAAGGATGTTATATAGAAATATTCTAAATAACTAAAACCATCCTTTGCAATCATTATATATTGTATAAGTGGTTTACAATCAACTTACAAATAAAGATAAAGGTACAATGGCAGAATAATGTAAACGATAAATAAAATATTGTTTTCCAGTCGTTTACAAACTGGCAAATGGATTATTTAAGGTCCTGTTCCAAGTGGAATTGTAATGTGTTACCATTCAATCTATTAAAAACAACATGAAAAATGCAAGAAAAAAGTGATTTGTTTTTGTGGATTTTGATAACGAAATTTGCATGAGTAGAAGTTTCGCTTAATTATTGCACGTATGACTGAACAAAATGAGGCCTTAACACTATGGAACCGTTGTCTTTTATTTATCAAAGATAATATCAATAATCCGAAGGCCTTTAAAACATGGTTTGAGCCTACTGTGGGTCTGAAGTACGAAAACAAGATCCTGACGATAGGTATTCCCAGTATGTTCTTTTACGAAATTTTGGAAGAACATTATATGGATCTGCTTCGTGCCGCCATCCACAAGGAAATAGGAGCGGGTACGCAGCTGGAGTACTCTATCCTTACCGACAAGACCAACCATATTACGGTAAGCCTGAGAGGAGCCGACCGTTCGCCGGCTCTTCCGGAGCAAAAGCCCATCCGCAACGGGAACAGGACTCCTGACATCATGCAGGAGCCGAGACCGCAGGATTTGGATCCGCATCTGAATCCGGACTACAATTTCGATAATTTCATCAAAGGAAACAGCAATGAATTTTCGAGGGCGGTAGCCGAGACTGTCGCGCAGAATCCTGCACGCACTTTCAATCCCTTGTTCCTTTACGGTCCGTCAGGAGTGGGTAAAACGCATCTTATCAATGCAATCGGTACACGAATCAAAGAGCTTTATCCTGAGAAACGTGTCCTGTATGTGTCGGCTCATCTGTTCCAGGTGCAATATACGGATTCTGTCCGTACCAACCGCTTCAATGACTTCATCGGCTTCTACCAGACAATCGACGTGCTGATTATTGACGATATACAGGAATTTGCCGGATTGACCAAGACGCAGAATACCTTCTTCCACATATTCAATCATCTGCATCTGACAGGCAAGCAACTGATAATGACTTCCGACCGTGCCCCGGTGATGCTTCAAGGCATGGAGGAACGTCTGTTGACACGGTTTAAATGGGGACTGGTGGCGGAACTTGAGAAGCCGGATATCGAACTGAGGAAGAACATCCTGCGAAACAAAATCAAGCATGACGGGCTGAACATTCCGGAATCTGTCATCTGTTATATTGCAGAGAATGTTAATGAAAGCGTACGTGAACTGGAAGGTATCGTCAACTCTCTGCTTGCATACTCCATCCATCTGAAGCGTGAGATAGATCTGGATCTGACACGCCATATCGTCAGGAAGGCTGTGCGCTGTGCAGAGAACAAACCGATAACCGTTGACAGCATTATCGCGAAAGTATGCGAGTATTATAAGGTGAATCAGGCCGATATTTTTATCGATACCCGCAAGCACGATGTGGTGCAGGTAAGGCAGGTGGCAATGTATCTGGCCAAGAAGTACACTGAGATGTCTTCATCGAAGATAGGACGGATGATTGGCAACAAGGATCACGCGACCGTGCTCCATGCTCTTAAGATTGTCAAGGGGCGGGTAGATGTGGACAAGGCGTTCAAAACGGAAGTGGAGGAGATAGAATCGACTCTGCGGACAAGATGATTTGCAGGTAAGAAAGACATACGGCAAAAGTCCCGCACACGGTTCGGTTCTCTTCGGACGTGTGCGGGACTTTTTTAGAATCCCTGTTTTCGGATAACATCTATAAGATTACGCGACATTGTCTCGTTGTCGGATTTACGGTAACGGATATCAGTGAAAATTTGGGCGAGAGTTTCCGTGTGGTTAATCTCCACGAAATGTATGTTCTCAGGAAGCGACTCCTTGTAGGCATATATTTTGTCTATCATTTCCGGAGTGTAGTCCTTGTATGTCTCCTCGTGTACGATTCCGGACAACGGCAGTCGGTCCGGCTGGTCGGGACATTCGTCAGGATAACCCACCGTAATGGTAGCGATAGGTACCACCAGTTTAGGAAGTTTCAGAATGCGGATTATCTGCTCCGGGTCATAAATGGTTGTCCCCAAGTAGCAGATTCCCAATCCTGCTTCTTCAGCCAGCGTGCAGAAATTTTGTGTGACAAGCAGGGTGTCGGCTGTCGCATTCAGGAAAGAAATGAAATTGTTGTAGCCCGGCTCTGCCTTACGCTGGCGACACCATAGGCTGAAGCGGTTAAAATCGGCGCAGAATGTCAATACTACGGGAGCGGAGGTGACCATCGGTTGATTGAAATGAGCTGGTGCGAGTTTCTTTTTCATCTCCGCATCGCGTGTGATGACCACACTGTAAAGCTGCATATTCCCCATTGTGGAAGCCCGGAAGGATTCTTCCAGTAAACTGTCGAGCATATCGGCCGGAATATCTTGATTCTTGTACTTGCGGATAGTCCGTCTGTTTTTTATTGAATCCATAAAATTATGTTTTTGTTTTGTTCAAAGATAATACAAAAAAGTGTAAGCATTCGGTAAACCACGTTACAAATTTTGTGAATTAGTTCCGAATCGGTA
>CAZSYY010000047.1:0-12210 GCA_964611375.1 uncultured Phocaeicola sp. | reverse complement strand
ATGAGGTTGCATATGAGATAGGAATGGACGCAGACCATTCAATTTGTGATGTGGATTATAAGAAATAACAAGACTGCATTTATTTTTGTATACGAAGAATACTTTGTGTGAATTTTTCTTATTTACCGTCAAACTATTATGACTCGTTTACAAAGAATATATACCAATTTATCCAGCATCATATTTGTAACGCCATTGAGAGCCGCAGTAATTCTTATTACCCCTCTTTTGCCGTTTTGTCTAAAATGTTTTTTCTACAGCACAACCAATAAGCAGGTAAATTTGTTGCTGTATCTTGTATTAATCTCCGGTTTGATCGGCTTATTGCGGGGGAATATTGATATTGCCAATCTTGTGCTATATTTATGGATCTGCGCACCGATAATTTACTTGCTTTTTTGCGATGTAAAAGATGGTAAACGTATTATATCGTGGGAGAATTTATTTAAAAATTTAAGATTGTGGCTGATAGTGATTGATGTCATAGGATTCGTTTGTCGTTTCATCATTTTCAAGACAGTAGACGATTTCGGTCGTGCTTATGGCACACATTTTAAAGGCGTTTCAGGTTTATGTGCTGTCAATGCTTACGTAATGCTGTATTATCTGGCTTATCTGCTAAAAGGAAATAAAGAGAAAAAATATCTATACAATTTCTTATTCTTCTTCTGTTCTTTCATTTTCTGTTTTTCTGGTCTTACGGTAATTACTTTCGTTGCCATGATTGCTTTGTATTTCATCTTCAATTTAAGACCTAAGAACTTATTCAGAATAGGAATTATCATCGTTATAGGATTGTCTGTGCTAGTATATTCAGCCAAAGAAGTCTTAGAGTACAATGTAAGAAATGTAGAACTTTTTCTTGACGATGATGCAGCACAAAGTAACGCACGTAAACGAGTTATGTATAGCAACTTTACAAAACTTATTTCATCAGACTTGAGTAAGGCACTTGTAGGTGTGGGATCTGGAGGCTATAACAGCAGAACCTGTTTCCTGATAAATGACGATTCTAATAATATTTTTACAACAATATTAGGTCACCATATGCCCAAGTACCATAAATCGGATATCTATCCTCTTTGGAATAATGTTTTAGTAAGTTACGACTCTTATACGGATGGTGCCCGTAACAAACCTTTTTCATCGTTAGTGGGATTTGGTGCGGAAATCGGTTTAGTGTTTCTTTTCTTCTTTTCATTCTTTTGGTTTAAGAAGATATGGCAGTTTAGAAGAAAATCCCGAACAGATGTAGACTTTTTGTATTTGTATCTGTTGAATATGTTTGTTTATTTACTGCTTGTCACAGAGTATTGGTTTGAGTCAAGCGAATTTATATTATTCCTCGTTATACAAAACTCCATGATTGCAAATAAACTCAAAATAGAAACGAAATCATGAAGCCAAAGACTATTCATTATTGTTGGTTCGGTCATAATCCCCTCCCAGAGATTGTACAGAAATGCTTGGATAGCTGGCGTATTTATATGCCAGATTACGAAATACGTAAGTGGGATGAAAGTAATATTGACATTGAAAGTTCCGCGTTTATGCGTGAGGCTTACGAGATGAAGAAATTTGCCTATGTGTCCGACTATGCCAGATATTGGGTTCTTAAGGAAAATGGAGGCGTATTCCTTGATACAGATGTGGAATTGATTAAGCCGTTTTCTCAATTGCTTGACTGTGACGTGGTGTTGGGCATCAACAAGCACGTGAAAAAGAATGTGGTGTTTGTCAATCCAGGTGTGTTCATGGCTGCGGCGAAGGGAAACGAACTCATATCTGAAGTGTTGTCTTTTTATGACGGGCTGCATTTCGTGGGGAACAACGGCACCCCGAATTATCAGTTCTCATCGCCACGGGTATTGACTTCTATTTTGATAAAACATTACGGATTCAAGGTAACAGACGAAACACAAATATTGAAAGGAAACGTAAAAGTGATGGGATCTGAATATTTTGACCCGATAAATCCGCGCCGATTGTTCGGAAACAAGCTAGAGATAACGGAAAATACAGTTGCAATACATCATGGTGCAGGGTCGTGGCTTACTATAGACAAGAGAATAAAACGATGCCTGTCTATAATAATACGGAATGTTTTGGGGGATGGGCTGGTTGATAAATTACACGGAAAAGAAAAAATGACAATATGAACAACTATAAGTCTACAATTTCTATCTGGGCCCCTCTCCGCTACGCCAACTACGGTGACGATATGCAGGCCATCGCTTTTGCACAACTGATTAAAGGCATGGGCTATGGCGTGAAAGTGTTCCAGTTGGAGGAGACATTGGCACGAACTTACGGACTGGAGGTCGCCAACACAGTAGATGACTTGTGTAGGGATGTGCGGCTTGTTATAATTGCCGGCGGTGCGTTGCTCACACCGTTCAGGTGGTATAAGCGGTTGTTGAACCGTGCCGCAAGGGAATATGAGGCGGACTTTAAAGATTTGTTTTTGGCAACAAAGAAGTATCCCGATGTGAAATTCTGTGCCATATCTTTTGGGGGCGACGGCAAGGTAAAACAACCGGAACAATGGTTCTCTAAATGGAGGATTGACTTTTTCAAGTCTCCGTCATTCATCAATGGCACTGTACGTCTGGAAGGTGATGTGGAAATGATGAAATCATTCGGCAAGGATATGACTTATTATCCGGATATGCTCTTTCGTGCCTGCGATTATTTCCCGCCGAAAATGTTATCGGGGACAAAGAAATACCGCGTAGGATTCAACTTCAAGAAAGGCAGATACCTGGATAAGCGTCTGATTAGCGACATTATGGACTATGCCGCCTCGCACGATGACATGGAGTTCCATTTCACAACGACTCACATGCAGAAAGTCGGACTCAATTATCAGTATGTGCCGGAAAGAAATTCGCGCAATATTTTCATTGACCGCTACGAGAATCCGTGCCAGCTTATGGGTGTGCTGGCTTCGATGGACTGTTTTATGACATCCATGCTTCATGTGGGATTGACAGGGCTTACAGCCGGAACGCCGTTTGTAAGCTACCGTGGTCCGGGGAAAACAAAATCGTTCCTGAAAAGCATAGGAGGCGATTGGGGCATACTGCCTGACGACATCACTTTTGAACAACTGAAAACGCAAATATGGAGCAATACACATGAAGACTTGTATGCAAGGTATGACACGAAAGAGATAGAAAGAATGAAAGAAGGAAGCCTTAACCAGTATGAGTTCTGTAGGAATATTGTTGAACAATTCGGATAACAGCTATGATTGACATAAAAAACAAAAAGGATTGCTGCGGGTGCTGGGCTTGCGCTAACGTCTGCCCGCAGAAATGTATATCTATGGAGGAAGACAGCGAGGGATTCCGTTATCCTCATGTGGACAGAACGGGTTGTATAGACTGCGGAGTGTGTGAAAAGGTGTGCCCGATGCTGAAGACAACCCGGGACGATGCGACACCCCGTAGTTACGTAATCCAAAACAAGGATGCAGGCATACGGCGGCATAGCACATCAGGAGGCTTCTTTTCGGCAATAGCCGATTACGTAGTGCGTAATAATGGAGTTGTGTTTGGTGCGGCTTTTGACAACGATCATGTAGTGCGCCATTCTTATGCTGAAACAAAGGAGGAATGTGTCAAGTTTCAGGTTTCAAAGTACGTTCAAAGCCTTGTAGAATACACTTACCGTGAAGCCAAAGGGTTCCTGGATGCCGGACGTATGGTCGTGTTCAGCGGTACGCCGTGCCAGATAGCAGGACTTTACGGATATTTACGCGGGAAGAAATACGAAGGTTTAGTAACCGTGGACTTGGTGTGCCGTGGCACACCAAGTCCACGGTTACTAAACAAATATTTGCGCCATCAGGAATCTGTCTATGGCAGTAAGGTTGTTGACTGGAAATCAAGAGACAAATACTACGGCTACGATTACAGCACAACAAACATTGAGTTTGAGGACAAAAGGATAGCTTATCACAAAGGAAGTGAATCGGATCTGTTGTTCCGGCTGTATTTCAAGAACATTTGCTCACGTCCAAGTTGTTATCAATGTCATTTCAGGACGTTGCACCGCGTTAGCGATTTTACGATTTTTGACTGCTGGGATGCACAATCGGTAAGCAAAAAGTTTGATCGCAACGGTGCTACCAATGTATTCATACACACACCCAAAGGACAAGCCGTTTTTGACAGTCTGAAGCCCTATTTTGTGTGGAAAGAATCTGATATAAACAAAATCATTGAACGTGACGGAGTGATGATAACGCACAATGTACCGGCAAATCCGCAACGTGCAGAGTTCTTTGCCGATTTGGGGAACATGCCAATGGACAAGATAGAAAGGAAATACCTCAACTGCTCCTTATGTAAAAAGATAATGATTTCATTAAAACCTACTCTTTACCGAATAGGTGTCTTTAAGTTGTATATGTCTATCAAAAGTTTTTTGCAGGATAAACATTTATTAAGCCGAATTTGATACGGCACAAATTCTTAATATGAAAAAAATACTTGTAGTCGGACAAACACCACCCCCGTATGGTGGTCAGGCTGTGATGATTCAGCACCTTGTTGAACATCAATTCCCCAACATTAAAATTTATCATATCAGAATGGCCTTCTCTCGTGGAATGAAGGATATGGGTAAATTACAGTTCTATAAGATGATACACTTACTAAGCATCATATTTAAAATGTATTATTATAGGATCTGTAAGCAGACAGATGTACTTTATTATCCACCAAGTGGTCCTAATTCGGCTGTTTATAGAGATATGATGATCTTATTTCCAACACGCTGGATGTTTAAGAAGACTATATTTCATTTTCATGCAAGTGGTTTGTCCGAACATCTAAAAAGAAAAAACAAACTCTTTCAATTCATTTTTTTAAGATGTTTTTTCTATCCGGATGTCGCCATTCGCCTTTCAGAATCATGTCCTGATGAAGGTAAGGCCATTCAAGCTAAAAAAAGAATAATTGTTCCGAATGGATTACCGGATGAAGCAAAGGTAAAAAACGAACAATCTAAAAAAGAGTCATTAAATCTTCTTTTTATCGGATTACTTGAAGAATCTAAAGGAGAATTGGATTTATGTAAAGCTATTAAAATATTGAAAGATAGAGGCATTAAATGTCATGCTAAAATCGCAGGAGAGTTTAAATCAGTTGAATATAGACAACGTTTTTTCAAATTCGTTTCTGAAAACGATTTAGCAGAAAACGTCGAATATGTGGGTATTATACGTGGGCAAAAGAAGCAGAATGCTTTCCGGGACAGTGATGTGTTTTGTTTCCCCAGTTACTTTCATTCAGAATCATTTCCATTGGTCTTAATAGAAGCTATGTCCTATGGGCTTCCTATTGTTGCCACTCACTGGAGGGGAATTGTTGATATGATAAAAGACGGCTATAATGGTTATCTTGTAGAAATCAAATCTCCTGAAAAGGTGGCTGACAGATTGCAGCTTCTATTGGAAAACATTGATTTACGAAAGCGAATTGGCGAACATTCCAGGTTAGAATTTGAAAATAAATATGAGATGGGGCAACACTTAAAAATGATGGAAAATATATTCAACAACATTTAGAATTTATGATAACAAAGGATGATTTCATATTGATTACAGGAGCATCAGGCTTTATAGGAACGAACCTGATAGAATTATTTGAGCAAAAAGGGTATAATTTCGTAAATTATGACAAAGCAGATGTGACGAAAGCGGATCAACATAAATATTGGTTTGAAGGGAACATCATGGACAAAAAACGCTTATCTGAAGCTTTTGACAAATTTAAGCCTTCAATCGTGATACATCTAGCTGCCCGTACAGACACTCTTAGTGACAAGTTAGAAGATTATATTGAAAATACGGAAGGAACAAAAAACGTGGTTGATGAAATCATGAAACATGATTATATTCGGCATGCTTTGTTTGCATCCACACAATACGTATATAAAGATGAGGCAACGCCCTTCGGCTTGACGGATGATTCGTATGCTCCACATACGGTTTATGGCATAAGTAAGAAAATGGACGAGGAGTATATCAGGAAGAGCAACATGAAATGTAAATGGACTATATTCCGGCCTTGTAATGTGTGGGGCCTTGGCACATGCGCTATCCTAATGAATTGTGGAAATTCATAGCCAAAGGTATGTATGTGCATCCAAGCTACAAACCTGTGATACGTACATACGCATACGTCAAGAACCTCGTAAAGCAGCTTGATGCAATCATGAATGCACCGGATGAGCTTGTAGATAAGAAAACATACTATCTTGGCGATATGCCGGTTGACAGTTACGTGTGGCTGAACGCATTGTCGCAAGAAATGAGGGGGAAGAACATCATAAGAATACCGAAATGTTTCTTTGGAATTGGTGCTGTGATTGGTGATTTCTTACGTCTGTTCGGCATTAAGTTTCCGCTCTATTCTATGCGATACCGCAATATGATAGAGGATTTTTATGCTCCAAGCAATGTTACAATCGCCTTATTTGGTGCTTTTGAACAAGATTATAAGAAAAATTGCAAAGAGACCATTGACTGGTTGCGTGGGGAGTTTGGTAAAAAATTCAACTACTGGAAGAAGTATCCGTGTGGAAAAGTATAAAAACAGAATCTCCTGCTAACGCATCAGATAACGAAAGCAGGAGATTCTTAATGGTCAACAGATAAAACTGTTAAGTTACCAGTTGCTTGGCAGTGGAACTAACACCTCATCCACATAAAACTCATCAGTTCTGTTGTTGCACGCTTTGCACAAAGGAACAATGTAGGAATGGTTATCTCCTCCGTACACTTTCTTCACATGTGCACCTACCAGATTCATTCTGCCCATCAAATGACAGTCTATGGCAGAACATCTCCATGCGGTTTTACCGCTCTTCTTCTCCCAATACTCCAGCCAAGAATTGTAACCTGCCGGAGTGCCGTAGCGGCTCGTGCCGCTTGCATTTTTTACTTTAACCATATTATAATGCGAGATCCATTAGAGGACTCTCACTTACATACCAAAACCGTTAGTCTTAGGATTCCTCAATGACACAAACATGCAAAAAGCCAATTGACGGTGTAGTTCTATTGCAACTGATAGGCGACAAGAATGATATGGAAAAGGCTAAAGACAGCCTTGCCTTGTTCTCTGCCTATTTTGAAGAGAAAATACGAACCTATGCGGAGGTGCAAGCCTCACACTTGAAACTTACCGAAACAGAAGCCTTTCAGGCCATGCAATGCGCATTCGTAAAAGTATGGAAGTATCCGTACTCATTTGACATGAATAAGTCCCATTGTAAAGATGAAGAGACCGCTATCATTGTATGGTTGAAGAGTATAGTGGCCTCACAGTTGTTCGAATATGCCAAGAAAGGATACTGCGCAGATCAAACGGAAGAGGAAGATTTGTCGGTAGTAGAAAATACAGAGAGTTTTGTAGAGTATCACATGCCAAACATATCCAACGATGAAAAAATGAGGTTGGTTTTAGCCTTTGACAAAAAATTTTCGATGCTTGACGAAAAGCACAGAATAATCTACCTGACTTATAAAGCTTACGAATCGAGAGGGAAAAAACTGCCTCGAAGACTATTGGAGAAGTTGAGGAAGCGGCTCGGAATTTCACAGACAACGATCAGGGTATATAAGAGAGAAGCGTATATGACATTAAACGACAAACCAAAATCCTAAAATGGCACAATTAACGATAGAAGAACTGAATTTCATGCTTGGTGCAATGGGATACCTGCCACCAAGAAATGAAGAAGAACATTTGTTTTTCGAACAGATGCATGAGTGCTATGTGCCGAAAACAAAGGACAGACATGTGGATATAGAAGCTATAGTCTATAACAGATGTGAGATGCATAAGTTTACAGATGAGGGGGAAATACACTTCGTTGCTGAGGAATTGTCTGAAATATACCATGAATCGAGATATACTATGGCTGCAAGAAACTTCAGCAATCTCCCCAAGAGTGTGATAGAAAAAATCAAAAGCCAACACAAGCCTAAGAAAAAATGAGGATGAATAGAAGTATGGGGACTAATGGACTTGCAGAGCAAATTGCATTGCAGTATTCCATTCCCATATCTTTAGTTGAGATTGTAAACGAAGAAGAAATAGAACTGGTGTGTGATGACTATGACAAGGACACCTTCGATGGACTGACTGTATATGAACGGGAAAATGACAGTTTTTATATCCATCTGAACACAGCCGGTGGCAATAGGCCGGACAGCACAAAAGGAAGATTTACTTTGGCTCATGAACTGGGGCATTATTTCATAAGTCATCATCGGGCAGCATTGATAAACGGAGTCATGCAGCCACATTGCCACAAATACAACCCTTTTGGAGATAACGAGGCTTGGATAATAGAGCGGGAAGCAGATGACTTTGCTGCCTCTTTGCTGATGCCCTGGTCACTGCTAAAGCAAGATTTGCAGCAGGAAAAGTTTGGTGGGGCTGTGGTTAATAAACTTTCAGAAAGATACAGAGTAAGTTTTTCTGCCATGGCTCTCAGATGCTTGAAGTGCGACTACACACCAATGATGCTTGTGTATGCGGTAAACGGCATGGTGAAATGGCAACTGCATGGCAAGGATTTCCCCTTTTGGCAGTTGAAACACGGGAAGGCATTTGTACCCGAGAATTCTGTCATGGGAGAATACTTCAATCGTGGCAATGATAGCGATTGTCGAAAAGACGAGATCGTTTTTGCCGGTGACTGTTTTCATACTTTTAGCCAGGAACAGAATAATTTGCAGTTTTATGAATACTGCATACCCTACAAAAACAAAGCATTCAGCATGTTTTGGCTGAAAGATTAGAAAGTGTAAAGAACCTTTAATATAATTATATAATATGCTATTACTCAGAGATCTGACAATATTAGAGAGTAAAGTTGCCCTAAAGAACATACCTGAAGGCAAGAAGCTGATAAACACGATAAACGCCCACTCGTTCAACACGGCGCAAAAAGATGAACTGTTTGCCGAGGCATTGAAAAACGGCGACTATCTCATCCCCGACGGGGCGAGCATCGTAAAGGCATGCCGTTGGCTGGGATGCAAATCACAACCCAAAGAGCGCATAGCCGGTTGGGATCTGTTCGAGTTCGAGATGGACAGGCTGAACAGAAACGGTGGACGCTGCATGTTCATGGGCAGCTCGGAGAAGGTGCTTGGCCTGATAAGAGAGAAAGCAAAGACGGTTTACCCCAACATCGAAGTCGTGACATATTCGCCGCCATACAAGCCGGAATTTACCGAGGAAGACAATAAGGCTATAATCAAAGCTATAAACGATGCAAATCCCGATTTGCTTTGGATAGGCATGACTGCTCCGAAGCAGGAAAAATGGACGTATTCGCATTGGGACGAACTGGACATCCACTGCCATGTGGGGACAATCGGAGCGGTGTTCGATTTCTTTGCAGGCACTTACCGACGTGCTCCCCGTTGGTGGCAGGGACATTCGCTGGAATGGCTTTACCGCCTGATAAAAGAACCCAAGCGCATGTGGCGGCGTTATGTCATCGGCAACCCGCTGTTCCTGCGCAATGTATTCTGTGAGAAGTCACAGGCTTAACGCAGGCGCAGTTTCTCCAGCAAGACATAAATCCAGAACCTTATCAGCGTGAACAAGCTTTTCATGCTGCAAATTTACATGTTTTTCTCCGGAACGCGACACAAAACCGCGTCAAACCGGAATTGTTGAATCCTAAGAAATATAAGATATAACAAGAATACAAATTTGTTTTTATGAGAAAAGTAGCATTAATCACCGGCATTACCGGTCAGGACGGCTCTTATCTGGCCGAGTTTCTATTGGAAAAGGATATGACGTGCACGGCACCATCCGCCGTTCATCAGTAGACTACCGTGAACGTATCGCCCATTTGGAAGGGGTTCCCCATTTTCACCTGCACTATGCCGACCTCGGTGACTCAATGAGCATCATCCAGGTGATGAACAAGGTGAAGCCCACGGAAGTGTACAACCTGGCGGCACAGAGTCATGTGCAGGTGAGCTTCGACTCTCCGGAATTCACCTGCGACGTGGACGCAACCGGCGTGCTCCGCATCCTCGAAGCCATCCGCCAGTGCGGTCTTGCAGACACCTGCCGTATGTACCAGGCATCCACCTCAGAACTGTACGGCAAGGTGGAGGAAGTGCCGCAGAACGAAAACACGCCTTTCCATCCCTACAGCCCGTATGCCGTGGCCAAGCTCTACGGCTACTGGATTGTGAAGGAATACCGCGAGGCTTACAACATGTTCTGCTGCTCGGGCATCCTGTTCAACCACGAGAGCGAACGGCGGGGCGAGACTTTCGTGACCCGCAAGATTACCCTTGCCGCTGCACGCATCAAGCAGGGCAAGCAGGACAAACTGTATCTGGGCAACCTGTCCTCGCTGCGTGACTGGGGCTATGCCAAGGACTACGTGGAATGCATGTGGCTCATCCTGCAAAATGACAGGCCGGAGGATTTCGTCATCGCAACGGGCAGGCAGCACAGCGTGCGCGAGTTCTGCTACGAGGCTTTCAGGCAGGTAGGCATCGAACTGGAGTTCCAGGGCGAAGGGATTGACGAGAAGGGAATCGACAAGGCTACCGGCAAGGTGCTGGTGGAAGTGTCTCCCGACTTCTTCCGTCCCACGGATGTGGTGAACCTGTGGGGAGACCCGACCAAGGCGAAGGCCGAACTGGGCTGGAACCCGGAAAAGACCACATTCAAAGAACTGGTAAAACTCATGGTAGATGCCGATATGGCAAAAGTTGCCGCCGAAGATGCCGGACAGAAGGTGCGCACCAACCTTGCCGAATATCTGGAAAAGGGAATTGTGAAGTAACAATCGACAAAGATTCTTCATTCTTAATTCTTCATTTAATTATGCTGGACAAATCATCAAAAATATATGTGGCAGGCCATCGCGGGCTGGTGGGTTCTGCCATCTGGGACAACCTCATGCAGAGGGGATATGTGAATCTTGTAGGCAGGAGCCACAAGGAGCTTGATTTGCTGGACGGTGCTGCCGTGAAACGTTTCTTCGATGAAGAACGTCCCGATGCCGTGGTACTGGCGGCTGCTCATGTGGGCGGCATCATGGCCAACCTGCAATACCGTGCCGATTTCATCTACCGGAACCTGCAGATACAGCAGAACGTCATCGGCGAGAGTTTCCGACACGGCGTGAAGAAGCTGTTGTTCCTGGGCAGCACCTGCATCTATCCGCGCGAGGCTCCGCAGCCCATGAAAGAAGAATGTCTGCTCACCTCTCCGCTGGAATACACCAACGAGCCGTATGCCATTGCCAAGATAGCCGGACTGAAGCTGTGCGAGAGCTTCAACCTGCAATACGGCACGGACTACATCGCCGTGATGCCGACCAACCTCTACGGCCCGAACGACAACTTCCACCTGGAGAACAGCCACGTGCTTCCGGCCATGATACGGAAAGTGTATCTGGCCGGATGTCTGAACGAAGGCGACTGGGATGCCGTGCGCAGGGACATCGGCCTGCGTCCGGTGGAAGGCGTAAATGGCAGCAATACCAACGAGGAGATACTCATGAAGCTGGCAAAGTTCGGTATCACGCCGGAAGCCGTCACCCTGTGGGGCACGGGCAAACCGCTGCGTGAGTTCCTGTGGAGCGAGGAGATGGCGGACGCCAGCGTGCACGTATTGTTAAATGTGGACTTCAGGGATACCTGTAAGGAAGGCGACAGGGAAATCCGCAACTGCCACATCAACGTGGGCACGGGCAAGGAAATCTCCATCCGTGAACTTGCAGAGAAGATTGTAAAGGAAATCGGATTTAAGGGAAAACTGCATTGGGATGCCACGAAGCCGGACGGAACGATGCGCAAGCTGACCGATGTGACGAAACTTCACGGCCTGGGCTGGCACCACAAGGTGGAGATTGACGAAGGCATACACCGCCTGTATGAATGGTATCTGAAAGGTATCTGCATCAACCATCAGACAATCTGAAAAACATGATCCAGACGGATTTTGAGGTTCAAAGCAAAACAGGACAAGACCTGGCAGCTTTGCAGGCATCCGATGGTACTTATTCCTGAAACTTTCGTATGGAATGAACACTACTTTTTTAAGAAACATCTTCACGACGTGTCTGTTCATTGTCACCACGTGCGGAGCCAAAGCCCAATTCATGTATGGGACAACCGGGCTGCTCCATGCCCCGACAGCCGAC
>CAZSYY010000046.1:0-12950 GCA_964611375.1 uncultured Phocaeicola sp. | reverse complement strand
ATGAAGTCAGCCCTAATTTTATGGCCTTGAAAAATTTTATCGGACAGTAATAAAAATAAATAGACCGTCAAAAATCACTATTTTCAGTGATTTCCGGCATGATATATTTGCTTTACTTTGCAAAGTAAACAAAGTAAAACTTATATTAATATTAAAACTATGAAAAATTTATTTTCTTTTCTCATTCTGTTAGCTCTGTTGGCAACAGGATGTAGTGACGATGAGGGGAAAATTGTAAACATTTCTTTGAGTGAAAACACACAAACCACGTACACTGTATATGCCGACCAGATTTCGGTCGACGAGGGAATCACCTTTACGGCTTTAGCAGACTGGACGGCTACAGTAACAGCTATGACAAGAGCAACAGAAGACAGCTCGGTGGACTGGCTTACGCTGAGCACATACAGCGGAGGTGCCGGCACGTACACATTGACGCTTACACTGACAGAGAACACCACCGGGCAAGACCGAACTGCATGTATCGAGATAATCTGCGGCAGTAATGCCATCGTCATTACCATTGAACAGAAAGCGGTTACCTCGGACGGACAAGTTGTGGAAAACAATGGCATACGGTTGACTCGGGTAGAATATTCAGATACAAGCGAAGAAAAAAGAATCATTACATTGGCGTATGATTCACAAGGATATATTTCCGAGATGCATGATTATGATGGAGAAGAAGAATATGAATATACCAAGGATATATGTCATACCTTTACTTATCAGGACGGACAAATGTATATTGTAAAGGGAACATATCGTCTAAATTATACCACTGAATATGAAGAATACGTAGCCACTTTTGACACGGAAGGACGCGTGGTTTCCATATATGAAAAACCAAGTTCAAGCTCTTCTTCTACAGATATATGGAAATTTGAATATGATGAGGACGGCTATTTGCAGTATATCAAAGAAAATTACACTTATTATCCTGATGAGGACAAATACGATGATTATGAAAATTCACATATTGAATGGAGTATGGAATGGGAAAACGGTAATCTTATGACTACTTATGATTATAATAATAATCAAATATTGAAAGAAGAGTACACTTCATATACAAACGACACTCCCGGATTTGATTTCAATGCAATGGTACGTTCTATATTTGACATTTCAAGCGATGGATATACTGAAATTACCAATACGCTCTACATGTTGCGCCTGTTGGGAAATAACAGCAATAACCTGACCATGTATGATGAAAATAATTATAGTTATATTAGCGTTATTGACCCCGATGGTGAAATACCTCCTACTAATACTGAATATAATGAATCGTATGAACCATTTGAATACACATTTACTGCTGACAATTATTTGCAAAGTGCCACTGCACGTCTCGTCAAGAAAACGACAGTCATAGAGACAGCCACCGGCAATGTATTGGAAGAAAGTGTGTCGTACAAAGATGGAGAATATCTCTTCACATACGAATAAAAAACAACGGCTGCCGCCTGTCAACAAACACCACAGGCAGCAGCCGTTTTTATTTATAAACAATATTGATAATCAAATAAATAACATGATATAAACAGGTTTTCAACAATTGTTTATATTTCTTATCCTTTCAGTTAATTCCCATAACACGATACCTGCTGTGACCGATATGTTCAAAGAATGTTTGGTACCGTATTGAGGTATCTCAATACATCCGTCACACATATCCACGACATCCTGCTTTACTCCCTTCACTTCATTCCCGAATACGACGGCATATTTTTTCCCTTTCTCCAAAACGCATTCTCCTAACATCGTGCTGCCATCACACTGCTCTACGGCAAGCACGACATATCCCATCGAATGAAGCCGGTTTACAGCATCCCGCGTATCCTTGAAATACTCCCACCCTACCGTCAATTCGGCTCCCAAAGCCGTCTTGTGAATTTCAGGATGAGGAGGCACGGCCGTGATTCCGCATAGATAAATCTTGTTTATGAGAAAAGCATCGGAAGTGCGGAACACAGCTCCGACATTGTACAGACTTCTTACCTCATCAAGCACAACCGCTATGGGAAGCTTGTCGGCTTCCTTGAACTCATCGACAGTCAGACGGTTCATTTCCGTTACTTTCAGTTTCCTCATTCCAGACATGACACATTATTTAAAAAACACCCTGCAAAGGTACGAAGTATATTAATATCTCTGTTGAAAACTGTGGAAAACGTGTAAATATACGTATGAAAAGAAATTGATAAATAATTCTTGCAAAATCCGTCCAAACGCTTATACACAAAACAAAATCACTCCCGCAAAAAAACATGATGTTTTTTAAAAAGACGGTTTCAACACCTAATTTCCATATTTGCAACAGTGAAAGGACAGGAATTTTATCAACACAACATTGATTTCAACCATCTGTTAATTGCAAATGTAATTAAAATAAAATCAGAAACTAACCATGTAAATGGAAGTATTAATATCTTTGCAAAAACATTGATAACAGAAAAAGCAAAAAAAGTATTCTATTTTTTCTAACACTATTAACTGAGTAATATCAATATCATTGGATTTAAGAATGAAAAAAGAAAAATATTATTATGATTAAAGAAAGTTGGATGGAAAAGGGCTATGCAGACGAGCCTGTTGAAAAGAGTATCGATCTGAAGAAGGAAATAAGGAAACTATGCAAGGAAAAGAATGCCGTTATACTCGGTCACTTTTACCAGAAGGATGAGATACAGGAAATAGCCGATTTTATAGGAGACAGTCTCGCACTTGCCCAATGGGCTGCAAAGACGTCTGCCGACATCATCGTGATGTGCGGCGTTCATTTCATGGGGGAGACAGCCAAGATTCTCTGTCCCGACAAAAAAGTGCTTATCCCGGATCTGAATGCGGGTTGTTCCCTGGCTGACAGTTGTCCGGCTGACGATTTTGCACGTTTTGTGGCTGAACATCCCGAATATAAGGTAATATCATATGTAAATACCAGCGCTGCTGTAAAGGCTGTGACAGATGTGGTGGTTACGTCGACGAATGCGCGTCAGATTGTGGAAAGTTTTCCGGAAGACCAGAAACTGATTTTCGGCCCTGACAGGAATCTGGGAAATTACATAAACTCAATCACCGGAAGAAATATGCTGCTTTGGAACGGTGCCTGTCATGTACATGAAAAGTTTTCTGTGGAGAAAATTCTGGAACTGAAGAAGCAATACCCGGATGCCCAGATACTCGTACATCCGGAATGCAAGGGAGCCGTTACCAAGTTGGCTGACAAGGTGGCATCTACCGCAGGATTGCTGAAGTTTGCCGTTGCGAGCGACAGGAAAAACTTCATCGTGGCCACCGAGAGCGGTATTCTTTACGAAATGAGGAAGAAATGTCCGGAAAAGAATTTCATCCCGGCTCCTCCGGAAGATGCCGCATGTGCATGCAACGAATGTAATTTCATGCGTCTGAATACGCTTGAAAAACTGTATAATGCCTTGAAGTTCGAATGGCCTGAAGTGAATGTAGATCCGTCAGTTGCCGAAAAGGCACTGAAACCTATCGAAAAGATGCTTGAAATATCAGGAAGATTGGGATTATAGTGAGTATTTTGCGTTAACAGGTACTAATAAAGGCACGATGCCATTAAAACATGTTATAAAGTATAGTTTTAATAGATATTCTGTTTGCAGAATTCCAGATAGTAACTATATTTGCATCGTGTTTTTCATAGTATTAGATTTAAGGTTAACAAAGGTTGGAGTACGGCGGTACTCCTTTTTTTGTTCTATAATATATGTGAATTAATTTGTCATAGTGTTTTTTATTGACTATATTCGCTTTTCACCGTTAACATAATAATAAAATGGAAGCAAGACCTCATTATCGTACCATAGTGGTATCGGATATTCATCTGGGTACATCACATTCGAAGGTGGACCAGGTAAGTGATTTTTTGCGAAGAGTGGATTGCGACCGTCTAATAATGAACGGAGACATCATTGATGGATGGCATCTGCAAAAGTCGGATGTAAACAAGTGGGAAAAGAAATATACGCATTTTTTCAACATCATAATGAAAATGATGGAAAAACACGGGACAGAAGTCATCTATATACGTGGTAACCATGATGATTTTTTGGATAACATAACACCTCTCAAACTTATCAACATCAATATTGTCAAAGATTATCTTCTGGAAAGCAACGGCAAACATTATTTTGTCATGCACGGGGATGTGTTCGATAAGGTGACTACCAGAATGAAATGGCTTGCAAAGCTGGGGGACATAGGTTATACGGCACTTCTTTGGCTCAACGGCCTGTACAACAAATATAGGATGAAACGCGGAAAACCATACTACTCGTTTTCTCAGGTAATAAAGCAGAAGGTGAAGTCTGCCGTTTCATATATTTCCGACTTTGAAAATGTGCTGGTTGACTTTGCCCGTGCCCGCGAATGTGACGGTGTAATATGCGGACATGTACATCGTCCGGAAAACAGGATGATAAGTGGAATCCATTACATGAATTCGGGTGACTGGGTGGAAACGATGTCTGCACTGACTGAAAACGAGTCCGGTGAATGGAATATTGTGTATTATTCCGATTTTATTTCATCGGATACTTCCAAGAAAGGCGGAAATGAAAAAAATAATGTATTGTCTTTGATTCCCTTTGCTTCGTGAAAATCTGGTGTGCAGTCATGGAATAGTGAAAAAAAAACTAAATTATTCCGTTGAAATCGTGTTGTAATATAAAATCACTTATTTTGCAGAAAAGTGATTATATGGCACGAAATAAAAAGGAAAATCCTTATTTGGAAAGAGATATAAGCTGGATGTATTTCAACAGACGCATATTGCAGGAAGCATGCCGTCCTCATGTCCCTATATTGGAAAGGATGGCTTTCCTTGGAATATACTCGAATAATCTTGACGAATTTTTCCGCGTTCGCGTAGCGACACAAAGCCGCATAGCTGAATGTACTGATCGTTCGGCTGCACATGAAAGTGAAAAAGCAAAAAAGCTGCTCAAACAGATAGGGAAAATCAACTCTCGTTATGTGAAGGATTATGAAGAAGCGGTACATAACGTGATGGCTGACCTGAGAAAGGAAAACATATATTTGGTTTCTGACTCTGAGATAACTCCCGAACAGATGCAGTTCATCCAATTCTTCTATAAGGAAAAGCTCAATGGTTTTATTATCCCTGTGTGGTTTTCCGCCATCAAGATGCTTGACTATGAAAACGACGAGAATATATATCTTGCCGTAAAGATGAACAAGAAAGGAAGCAGGCCTGTTTCTGACTATGCTTTTCTGGAGCTTCCTGTAAATATCTGCGGACGGTTCGTCCGCTTGCCGGACAATGAAAACAAGAGTTATCTGATGTATTTGGATGACGTTATAAGATGCTGTCTGCCTTTGGTCTTTGAAGGATTGGAATATGAGAATTTCGAAGCTTTTGCATTCAAGTTTACGAGGGATGCGGAGATGGAGATAGACAACGACCTACGTACCGGAACTCTTCAGAAAATATCAAAAGGAGTGAAAAGTCGTAAAAGGGGTGAACCGTTGCGTGTAATATACGATTCGAATATGCCGAAAGATCTCTTGAAGAAAGTATTGAGGAAGTTGGATCTTGACAGCATTGACACGGTTATAAGCAGCGGGCGTTATCAGAACCATAAGGATCTTATGAAATTTCCGGATTGCGGGCGTCCGCATTTGAAATATCCGCTATGGCCATGTATATTGAAGAAGGAATTAGATGGAAATGACAGTCTGCTCCATAAGATTCAGGAAAAAGACCGCTTTATTCATGTGCCTTATCACAGTTTCGACTCATTTATCCGTATTCTTCAGGAAGCGGCGGTAAGCAAGGAGGTTGAAAGCATAAAGATTACTCTTTATCGTCTGGCGAAAGAGTCAAAGGTGGTGAAGGCTCTCATCGGTGCGGCACGCAACGGAAAGAAAGTCACCGTGTGCATCGAGTTGCTTGCACGTTTTGATGAAGCCTCCAACATCAACTGGTCGAAAAAGATGCAGGATGCGGGCATAAAGGTGATATTCGGAGTTGAGGGACTGAAGGTTCACTCAAAGATAATGCATATAGGCATGAAGAAAGGACCGGGAATAGCCTGCATAAGCACAGGCAACTTTCATGAAGGAAATGCCCGTACATATACTGACTGTATGCTGATGACCGCTTGTACGCGTCTTGTAAAGGATGTAAACAATGTGTTCGATTTCATAGAACGTCCGTATACTCCGGTAAAGTTCAAGGAACTACTTGTTTCGCCCAACGAAATGAAAAACAAGTTCGTCTATCTCATAAATAACGAGATAAAGAACAAAAAGGCCGGAAAGCCTGCATATATCAAGATAAAGATTAATCACATCACCGATCCGGTAATGGTGAACAAGCTGTATGAGGCTTCACAAGCCGGAGTAGATATAGACTTGGTAGTTCGTGGAAACTGTTCGTTGGTGACAGATATTCCTGAAATCAGTTCAAACATCAGAATACATGGAATCATAGACCGTTATTTGGAACATTCACGGATTTTTATATTCTCAAACGGAGGTGAAGAAAAAGTGTTCATAGGTTCTGCCGATTGGATGCCACGCAATCTTGACAACCGCATTGAAGTGATAACTCCGGTTTATGATCCGGCAATTAAGGGTGAGATGAACCGCATCGTTGAATACGGACTGAGAGATACAATGCAGGGACGTATTGTGGACGGACGCGGAGAAAATAAGTTTTGGGACGACATGACGGAAGAAAAAACGTTCCGTTCTCAGGAAGCGCTTTATAATTATTATTTGGAAGAAAACAGGAATTAGTATGGATTTGAAAGAAAAATTTGAAAGTTCAGGTTTCAATTATGCAGCTATAGACATCGGTTCAAATGCTGTCCGTCTGCTTATCAAGCACGTGGATGAAGATCACAACGGGAAAGCCGTTTTCTCTAAGGTGCTTCTGTTGCGAGTTCCGCTTCGACTCGGTTTCGATGTATTTGTCATTGGAAAATTGTCGGAAGAGAAAGAAAGGAACATGCTCAGACTGATGAAATCTTACCGTCAATTGATGAAGATTTACAATGTAGAAGACTATCGTGCCTGTGCTACTTCGGCGATGCGTGACGCTAAGAATGGAAAAGAGATAATCAAGCGCATAAAGAAGAAGACGGGGATACACATAGAAATAATCGACGGTCAGGAAGAGGCAAAGATGATATACAACAACCACATCGAATGTATGGAAGACCGGAACGGAAACTATATGTATGTTGATGTGGGAGGTGGAAGCACGGAAATAAACTTGCTCTCACAAGGAGAACTGGTATGTAGTCGGTCTTACAACATCGGTACGGTAAGAATTCTGAACAATGCCGTAAGACAGGATGAATGGAACCGTCTGAAAAATGATATGGATGAATTGTCGAAGTCGTATCCCGGAACGAATATAATAGGTTCTGGAGGAAACATCAACAAACTGTACAAGTTGGCGGAGAAGAAAGATAAAAAGGACTTGAGGATAACGGTGGAAACTCTTCACAGTCTGTATGACGATCTGAAATCATTGTCTGTGGAAGAAAGAATAGAGAAATATCAGTTGAAACCGGACCGTGCTGACGTTATTGTTCCTGCAGGAAAGATATTCACGACCATAGCCGACATCATTCACGCATCCTACGTGTATGTGCCGGTAATAGGGCTTTCTGACGGAATAATAGATGGATTGTATGCACACCATAAGGAAAATAGGTTTTAGAGTAAAAAACATGTAACAGATAAGCGACGGGAAAAATGTCTCGTCGTTTCAGTTTGATTGCCTCGTTGTCTGAAGTGAAATACTTGCAGTTTAACTTTGGACGGCGGGGCATTTTCGTAATCCCGATTTTTTCAAGTATCTTTGCGACATCCAATTCTAAAAGAAAGGAAAATTGCCGTGGTTAAAGATAAAGATGTGGTATTGACTCCGATGATGAAGCAATATTTCGAGCTGAAGTCCAAACATCCCGATGCTGTCATGCTGTTCCGTTGCGGAGACTTCTACGAGACTTATTCTGAAGATGCTGTGACAGCTGCCGAAATATTGGGAATCACACTTACGCGGCGGGCCAACGGGCAAAGCAAAACCGTAGAGATGGCGGGATTTCCTTATCATGCGCTTGACACGTATCTTCCGAAACTGATAAGGGCCGGGAAACGCGTGGCCATATGCGACCAGTTGGAGGATCCCAAGACCACAAAGAAATTGGTAAAGAGAGGGATAACGGAACTTGTCACTCCGGGTGTGGCTTTTAATGACAATGTACTTTCATATAAGGAAAACAACTTTTTGGCTGCCGTACATTTTGGAAAGACGGTATGCGGAATAGCTTTTTTGGACATTTCCACAGGAGAGTTTCTCACTGCAGAGGGTTCGGTTGACTACATAGACAAGTTGCTTAACAATTTTTCTCCAAAGGAAGTGCTTTATGAACGGGGGAAGAAATCTTTGTTTGAAGAAAATTTCGGAAGCAAGTTCTTTACATTTGAGTTGGAAGACTGGATATTTACGGAGACCTTTGCTGTTGAAAAACTGTTGAAACATTTTGAAACGAAAAATTTGAAGGGCTTCGGTGTTGAGCATCTTCATGACGGCATTATAGCTTCCGGAGCAATTTTGCAATACTTGGAACTTACGCAGCACTGTCAGACAGGGCACATCACTTCGCTGGCACGTATCGAAGAAGACCGTTATGTGCGTATGGACAAGTTTACAGTCAGAAGCCTTGAGCTCGTCAACAGTATGAATGAAGGAGGAACTTCACTGATCGACATCATCGACCGTACTGTTACTCCGATGGGAGCGCGTTTGCTGAAGCGTTGGATCGTGTTTCCTTTGAAAGACATAAAGTCAGTTGACGGAAGGCTTGACGTGGTGGAATATTTCTTCCGGGAGCCTGATTTTAAAAACTTCATTGAAGAAAAGCTGCACCTGATAGGCGATTTGGAACGGATTATATCAAAAGCTGCGGTAGGACGAATTTCTCCTCGTGAGATAGTACAGCTGAAAGTGGCTTTGCAAGCCATAGAACCTATCAAAAATGCTTGTATGAATGCAGAAAACGAAAGTCTGCGCCGCATAGGTGAGAGATTGGATTTTTGTGCTTCCATACGCGACAGAATATCCAGGGAAATAAACAATGATCCTCCTCTGCTTGTCAACAAGGGAGGGATAATTTCCGACAATGTGAATGAGGAACTTGACGAATTGCGTAAAATAGCTTATTCAGGGAAGGATTATCTGTTGCAGATACAGCAAAGGGAAAGCGAACGGACAGGTATTCCCAGTCTTAAGATTGCCTATAACAATGTGTTCGGTTATTATATAGAGGTCAGAAACACACATAGGGATAAGGTTCCGCCAGAGTGGATAAGAAAGCAGACGCTGGTAAATGCGGAAAGATATATTACACAGGAACTGAAGGAATACGAAGAGAAGATACTTACAGCAGAAGACAAAATCCTGGTTCTTGAAAACCGCCTTTACATGGAACTGGTGAATGATCTTATGGAATTCATTCCGGCAATAAAGGTCAATGCGGTCCTGATTGCGCGTATTGACTGTCTGCTTTCTTTTGCCAATGTTTCAAAAGAAAACAAATATATTCGTCCGGTCATCGCTGATGATGATGTGCTCGACATAAGGCAGGGACGGCATCCTGTAATTGAAAAACAATTGCCGTTAGGTGAGAGATACATAGCCAATGATGTGTATCTTGACACTGAAAAGCAACAGATTATCATCATTACTGGACCGAATATGGCTGGAAAGTCGGCTTTACTCCGTCAGACAGCATTGATAACGCTGATGGCACAGATAGGATGCTTCGTGCCTGCCGAAAGCGCACATATAGGATTGGTTGACAAAATCTTCACCCGTGTAGGAGCAAGCGACAACATTTCGATAGGAGAATCCACTTTCATGGTGGAAATGAACGAGGCTGCAAATATATTGAATAATCTGTCTCCCCGTAGCCTGGTACTTTTTGACGAATTGGGACGCGGTACTTCTACTTATGATGGGATTTCCATAGCATGGGCAATTGTGGAGTATATTCATGAACACAAGCGTGCCCAGGCACGCACTCTTTTCGCGACACACTATCATGAGCTGAACGATATGGAAAGTCTGTTTGCACGCATAAAGAATTACAACGTATCGGTAAAGGAGATTGACAACAAGGTGATTTTTCTCCGCAAACTGGAACGTGGAGGCAGTGAACATTCTTTCGGAATACATGTGGCCAAGATGGCAGGTATGCCAAAGACAATTGTAAGACGTGCTGAAGAGATTCTTCATCAACTTGAAAAAAAGAACCGGCAGGAAGAATCTTCATCCAAATCTGTTTCTTCTGCGGCATCGCGTAAGTCAGGAACGGCTGAAGGGGTACAATTGAATTTCTTTCAGCTTGATGACCCCGTACTGTGCCAGATACGCGATGAAATCCTTAATTTGGATGTAAATAACCTTACTCCCTTAGAAGCTCTGAACAAGCTGAACGATATCAAAAGGATAGTGAAAGGGAAATAATTTTAGTGAAAATATTGTGTAAAATATATTTTATAGACACTGTGCCTTTTGATAGCAACATCTGCAAAGAGGTTCATATTCTTCCTTTTCTCCCAAAAGTACACGCTTGTCATTCTTTACGGTACGGTGTGATATGTATGCCAGGTTTCCGCACTTCACGCAAATGGCGTGGACTTTAGTCACTTCATCGGCTATTGCACATAAGGCGGGAATAGGACCGAAAGGTGCTCCCTTGTAGTCCATGTCAAGTCCGGCAATTATGACCCTGACACCGTGGTTGGCCAGTTCGTTACAGATGTCTACTAATCCGTCATCAAAGAATTGTGCTTCGTCAATGCCTACCACATCTATTTCAGACGTGAACAGCAGTATGCTTCCCGACGATTCTATCGGAGTAGAATGGATGGCATTGTTGTCGTGCGACACAACATCCTCATCCGAATAGCGTGTGTCTATTGCAGGTTTGAATATTTCTACCCTTTGATGGGCGAATTTCGCGCGTTTCAGACGCCTTATCAACTCTTCCGTCTTACCGGAAAACATGGAACCGCATATAACTTCGATTCTACCTCTGCGGCATGTTTCTTCTTTGATGTCTTCTGAAAACAGGTTCATGGTTCTGTTTTTGCATTTCTTTATCATTTGCAAAAATACAATTTATGTTTGAATTAAAATTTATAAATCGATAGATAAAACATCTGTTAAATATTAAGTGAATATCGATGACAGATACAAATTCTTTTTATCTTTGCTTTCAAGCAACGTGATTGAATTTATTTATGGGCAAACTTTACATAGTGCCTACACCGGTAGGTAATCTGGAAGACATGACTTTCCGTGCTGTCCGCATTTTGAAGGAAGCAGATCTTATATTGGCAGAGGATACGCGGACTTCCGGTGTGCTTTTGAAGCATTACGAGATAAAGAATGCTCTCCAGTCGCACCACAAGTTTAATGAACATCAGACGGTAGATGGTATAATCAACCGGATAAAGGCAGGAGATAACGTAGCCTTGATTTCGGATGCAGGTACTCCTGGAATTTCTGATCCGGGTTTTCTGATAGTACGTGAATGCGTGAAAAATGATATTGAGGTTCAATGTCTTCCGGGTGCTACGGCATTTGTTCCAGCATTGGTATCTTCAGGTCTTCCTGACGACCGTTTTTGTTTTGAGGGATTTCTTCCTCAGAAAAAGGGACGAATGACCCGTTTGAACGCATTGAAAGATGAAACCAGGACAATGGTATTTTATGAATCTCCCTACCGGCTGTTGAAAACATTGAAACAGTTTGCAGATCTGTTCGGTTCGGAGCGTCCGGTTGCCGTATGCCGTGAAATATCGAAAATACATGAAGAGTGTGTAAGAGGGAATCTTGACGAAGTAATTGCATATTTTTCCGTAAACAGTCCGAAAGGGGAAATTGTGGTTGTAGTGGGAGGAAAAGAATAATAAATTTATAAATTCAAATATAGTAAATCTATGAAAAAGATTGTATTATCCGTTTTTTGCGCAGGTGTGTTGTTGTCTTCATGCAATAATTTAGGGCAGAATAAGGAATCATTACAGGCGCAAAATGATTCGTTGATGCTTGAAATATCGAACCGTGATGCCGAACTGGATGAAATTATGGGTGCCTTCAATCAGATTCAGGAAGGTTTTCGTGAAATCAATGAAGCTGAAAATCGGGTTGACCTGAAAGGAGGGACGATTGAAAGCCAGTCATTGGCTGAAAGAATCAAGGAGGATATCCGTTTCATCAGCACAAAACTAAAATCCAATCGTGAACAGATTGCCAAATTGGAAGAGCAGCTTAAGAACAGTAATTATCAGTCGGCTCAGTTGAAAAAAGCCATTAAAAACCTTACTGATGAGTTGAACGCCAAACAGCAGCAGATAGAAACATTGCAGGCGGAATTGGCATCAAAAAATATCCGTATTGCGGAACTTGATGAGGCTGTAATGGATTTGAACAAGAATGTGGATGCGCTCAGTGCGGAAAATGAGGCTCAGGCAAAAACTGTGGAGGCTCAGGACAAGGCGTTGAACATGGCATGGTATGTGTTCGGCACCAAGTCTGAACTTAGGGATCAGAAGATTTTGAAACATGGCGATGTCCTGAAAGACAGTGAATTCAATAAAGACTATTTCACTCAGATCGATATTCGTAAGGACAAGGAAATTATGTTGTATTCAAAGCGTGCGGAATTGTTGACCACACATCCTGAAGGTTCGTATGAATTTGTCAAGGACAAAAAGAATCAGTTGACTCTGAAGATTATTGAACCCAGTACGTTCTGGAGCGTGTCCAAATATCTCGTTATCCAAGTGCGTTAATAACGGAACATGATAAGAAAACAAAGAGGCCGACTCAAAAGAGATTTTGAAGTTGGCCTCTTGCTGTTTCTAAACAA
>CAZSYY010000045.1:0-14002 GCA_964611375.1 uncultured Phocaeicola sp. | reverse complement strand
TAATTAAGTATTAGCCAATTATAAAATTGTGATTTTGGGAGCGACGAAGTCAGGAGATTTTATAATCGAAAGGACAGTGAACTCGTTTCATTGTCCTTTTTTATTTTATTCCATTTATGTTTCTGTTTGCAGATAAAATGTCTGAAAAGAAAAAATGCGGATAGGGCCAAAATATGTATGATTTCCACACTTTTATGCCCCTCCGCGTTTTTTAGACCGTCAACTGTTGATATTACTTCTTGAAATATCTGTTGTACAGACCCTCAAAACCTTTTCCGTGGCGTGCCTCGTCTTTTGCCATTTCGTGGACTGTGTCATGGATGGCATCCAGATTAAGCTGTTTTGCACGGGTGGCGATGCGTTTCTTGTCTTCGCAAGCACCTGCTTCAGCATTCATACGCTTTTCAAGATTCGTTTTGGTGTCCCATACGCAGTCGCCCAGCAGTTCTGCAAACTTTGCTGCATGTTCAGCTTCTTCCCACGCATAGCGTTTGAATGCTTCCGCCACCTCAGGATAGCCTTCACGGTCAGCCTGACGGCTCATGGCCAGATACATGCCGACTTCAGTGCATTCGCCCATAAAGTGGTTGTTCAGATCCTTGATCATCTCTTCGTCACAGCCTTTAGCCACGCCGATCACATGTTCGTCAACGAAAGTAAGTCCGCCTTCGGCCGTTTCTTCCATTTCCTTGAACTTTGATGCCGGAGCCTTGCATAAAGGACATTTCTCAGGGGCTGCATCACCTTCATAGATGTACCCGCATACTGTACAGATAAATTTTTTCATACGTCAAAAAGTTTAAGTTATTAGTTTATATTTTCGGGCAGCCTGAACTTCTTTTCCTGTTCTTTCTGTCCGTTTTTTACACAATCAGGACATGTGCCTTTATAGTAGTGATGGATTTCCTCCATCTCAAACCCTTTCCGGACCAGTCTGTCGGTCTCTTCGGCATTCTCCGCGAACGGTATGTCGAAAACCTTTCCGCAAGTCTTGCAAAGAAAATGAGAGTGCAGACCTACGTTCCCGTCAAAACAGGTGTTATGTTCGTTGATAGTCAGCATTCTTACCGCTCCGTGTTCTACAAACAGCTTCAGTGTGTTATAGACTGTGGTCTTTGAAAGCGTTGGAATTTCATTGCATAATGCTGTATATATTTCGTCAACGCATGGATGTGTTGCATGCTTGAGAAGATAGTCCATAATTGCAATACGTTGTACGGACGGCTTGATGTTGTAATTAACTAAGTATTCGTATGCATTCATATTTCAATTATGTAATTATTATAATTTTAATTTCATTGCAAATATATAAAGATTTCTTTGATTGGCAAAGTTATCGTATGTTTTTTTTATTTTTTTACTTTTCCGGTTGTTTGAAGCACAGTGGCGCAATATTACGGGAGTGGGCAAAAGTGGCCGTATGTTTACTTGAAAGTCCGGGCAGGCTTTTACTGAAGCAATATTGTGGCATAAAAAAAGCCTGCAGTTCGTTTCTGCAGGCTTCTTATCCAGAATGTAAAGCTTTATATAAGATACTGCGAACTTATGGATTCGTTCGTCATTACCCTGTGAATTGTTTCTGCAAACATTGGAGCTATGGACAGCTGCTTCACTTTTGCACACCGCAATGAGTAAGGAATGCTGTCAGTAAACACGATTTCTTCCAGCTGGGAGTTTTGTACACGTTCCGAAGCCGGTCCGGACATTACGCAGTGGGACGCAATGGCACGCACGGAGTGTGCACCTGCCTCTTTCATTATGTCGGCAGCTTTCGTTATTGTTCCTGCCGTATCAACCATATCATCAATGAGGACTACGTTCTTGTTTTCCACGTCACCGATAATCTGCATGGAAGCTACGACATTGGCCTTTTCGCGTGTCTTGTGGCAAAGTACCAAAGGTACGTCCAGAAACTTGGCATACGTGCTGGCACGTTTCGAGCCTCCTACATCGGGAGTGGCGATAGCCAGATTCTCCAGATTAAGCGACTGGATATAAGGTGCAAAAATAGTTGATCCGTACAGGTGATCAACGGGGATGTTAAAGAAACCCTGTATCTGGTCGGCGTGCAGATCCATCGTAATCAGCCGGTCGATTCCGGCTACGCTGAGAAGGTCTGCGACAAGTTTCGCTCCGATAGATACGCGCGGCTTGTCCTTGCGGTCCTGACGTGCCCATCCGAAGTAGGGGATTACGGCGATGATGCTCTTTGCCGAGGCGCGTTTTGCCGCGTCAATCATCAGCAGGAGTTCCATCAGATTGTCAGAATTTGGGAATGTGGACTGTACCAGAAAAACATACTGTCCACGGATGGATTCTTCGTAAGATACTGCAAACTCACCGTCAGCAAAATGGGTTATGTTCATGTTACCCAGTTCACACCCCAGACTCTTGCAGATCTTTTCGGCAAGGTATCTCGAATTTGTTCCTGAGAATACCTTAAAAGGTGTTGTTGCGCTCATTGTATGTAGATAATATTGTTACAAAAGTAGTCCATTTATTGTAAGCTGACAAGCCAAATGACAGAAATTTGTTTGTTTTCCTTGCAAACGCTTTTAGTCGGACAACTCCTTCAGCTTTTTGAAATGTGATATAAGTTCCTGGTAATTATAGTCGGAGGAAGGATTGAACTTGTTCCATAATCCGCCCAATACGGCGGCTCCTCCGAATCCGAAGTCCTTGATGCGGAGTATGTTTTCCTCGTTTATTCCGCCTAGGGCTATCACCCGTTTGTCGATTATGCCTTCTGATGCCGCTTCCCGGATTTCTTCGGGAGTGAACGCCGAGTCGTACCCCTCTTTCGATATGCTGTCGAAGACGGGGCTTAGGAATACATAGTCGCATATCTTTTTGTCGGCGACGACTTCATCGAATGTATGGCACGATGCGCTTACGTGTCCGTCATAATTGTCCGGAATCAGCGGGTTGCGATGATTCAAGTGTATGCCTTTCAGCCTGTATTCGTTTTTCAGGTAGAAATGATCGTGTACTACGATATATTTGTGATATTTTTCCGGAATGAGCGTGAGCAGACGTTCGGCATAGACGGGAGCCGTATCGGGCTTGCGCAAATGTAGAGTCTCCAGTCCTTCATCGAAAAGGGCAGTTATTATCTTGTCTTCCTCTATGAAATAATTAGGAGTTGTTATTACTATCAGTTTCATACAATTGTAAAATTGTATGCAAAGTTAACATGGTTGGTAATATATTCCTAATGTTCATATGAAAATAGTGTTGGTTTGCAGTGTTTTCAGGTCTATCTGCCATAATTTCCCACTAAGTATGTCGCCGTACTCGAGTATGAGTTTCATTGTTTCGTTGGCTTCCACAACTCCTACAATGCCGGGCGTAACACCCAATACAGCCTTTGAAGGGCATGGCATGGCAAGCATATCTTCTTCGTCGGGAAACAAATCACGGTAGCTGTATCTTCCCCGATGGTTGAATACTGCCACTTGTCCGTCAAATTCCCTTATGGCTCCATACACATAGGTCTTGTTTAACCGTATGCATGTGTCGTTGATGATGTATCTTGTGGCAAAGTTGTCGCATCCGTCCAATACTATGTCATAGTCCCTGATGATTTCTTCCGCGTTTTCAGTTGTCAGCCGTGTATGGTATGCGCTGACGATGATTGAAGGGTTGAGCGCTTCGATTCGTTCCTTCGCGCAGAAAACTTTCGGTTGTCCGGTTTGCGTATCCGTGTAAAGCACCTGCCTCTGAAGGTTACTTGCGCTTACCACATCGTTGTCAACGAGTCCGATATGTCCGATTCCGGCTCCGGCCAGATAGAGGGCAGCTGGAGAACCCAGACCGCCTACTCCGACAATCAGCACACTGGCATGTTTCAGTTTTATCTGACCTTCCTCGCCGATTTCTTCCAGCAGTATCTGGCGGCCGTATCTTTCCTTTTCGTATGAAGACAGTGTTTCCATTGATTTTCGTGATTTGGGGCGTGTATCATGTGAGAAAGATGCACGCCCCTGTTTTGTCAGCAAGTGAGGTGCGCGTGAGCCACATGGTCGAACGATGCGTCCCAGTCTTTCCATACCGGTTCTCGTCCAGCCGATTTCAAAGCCTTTTCCACTTCGGCTGCTGTGCGGTCATCATTGATGTGGAACTGCTCAAGGGCTTGCGGGTAAGTATAGTATCCGCCGGGTTCAGTCTTGCTTTCCGCACTCATGGTTGTCACTCCCAACGAAGCCATGTGGTCACGGATATGTGCCGGTTCTCGTGTGGAGTATGAGATATCAACATCATGGTCGAATATGCGCATGGCGAAGGTAACCTGTGCCAGTTCCCTGTCGTTCATGATTACATTCGGGCGGAATCCTTCGTTTTCGGCAGGGCGCATGCGCGGGAAATTTACGCTGTATTTGGTCTTCCAGTAGTGTTTTTGCAGATAGCGCAGATGGTAGGCCATCATTGTGATGTCGGTACGCCATTCCTCCAATCCGATGAGCACGCCCATCCCTATGGAATGTACTCCGGCCTGTCCCATTCTGTCGAAGCCGTTTACACGCCATTCAAACTTTGACTTCATTCCGCGCGGATGGTACAGCTTGTAGCGATCCTTGTGGTATGTCTCCTGAAAGCATATTACTCCGTTCATGCCATGCTTCACCAGTTCGGCATATTCTTCTGTCTTGAGAGGCATGACTTCTATTTTCAGGTTCGAGAAATAAGACTTTGCTATGTCGAGGGCCTTTGCCAGATAAGGCACTCCCGCCTTGGCGGGGTTTTCTCCCGTTACGATCAGCAGATTCTCGAACGGGGCGAGCTTCTTGATGGCTTTGTATTCGTTCTCTATTTCTTCGGGCGTAAGAATGGTGCGTGCCATCGGGTTGCTGATGTGGAAACCGCAGTACACGCACGAGTTGGTACATGAGTTGGTGAGATAAAGCGGAATGAACATCGAGATGGTCTTCCCGAAGCGTTCCTCTGTGTATTTGCGGCTGAGCCGTGCCATAGGCTCAAGGTATTTTTCGGCTGCCGGAGAGATGAGAGCCATGAAGTCGTCAACTTCGCAGCGTGACTTTCCCAGCGCGCGTACGACGTCCTTTTCGGTTTTGGAGTAGATGGCTTCTGTCGTTTCCTCCCAGCTTATTTTTTCTAATTCGTCACTAAACATAATTGTAAATGAATGTCAGTTTTCTCGTTTTTTGTTTTCGATTGATGAAAGGTCTCTGCTCAGCTTCATCGCACAGAAGTTCGGTCCGCACATTGTGCAGTATTCTCCGTCAGTGTGGTGTCCTTCATTGAAATATTCGAGTGCGCGTTCCGGGTCGAGACTCAAGTGGAACTGGTCTCGCCAGCGGAATTCGTAGCGAGCCTTACTCAGTGCATTGTCACGTATTTGCGCTCCGGGGTGTCCCTTTGCAAGGTCGGCGGCATGTGCCGCTATCTTGTAGGTAATGACCCCCGTGCGTACATCTTCCCGGTTGGGAAGTCCAAGATGTTCCTTCGGCGTGACATAGCAGAGCATGGCTGTGCCTAACCAGCCGATTTGCGCCGCCCCGATAGCCGAAGTGATATGGTCGTATCCGGGAGCTATGTCGGTAACCAGCGGACCGAGCGTGTAGAACGGTGCGTTGTGGCAGTGTGATATCTGGCGTTCCATATTTTCCCGGATCTTGTGCAAAGGCACATGTCCCGGCCCTTCGATGAAGGCCTGCACGTTTTTGTCCCATGCGCGTGTCACAAGTTCACCCATTGTGTCAAGCTCGGCGAACTGCGCTTCGTCGTTTGCGTCTGCTATACATCCCGGACGGAGGCCGTCACCCAGCGAGATTGCCACATCGTATTGGGACAGTATGTCGCAGATGTCATCAAAATGTTCATAGAGGAACGACTCCCGATCGTGGATCAGGCACCACTTGCTCATGATGGATCCGCCGCGCGACACGATGCCGCACAGACGTTTGTCGGCCAAATGTACATTGTGGCGTCGGATTCCGGCATGAATGGTAAAATAGTCCACTCCCTGCTCGCACTGTTCTATGAGAGTATCGCGATAGATCTCCCACGTCAGATCTTCCACTTTGCCGTTGACCTTCTCAAGTGCCTGATAAATCGGAACCGTTCCTACCGGTACCGGACAGTTTCGTACTATCCATTCGCGGGTCTCGTGGATGTTGTCGCCTGTGGAAAGGTCCATCAGTGTGTCACCTCCCCATTTGCAACTCCATACAGCCTTGTCCACTTCTTCTTCGATGCTTGAAGTGGTGGCCGAGTTCCCTATGTTTGTGTTTATCTTCACCAGAAAGTTCCGTCCTATGATCATCGGCTCGCTTTCCGGATGGTTGATGTTGGCAGGAAGTACCGCGCGGCCGGACGCAATCTCATCGCGCACGAACTCAGGAGTGATGTACGTGTCGATTCCCAGTTCTTTGCAGTTCATGTTTTCGCGTATAGCCACGTATTCCATCTCTGGTGTCACAATACCCTGTTTTGCATAATACATCTGCGTACAGCATTTGCCGGCTTTTGCACGGTAAGGCAGAGCTATATGCTCGAAACGCAGGTGGTCAAGCGAATGGTCATCACGTCGCATCCTTCCGTATTCTGACGTGACGGACGGTAGCTGTTCCACGTCACCCCGTGCTGTAATCCATGCTTCTCTCATGCGTGGCAGCCCTTTTTTCAGGTCGATCTTGACGTTTGGGTCGCTGAACGGACCGCTTGTGTCGTACACATAGACCGGTGCGTTCGGAGTCATAGTTTTATTGCCGTTCACGACGTTTACGGTGGGAGTGAGGTTTACTTTCTGCATTCCAACCTTGATGAACGGAAAGAGTGTGCCATGCATATAGGCCTTCTCAGCGTGTGCGTATGCTTTATTGTCTTTTTCCATGACCGGAGTATTTGTTGCTTGTTTTTTATTCGTTAAGAAAAGCGGTTAGAGGCGATGAGGCTGAAGCTTCAAGGTTTTCTGCCTGTATACCGAGTCCAGCTTCGTATGCACGCCGTCCGGCAATGACAGCCTCTTTAAAAGCTATCGCCATTTCCACAGGATTTCCTGCAACGGCTATAGCTGTATTTACCAGGCATGCCGCTGCTCCCATTTCCATCGCTTCGGAAGCATGGCTCGGTGCGCCGATACCGGCGTCGACCACAACCGGTACGTTGCTCTCTTCGATGATGATACGCAGGAAGTCGCGTGTCTGTAGTCCCTTGTTCGTACCTATTGGAGCGGCAAGAGGCATCACGGTGGCTGCGCCTGCTTCTTCCAGCCGCTTACACAATGTAGGGTCAGCCTGGCAGTAGGGGAGTACCACGAATCCGAGCTTCACGAGTTCTTCCGTAGCCTTAAGCGTTTCGGTTGAATCCGGGAGCAGGTAGCGCGGATCCGGATGTATTTCCAGTTTCAGCCAGTTGGTGCCGAAAGCTTCACGCGCCATCTGAGCGGCAAACACAGCTTCTTCGGCCGTGCGTACGCCCGATGTATTCGGAAGCAGTTGGATGTGAGGATGTACGATATGCTTGAGCATGTCATCATCCTTGTTGTCGAGTTCTATGCGTTTCATGGCAACGGTCACCATTTCTGTCCCTGAAGCCATGATAGCCTCTTCCATCACTTGGTTTGAATTGAATTTTCCGGTTCCTAAAAACAGACGGGAACCGAATTCTTTACCGGCAATGATCAGTTTTTCCATATATGTTTTGTTGTAATTGTTTGTCATTTAGATTGATTGACGAGTGATATTATTCTTCGTGTTTCTTCAACAGGATCTTTTGCCCTCAGAATCGCACCGCTCAATGCGATGCCTGTGACTCCGGTCTCCATAACAGCAGGTATATCATCGTAAGTGATCCCTCCTATCGCCACTATGGGCAAGTCAATATGGGCTTCTTTCATTCGGGAAATGATATTGCGGTAGCCTTCTGTACCGAGTATCGGACTTAAATTCTTTTTTGTGGATGTGAACCTGAACGGACCACAGCCGATGTAGTCTGCACCTGCTTCATAATGTGCCTTTACATCATCGAATGTATTGGCTGTGCCTCCTATTATGAAGTCTTTGCCCATCAGCTCCCGTGCCTTGGCTATCGGCATGTCAAGTTTTCCTAAATGTACTCCGTCTGCGTGAATCTTTTTAGCCAGTTCCACCTGGTCGTCAAGAATGAATATAGCGCCATATTTTTTGCAGAGCGGCTGAATGCGAAGCGCTTCCTTTTCAATTTCTTCCACGCTCGCATCTTTCATGCGCAACTGAATCCACCGGCATCCTCCTTCAAGAGCCAGGCGTACCGAATCGAAATAGGAATAGTTTTCGGTGAAATGTGTGATGAACTGGAATTTCATGTCTTAACCTCCACATGCCGCTTTGATGATTACCAGACTGTCGCCGGGTTGCAGGATCTGTTCGTTCCACTGTGTTCGCGGTATCATGCGGTTGTGCAGTGCGATTGCCACTCCTTGTGCAGGGAGTCCGAGCTGGTGTGCCAGATCGGAAATGGTGTTTCCCTTTACAAGTTCTGTTTCCTTGTTGTTTACCAATACTTTCATTGTTCCTGTATGTCGTGAATGATACGTCAAAGGCGAGAATGTACAGGACGGAATAAAATCATCGGAAGAATGTCGGAATGTACAATCCCTTCGTCGGTATTAACCGCATCAGGTTCATAGGGTATGATCTCAGCCCGTCCCGTAGGGCACCCCTTTGTCTTTGTTCCCGACAAAGATAAAAATAAAAAATGAGAAACTGTGAAGATTTTTATTTGAATTTGTATAATCGTGTTAACAGCATATCAGGCAAAAGTGAAGGTGTGTTTCCAACGAGCAAATCTTGATGATTTAATGTTTCTTTTTGTCTTTCAAGTAATATGAGACGCCAATCTGTGTTGAAAAGTGCGGCATGATGTGTTTCCCGCTCGTTTTTCTTGTCACAAACCGTCCGATCAAACGAGGCTCGGCAAAGATGTCAAAGTCTGAGGAAAGCTTAACGCGCAGTTGACCTCCCACATGCAGGTCGGGCGAGAAAGAGGTTTGTTTCCGCTCTTTCAGATAGCCAATTCCCACGCCGGCCAATCCGTTGACACTCACAATACGGTCTCTGTTGTATCCATAGGCTAATGTTGTCAGATCAACCAGCCAATCGGCATCAACACTCCACCGGCTGAATTTTTTGCGGTCGATCCAATTCGCACCTATCTGCCATCCGGCATAAGCATCGTACCAATGTCCATAACCAACCCTTACATTTACGTGTGCCTTGCGTAGATTCTTGACTTCTACTGATGGGCCCACGGCTGCATACAGGAAACTGTTGCGGGCATCGTCATTGTTCTTGTATTGCACTCGATTCTGATGTACATCATACCCTTGCATCCGCAAGTTGACGCCTGCGGTGATACCTCCCAGAAATCCCATGCCTACAACATGAAGTCCGGCGTCCACCAGATTAGACGAGTAGGATTGTACGGATGGCTCGACAAAGATTCCCGTCATCGGGTTCAGGTGATACAGTCCTTGTACTCCGATATGGACACCGGGATAGATATGGCGTTGCTCACTTTTCACTGCCATGCGGACACCGGCAGCACCAATGAACTCAAAACGCCGGTAGGGATCATATCCTCCCATGAAGTTCGTAAAGTTGAACAGGTAGTCGATTCCTCCATTTGCCAGATTCTTGCGTTTGTCTGTCGGATATGATTTGTATTTGCGTATTTCGGCAGCTAACCGTAATCCTGAATAAGCATTCAGCCACCTGCCGATACCGATATACACCGTCGGCTCCGGACGAAAGTCTCTGGTTGTAGCTGCAGACGAGATACCGATACCTCCCTGAACGAACAAGTGATCCCAAAACGACTTGTTCTCAAAGAGTACGTCGCTAATCCGGCCGTCGTTACGTTCACGGTGATAGAATGTCAATCCGGCTTCCAATGTCGGCAGCACGTCATATTTGCTAAACAGAAAATTCCTGGTAGGTTCGAATTTTTCTCTATATATGTCAACACGGGGCTCTATATAGAAATTGCTCCGTTCCCCGGTGCGGAAATTCAGTTGCACTCCGGCTCCGATACCCGGTGAGAATTTTGTTCCTTTATAATGGGATGCGGCAAGTTCCACGCCAGCCACTCCGTTCAGCCAAAAGTTGCGGTCATCGCGATATCCACCCATCAAATTGGTCAAGTTGAAGAGATAATCTACTTGTGCGGAAGCTGCTTTCAGCTCTTGTTCTCTGTCTATCGGGTAATATCCCAGACGCAACTTGCCACGAAAAGTAGAATAGGCATTTACCTCCTTGCCGATAGCCACGCTGCCTGTCAAGCCCAGATTCTTCATTGTTTTCTTAAACGATTTCTGTAACGGAGTGCCGGTTCCGATTCCGATAGAAATAAACATATTGTCATCTCCGCTTTGGTTGGAATATTTGTCACTTCCGCGATAATCTCCTGAAAGCAGACGATAAGCCAGTCCTACATTCATGCTGCCGGCAAATTTGTATTTCCGCCAGGAAGGATCGGCCAAAGGAGTGATTCCATTTGAATAAAATGTGACTCTCGGCTCAAGATATACGTAAGTCAGATTTGACAGGCGAAATGTACCAAGAAAGCCGGTATGTACACCGCCTCCCCACTGAGATGTTCCTAATTCGCGTGCGTAAATGCCTTCTACTCCGGCCAGAAATGACAGTTCAAATGTCCGTTGCAGTGAATAACTGGCTTGTTGGAGGGCTGTCAGATTCAGCAGATAGCTCACCTCCATCCCTGCAATCTTGTTCTTTCCCGTGCCATAATCAATCTGGCCGACTTTTACTCCAGCCCTCACACCGTGTACCGGAGTCAACCAGTCACCTGCCATTATTGAGACCTGCATGGCAGGAGAAGATCCATCTGCACCGAGCCAATTCAGTCCGACTCCTCCCATCAGGAAAAAATGATCGCCAAAATTTTTATCGGGGAATTTCTCATTCTTGACAGGCTTTTGCAGCAAATAGTCGAAAGCATTCTCATAGCCGCTTCGCAGTGTCAGCGAATCGCTCTTCTCCTGAGCTGTCAATTTGTCGACTTGTCCCAGCATGGTCAGCAGACAAGCACTATATAGTATATACTTACTTTTTCTCATCATTGATTTCTTTATATATTTCATAGACATCCGCATCCCCGCTCGCTACTTTTTCCAACGTAGGATCAAGCTCTATTGCCTTTTTCAGACTTTCTCTTGCCATGGTCAACAGGTTGTTGCGACTGCAACATATAGCTTTGATATAATAGCCTCGCGCATCCAGCTCCTCCATTCCGATGATGAGGGAAAGTGCGATCTTGTTGTCTCCTTCATCAAGTCTGATGAGTATCTTGTTGAGTATGTCGGTCTGTTCTATGAGTGCTTTATCTTCATCTGTCATCACTCCGTTCATGGCATTCACAAAGGCACATATGAGCCGTGTTTCCGGTGTCTTGCGCATGGGGGTACATGCCACGGCATAGGCATCAGCATAGCGCTGAGCATTCAATAAGGCAATCATATGATTAATTTTCACTGCCGTTGGGACGTCTCCCTTATATGAAGCAAAGCGTTCCAGCAACTTGTCGTCTGATTCTCCACGGTGTATCAGTATTACGGCCAGGTCGTTGGCTGCCATCATAAGATCTGGATACTCAGCCAATGCCTTGCGACAGAGGGCTTCCTTCTGTTCGACATCTGTCTCGCCGCTATACAACTTCCAGTATTCAAACTCAGACAGTTTCTTCCCTTCCGCATACAGGCGTCTTATTTCAGGCAGTGTACGGTTACGATAGATGGAATAGGTATATTTGTAGCGGGCAGTACGCAGACGCGGCAAGTAAATATTGGCTATAAGTTCCTTGTAACTGTCGAGCTTCTGAATGTATTTCCATTGTTTGTATATGTCATCGGGGTATTCTTTCAACACAGCTTCCACTTGAATGGCTACGTCTGTGTAACCGTCACAACGGAGAGCCGGAGGCAGACTGTCCCACGGCGCTACTTCAGCATTTGAATACACCTCGATCAGAGCACGGGTCTGTGGACTCAGACGACTGACAACATAGTCCAGCGCACCGCGCATACGCTCTCTCGCCAATGTAACATTGCGGTTGTATAAACCGTCGGGAGAAGCAATTCCGGTGATGCTGAACGACTGCAGTGTTATACCGTCTTCCCCTTCAATCATCTTCAGCTCGTGTTCCAAACGCTCCATCTCCATCCGGTTGACCGAATCATTAAGGTTCAGTTTGCTCTGCCCGATGGGGAAGCGCAGGTTGATATTGCCTTCCGTATCCATAAACTGGCGATTCGGACGTGGTAAGTAGTTTGAGTCTGTGATTTCCTGTGCTGGGACGGATACACGCAGGAATTTGAACGGGTTGATGGATCCGCGGATATAATCCGGCAGGGAATCCATCTTTCGCAATCGGCTATAGTCCTCGTATGACTTATAGATGCTCAATGCAAACACATCTCTCGGGTGTTCTATGAAGACAGTGTCCCGATAGATCAAGCCAATCCGACTGGAATCCGTCACCTGTTTGTCGGCCACGACAACGTATGCCGATAAAGGGTCACGTTCAAAGTCACCGTCATACATACGTTGTTGTGTCCAGTTATACTTCTTACTGTCAAGCACGAGCGGCTTCATCCGTACTTTCCTTCTTGTACTCACATTTTCCAGCACCGGTTGGAAGATAAAGCGATAATTCCCATGAAAGAGATTCTGAGGTATCGTGATGGGAAGTTCGTATGGTAGCAGGTTGCCCTTCACTTTAGGAGGAACCTTGCCGATGCTTTCATTCATATAGCGCGCAGTAATAGTCACTTCATCAACTACAGCATTTGGAATCATCTGTATTATGATGTTATTCCCCTGTGAACAAGCAACTCGTTGGCTCTCATAGCCGATATAGGAGAATTCCACAGAGTCAGCATCGGTTCGCATATCGAAATAACCCATCATGTCTGTCGCGCCGAGCCAGTTTCCTTCTACTTCTTTAATGTTCGCGTTTGGCAGATTTCCGGCATCGTCAAGTACATATCCGTTGATACGATATTTTTGAGTCATTGATATTGTTGTGGCCATACCTGCCAAAATAACCCAAAATAACCTTTTTCGTAAGTTCATTTCATTAGTATGTAAGATAATGTAATACCTACCCTCATAGGTACTACAGCCCAGCCAATGTGATTGGCATTTTCGGGCTTCTCATTGTTCCGATAGTTCTTTTCTCTAAAGTGTGCCATTCCTACTCCTATGCTGGTCTCCAGGTTCCACTGCTTACCCAATACGAAAGCATATCCATAGACTAACCCTGCTCCGACAGCATCACCTTGATGATGCTTTTCCTTCAATTTGAAATTGTAGTTCGTAAACATACCTGCAATTCCAACAAAGTGACGTGCCATTGGGCGTTCCAACCAATAGCGCAACTCCGGTTCCACACCTGCAAAATGCAATTTATAGTTTTTCACGGAGGCAAAACTTCCTGCCACGCTCAAATCGGCCGTGAGCTTTGGTGCCAGCCTGGCTTCCATTTCTATATTTGGAGTCATGGCTGCCCAGTAGAGTAGATTAGTTTTCAACGCAATGCGCTGAGCATGACAACCGCCTACGTAAAGAAAAACTACAAGTAACATGCAATGTAATCGTTTCTCCATATTATAGCTGTTTTCTGCATTCTTACTGCATTAAATATATTTGCAAAGGTAGACGTAAACGTTTTTATGTGTTGTTATAAGAAATAAACATTACGGTATTATAATAAATATTAATAATCACGTCTTGTGTCGTAAATTTAATTAAATATAAAGGTCGTTTTTAAACTTTTGTTGATATGTGATATCATATCAAAATGGATTCATTACAGCATTGCTTATGATGTATGTTGGAATAAAAGTTCTTCCGGTTAAAGTCTTAATCAACGATATACAAGGCTAAAGCAGATGTGAATTTACTTGTTGATATCCGTAACTTGGGTGGGTTGAGGGTGACCCAAAAGTCAGTAACGACTAACGGGTCGCCCTTTTTCATTGTCT
>CAZSYY010000044.1:0-14566 GCA_964611375.1 uncultured Phocaeicola sp. | reverse complement strand
CAATGAAAAAGGGCGACCCGTTAGTCGTTACTGACTTTTGGGTCACCCTCTTATTTTTACATTATCAGCCTCTGAAAATCCGATTACCAGAATCTGTTCTGACGGGCATTGTATTCAAATCCCGCATCCTTCAATGTCTTTACGATATCCTCCTTGCTGACGTTCATATCAGAACAAAGCACATCAAGTGAAGGATATAAATCTCTGAGTTTCATATTGATGAAGCTTAAAAGCATCATCGGATCTTTCGGTAATTCCATAATAATATGCCTGCTTGTTTAGAATCTCTGCAAAGTTATCGCTTTTATGTTTACATTATACTCCTGTTCCGAGTTTTTTCATAACTCACTGCCCAATACTCATAACATCCAAAAGCATAAGGACATTGTAGCCTAGATGTCAGGGAATCTTTATCAAAATGCCCTGACACTTTCTCATTGGCACACGTCATTTAATTTCAATCTCGTATCCTCCACTAAATATTCCTCCGGCGGGCAGATGCTGCATCCAATCCTTGTCCTTGAACTCACCGGCGTAACAGACGCGATCGCATCGTCCATACCAAGGTTCAATGCACACGAAAGGAGCGTTTTTCCCCGGAGGCGACCACAACCCCACCACTGGTGTACTGAATCGCAGGCTCAGATACGGACGTTTGTCTATGCCGTAAAGAGTCACTTCATTCACCTGTCCTTTTTCAAGAATCAGGGCGTCACGGTCGAATGTTCTGACATCTATCGGGAACAACCCATCTTCCGTAAGAGAAAGCGGATAGCTTGTATGTACGTCCGCACAGCCTTTCTCTCCTATTAGAATATAGCGCAGATCTTTAGTCCGGTCAAATCC
Organism: uncultured Phocaeicola sp.; assembly: GCA_964611375.1. Classification (GTDB taxonomy): domain Bacteria; phylum Bacteroidota; class Bacteroidia; order Bacteroidales; family Bacteroidaceae; genus Phocaeicola. Next base: position 13,720 of record CAZSYY010000044.1, on the reverse strand, counting down.
GAAGAATCCCCTGTGTTCAGATGCCTTATCGTAGTCCGGATACATGAATGCCGGATGTGCCCCAATCTGAAAATGCATTTCCACATCGGAAGGATTGGATACCTGCCACATCACCTCAATGATTTTTCCTTTCAGACGGTAACCGATCTCAAGGCAAAACGAGAACGGATACTTCGCATGTGTATATTCATTATCCGTCAGACGATAGCGCAACTCGTCCTCCGACTCGAATATCAGCTCAAAGTCCATATCACGCGCAAAGCCATGCTGGGTAAGCTCAAAAGGACGGTTATTGACATAATAAATGTTTTGCCACACGCTTCCGACAATAGGGAAAAGCACCGGAGAATGACGTTTCCAGAAGGCAGGATCAGCCTGCCACAGATATTCTTTACCATCACACATAATGCTGCAAAGTTCAGCCCCGTGCGAAGAAACCTGGACTGTCAGTCGGGAGTTGGATAATTTCTTCATAATACTGGATTTTTAGTTTGTGTCTTTCACATGCAAATATATGATTTTTCATACATATTTTGTAATAAACGCCTTATAATGAAAAAGGGTACACCATTACAGACGCACCCTTTCATTATCGTTTTTTTGACATGAATCCGATCAGTCAATCTCCTCGTCAGCCTCATATCCGCCCATCTCACGCAATGCATTCTTCAACATCACATACTGCTGGAACAGATGATTGACCGGCACTTCGTTTTGAGTATAGTCATGCATCGGGCTCTTCAGGAAAAAGCTCAGGAAACGCTGAATACCGTAACGTCCGGCACGTGCGGCCAAATCACTCAGCAACACGAGGTCAAGACACAACGGGGCAGCCAGAATGGAGTCACGGCAGAGGAAGTCGATCTTAATCTGCATCGGATAACCCATCCAACCGAAAATGTCGATATTGTCCCATCCTTCCTTGTTGTCGTTGCGGGGAGGATAGTAGTTGATTCTTACCTTATGATAATAGTCGGTGTACAAATCCGGCTGATTCTCGGGAACCAGAATGGATTCCAGTGTAGAAAGCTTGCTTACCTCCTTTGTATGGAAATTGGCAGGTTCATCGAGCACCAATCCGTCACGGTTGCCCAGAATATTGGTAGAGAACCATCCGGAAAGTCCCAGACAACGTGTTCCGATAATCGGAGCGAATCCTGACTTGACAAGTGTCTGTCCGGTCTTGAAATCTTTTCCGGAAATGGGCATCTTTGTCTTTTCGGCCATTTCCCACATGGCAGGAATGTCAACCGTAGTGTTCGGAGCACCCATTATGAACGGGGCACCTTCAGCAAGGGCCGCATACGCATAACACATGGAAGGTGCTATGTGTTCACGATCGTCTGCCTTCATTGCCTTCTCCAAAGATTCCAATGTGCCATGCACATCCTCGCAGAAAGGCACATAGATTTCAGTAGAAGCAGCCCAAAGCACCACAATACGGCTGCATCCGTTAGCCGACTTGAAATTGCGGATATCATTGCGCAACTGCTCCACCATGTCCCAACGTGTCGCACAGTCCTTCACGTTGTCCCCATCCAGACGTTTGGCATAGTTATAGTCAAATGCGGCCTTCATCGGAACGATCTTTACCAGTTCATCCTTTACAGGATTGATGTCTTTCTCCTTCAGCACTTCACAGTTGATTGCTGATTCGTAAGCATTGGCAGGATACACATCCCATGCACCGAAAACGATGTCGTCCAACTGAGCCATCGGAACTATCTCGTTGTAATGGAGATATTTCTTGTCCTTACCACGGCCCACACGGATTTTGTCATATTGTGTCATAGACCCTATAGGTTTTGCCAGCCCTTTGCGGACCATCAAAACACCGGTCATAAAAGTGGTAGCAACAGCTCCCAATCCTACACACAACACACCTAATTTACCATCAGCTGGTTTTACATTCATTTTTTCCATTCTTTTATTTTTCAATATATACTCTTTTCAGCTTCCTCGATATCATTTTTCCCGACAAAACAGAAAAAATAATAATAAAAGTGTCCAAAGTTACAGTTTTGTTTCATTATACAGACTCTTTATCAAGCATTTTATCATTTTATAAGTAAAAAAAAGCCATAAAAATGGAAGAAATTGCTATATCCACATCTACAAGGCACTGAAATTATGCGTAACTTTGCGGCCGAATCAAAAAAGACGAATCACAATGACTGACATTTGCTGCATCGGGCATTTGACTTTGGACAAAATTGTCACTCCGCGAAAAACAACTTATCTTCCGGGAGGAACATCCTACTATTTCTCATATGGGATACAGCATCTGAAGGATTCCAAAAACTACAAATTGGTAACAGCACTGGCTCCAAGCGAATACAACGCTGTGGAAGACATGAGGAAAGAGGGTATTCAGGTAGAAGTGCTTCCCAGCCGAAACACTGTTTACTTTGAGAATATATACGGTGAAAATCAGGATGAACGTACCCAGCGCGTATTGGCTAAGGCCGATCCGTTCACTGCAGAGGAACTGAAAAACGAACAGGCCCGTATTTTCCATTTGGGAAGCCTGCTCGCTGATGATTTTCCATTGGATGTGGTGAAACTGCTCTCCCGTAAAGGGACACTTGCCGTTGACGCACAAGGCTATCTGCGTGAAGTAAGAGGGGAACATGTTTATCCTATCGACTGGAAAGAAAAGAAGGAAGCACTGAAATACATTGACATACTGAAGGTGAACGAATATGAGGCGGAAGTGCTGACCGGCAAAAAAGATCCCAAACAGGCAGCACTGCAATTAGCGGAGTGGGGCGTAAAAGAAGTACTGCTCACTATGGGAAGTCTCGGATCACTGGTTTATGCGGAAGGAAAGTTCTATGAGATCCCGGCCTATCCGCCCAAAGAAGTGGTGGATGTCACAGGATGCGGCGACACATATGTTCTGGGTTACCTGTACATGCGAAACAAAGGCTACTCATATGAAGAAGCCGGGTGTTTTGCCGCAGCAATGTCCACCATCAAGCTTGAAAAGTCAGGGCCCTTTTCCGGATCGGAAGACGATATATGGAAAGTATTGCATACCAGCAAGCTGAAAGTACGGACGACCAAAGGAGCTCGATAGCTTTACATCATATAACTGAAAAACGGAGAATGCCCTGCATCCAACAGGACATTCTCCGTTTATAACATACTAAAGCACTGGTTTTTACCCCATCTTGCCTGTCAGATAAGAACGTGTACGCTCATCTGCCGGATTTTCGAACATCTTTTTAGTATCGTCATATTCAATCAGCTCGCCCAAGAACATAAACATGGAACGGTCTGAGATACGCATAGCCTGTGACATGTTATGTGTCACAATCAGAATGGTAACCTCTTTCTTCAACCGGTCCATCAAATCTTCTATGTGTTTGGTGGCAATAGGGTCAAGTGCAGATGTCGGCTCATCCATCAACAGTACATCAGGCTGAAGAGCCAAAGATCGCGCAATACACAGACGTTGCTGCTGTCCTCCCGAAAGGAAGGTCCCTCTCTTGGTCAAGGAATTCTTCACCTCGTCCCACAAAGAAACATTACGCAGGTTACGTTCCACAATTTCATCCTTTTGTGACTTGGAAAGACGGATGCCGTTCAATATATACCCGGCCAACACATTGTCATAAATATTCATGGTCGGAAACGGATTGGGACGCTGGAACACCATGCCGATCCTACGGCGTTCTTCCATAGGTTCCATCTGAAGCACATTATCACCGTTCAGCAGGATTTCACCTGTGACACGGATATTCTTATACAGTTCGTGCATTCTGTTTACGGCACGCAACAGTGTGCTTTTGCCGCACCCTGACGGTCCCATGATGGCAGTAATGGAGTTTTTCTCTATGTCAGCGGTAACATGTTTAACTGCCATAACATCGCTGGTGTATGAGATACATACATCTCTTATCTGAAGAATAGGATCTTTTATATTTTCCATTTCTTTGCAATTCGTTTAGCTAATAAATTCAAACATAGCACAAAAGTCAACAGGAACAAAGATGCTCCCCAAATGAGGTTCTGTAGATTCGGGTCGTTGAAAAATTCCCAAATAAGCAAGGGTACAGCTGACATCGGCTTGGTCAGGTTCCAACTGATGGCTGCACCTCCCAAGGCGGTAAACATCAGCGGAGCCGTCTCGCCAACCACACGCGAGATAGCCAGCAGGATACCGGTAAAGATACTTCCCAATGCCGCTGGAACCAAGACCTTCAGCATAACCCTCCAATAGCTTCCCCCCAATGCAAGTCCGGCTTCTTTCAGCGTTTCCGGCAAGACCTTCATCGTTTCTTCCGTAGAACGTATAATCAGAGGGAGCATCATGATGAACAGTGCCACACTGCCCGCAATGGCAGAATAGCCTTTCATAGGGACCACTACCCAAATATATGTTATGATACCTATAATAATGGATGGAGTACCCTGTAACAGGTCGGTCAGATAACTGACAAAAGTAGCAAACCAGCTCTTGCGGTATTCGGACAGACAGATACCACAAAGGATTCCTACCGGAATAGCCACCACAGCAGCCATGAACAGCATCAGAAAAGTACCGATGATACCGTTAGCAATGCCACCCGGTATCTCTTCTCCCGCCTGTGCAGCCATCATTGCCTTGTATGCATTTGGAGTGGCTTCTGTAATAAATGACCATCCCAACTGGTTCCAACCCTTTATGAGCACTTCCCCAAGAATAGCCAGCAAAGGTATGGCGGTCAGTCCTGACAATACACATACCAGGACAAAGAGAAGCCGGCTTTTAAATACACGGAACTTTATGTTATTCATAATGCACTCAATTTACAAAGATTAGACATGTCGGGCACGGCGGATAAGAATCTTTCCTATGATATTGATTATTGCCGTTATCAGAAACAGAAGGAGTCCGATGGCAATCAATGAAGAAAGCTTCAGGCCGTCAGCCTCGCCAAACTGATTGGCTATGATGCTGGCCATCGTGTTTCCGGTGGTACGCAAAGTATCTGGTATTTGGTTAGTATTTCCGATAAGCATAGTCACTGTCATGGTCTCGCCCAACGCACGGCCGATTGCCAGGATGAACGCAGAAAAGATCCCAGAACCGGCCATCGGAAAAATCACCTTACGAATCACTTCCGCACGTGTGGCACCCATTGCATAAGCACCTTCCTTCAGTTCAGCGGGAACCATCTTGATGAATTCCGCGCTCAATGAAGCCGCATACGGCACAATCATAATTGCCAACACGAATGATGCCGTGAGAATTCCCGATCCTTGAGGGGAAAGATTAAGATGCATGAATACCCCGCGAAGCACATAGAACCCCCACAAACCATAAATAATGGAAGGAATGCCTGCCAACAAGTCTATCACCGTCCCCAAAATGGCAGCAATCTTACGTCCCTTGAAATATTCCCCAGTAAACAAAGCAACCGGCAAGGAGAACGGGATACACATAAGCAATGCCAATGCCGTTGTCAGCAAGGTTCCCGTAATGAACGGAAGCGCGCCATACTTTTCCTTACCTGCCGTAGTCACCCAATCATCGGAAAACACGAAGTCCCAGAAACCGAATTCTTCAAAAGCACCGGAAGCATCAACGGCGAGGGAAAGAATTATCCCTCCACCGATGATCGGAATAATGACTGCGGATAAAATCAGTAGGATTTTAAATATTTTATCCTGCATAACAATATCTTTTTATTTCAGAATAGGCAACCCGTCATAAGTGACTGTCTTCAAGTTCTGAAGACTGAAATCAACGGCTTTCTTAGGCAGCGGGGCATAGTTTACGACAGCTGTACTCTGTTGAACACTGTCAGTAAGCATATACTGCATCAGTTTCACCGTCGCTTTGGCCTGCTCCATACTACGGTCGCCATAATGCTGTTCCTGATAGACAATCAACCAAGTGAAACAACTGATAGGATATGCACCTGCGGCATCAGCATCAGTAATCGAGCAACGGGTATCCTGTGGAATGTCTCCAGCAGCCGCAGAAATGCTTTCTGTTGACGGAGCTATCAGTTCGCCCCGCTTGTTCATCACATTTGCATAAGGTATTTTCTGCGCAAACGCATATTCGGAACCAATATAACCGAACGAATACGGAGTCTGTGCTATGATGCCGGCTACGCCCGGATTTCCTTTCGCAGCCTGTCCCACAGGAAAATCAACAGTCTTTCCTGCACCGTAGGTATTCTTCCAGTTTTCACTCACTTTAGACAGATAATCGGTAAATATAAAAGTCGTACCGCTTCCATCCGAACGGTAAGCGATGATAATATCCTTTGCAGGGAGCTTCACATCCGGGTTTAGTTCCACAAGACGTGTATCGTTCCATTTTGTAATCTTGCCTGCATAAATGTCAGCAATCACATCTCCTGAAAGGTTCAGTCTCGTCACGTCCGGCAGATTATAAGCCAACACCACAGCACCCATACATGTAGGTATATGCACCACCGGCTTCATCCCTTTCATTTCCTCATCGGTAAGGAAAGCATCGCTTCCTGCGAAATCCACGATCTCGTCTTTCAGGTTACGGACACCGCCACCGCTGCCTATGCCTCCATAAGAGACTTTGTTGCCTGTAGCTGCATCAAACCCATCGAATGACATATTATAAAATGGAAGAGGAAATGTTGCTCCCGCGCCACTTAATTCAACGGAACCGGCAGACTGCTGTCCGCCGCAAGAAGCGAATGACAATGCCAATACGCCGGCAACTAAAGGTAAATAAAACTTTTTCATTGTTTATGATATTAAAAGATAAAATTTCGTGACAGTATTCCGTCTGTCAGAGTGAAAAAGACGCACTCAAATAAAAATATCCAGACTTCCCCACACCCTCCGCACCAGGCGACCAAATACGGAAGTTCGGAGCCAGTCTGACGTATTTCCCAAGTCTGAACTCAGCGCCAAGTACACCGGCCATTCCGTCAGAGTCAATGTTCCAGTCATTTTCTGATGTAAGATAATCCCAACGTCCGAACATGCCAACATATTCATTGAACTGTATTGAAGCATAAGCGGAAATGCCGCTCTTGTCATTCCCGACTACATATCCGGTATTGGATTGCCAATTATATTCGGCAGCTATTGAAAAAACACTGTTTTTGTATCCAGCGAACGTCGCCACATTAGTGATGCCTTTCAATCCGTCTGACGAAGCCTCATTGAAAGAAGCATACATACGCACAAACAATCCGTCTGCCGGATTCAACGTAACGCCTGCCCCGTATTGCATTCCATCCTTAACCTGCACTTTCTTATAGCCCTCCCCATTTGCAAGAATAGCATCTGCCGATAAATAGTCATTGAAACGACAGGTAGCGGAAACGGCCAGATCAGCACTGCTTCCGAAAGCATATTCGTCCTGAAAAGACTTCATAACATAACGTTTTCCCCAAAAGCCTTCCTGAAACTTGAACTGTATAGTATTTATCAATCCGGCATTAAGTGTCCATTTCCCCCGTTTCCAAGCTACCTGTGCGTTCTTGATATATCCGATACGATGATAATCGTCCACATTGTCCGATTTTCCGAAATCAACCACCGCTTTCAACTGAAGTCCGTATGGCAAATCATACTGATAGCCGACATACGCACGGTTAAGGTCAAATCCCCTGTCATCGTTCACATTACCGAAACCAGCATGAAAGTCCGAAAAAACAGTTATGATTGCCTTACCTTTTGGAGAGTTTTCATCTGTAAAAGTTTCATCTCCGGCAGCCATCGTAGGCAGGTACGTTGTCAGACTTAGCAGCCCTAACGTCACCAGTCGTTTCGTTTTCATAAATTTTCTGTTTTGTTTTCAAGTCCTGTTCATTGTAGCGCAAAGGTCGGCAATCGGTATTACAAAACCGTTTCAACAATTTAAAGATACCGTAACACGGCGTTACAATGATGTTTCAACATTACAAAGACCTGTTCAAAGCAGGCAACGGACTTTACTCAACATAAAACAGATTATCCGGATAACCTATATCATCAAGAAAAAGAGCATTACCGGGAGCAGAAGTTCCGGCACAGCCACGGTTCTTCTGTTCTATGATCCGACGGAAATCTTCCACAGACAGTTTTCCACATCCGACATCAACCAAAGTACCGACAATAGCACGCACCATGTTGCGCAAAAAACGATCGGCCTGAATAGTGAATACCCATTCGTCCTCTCCTACAGAGTCCCACCGGGCCTGCATAATACGGCAGTTATTGGTCTTTACATCAGTGTGGAGCTTGCTGAAGCTCGTAAAGTCAGTATAATCGAACAATGTCCGAGCCGCCTCGTTCATCCTGCTGAAATCCAATTGCCGGGATATCCTCCACACATACATCCGATTGAATGGGTCTTTTCGTCTGGTAATGTAATACTTGTAAGTACGGTAAACGGCATCAAACCGTGCGTGCGCATCCTCACGCACACGGCGTACCTTATACACGGAAATATCAGAAGGAAGAATCCGGTTCAGCTTGTCAGCTATTGTATCCGGGTCGGCCATTCGCTTCAAATCGAAATGCGCCACCATCAGACGTGCATGAACACCCGCATCGGTACGCCCTGCTCCTGTCACTTCGATATCTTTGTCACGTAAAAAAGTTATCAGGGCATCAGTCAATGTCTCCTGCACGCTTATGCCGTTTGGCTGGATCTGCCACCCGTGATAGTTTGTGCCGTCATAGGCTAAATAGACAAAATATCTGTTCATGAATCTTTCAAAAAAAGTGCTATGGCTACTATTCATCAAGTGGCGTGATATCTTGAATGTTATCTGCCTTGCGCCGGAAACGTAGCAGGCGCAGAATATCGATCAGCGAATATACGATAAAAGAAACGCCCAACATCATGAACGTCGTCCGCAACACACCGAAAGGATCAAAAAGCACGGTCAGTCCGGCAAACATAATAAATATCGAGAACAAATACATGACAACAGGAATATGGACAGAACTCCTCGCAGACATTAATCCACACAACTGGTTCAATCCACCAAGCAGCAATAAAAAGCCCAATACATACATCAGAATTGTCGCAAAGAACTCCGGTGTAATGATAAGCCACATTCCGAGTATGGCACTCCCCAGTGCTATGACAGGAAACATGATCTTCACACCATCCTGTCGTCTTTTCCGCATGAAAGCGAAATAGGATAATATTCCAACAAGTCCGGGCAACAGGAACAGAATACCGATAGTAATCACTAAATAGTTGACAGCCTGATCCGGCCATACTACAAGCAAAACACCGGCAACCAGCGCACACAGCGAACTGATAAAGGAGTAATCCAATGATTTCATACATTTATCTTTTTTATCCGTTACGAATATAGGAAAGAACAAAGAAATGACAAAAAACCAAATCACAAAAATGACAACATCAAATCTTTTTTGGGATTCATTTTTTCACAAGACCAATAGATGTAATGCTATGTTTTTTTCTTATCTTTAAACCCAACTATTAGTTAACAACCTTTTGTTTCACCATCAAACTATCAGAAACCATGACAAACATCAACGAGATTACACTCCTGATAGCAGTTATCGCACTGGCACTATGGCCAGTCGTACTTTTTACGCTCCGTTACCTGACAATGCGCCGCAAACGTCTGGAGCATATAACGCGACTCACCAAAGACGAGTTAAACGAAATCAGTACAAAAGATTTGGTAATAAATACGTTGAAAGAGATAGGATGCCAGCCGGAGATAAATGAAGATGACCAGATCTGCTTCAAATATCAGGGGGACGATTTTTATATCGTTGCAGAAGAAGAGAACCGGTTCATCATGATATGGAATCCATGGTGGGGATGTATCAACACCGACAACGATGCTCTTCCGATTTTGAAAGAAATCATCAACCTGACTAACGTGAAATCTATTGTCACTACCGTACACATGATGGACGAAGACGGAAAGACAATCGGCCTGCATTCACACTGTCATACCTATTTTTCACCAAACGAAGGTGGACTGGAAGAACATCTGAGGATGCTGCTCGATTGTTTCTTCGACGTACACAATTCAATCAAAGAGAACATGAACCAGATTGGCACGGAAGAAATAAATGAGGAAGAAAAAAAGGAACGTGTCAAAGTAAAAGGATTCGCCGCCTACAAGGAAAACACAGTTCCTCTGAAATCGGATATGGGAACTGTGGCATGTGCAAACACCGACAAAAGCCCGTCGAAAGACGAAACGGAGAAAACGACAGAATGAACGGGAATCATTCGTCACGCATACTGAACTCGCAACCGCAATAACGCTGATTATAGAAATTGTATTCCTTGATGATTGCAATACGGCGCTCACTCAGACCGCCTTTCCGCCAGTTATGCCCCCACCACAACACATCAGGATAGACAGAAACGGCCTGACGGCCTGCTTCATCAATCTGGTCAAGACTTTTCCAACGAGAAGAAGCCAATGTGGTAGTTATGACACGGAAACCATGTTCGTGCGCATAACGTGCTGTATCAAGCAGACGCATCGCAAAACATTTCAGACAACGGTTTCCACGTTCCGGCTCCATTTCAAGACCTTTCATCATGGAAAGCCATGATTCGTGATCGTAATCAGCATCTACAATGTCCAATCCCAATGAACGTGCATACCGTATACATTCGTTCTTACGAATCAGATACTCCTTTTCAGGATAGATGTTGGGATTGAAATAATAAATGGTTGGACGCACACCGTGATCCATCATCCATTCAACTATTGCCGACGAACAAGGTGCGCAACAGGTATGAAGCAATACTTCAGAAACATTTTCAGGAACTTCCCATTCAATCTTTTTCATGCTTACCGACATTACAAAAATATATTTGAAAGTCTCGCTGCACAGAAACCATACAAAGGAAAGAAATTTCCTACAGAAAAACAATCCGGAAGTATGATATTTATTAAAATGTAAAATCACAAAATGAGCAGAAATATGCAAAAAACACCTATCAGAGAAAATTAACAATGAAAATCTTTGAAAATATAAAATCTTAGCATTACCTTTGTAAAAAGAAGTAAGGGGCATTAGCTCATCCGGCTAGAGCGCGACACTGGCAGTGTCGAGGTGAGCGGTTCGAGTCCGCTATGCTCCACATAGAAGCCGCTGACTATCAAAAGGTTAGCGGTTTCTTTTTTAGGTAGCGTCAAGGGGATATATGTGTGACACTATTGTTTTTGAGACTGAATTACCCAATTTTGTTACCTGAATTTGTTCCCTACATTTTCAATAAACCGCTGAAAATCAGGGATTGTTTCGACACTGATGAGACAGCAGTTTTTTCCGCAGGAACTGAATGGCAGGTTCTATCTAAAAGAACCTAAAAGTAAAAAGCCATCCCGAATCGTCTTCGTAACACGCATTGAAGGCAAAATGTGCAAACTTGGCCTTCAAGCCAAAGTATATCCCGACCAATGGAACCAGTCCCTACAGAAAGCGTACATAAGTCCCATATTGAACAAGTCAGATAACAGGAACAATGAAATGGCCAATCAGGAAATAGAAGAAACAAAAAAACAGTTTGTATCATTTAAATCGTACCTTTGCGACATGGAAGTGGCAGGTAAAGAGCTTGTCATACAATTATTCAACAATGTTATGAGGAAACCCAAAAAACAAAACCCGGGCAACAGCAGGATAGGAGATATTGTCAATGTGATACATGATGCCGTTTGCAATGATACCCAATTAAGCAACGGCACAATCGACAATTATCTCAACAAAGGGCTTGCTGCGCTAAAATTCTACCTTTCACATCTCGAAAAAGACAAACACAGGAAAATAGACAGTTTTGATTATTTCACGACCGAATTCTTCAATGATTTCGGGCAATACATTTATAACAACTACACCCATGATAACGGCACATCATATACGGTATCAACCATCAACTCCATTTTAAAATACGCAAAGTCGGCTGTCGTACTTTGCGCAAGGGCCGGGCAATACCTCACTGAACAACAGATCGCATCACTCAAGATCAGGTACTTCACGGATAAATCCGCCCCCAACCATATTGCCCTGAGGGATGATGAGGTCATGCTCCTCTTCAGATACAAGCCCCAGAACAAACCGGATGAGGAAGTCCGGGATATGTTCCTGCTGGAATGCACTTTCGGACATCGGATAGCAGACATACTGGAACTGGATGAACGGGTTGATGAAATCGGCGGCAAGTATTACATTACCATCACGCCTAAAAAAACGCCCCAAAAACGGGTGGAAGTAGGAATTGTGTTCGACATTGCAAAAAAAATCCTTGTGGACAAGTATCATTGTAAGCTGCCTTCCATTAGCAAAGATGCAATTAACAAGAACATCAAACGGATAGCCCAAGAAGCCGGTATCAAGGGGGAAGAACTCCAGTCCTATCATTATCAGGGTGAGAGCCGTCCCAGGGAGACCAGATTGCCCCGTTACAAATGCATCAGTACCCATACAGGCAGGAGGACTTTTATATCCATGCTCGTAGCGAGGGGCTGGAATTATGAACAGATCGGCAAATTTACAGGCCAAACTGTGAAAATGGTCGAACATTACGACAAGGCAACCAATAAGTATATAGACATATATAAGGACGCGGTGAAGAATCGTCCCCATGAAGTCGTGCTTTTTTATGAAGACCAACCGGATAAGAGTGACACTCCTGCCTTTCAGGAAGACCTTGATACCATCCTGCAAGGGCTGTTCAGAGAAAAAGACCTTCTCGATCTGAAAAAAATGCTTCACAATAAAGTGAACATATCAACACTCGAAAAGACAGCAGAAGTAAAAAATTATCTGGAAAATATCAGCAGGGCGGAGAAGTACCGTCCTATGCTGCAAAAGTTTTATCAGGAAGACCCCGCCAACCTGAAACAGAGACTTCTGGAGATACTGCGCACGAGCATGTTGCTTGATTCCACCCAAAACCTGTTGAAAATAACAGTCACCACACTCCAGAAACTTGGCCTGGATTGTGTTTATGCCGACAACACACACAAATACCCTGGAAAGGCGGCAAGAAATGCCTACCTGCTGGTAATTACCAATAAGGGCGGGGTGGTCATCCGATAAGGACCTGTACGGGCATTAAAAAAGCCTTGGGTGCATAGTCCCAAGGCTTGGATCGGATGACTGCTTGTCTTCTTTCCGTTTCTATTCCCCGAACAGTTTCCTCATCCGGAATTTCTTTCCTTCCTCCTTCTTCGAGTAGAGCCTTTGACGCTCACTGCCGAAACGGAAACGGTTGGCATTGTAGTTGTTGATGAGCATTCCTTCTATGTCGGGTTCAGAAATGCCATGTTTTCCGAAAGTGGCCTTGAGATAATCCAGTGCATTTTCATAAAGCACACCATACAGACATAACCATTTGGCCCGTGAAAGGATGGACCGGTGCCTGTGGCCGTCTTCATAAGAATCGGGATAGTCTTTTCTCCAGCGGGTATCCACATAATTGACCAGTGCCTTGTCTTTCCAAAGAATCTGAAAAGCAGTGTTCCGCCTGATTTCGTCTTCCGTATGGACAAAAGACCTGCCGGATCCGCTTCGGTTGTAACTTTTCCTGCAAGGTTCAGGAATGCTTGGAACATACTCGAAATGATAAGGTTCAAGGGTTTCTTTCTCCGGGTTGATCCATATCTCCGGGTCATGGCACAAGAAACAGGATCTGGTAAGATTGGAGCAGTTCCCGTCAAACTCTTCCGTATGGGGATCAGTAGTGTCCACTAAAAATTTACGAGGTCAAAATTAAACAAATTTGGCTCAC
>CAZSYY010000043.1:0-14646 GCA_964611375.1 uncultured Phocaeicola sp. | reverse complement strand
AATTCTGTGATTACCTATTCTTTTCTGTTATTTGTTTATCCCGAACTCACGTATACCATGTATATAGCTGAACAGATCTGGCATACGGGAAGCTTCCGGTATTCCGACACGATGTCGTCAACAGTGTATTCCACCAGTGTCAGTTCCTTTTCCCTGACGAGTGCGGTAATCCGTCTGCCTTCCCACCGCAATCTGGCGGCAATCAGTTGCAGCTGTGCCTGTCTCTCAGGCGTGCCGACTATATGTATCGAGGAAATCCTTTCGTCCCACTCTCTTGATTGTATGTGGTAGCCGGTATAAACCAACCGCGTACTCCTGCGGTGGATCAATTGAAAATAAAGGGTGCCCTCCTTTTCCGATACGGCGGAAGGACGGAATTTGAGTTTGATGGATGCCATAATGCTTGTTTTTTAGATTGTTTTTCCCGTATCAGATACTAACCAGATACCTGATGCTTATCTCCGAAAAATACAAACTGTCGGTCAAATTATGTACGGTGGAACCAACAGCAAAAAACAGGCGGAGGCTTTGAAAAATTTACAGTACATTCAAGACAAAAGGTCCTGTAGTTTAAGCAATGACAATGTGATGAATTTATTCCGGTATAGTCTTGTCATCTGTGACTTGTCCGGAATATTATTTCAAGATGTCAGAATAAGATTTGGGAATTTGGAATTCGGCCCTATATCTTTGATTTCTTGTAAGTAAAAATTAAAATATGCGAAAGCCTGTCACCCGAACGTGTAATTTGCATCGAGAATACAAACGGGCGGAAAAGGTTCAGATGGCAGGAGACGAAATCCGGAATATAAGATACATATTTCTCCGGATGGCGTATGACCTCATCCATATCAGCCACCATAATATATGAGGCGTCACGAGAGAGATTTACGGTACATTCGTCAAAAAAAGAATGGACAGGAGATGCAATCACACCGGAAATATACGAGTCCACGTTTTGCCGGCCGGACACTATCAGAATACTGTCCCTTAAAAATACCGGCTTGATTTCGTCCAAACGGTCGGTCATCTCCTGTACGCAGGAATCAGAGGCATACATCGCTCCACTCAAATAAAACGCATCGCTGCCGAAACGAACATCATACTCACTCCATACATCCGGATCGTCAACGGAAAGGCAAGGCAAGGAAGGTGCCCGGCCATAGACAACCATACGGTTGACAGATTTCGGCTGACGTACAGGCCCGATAATCTTATCCTCATGCAAAGAAGCGGAATCCTTGCGGGCATCAATTACTTTTTCTATCAACCTCTTCTGATAACTGACCGCCAATATTTCGCCCTCACGGTAAACAGAAAAGTATTGGGTAGGGGTCAGAGGATAAACTTCAATCCTTTCTCCGCGGTAGATCTCCTGCTTACAGGCAAAGTCTGCTCCATATTTTTTGCGCATAGCATCAACAAGGAGTTTTTTTCCATTCCTGCCAAGCCATAAATAAGCGACCACATCCGGATTACCGGAAGAATGGAAGCTTATCAACAGATGATTCATACGGGAATCAAGTCCATCAACGGAAGCAAAGGAATGACTGTACAAATCGCCCAATAGATCTTTTATCAGACCTGCATGCTGCAAAGTGTCCAACTGCATCGCATAAGCCATATACGGGAACTCATGAATGAAATGACCGATATTATCAAACTCAATCAGCCCACAACAGTCATTCGGTACAAAACAGAGGAAATCAACGTTCTCATATTTGCCGGTTGTCCTGAGTCTGGCAAAGTTATAAAAAACCGTTCCGATACATAACAATATAACGGAAAGAGCCACACCCAATTTGACGAGCAAACGTAATTTCATGTTTATGCTTCTTTGCCACAAAAATAATCAGACTTATTCCTACAAGTTGAGATACTTCTCCGGAGAGATCTTTTCCTCCAACATCATCTGCCACACACTCTTCACCGTTTCTGAGAACTTGTCGTCCAACTGTTTTTCATTATTCAGTACCTCAGGCATATAGACAATGGCATTAACAATATATTTGGTAAGCTCATCCGACTTATTGCCTGACACCCAAAGACAATATGCGATAAGGTAATAGTATCTTTTAATCGTTTCGTTGTCAAGTGCTTTCTCCAGTCTTTTTGCAATTTTGAGTGCATCTCCGGACAAGTTACATTCAAGATAAAAGAATATCAGTCCCTTGAGTGCTTCCTCATTGTCCCCAGCGTACAGCTCGGCATAGCTTGCTTCTACCGCCGCATTTTCATGTTCCCCTATTTCCAGAAAATAATTTGCGGATGTCAGATAGATCATTGGATTCCCGCTGTCGTATTTCAATGCCGTCTCAAGGTCGTCCTTGCATTTCTCAAATTCCTTCATTTTCATGTTAGCATCGGCCCGTTGCAGATAGAAAGAAGCCTTTTCGTTGGAAGGCATACCGTCTGAACATTCATCAAGCACACGATCCAAATAGTGTATGGCCTGTCCGTATTCTTTCATAGCCATTGTACATAGCACCAGATTCTCGAACGCATTCGTATCCTTTGGATTAATGCCGATGACCTTCTTCTCCAGCTCGGCAGCCTTCTGGAACTGCTTTGTTTTCATGTAGCACAGTGCGCAAAGTTTGAGGATATCGGTCTGTGTGTCGTCTATCGTAAGGGCAAACTCCAGAGCCTCGATAGCCTTTTCCGTCTGATCGGTCGCTACGTAGCAGCGTGCTAAGTTAAACCAGTCATCAGTCTCGTAAGGATTTTCATCCAGATCCTTGTTGATGACCTCTGTGGCACGGTCGTATTCCTTTGAATCGTAGGCATATTGGAACATTAGTTCCCTGACCTCATCATCACCGGGATACTCTTTAACGAAAAGCTCCACCCATTTGCGGGCCTGTTTTGGCAAGCCGGCATCGAGATAGAAATAAGCTATGTCGAGCAATGAATCTCTCGAATAGTTCTCTTCTTTAGCCAGATTACTCAGAATGTCATTTACCTGTCTGAAGTCCATCTTGTCCAACAACAGACCTGCACGAAGGAATATCACCTCCCTGTCTTTCTGATCCGGAAGCGAATCGAGGAGTATTTCGGCTTCCAATGTTCTTCCCTGTACAATCATGGCCTGACACCTGTAAATCTGTACGTCAAGGTCGTCCGGATGAAGCTGTATGGCATAATTGAGGACTTCCATCGATTTGTCCGGCTTTTCCAAGCGGGCATAATATTCAGCTATGGCAATCAGATCGTCACTGTCAAAATACTCTGACACGCCGGAGTGAAGCATATTTTCATATTTGATCACCAATTGCTTAACATCATCTTCAGATTCGGAATAATTACTGTCTTCCATACACTTGTCGGTTTGTTACAGGCATTATGAGAATGTCCGTAAAGACATCTCACAATACCTGTTTGTTATTGTCACTTGTTTATCTTGCTCCACGTGTCTTTCAACGAAACGGTACGGTTGAATATCAGATGTTCAGGAGTGGAGTCCTTATCCACATTGAAATATCCTATACGCTGGAACTGCAGATAATCAAACGGCTTTGCATCTGCAAGGAACCTCTCCACACGGCATTCTGTCAATATTTTCAGTGAATCCGGATTTATCATCTCCTTCATGGCTTCAAGAGGCGAACAGTTTTTCGCTTCGCGTATGGCCGCCATCTCATCACGCGGATTCTCCACCTTCCACAACCTGTCATAAAGTCTGACCTCAGCTTTCAGACAGTGGTTACAGCTTACCCAATGAAGTGTGCCTTTCACCTTACGGTTGGATTCCGGCATCCCGCTTTTGGTGTTCGGGTCGTATTCTGCATACACTTCCACTACGTTACCCTGTTCATCTTTCTTGCAACCGGTACATTTCACTATATAGGCATTCTTTAAACGTACCTCCTGTCCCGGTGTCATACGGAAATATTTCTTCGGAGCGTTTTCCATGAAATCCTCTTGCTCTATCCACAACTCCCGGCTGAACTCTATGCTGTGGGTGGGCGAGTTCGGGTCTTCCGGATTATTTATCGCTTCCATCACCTCCACCATGTCTTCCGGATAGTTGGTGAGAATCAGCTTTACAGGATTGATAACGGCTGAGACACGAGTGGCACGTGCGTTCAAGTCTTCACGGACAGCACTTTCGAGCAAGGCAAAATCGTTTAAAGCGTCGTAGGTGGTATAACCTATCTTGTTTACGAAATTGCGGATTGACTCCGGTGAATACCCACGACGGCGGAAAGCGCATATAGTCGGCATGCGCGGGTCATCCCATCCGTCCACAAGTCCTTCCTTCACCAGAACCAGCAGATTGCGCTTGCTCATAAGCGTATAGTTCAGGTTAAGTTTGTTGAACTCATACTGTCGCGGACGGTTATCGTCAAGATCCTCTCCGCCTTTCACCCAATCTACAAAAAGATCGTAAAGAGGGCGATGAACGACAAATTCCAATGTACACAACGAATGTGTCACCCCCTCAAAATAGTCGCTCTGTCCGTGAGCGAAGTCATACATAGGATATGCCTTCCACTTGTCTCCGGTGCGGTGATGCGGTGTCTTGACAACACGATAAATAATCGGATCGCGGAAATGCATGTTGGGGTTGGCCATGTCTATCTTTGCACGCAGAACCATCTTGCCTTCTTCGATTTCACCGCTGTTCATTTTTTCAAACAACTCCAGACTTTCCTCTGAGGGGCGGTTACGATAAGGGCTTTCGGTTCCGGGCTGTGTGGGCGTACCCTTCTGTACAGCTATTTCTTCGGATGTCTGTTCGTCCACGTATGCCTTTCCTTCCTTTATCAGACGAACAGCAAAATCCCACAGCTGCTGGAAATAATCTGATGCATAATATTCATGTCCCCACTGGAAACCAAGCCATTGTATATCTTCCTTGATGGCCTCCACATATTCCATGTCTTCTTTTGTCGGATTCGTATCATCAAAGCGAAGATTACATATACCTCCATATTTCTGTGCGATTCCGAAATCCAAACAAATGGCCTTCGCATGTCCAATGTGTAGGTATCCATTTGGCTCCGGCGGGAAACGTGTCTGTACCTTTCCTCCATTTTTACCTTCCTTCAAGTCTCTTTCAACAACTTGTTCGATGAAATTCAGACTTTTCCTTTCTGAACTTTCTGTTACATTCATGTCTGTCATATCGGATTTCTTTGGTAGATATTATTTCAGATAACAATTTTATAAAAACCTGCGTTTCTTCACCTGCATAATAAAAAAAGAAGTTCACCTCGTCCCCTTTAACTTCATTTTGAGCCGGAAGTCAAATAGTCACCCGTACTTGTGCAAGCTATAGGAAATGAACTTTTCTGCAAAGATAGTTCTTTTTGATGAAATTTCAGAAATATACGGAAGTGAATATCCTTATGACAGAAAAAAGGAAGCAATGAGTAAAATATGTCAACTGGCATTTCTATGACCGAAAGGCACTATGCCAATAAAGAACTTGACTGAAAAGTTGTTTTAGCTTCATTCATTTGCATTTCTCCAAACGCTCATGAAGTTCGGCACGCGATATCCCTAATTTAATGGCCTCCTCGTATGCCTCTTTTGCCTCTTTCTTGTTTTTCTGCTGCAAATAAATATCGCCCTGCATCAGATAAATCTCCGGATCACCGGATGCAAGTCTCAAAGCTTTCTTCAAATCAAAAAGTGCAACATCAAGATGCTGTTGGTTCCATTCCATGTTTGCACTCATCTTCAATAATGAAGGGTCATTCGGTTCATTCTGAATCAACAGATTAAGCCTGTCACGTGCAGATTCATAACGTCCCTCCTTTTCGTCAAGCATGACTAGACCGAGACAGGCAGTCTTGTTATCAGGCTCCTTACCGACAACGACATTATAGTCTATACGAGCTTCCTGATACTGACGCCGGTTCATATAGATATAAGCTCTGAACAAGCGTGCCTCCACATTTTCAGGCAACAGATCAATCACATTGCAGTAATCCACATAGGCTTTTTCCATCATGTTCTTTTCAAAATACAAGGCAGCCCGATTCAACAGTATAGATGTGGAATAAGGAATGATGTTCAACGCCATCGAATAAGACTGAATGGCTTCTTCTGTCTTTCCCATGCGCTTTTGGACTGTTCCCAGATTGGAGAACAGAAGAGCGTTGCGTGCATTGGCAGGTTCCATCTTCAAGGCCTCCTGAAAGAGAGACTCCGCCTGAACAAGACTGTCTTTCTTTATGTATTCCATTGCTTTTTCCACGATCTCATTATACGACTGTGCCATCACGGGATTCGAGGACAGCATACAGAAAACGCATAGGAACAACACAAAAAGACAGCTGATTCTCCGGTACATATTATGAAAATTTTCTGCTAAATAAGCAAACTTTCACGAGAAGTGCAAAATGAGAATGTTTAAAAGTCCACTCAATAACTTTTTATATCACAGACTGACGGGTGGCACATCCTTTTTCACTATTTTTCAGAATAGGAAGGAGTGCCACCCGTCACCTTTTTACTATAAGTTTACGCTTTCCTTATATAGTCAACGATCCATTCGCCAACTTCCTTCGTACCGTATTTTGCTCCGTTCTCTACCTGAATCTCCGGAGTACGCACATCAGAGTCGAGCGAAGCGTCCACTGCTTTACGTATCAGTGAGCCTTCTTCTTTCAGATTAAAATGCTCAAACAGCATGGCAACCGAAAGAATCTGAGCCAACGGATTGGCTATGTTCAATCCCTTTGCCTGCGGCCATGAACCATGAATCGGCTCGAACACCGGAGTACTCTCCCCCGTAGAGGCTGAAGGCAGCAATCCCATCGAACCGCTGATGCACGAACCTTCGTCTGTCAGAATATCACCGAACGTATTCTCCGTCACAATCACGTCAAAGAAGGTCGGTTCCTGAATCATACGCATGGCAGCATTGTCCACATACATATAGTCAGTGGTCACCTCCGGATAATTTGGAGCCATCTCCTGAGCAATCTGCCGCCACAGACGTGAGGATGCCAGCACATTGGCCTTGTCAACCACAGTCAGGTGTTTGCGCCGCTTCATGGCATAATCAAAAGCCACTTTCAAGATACGTTCAATCTCAGGGCGCGTATACATGTTGGTATCGTATGCCTTGTCGTTATCCTGATATTTTTCGCCGAAATACATACCGCCTGTCAGTTCACGGATACACAGGAAATCAGCTCCCTCCACCAGTTCGGCACGGAGAGGTGACTTATGGAGCAGACATTTAAATGTCTGAACCGGACGGATATTTGCAAACAGTCCTAACTTTTTGCGCATTGCCAGCAAACCCTGTTCAGGACGCACCTTAGCCGTAGGGTCATTGTCAAATTTCGGATCACCTACTGCTGAAAACAGCACCGCATCCGCTTCCTTACAAACCTTATAAGTGTCCTCAGGAAAAGGATCGCCAACTTCATCAATCGCATGGGCACCGCATAGTGCATATTTATAGTCCACTGTATGACCGAATTTCTCACACACGGCCGTCATCACGTTCACTCCTTGTACCGAAATCTCCGGACCGATTCCATCACCGGCCAATACTGCAATTTTAAAATTCATAGATGTTCTTTTATTATTCAAAATCATTTTCAATCATGTTAAGCATCTTGATAGTGGCCTTGATAGCCGCTTCTATCTGGTCAACATCCAGCCCTCTTGTACGGAACTCACGGTTATCGTAATTCCACGTGATAACCGTCTGTACAAAAGCGTCAGTACGTCCACCCGGAGGGATAGAGACTGCATAGTTTATAAGCATAGGGAACTTACGCCCGAGAGTCCCTTTGTAGATCTTGCGCAAGGCACGCACAAAAGCATCATACTGACCTTCACCCGATGAACTTTCCTGATATGTCTTTCCATCTATCTCTATACTCAACGTTGCCATCGGCTTAAGCCCACGTGTCAGTGTAACAAGATAGCTCAACAAACGTACCTTGTTTTTTTCGCCATCCTGTTTCAGGACATCGCTGATGATGTAAGGCAAATCTTCCTGTGTCACTACCTCCTTGCGGTCTCCAAGCTCAATAATCCGCTGAGTCACCTTCCTCATGGAGTCCTCATCAAGCTCAAGTCCGAGACTCTCAAGATTCTTGCGTATGTTTGCCTTTCCGGAGTTCTTTCCAAGAGCATACTCTCTGACACGCCCGAAGCGTTCAGGAAGCAGATCGTTACAATAAAGATTGTTCTTGTTGTCACCGTCAGCATGTACCCCGGCCACCTGGGTGAACACGCTGTCACCCACAATCGGCTTGTTGGGAGGAATTACAACTCCAGAATACGACTCCACTACCCTACTCACTTCGTTCAAGCGGCTCTCATCAATATTGGTAACAGCATGGAAATGATCCTTCAGGATAGCCTGGACACTTGCCAAAGGTGCATTGCCGGCACGTTCACCCAAACCGTTTATCGTGGTATGAAGCCCTTTTACGCCGCTCAATACGGCAGCCAAGACATTGCTCACCGCAAGGTCATAGTCATTATGTGCATGAAAATCAAAATGGATAGAAGGATACCGTTTCTTCATCTTGCGCATGAACTCAATCACTTGCAGCGGATTCAATATACCCAACGTGTCCGGAAGCATGAATCTGCGGATATTACATTCCACCAACCCGTCCATAAGGCCAAACACATATCCCGGAGAGTCTTTTATGCCGTTGCTCCAGTCTTCCAGATACACATTAACATCCATCCCATATCCATCGGCATATTCAACGACTTTCCGGATATCGTTCAAATGTTCATCAAGTGTTTTATTCAGTTGGAAATGGCAATGCTTCTCCGACCCTTTGGTCAGCAGATTTATCACTCGTCCGCCTGCACTGCGAATCCAATCAACCGACACACGGCCGTCAACGAATCCCAACACTTCCACACGTTGCAACAGACCGCGCCGCGCTGCCCAGTCACAAATCATTTTCACCGCATTGAACTCACCATCAGACACACGTGCCGATGCCACCTCAATCCGGTCAACTTTCAACTCTTCCAGCAGCAAACGGGCTATCATCACCTTTTCATGAGGCACAAACGATACGCCGGAGGTCTGTTCTCCGTCACGCAAAGTCGTGTCCATGATTTCTATTTTCGGATGATTCTCCATATTACGCCTTTATTCCCTGTCCATCCGTTTCTGTTCGAAAGACTCTATCTTGTTCTTGTTTTCTACCAAGAAATCAATATCATCAAGTCCGTTCATCAGACAATGCTTCTTATATGCATTTATTTCAAAGCTTTCCTGTCTGCATGTAGCCTTATTGGTAATGGTTTGATTCGGAAGATTCACCTCAACTTCCATTTTAGGATTGGCATATATGGAATCAAAAAGCTCTTTAAGGAAACTTTCACTTACGACAACCGGAAGCACAAAATTGTTCAGTTCGTTATTTTTATGAATGTCAGCAAAAAAACTGGACACTACCACCCGAAAGCCATACCCGGCAATGGCCCATGCAGCATGTTCACGGCTTGATCCGCTTCCGAAATTCTTTCCAGCTACCAGAATCTGACCACTGTACGTGGGGTCGTTAAGGACAAAATCCTTATTCAACGTTCCATCAGGATTATATCTCCAGTCACGGAAAAGATTGTCTCCAAAAAATTTCTCTTCACGGGTGGTGGCTTTCAGGAAACGTGCCGGAATTATCTGATCTGTATCCACATTTTCCAAAGGCAAAGGGACACATGTACTTGTTATTATATCAAATTTCTGTTTCATATATGCAAATCTATTACATTAAAGTTCTCGGATCTGTGATAACACCTGTCACAGCAGCAGCTGCTGCTGTCAGCGGACTGGCCAGCAAAGTACGCGAACCCGGTCCCTGACGGCCTTCAAAGTTGCGGTTGCTGGTTGACACCGCATATTTTCCGGCCGGAACCTTGTCGTCGTTCATAGCCAGACAAGCGGAACATCCCGGCTGACGGATCATGAATCCGGCCTTCTCAAGAATTTTGTCAATCCCTTCCTGACGGATCTGCTCATCAACCATCCATGATCCCGGCACAAGCCATGCTATAACATTTTCTGCTTTCTTTTTCCCTTCAACTATGGAAGCGAATGCACGGAAATCCTCGATACGTCCGTTCGTGCAAGCCCCAAGAAATACATAATCAACCTTTTTGCCCAACATCGGCTCTCCAGGTTTGAAATCCATATAATCCAACGACTTTTCAAAAGAAGCCTTTTCCACCGGAGTCATGCCTTCAGTGGTCGGGATTTTGGCAGTGACCGCCATGCCCATGCCGGGATTTGTACCATAAGTAATCATCGGCTGGATATCGGCTGCATCATAACGTATTTCCTTGTCGAACACTGCATCATCATCGCTTTTCAATGTCTTCCAATATGCCAGGGCCTTTTCCCACTGCTCACCTGTCGGGGCATATTCGCGACCTTTGATATACTCGAATGTCACCTCGTCAGGAGCGATCATTCCTCCCCTTGCTCCCATCTCAATCGACAAGTTGCACAGAGTAAGGCGTCCTTCCATCGTAAGGCTCCGTATAGCCTCACCTGCATATTCCACAAAATATCCTGTAGCGCCGCTGGTCGTCATCTTCGACATCATATAAAGCGCCACATCTTTTGCAGTCACCCCTTTACCCAATTTACCGTCAATAGTGATACGCATCGTTTTGGGACGGGACTGCAGAATACACTGGGATGCCATGACCATTTCTACCTCACTCGTACCGATACCGAAAGCTACGGCACCCATCGCTCCATGAGTGGACGTGTGCGAATCACCACACACTATGGTCATACCCGGGAGTGTCAGTCCCCGCTCCGGTCCGACCACATGTATGATCCCGTTCCGCTTGTCCATCATACCGAAATGAGTCAGTCCGAAATCAGCGGCATTCTTTGCCAACGTATCCACCTGCGCTTTGGAAACAGGATCCTCTATCGGCTTGTCCTGATCGTGGGTAGGCGTATTATGGTCTGGCATACAGTAAATGCGTTCCGGACGGAAACATTTCAATCCGCGTGCACGCATTCCCGCAAAAGCCTGCGGACTCGTAACTTCATGACAATACAAACGGTCAATGTACAACTGAGTAGGTCCCTCTTTCACTTCTTGCACCACATGTGCATCCCATATCTTGTCAAATAAAGTATTCATTTCCGATTATTTTCTAAACTTGTTGATACAATCTATATATGCTTCCACCGAAGCGGCTATGATATCTGTGTTCGCACCGAAACCGTAATACATCTGCCCGTCATATTCCACTTGCATGTGTACCTTGCCCACATCATCACTGCCCTTGCTAATGGCCTGGATGGTAAATTCTTTCAATGTCATCTGGCGCCTGATGATTTGCTTTACTGCTTTTATGGCCGCATCCACAGGCCCGTTTCCGGTGGCCGCTGCTTCAAAATGTTCACCACTGATGTTAAGTCCGAGACTTGCTACCGAACGTACACCCACTCCACTCGTTACCTGCAAATACTCAAGCTTGATGTGATGGTTCACATTCCGGTCGGCACCGGCCAGTACAAGAATGTCATCGTCAGTGATATCCTTTTTCTTGTCAGCCAGTTTCAGAAAATCCTCATACACCATGTCCAACTTCTCCTGAGTCATCTCAACGCCCAACACATGCAGGCGGTGTTTCAATGCAGCACGACCGCTGCGTGCCGTCAGAACAATCGCATTATCATTAATACCAACATCCTTCGGGTCAATGATCTCGTAAGTCTGTACATTTTTCAACACGCCATCCTGATGGATTCCTGAAGAATGAGCAAAGGCGTTCCGTCCCACAATCGCCTTGTTTGGCTGTACGGGCATGTTCATCAGACTGGAAACCATACGGCTTGTCGGATAAATCTTTTGAGTGTTGATATTCGTGTCAATATCCAGATGCTTATGACAGCGCAGAATCATTGCCACCTCTTCGAGGGAGGTGTTTCCGGCACGTTCCCCGATACCGTTGATAGTCACTTCCACCTGACGTGCTCCGTTCAATATTCCGCTCATGGTATTTGCCGTAGCCATTCCCAAATCATTGTGACAATGTGTGGAGATGACAGCCTTGTCAATACCGTCCACATGTTCCATCAGATATTTGATTTTGGCTCCGTATTCTTCCGGAAGACAATATCCCGTCGTGTCAGGAATGTTCACTACCGTAGCTCCGGCCTTAATTACCGCCTCGACCACACGTGCCAGATACTCATTGTCTGTACGTCCGGCATCCTCAGCATAAAACTCAACATCATCCACATAACGGCGGGCATATTTTACAGCAGCCACAGCACGCTCTATTATTTCTTCTCTCGTGGAATTGAACTTATACTTTATATGTGGATCGGACGTTCCTATTCCGGTATGAATGCGCTTGTGTTTGGCAAATTTCAAAGCCTCGGAAGCCACATCAATGTCTTTTTCCACCGCACGGGTCAATGCACAAATGACTGGCCATGTTACCGCCTTAGAGATCTCTATTACAGAATTAAAATCTCCAGGACTCGAGACAGGGAAACCTGCCTCAATCACATCTACCCCAAGAGCCTCCAGTTGCTTGGCCACCTGAATTTTCTCGACCGTATTCAACTGACAACCCGGCACCTGCTCTCCATCGCGCAATGTTGTGTCAAAAATAAACAATCTTTCACTCATAGTCTGCTTTTTATGTTATTTCTGTTATATCAAGCAAAAAGCCTTTCACACCACGGAAGTGAGAAAGGCTTTATTTCATCTGTTTTTACCATATTATGCACACAACCCACTTCCCATTGGCATTCCCAATAGAATCAGACCGTTTAGCAGAATATGGATAAACAACGTATTCATGTTTCGATTTTATTTTCTGGACACAAAGGTATATATTTTTTCACTACCGCAAAATAAAAACTGTAATTTTTTCGACAAAAAGAATTATAATCTGTTGCAATCAAAAGACTTTTTCATTTTTCTGTAAGCATCCGATAAAGTATGCATTGTGAGGCCAGTCACTCTTCTGTTACTTTGCCAACAAAAAAGACCATGAAACTCATAACAGTTAAGAGGAATTTCCGGCTGTTTATTAAAGACGACAAGTCAACAACCTGAGCATAAGAGATTTCTGTGATAATGAGGCATATTCATCATACTGTTTCCATTTATTGAAAAGATTCTTGAAAATAATATAGTTTCTATCCATCCCTTACAGAAATCATAAAATGCCTTTTAAATGATATTTCACACCATAGGAAACAAAAAACTCTAATATATCTTTATATAACGCATGAGCCTCTGATGGGACTGTCTGACAAAAAGGTTGAATACTGAATCTTTTAAAGATGTAAGATGGAAGTAGAATCAAGGAAATATTTAGTTTATTAGCCAATGCGTATGCCTCTTGTTTTTCAACAACAGCACGTTTTTTTCGTGATTCAGATGGTATATCATAGTTTATTATTTCATACTCTAATACTAAACATCCGTTATCGTCAAAACCTACTGTCATCGTTGCTACGATTGGCAAATCCGGATCAGTTTCTATAAGTAACTCTTTTAAAGTCAACATTATTATTTAAAGTGAGTTCGATATAGCCGATAAGTATTTTACTGAGAATTAGGAACATAGCGATAAAAGCATTAAATTTATAGTGTTCAATTATAACATTTAAGCGATTATCACTATGTTCTCAGAGTCTAAAGTTACGGAGATTTATTGTATGGCGGATGATTTCTGCAAGGAATTTGCCAAAGTTCAGGAAAAATACATG
The DNA here is from genome assembly GCA_964611375.1 of uncultured Phocaeicola sp. GTDB lineage: Bacteria > Bacteroidota > Bacteroidia > Bacteroidales > Bacteroidaceae > Phocaeicola. The sequence goes on along the minus strand of CAZSYY010000043.1, from coordinate 947 downwards.
GTTGAAGACAAGAAGAAAAGACATCGCAACAAGCCCAACCGGATGAGCGATGCGGATAAAATTTTATTAAGGAAACGTGCTTTGATAGAAACGGTCAATGACGAGCTGAAGAACATCGCACAGATAGAGCACTCCAGGCACCGTTCTTTCAACAACTTCATTGCCAATTCATTGTCGGCTATCGCGGCATACTGTTTCTTTGAAAAGAAGCCGGCAATCGATGTGAATTTTATCAATGACGGACAATTGACCTTGTTTTGACCTTATATCGGGCTCACGTTAACTTAACATTTGTTATCTTCTATATAGCCAAGTACCTTAATCCGCTCAAAGTCCAATTCTTCAAATAATAATCGAAGTCCTGAGAACTTACTCCAACCATATATCTTCCTTGAAAAAGGCTGCCATGATGATGGTTTCTCCTCTTGATAGTGCAAGGTTTCGTTCTGTGGATGAAGCGACAAGATTGTTTCAAGCAATAGAAAAATGGCTTTTATAAGGTCAGTATCAGATTTTCTACCTGTTTTTGTTTTTTTTAACGCAGCAATGAGCTTTATTGTGGATATATTAAATAAATTTGTTGAGCACAAAGGAGTATAGACTTTTTTATTTAACATAAAACAAAACGGAACTATACACTTTAATCTTGTATAATTGAAAAATTCTTCGTACCTTTGTAGCATAAAAGATAAGCGATATGACCTACTTCGAGTTTACAAAAAGATTCCCCGACGAGAATAGCGCAATAGACTTTATCGTTGCGACAAAGTACAAGGATGGATATGTCTGCCCGAAATGCGGATGTATCGGCAAAAAGATATACCAACAGAAGTATAATCACCGTTTCATGTACTGCAACAACTGCATGTCTGAGTTTTCGGCATTGAAAGGTACGATATTCGAGAACACGCACCTTGACCTGCGCATGTGGCTGTATGCCATGAACC
>CAZSYY010000042.1:0-14653 GCA_964611375.1 uncultured Phocaeicola sp. | reverse complement strand
ATCGGACAATCAAAACAACTGACTTTGTGGTAAGCTTAAACCGAACTCACGTAAGGAATAAAATCAAAAGACTGCTCCAGTCCCTCCAAGAAGGCCATGAAGCAGTCTTTTCTCTAAATATTATACAATTACTTATTCACTTCCAAATCGATTCCCTTGTTGCGCAAGGTCATCGCCATAAGACGTACATAGTTTGAATACTGTTCCTTATCCAAAGTCTTTTTCATCAACTTCAGATTTCCGTAAACGGCATTACGCACTTTCTCCGACTTTTTGCTGCCAGATCTGTTAGCGTCAGACATCTCCTTTTTGAAAAAGTCACAGATATCTCCCACTTCCTCACCCTGACTTACGGTCAATTTCAGATACTTTGACAATTGAGTTTTGTTGATTGACCCGTCCCAGCCAGCGGAAGCATTGTTATCCTTCACATCTTCAGCAAATGCTGAAACTGAAAATACCAAAGCGGCAACCAATGTTAAACCTAATTTTTTCATAATACCTAATTTTTACTTGTTACCTAAAAACTTGTTACCTAAAACAATCTTAAATCTAATTTAGCCCGGGCTTCTTCTTTTTACCGACACAAAGGTAAAAAGATGTTTTACAACATAAAAATAAACCACTGAAAAGTTTCCGGAAAAGCCTTATTTATTGACATAGGTCAAAATATGTATGACAAAATTAGGTAGTTCCACGCATTTTTACTTCTTTTCCCCGAAATATATATCTAAAAGTTGGTGTGCAGCCGAAAAAGACGTGACTTTGCCACTCAAAACCGCTTCTTCCTGTACTTTCAACATTTCAGAAACAACCGGATCGTGATAAAAACTGTCACGCAAATGCTCGTTTATGGTTTCATACATCCAGTATTTCGACTGCTCGTTCCTTCGGTGCAAAAAATACCCGTTATTCTTTACAAAAGCAATATACGAGTAAACCATATCCCATATTTCCTTGATGCCGATCCCGAAAAAGCCGGAATATGTCAACACTTGTGGCACCCATCCGGATTCTGGAGCCGGAAACAAATGAAGGGCATTCCGAAAATGTACAGCTGCCAGTTTAGCCTTCTCAATATTATTTCCGTCAGCCTTATTGATCACGATGCCGTCAGCCATCTCCATAATTCCACGCTTGATACCTTGCAGTTCATCCCCTGTACCTGCCAATTGGATCAACAGAAAAAAATCAACCATCGAGTGGACAGCAGTCTCACTCTGCCCCACACCTACTGTTTCCACAAAAATCTTGTCGAACCCAGCTGCCTCACAAAGGAATATAGTTTCACGTGTTTTCCGTGCCACACCACCCAAAGAACCTGCCGTAGGACTGGGACGGATAAAAGAATCGGGATGGATGGAAAGCTTTTCCATACGAGTCTTGTCGCCCATAATGCTTCCTTTAGAACGCTCACTGCTGGGGTCAATGGCCAGTACAGCAAGTTTTCCACCATATTCCTTAAGGACGTGCAGGCCAAAAGCATCTATCGAAGTGCTTTTCCCGGCTCCCGGAACTCCGCTTATACCCACGCGAATGGAGTTGCCCGTATAGGGAAGACATTTTTCCAGCACCTCCTGAGCCAAAGCCTGATGCTCCGGTTTTATACTTTCAACCAAAGTCACAGCCCGGCTCAATATCGTAATGTCACCTTTAACAATGCCTTCGACATAATCACCGGCCGTCAACTGACGATGTCTTGTTCTTTTCCACTGTTTAAGATAAGGATTAACGGTGGAGGGTTGTTCCACTCCCTGATTTACAGTTAACCCCTTATATGCTTCACTGTTTTCGGGGTGTTCCATTTCTGATTATTTGTTATTTGATTTCAATTGTGCCTTTATACGTATTGTAACCATAGGATGTTCCGGATCATTCGTGATCATCACTACGCGCAAACCACCTTTCACTACAGGCAGGTTCTTTGCGCGAACGGTAATTTTCATCCTTACCGATTCACCTGGTTTCAACACATTTTTTTTCAAACTTGCCTCCAATGCCGTGCTGAACACCTGCATATCCTGAATAACCAAATCCGATTTGCCGGTATTGGTAATCACCACATTTCCCGATTTTTTCTGGTTAGGACGCAAATCAGTAAAGATCAGTTCTTCTGATGAAACTGATATTACGGGCGGATTGTTCCTCTGATAATCAGTCAAGTGAGTAAAATCAGGGAGCAATGCCACAGAAACAGGGATTTCATTCTCCGCACTCACTTTATCGCCAAAGTATCGGGACAAATAGACCGATGTACGGGTAAAGCCCAACTTAGGCAACTTGTCCGTATTGAGCGTCACACGAATCGTCCCTGTCTTTCCACGTCCTAACTTATCCGGGACAGCCTCTGTCTCAAGGAAAGGCGGAAGGTGCATGAGTACCGGAGAATATACTCTGTTGGAAATATTAGCCACCTGCAGCTCGATGACAGGACGCTCTCCCTTATATACAGCATCAAAGTCCAATTCATCCCGATCGATAAGGATTGCTCCTATCTGATAAGGATGAGTCAGCGAAAAATTCTTGTCTTCAGCCGTCACCTCCCCATTGAAACTGATATAGACAGGTTCTGTAGACGCATTGCAGTACACTCCCAGATCTTTATAAAAACGTCCGATAGCTTCTGCATCGAAAGTAGCGGTAATTACCCCTTTCTCTCCAGACAATACGGGTTCCTTTGTCCAATCAGCGTCTATGCAACCGCATGAAACCGTCACATTGGAGATTACCAACGGTTCGTTACCGGTATTGGTAAAATTATAAGTCACTGTCACGGGATTGCGCCATAGGATATAACCCAAGTCTTTTGTTTCACTGTCAAACGTTATTTGTGGTTGTGCCTGCACCAGCACACACACCAAAACGACTATCAATGATATGTAAGTCCGCTTCATTCTTCCCTTACTCAAAAATTTGAGGAACAAAGATAAAGATAAATACATTTGAGAACAAACATTAACCGATGATTTAAAATTGTTTACAAATCATTTATCATACACTTCCACTTTCATCCCTCCGGCGTGTCCGGAAAATTCAGGAGCATAAGCCGACTGAATGTCAGCCATGCCTGCCTGATAGACTCCGGCACGATCCACATAAACCGCATACTCTATGACGTATGTCCCCTTCCGCATCCTGTCTATAAAAAATTCAGACGAAACATCACGGTTTACCTGATAATATCCGAAGCCTGTACCTCTGCTCCGACGATAACCAGAAAGCTGTTCAACCGGTTCAAAGCAAGCAGGACGTTCGTCCCTTATCTGAATAAAATCCATGTCGCAATCAGCCTTGACATTCAGACGGACAGTCAGTTTGTCACCTACTTTCAAATGAATATCATCACTTATGCGCTTGCCGTCCTTCAGAATCTCACGGCTTATATGCAACCCGTTGCCTTCGACATCATTCAGTTTGTCCATATTTTCCAGGTATTGGGCATAAACGGCACCCCACCCCGTTCCCTCACCGGCCTTATAAACCTCCATACGTTTTATAGCCGTTTCGTTTCCGGAATAAGTTTGGCGGGTATATCCTAACACATTTTCAGGGGTTTCCATCAGCACACCCTCTGCCTTGACGGTCATCTTGCCGGAAGGCTGTGACAGATTGCTTCCCGAACAAAGCAACGCGTAAACTGCATCAGACGTTTCCAATGAATTACCCCACACCTGTACTTGCTTTTGTTTTATCAGCCATTGTTGCATTTCCGATAACATTGCCGTATCAGGCTCCACTTTTGAAACAGCCTCCATAGCCGCCACCTGCGTAGGAATTTTGTGGCCGTTCCATGAATACGGAGCTTTTGACGTGTCGAAGTAACGTCCCGTTTCAGAAGTATATACAGAATATTCCTTTACAGAGCGCACCAATGCCTCCGCCTCATCCGTCTTGCCATACTCATGCATAATGACGGCAATAATGGCTTTTTCACGGATATTATATTCAGACGAACGATTCAGAAGCTTTTCCAGCATATAGGCATTGACTGCCTCATCAGCCCTTGAAGCGGCAAACCCGTCAAGCGCACATATATACAGATACTTCACAGCCAAATTGCTCGGAAGGACAGATTTGCCGTACACCTTTTCATTTCTTTTCATCATGTCATACTCCTCACGCATCTTGACGGTCAGCCAGTCGCATGCTTTCATATAAATTCCGTCCATCTGCATGTCCGACCATGCCATCATGCTTTTCAACCGTGCCACAAGTTCTGCTACCCCAGTGGTAACAATCCTGCTTCCATCCATTCCTTCATACCACGGCCAGCTCCCGTCAGCATTCTGTAGCTTCGCCAGACGGCTCACACTCTCCCGCAGGCTGGTTTCCATCCGGTTTGGATCGAACAATGCTGCAATGCGACGCTTACGTTCCGTCTCGTCAGCAGCAGCTATCCACGGAGTATCTTCAAGCAGAATGTTTTTAAGATCCTGATTCTTTTCCAATTCACTCAACCATACATCCGTGTCTGTGTTATGTACAGTCCATGCGCCGAGCACTTGCTGTATTTTCGGATTCTTTTCAAGAATTTTCTTGGCAAGAACATTTGCATAATAAGCCGATGCCAATGAGAAAACATCCTCACTTTCAGGATTGGAGAGCACAGGCAATGCCTGTACCACATACCATAGAGGATTGGACGTGAGTTCGACCGTCAATCGGCGACAGGTTGCCGTACTGCTTTGCCTGTTGAACATATCATCGAGTTCAATTACCTTCTCCTCACTTTCTTTCAACTGGAACGGTAAGGTTTCGGTCACCCACTGCTTGTCGGTCAATATCGGCAAGTAATGCTGTTCACCATCGCTATATTCGCCGGCTTCAGCCACAATTCGGCATACCAACACATCATATCTGTCTGTCACTTCATATTCAAAACAGACCGTCCCGTTCCGATTTTCCTCTACACTAAAAGCCTGTTCCGACTCATATACCACGCTGTCATCCAACGGGTTTATAAGCTGCATACGGACAGTACCCGAAATTGCCTCTCCGGAAAGATTGTCCAACAAAGTCGCAATGAGGGCACGATCGCCCACACGCACAAATCGAGGCATGTTGGGCTGCACCATAAACCGCTTGCCGGTTCTTGCCATTGCTGTAATCAGTCCGTAATCCACATTTCGTGTATGCGCCATACCTGTAAGACTCCATTCAGTCACCGCATCCGGCATGGTAAATACCATACGGACATCTCCGACGGAATCTGTACGAAGGTCGGAACAGAAAAAAACGGTCTCGGCAAAATTGCCACGCAAAGGAATATAACCGGATTCAGAATCTACCGATGCAGGCTGAACGACATTTTCCATTCCACCATACTCCTCAAATCCCTCATCAAGTGTCGTTTCCTGAGTCATATTTTTTGCTGCCGCCTGATATAAGCCGGCAGATGAATCCACCCCACGCGCATTAAATATCTTACCTCCCCTGTCGTATATGGTTTCCTTACGCAAAGACGGGACAAACAAACGACTGTAACCGTCAAAAGAATCAAAATCATAAACATCCGACTTGTAATGATTGTAAAATGTGGAATACATGGTACAACCGGCATTCATGCCGTACATTCGCGGACGTACATACGGAGTATAACGGCGAAACTCCAAGCCAAAGCTCCACCGGTTATCGACCAGACGATCCAATGACGCATCATATAAAGTAACGAAAAAACGTGCATCCGCCGGTTTGCCGTCCTTGTCAAGAATATTCAGTATCCACTCTTCATGTCCGCCAGGCACAAGATTGTCACGGAAACTTTTCCACTTCAATGTCAGCTTTTTATCCGGCTTCGGACGTGTGACAGAGACCTGTTTCGTATAGAAAACGCCTTTTCTGACAAAAGAGAAACTGACCGTAATGCCGTCACCATACTCTTCTTTGTAAGGATAAACGAACTTACGGATCTCATTACCCAACATAAACTGCTCTGAATGAATCCTTTTGTCCCTGCAAAAGACAGAATAAAATACGCACACATCCCTTTCACTCGAACCAATATACAAGGTTACGGGATTCTGTTCACTAAATTCCGTACCGTCCTGATAGAACCATTCCGCAGTTTCATAAGGCGGATTAACATCCTCTTTCGAAAAAAGCACAAAATCCTGTCCTGCCCGGCATTCTCTTCCCTGATTGTCTGTGGAGAAAATTTCCATACGGTATCTTCCTGAAGATAGGTCAGACAACTGTCCAAGTACGAAAGCCGTATGCGATGACTGCTCACCCTGCGCGACCAACCGACCTTTTTCATCATTCACATCTATCGCATAAATACGATAATTTACTGTTACGTACACAGACTGACCGTTCAGATTACGTGCAAGAAACTGTATTTCCTCATTTTTCTCACGCATCACCTTCGTACGAAGACCATCTATCATCAGACCCATAGACTGCATACCCACAGGCAGTGACAAACTTCCCGACTGAGATTCACCGTTCATATCCACTACGTCAGCAGTAACTTCATACATATAATAACTATTCCATCTGTCTATACCCGTCTCCGGTTTCTGAAGAATCGTTTCCAAGTGAAACTTACCGTTGGAATCAGTCTGTGTTTCTCCCGTCCCTATTATCTCTGTGGAAGTTCTGCCTGCCCTCCAAATCCATGCCTGCGAACGTGTTACAGTATAGCGTACCTTGCCGTCACGTACAGGTACACCTGAAAAATTCATGGCAACTCCGTCAAGCGACAATGTATCACCCATGGCATAAGCATCATTATACGATTGGAATACCACATCAAACGTAGGACGTTTATACTCATCCACACGAACGACACAGCTGCCATGCTCGGCCTCCAGACGCAAGTTGCCAAAAAGCAAAGACTGTGGTAAAGGAAATTCGGCACGGAAACCTCCGAAATCATCTGTCACAAGTTCCTTCTTCGACAACTCCCGACCATTAGCGTCACGCAATGTCAAAGTAAAATTCCATCCGTCACGGACTTTTGTATCATCACCCTCCTGTCTGTAAGCCACTCCTGACACATAAATGGTCTGGCCCGGACGATACAACGCCCTGTCAGTATAAAGTTGAGTACTATAAGTCTCCCCTTTTTCAGAGGGAACATACAAGCGTCCGGAACTTGATACATAATAGATACGCATAAAATTGTCAGTCCCTTTACGGGCATTAATCCAAAGCCTGCGCTCTTTCATCTCAGGAACCACCGCACGCCCGCCATTATCAGTCTTGAACGAACGGCAAAAAGTATAGTTTCCAGGATTCGTAACGGTATAGAACATAATCTCTGCCTCCGGAACAGGATGCCCCGTCATACGGTCTACAACATAATATTCCGTTTCTTTTCCATCCAACGGGAAAGAAATAATCTGCAAGGAAGAAAGATAAACCAGCTCATATTCCTCCTTATCATTATAGCCGTCCGGTACCGACTTGAGCATATAAATTCCCGGATCGGGCATCCGATAAGTAAAGCTACTCACCGTATCTTTATACTCAGGTGTAGAAGGCAGAGCAAAATGCTGCCTGTCAATAATCTTACCATATTCTTCCACCATGGCTTTCCGTTTCATTCCACCGACAAGAACTGAAGACGAAGCCTCCAAGTCCAGACGATATACCTCCAGCGTCACTCCTGCCAGATTTTTCGACTGTACTTTGAATATGGCATCCGCGTTTGGATAGGTCCATTCCGTACTCATTTGAAGAGACGGACTCAATATCCTGCGACGATAAACCTCCAAGTCAGATGCAAATTCTGATTGTGGATAGCGTTTCAATCCTTCTTCAATCGTCCGCATCGCTTCCACAAACTGCTTGTCACGATAAAATATTTCCGTCATTTGCACATATACGGCAGCACAAACCTCTACATCCGCATATTCTTCCATCCATTCGGCCAGCATAGTTTTTTCTTCTGATCCGGACAGCTTTAAAGGCGATACCTGTTCACTTCCCTGACGATAGGAAAGCAGGCAAAGACGGGTCAGAAGCTCCGCCTGACGGTTACCTGACTTTTCATAATAACTTATCAGACTGTCATACAGTTCCAACACCGCACGACCGGATTCTTTGCTACGGCTCACATCCGCATATTTACAGGAAAGCCTGTAAATAGCCTGTCGCACCAACAGGTCAAGCATAGTGTTACCATAATATTTCTCGCTCAATTTTCCACTTTCCGTCATCGGGCGAAACTCTTCAGCCGTAACTTTTGCCAAAACATAGGGATATTTCAGTGATTCACGGAAATACCATACTGCGCTGTCCACATCGGCCGGCTGTTTCTCCAATTGAATTACTGCCATGATGTGATTAAGGACCGCATGAGTCAAAGTGTCCTTCTCCTCGAAAGTCCATCGGCGCAACGTCTCCGTTTCACCGAACAGGCTGTCCAAAGAAATATCCGTTTTCGCCTTCATACGCACCAGAAATGCCTTCAACATCTGTGGTGCGTTTTTTTCACTTGCTGCTTTTACATAAATCTTCTCTACCTGACATATCACCGATTTCGGTTGGTCTTTCTTCTTCAGACTCTCCACTTCTTTCCACATCTGTCCGTAGCTTTGTGCTCCTGCCGGCAGGGAAACAGCACTCAACAAAAGCATCAGCACACATATAAAAATTATCCTATTCATTACCACAAAGCTTCACATTAAATTATAAACAACAACACAAGGTTTTCATAAATTAAACGATTATTTTTCATATTACTGTTTCGTAATATGTGAAAATAATGGAAAAGAGCGTTATGCCGGCGTCTTTTAGATGACAATACCGTAACAGGAATCCATAACGAAAATGGGGAGAAAATAAATTTATGAAGAGAAAGGCACTGATTACCAACAGCATTAATATTGGTAGCTCCGATGGGAATCGAACCCATATTTCAGGTTTAGGAAACCCGCGTTCTATCCGTTGAACTACAGAGCCTTTTTGCAAAGGTACATCTTTTTATTGATATACGCCTAATTTTAGAGGAAAAAACTTTTCAAAACGTCACTTTGTCACTTATTTCTGAAAATAACTTCCTTTTTATTTTGTTTTTTACCGAAACTTCGCCAATTTTGTACCCGATTGATTTTGTGAACTTTAAAAAGGAACAATATGGCAGAAGAAAATGCAATCAAAGAATTGGACGATGTTGTAGTCCGCTTTTCCGGCGATTCCGGTGACGGTATGCAGCTGGCGGGCAACATGTTCTCGAACATTTCGGCTACTGAAGGTAATGATATCAGTACGTTTCCTGACTATCCGGCAGACATCCGCGCCCCACAAGGGTCACTGACAGGAGTATCAGGATTTCAGGTTCACATCGGGTCGGGAAAGGTATATACACCCGGTGACAAATGTGACGTTCTGGTAGCTATGAATCCGGCCGCACTCAAAACACAATATAAATTCTGCAAACCGCAGGCAGTAATCATCATCGACTCTGACTCGTTTACGAAACGCGATCTTGAAAAGGCAAAATTCCAGCTTGAGAATCCGTTCTCTGAATTAGGTATAAAAAACGAGGTGATAGAGGCTTCCATTACCTCCATGTGCAAGGAAAGTCTGAAAGACAGCGGGCTGGACAACAAGTCCATACTACGCACGAAAAACATGTTTGCCTTGGGATTGGTGTGCTGGCTCTTTCACAGGGACGTGAACATAGGAGCAAAACTTCTTCGCGAAAAATTCGCAAAGAAACCGGCCATAGCCGAGGCAAATGTCAAAGTGCTTTATGACGGCTATAATTTCGGAGAAAACACCCATGCATCCGTTTCCATGAGCTACAAGGTGACTAGCAAGGAACAGAAGCGTCCGGGCCGTTATATGGACATCAACGGAAACAAGGCTACGGCATACGGACTGATGGCGGCTGCCGAAAAAGCCGGGCTGCAACTATATTTAGGCTCCTACCCCATTACTCCGGCTACAGACATCCTGCATGAGCTGGCAAAGCACAAATCACTGGGAGTAAAGACAGTGCAATGTGAAGACGAAATTGCGGGATGCGCATCGGCTGTGGGAGCAGCATTTGCGGGAGCATTGGCAGTAACCACCACTTCCGGCCCGGGAATCTGTCTGAAAAGCGAAGCCATGAACCTGGCGGTGATAACGGAACTTCCCTTGGTGATTGTCGACGTACAACGCGGAGGCCCATCCACAGGCCTGCCAACCAAATCGGAACAGACCGATTTGCTCCAGGTGCTCTACGGACGGAACGGGGAAAGCCCGATGCCGGTAATCGCTGCATCCTCACCGACAGACTGTTTCGACGCCGCATACGATGCCTGCAAGATAGCATTGGAACACATGACTCCGGTCGTGCTACTCTCTGATGCGTACATAGCCAACGGCTCGGCTGCATGGCGCTTGCCTGACATGAATGAATATCCCGACATCTGTCCTCCGTATGTCACTCCCGACATGGCAGATACATGGACTCCGTTCATGCGCAATCCGGAAACCGGTGTCCGCTATTGGGCAAAACCGGGAATGGAAGGCTTCATGCACCGTATAGGGGGACTTGAAAAGAGCAACGAAACGGGAGCCATCTCTACAGAACCTGAAAACCATCACCTGATGACGCAACTGCGTGCAGAGAAGGTGGCGAAGATAGCCGATTCGATTCCTCTGCTTGAAGTGGAGGGCGATCCGGATGCCGACCTGCTGATAGTCGGATTCGGAGGAACATACGGGCATCTGCATTCGGCAATGGATACACTTAACGCACAAGGAAAGAAAACGGCCCTGGCTCATTTCCGGTTCATCAATCCGCTGCCTAAGAATACGGAAGAGGTGTTGAGACACTTCAAGCGGATAGTGGTGGCAGAACAGAACATGGGACAGTTTGCCGGTTATCTCAGGATGAAAATAGAAGGCATTCACCTGCATCAGTTCAACCAGGTGAAAGGACAGCCGTTTGTCGTACAGGAGCTGACAGATGCCTTTTCTAAGCTATTTTAAACAAGAAGGAGGAAGAAAATCATGAACGAAACGAAATATACAGCAGCAGACTATAAGTCCGGACAGCCACGCTGGTGTCCGGGATGTGGAGACCACGCCTTTTTGAACTCTTTCCACAAGGCACTGGCCGAAATAGGAGTCCCACCCCATGAGATTGCGGTAATCTCCGGTATCGGATGCTCCTCCCGACTACCTTATTATATGAATACATACGGTATGCACACCATACATGGACGAGCTGCAGCCATAGCCACAGGGACGAAGGTTGCCAATCCTGATCTTACCATCTGGCAGGTCTCCGGTGACGGTGACGGACTCGCCATTGGCGGAAACCATTTCATCCATGCCATCCGGCGTAACGTGGACATCAACATCATATTGCTGAATAACCGCATATACGGACTGACAAAAGGGCAGTACTCCCCCACATCGGCACGCGGATTCGTCAGCAAGTCATCACCTTACGGCACTGTGGAAGATCCTTTCCGTCCGGCCGAACTGTGCTTCGGTGCACGCGGACGCTTTTTTGCACGCTGTGCAGCCGTTGACGGCGGGCCTTCAGTAGAGGTATTGAAGGCGGCGGCAAGACATAAGGGGACTTCTGTGGTCGAGGTGCTGCAGAACTGTGTCATCTTCAATGACGGGACGCACAATGCAATAGCCAAGAAAGAAGACCGTGAGCGTAATGCCATCTATTTGGAACACGGCAAGCCGATGCTGTTTGGACCAAACAAGGAGTATGGACTGGCACAGGAAGGCTTCGGTCTGAAAGTGGTGAAGGTGGGCGAAAACGGAGTGACTGAAAAAGACATTCTGGTTCATGACGCACATTGTGAGGACCACACCCTCCAGTTGAAACTGGCTCTTATGGAAGGTCCTGATTTCCCGATAGCTCTTGGAGTAATACGCGATGTGGAGGCTCCGACATATGATGACTCGGTACAGGAACAGATCAGGGAAGTTTCTACCAAGAAAAACTACCATACCTTTGCCGAACTTCTCGACACAAACGATACATGGGAAGTGAAATAAGGAATCGACTGTAAAATGAATGTTACAGGCTGTCTTGCATCAATGCAGTTGCCTGTAACATTTTTTGTATTACTCTTTTTCCCCGAAACTCAGATCACCTGCATCGCCAAGACCTGGAACGATATACGAATGCAGGTTCAGTTCAGGATCGATAGTGCCGCACCATAAGGATGTCTTGCTGTCGGGGAACACCTTACAGATGTGCTCGACGGCCTGCCGGCTGGCAATGACTGAGGCAATGTGTATATAAGCCGGTTCCCCCTTCGTCAGCAACGCCTCGTAAGCATATTCCATCGATGCGCCTGTGGCAAGCATGGTATCAGTGAGAATCAAAATCTTGCCGTCCAGACGCGGAGAAGCGATGTACTCAATGTGGATGTCAAAGTGTTCTTCATCGACATACTTCCGGTAAGCGGACACAAATGCATTTTGTGCATGATCAAAGAAATTCAGAAACCCCTGATACAACGGTATGCCAGCCCGTAGAATCGTCGCAAGGACAGGCTGCTCGGCAGGGACATTTTCCATTGCAGCAGACAGAGGAGTCTGCACAGTGCGCGGACAGTAAGTCAGTTCCTTGCTGATCTCGTATGCCATAATCTCCCCTATCCGTTCTACGTTTCGGCGGAAGCGCATGCTGTCAGTCTGGATATTCACGTCACGGAGTTCTGACAAGAACTGATTAAGGATGGAATTGTGTGAGTTGAAATCGGTTATTTTCATAATAGCTTCATCGGATTTGTCACAGTCACTACAAAGATATATCCGACTGCAAAGAAACGAAATAAATTTGATTTGCTAAGCGGATTTGACAATTTTGTTATACAAGTATAAAACTTTGGTCAATTACGGATTTTTTTCAGTAATAAATAATTAGGATAAAAAAATATCTGCTACTTTTGCACTGCCAAAAGGGGAATATAAAATGTTTGACAACATCTTGTACGAACTGCAAGGCTTATGTGTATGCAATCAATCATTTGATAAAATAACCAAATTAATCAATTAACAATGGCAAATTTAGATCTTACGAAGTACGGTATCAATGGAACCGTAGAGATTGTGCACAATCCTTCTTATGACGTTTTGTTCGCAGAAGAGACAAAAGCCGGTCTGGAAGGCTATGAAAAAGGTCAGGTTACTGAACTGGGTACTGTAAATGTAATGACCGGTATCTACACAGGTCGTTCTCCCAAAGATAAATTCCTGGTTAAGGACGCTACCAGCGAAAATACCGTATGGTGGACTTCCGACGAATACAAAAACGACAACAAGCCTGTAACTACTGAGGCATGGAACGTGCTGAAGGATCTGGCTGCAAAGGAACTCTCCAACAAGAAACTGTATGTGGTTGACGGCTACTGCGGAGCAAACCCTGCAACACGCCTCTGCGTACGTTTCATCATGGAAGTGGCTTGGCAGGCTCATTTCGTGACAAACATGTTCATCCGTCCTTCTGAGGAAGAACTGGAATCATTCGAGCCTGACTTTATCGTTTACAACGCATCCAAAGCCAAAGTTGAGAACTACAAGGAACTTGGCCTGAACTCTGAAACCGCAGTCGTATTCAACCTGACCACCAAGGAGCAGGTTATCCTTAACACCTGGTACGGTGGTGAGATGAAGAAGGGTATGTTCTCTATGATGAACTACTTCAACCCGCTGCGCGGCATCGCTTCCATGCACTGCTCTGCAAACACCAACATGGACGAGACAAGCACAGCCATCTTCTTCGGTCTGTCAGGTACAGGAAAGACAACCCTGTCAACTGACCCGAAGCGCAAGCTGATCGGCGACGACGAACACGGATGGGACAACGAAGGCGTGTTCAACTACGAAGGCGGATGCTATGCCAAGGTTATCAACCTGGACAAGGAATCAGAGCCTGATATCTACAACGCCATCAAGCGTGACGCCTTGCTGGAAAATGTAACCGTTGACGCAGAAGGCAAGATCGACTTCGCTGACAAGAGCGTAACAGAAAACACCCGCGTATCTTATCCTATCAACCACATCAACAATATCGTTAAACCGGTTTCCAAGGGTCCTCACGCAAAGCAGGTTATCTTCCTGTCTGCAGATGCATTCGGAGTATTGCCTCCTGTATCTATCCTCGACGAGGACCAGGCTCAGTACTACTTCCTGTCAGGATTCACCGCTAAGCTGGCCGGTACGGAACGTGGAATCACAGAACCGACCCCGACATTCTCAGCTTGCTTCGGACAGGCTTTCTTGAGCTTGCACCCGACCAAGTATGCAGAAGAACTGGTAAAGAAGATGAAGATGGTTGGCGCGAAGGCTTATCTGGTGAACACAGGCTGGAACGGTACAGGAAAGCGTATCTCTATTCGCGATACCCGCGGTATCATCGATGCCATCCTGGACGGCTCTATCGACAAGGCTCCGACAAAGACTATCCCGTACTTCAATTTCGTTGTTCCGACTGAACTGCCGGGCGTAGATCCTAACATCCTTGATCCGCGCGACACTTATGCCGATGCTTCACAGTGGGAAGAGAAGGCTAAGGATCTGGCCGGACGTTTCATCAAGAACTTCGTCAAGTTTACAGGAAACGAAGCCGGAAAAGCTTTGGTTGCTGCCGGTCCGAAACTCTAATCCGAACTTATACCAATAATGAAAGAGGCCGACTCAAAAGAGATTTTGAAGTTGGCCTCTTGCTGTTTCTAAACAA
>CAZSYY010000041.1:0-14683 GCA_964611375.1 uncultured Phocaeicola sp. | reverse complement strand
TTATGAATATCGTGATGCGGTCGGACGCCGAAGTGCTGGACGAAGTTGTGGTGACAGCTTACGGAACGTCGACGAAAGGAACATTCACGGGATCGGCAGGTGTGATGAAGGCTGAAAAAATCGAAAAGAGACAGGTCTCAAATATTACAAACGCTCTTTCCGGTGAGGTGGCAGGTGTGCAGATCCAGAGCAGTAACGGACAGCCGGGTGAGTCTGCCAAAGTGCGCATACGCGGTGTGGGATCTATCAATGCAGGTACCGATCCGTTGTATGTGGTCGATGGCGTACCTTTCGATGGTGACCTTTCTTCACTGAACTCACAGGATATAGAAAGCATTACCGTGCTGAAGGATGCAGCATCTACAGCTCTTTACGGAGCACGTGGAGCCAATGGTATCATCATGATTACCACGAAAAAAGGTTCGTCAGGGAAAGCCCGTGTTAATTTCGATGCCAAGTGGGGTGTGAATTCGCGTGCTGTAACCAACTATGACGTGATAGGAAGTTCAGACCAGTACATGGAACTGGTTTATCAGGCATTGAAGAATGGCGGAATGTACAATCTGGGATATGACGAGGCTACCGCACATGCATATGCCAATTCCACCATATTCGGAAATTCCTCAGGCGGTGTGGGATATCAGGTGTACACGGTTCCTGACGGTGAGGACTTTATCGGTACTGACGGACGTATCAACCCGAACGCGACACTGGGGTATTCTGACGGCACATATTATTATACTCCGGACAACTGGCAGAAGGAAATGTTCAAGAACAAGCTGCGTCAGGAGTACAACGTCAGCGTATCAGGTGGCAATGACCGCGGGACAATTTATTTCTCATTAGGATATCTGGATGACCAGGGAATCATCGACGGTTCGGCATTCACGCGCTACACCGGACGTCTGAACGGTGACTATAAGGTGGCCGATTGGTTGAAGGTTGGTGCCAACATGGGATATACCAACTCCAACAGTTCATATCCCGGCGAGCAGACCAGTACGTCTTCCAGCGGTAACGCATTCTATATTGCCAACTATATCGCTCCCATTTATCCGATGTACGTGCGTAGTGCTGACGGGCAAATCATGACGAACAACGGACGCAAGGTGTATGATTACGGTGACGGGACAAGCACCAATTTCAGTCGTTCGTTCATGAGTATCTCTAACCCTGCGGGAGACCTTATCTACAACAAGACCGAATACCTTATGGATATCCTCAATGCCAACTGGTATGCGGAAATCACCCCATTGAAGGGACTTAGCATCACGGCTCGTTACGGTATTCATGTGGACAACACACGCTACAATGATTTGGGAAATGCGTATATGGGCCAGAGTGCCTCTTATGGCGGTACTGCCCAACAGGTACATATGCGTGAGTTCGGTTTTGACCAGCAGTATGTAGCCGACTACCAGTTCTCCATCGACAACATCCACCATTTCGACATTACCGCAGGTTATGACGGTTATAATTACGAATATACTTATTTGGGTGGATACGGAACCAATCTGTACAATCCTGAAAGCTACTATCTGGGCAACGTGATTGACAATTATTCTCTTGATGGCTACAAGAATACGTATGCTACACGAGGTATTTTCGCACGTGTCAACTATTCGTATGACGACAAGTACATCGGCAACGTGTCTTTCCGTCGCGACGCTTCCTCACGTTTCGCTCCGGGCAACCGCTGGGGTAACTTCTGGTCGGCAAGTGCGGCATGGGTCATCAGCAAGGAAGATTTCATGAAGGATATTTCCTGGATTGATATGCTGAAAATGAAGCTTTCTTTCGGTCAGCAGGGAAATGATGACATTCTTTATGATTCCACCACTAAGAACTATTATCCGTATATCGACCAGTACTCCATAAGCGGAGCAAACGGCGTGTTCTCCGACGGTGTGCTCTATTACAAGGGTAATCCTGACCTGACATGGGAGACCACCACATCATACAATGTGGGTGTAGAGTTTGCCATGCTCAAGAACAGGCTGAACGGTACGTTGGAGTATTTCGGACGGAAGTCAACGGACATGCTTTACAACATGCCGACAGCAGGCAGTCTTGGCTACACCTCCATACCGATGAACGTAGGTTCGATGACCAACTCCGGTTTCGAGCTGGATCTGAGCTATACTATCATACGCAACAGAAATGTAACGTGGGACGTTAATCTGAACGCCACTTTCATCAAGAACAAGATCAACAAGTTGCACGATGATCTGGAAGGTGTCCTGATAGACGGCAACTACATCTACGAAGAAGGCTATTCCATGTACCGTATGTATCTGGTGGAATATGCAGGAGTGGACCCGGATACCGGTGAGGCTCTTTACTGGACAACTGACTCGGATACGGGTGAACGCTACAAGACCACTGACTACAGCGATGCAGAAAACTACCGTGTGGCTACCGATGACATGATGCCGGATGTGTACGGAGGTTTCGGAACAAGCATCTCTGCTTACGGATTCGATGCTTCCATCTCGTTCTCCTATCAGTTGGGCGGACAGATTTATGACTCCGGATATCAGCGCCTTATGCACAGCGGCAACAGCTCATACGCCGGAAACAACTGGAGCACTGACATACTGAACGCATGGACGCCGACCAACACCGATACCGACGTGCCGCGTCTGGATTCTCAGGACCGTTATGCCAACTCTACTTCAACCCGTTTCTTGACAAGCTCAAACTATCTGAACATCAATAATATAACAGTCGGATATACGCTTCCGAAAAATTTGACTCAGAAGTTGATGATTGACAAGCTGCGTATCTACTTTACGGCGGACAACGTAGGATTCATCTCAGCACGCAAGGGACTTGACCCGCGCCAGAGCTATACAACGGCAACAACAGCCATCTATACACCCATCCGGACCATTTCGGGAGGCATTAACTTGACATTTTAATTAAGCACATATCATTAGAATAATATGAAGACAAAATATATATTCGCATCCGGCCTGCTTACCTCCATGATTTTTGCCGGGTGTCAGGACTTGGATACTTTTCCGGAAGGAGACACCGTAACGGATGACCAGAAATCGGAAGTATATGAGCTGAATCCTGAACGTACTCAGGCTGCTATCAATACCATCTACGCCCAGTTCAGCCAGTATGAACCAAACTATTCATCATTGGGTGCCGCACGCCATAACGACATAGGCTATCCGACGATTATGCTCTGTACGGATGCCAACGGAATGGACGTGGTAAGTGAAGACAACGGATACAACTGGCAGGGCAACAGCCTGGACTATTCTGACCGTTCTTATACGTCGTACGAATGCCAGATGGTGTGGAACGACCTGTATAACATCATCTTTTCGGCAAACAATGCAATCATCTCGCTCGACCCGGAATCGGACGATGCCGAAGAACAGCATTATATGGGGCAGGCTTTGGCGGCACGTGCATATGGCTATTTTGTTCTCGCCCAGCTGTACCAGTTCAATTACGTTGGGCATGAATCCGATCCCTGCGTGCCTCTGATTACAGATGTCAATATAGAGGAGGTAACACAAAACGGGGCACCGCGCGCCACTGTTAAGGAAGTCTATGAACAGATAGAATCCGACCTGGAGTCCGCCATCAGTTATCTTGAGATATCTGAAAGCGCAGGTGAGAGTCGCGATGACCGCCGTTACATAGACCAGGCGGTGGCTTACGGTCTGAGTGCCCGTGTACACCTTACCAAGCAGGAATGGGAGGAAGCTGCCGAAGCTGCACAGAAGGCCATCAACCTGACCGATGCCACTCCTGCTACCATAAGCGAGGTGACGGGACCGGCTTTCTCGGATATTGACGAACCTAACTGGATGTGGGGTATATTGATCAATGAAACGGATGACGTGGTGTCTTCAGGTATTGTCAACTGGATCTCTCACATGGGCTCGTTCAACTATGGATATGCATGGTATTCCGGCGGAAAGCAAATCAACAAAGCGCTATTCGCGACCATTCCCGACACCGATGTCCGCAAGGGCTGGTGGCTGGATGAGAATCTCAACTCTGCGAACCTGACTTCAGACCAGCTGTATTGCGTGGTCGACTATGCCGGCTTCGGCGCGTACACACAGGTGAAGTTCGCCCCGTATAATGGTGAGTTATATACTTCTACCAATGCCAATGACATCCCTTTGATGCGTATCGAGGAGATGTATCTCATCCTTGCCGAGGCACAGGCCATGAACGGACAGACCGGAACGGCAAAGAGCACGCTGGAAAATTTCATAACCTCTTATCGTGACCCAAGCTATACGTGTACGGCATCTTCAGCCGCTGACATTCAGGAGGAAGTGTACCGTCAGCGCCGTATCGAGCTTTGGGGCGAGGGCCTGAACTGGTACGATATCATGCGTCTGAACAAGGATGTTGACCGCCGTGGTGCCGGTTTCCCCGATGCTTCAAGCGTATATAACATCGCTGCAGGCTCAGACATCCTGTTGTGGCGTATTCCGCAGAACGAAATCACGTCCAACAAGGCTCTGACAGAAGATGACAACAATCCTTCCGCTTCAGCTCCATCTCCTGTATCGGATATCGACTGATCGGTGTCATTCCTGATAATAATAACAGACTGCTTCCATGCGTGGAGGCAGTCTGTTATTGTATATCCGGCAGGATCTGTGATTCAGAGGCCCTTTTCTGTCTGGCTTTCCGGCCAGTTCACCAGATAAAGCCTTTCTGTGGCACGCGTGAAGGATGTGTATAGCCAGCGGAAATAGTCGGGCGAAAGCATATCTTCTGTCATGTATCCCTGATCAACGAATACATGTTTCCATTGTCCTCCCTGCGCCTTATGGCATGTAACGGCATAGGCATATTTCACCTGCAACGCATTGTAATAGGGATCCTCCTTCATCTTTTTCATCCGTTCCCGTTTGGTCGTGATGTCGGCATAGTCTGCGATGACATTGTTGAACAGAGCCTCACCCTGCTCCTTCGTCAGTGAGGGGGCATCGCTGTGAAGCGTGTCGAGCAGGATTTTCGCTTCCTGCTCAAGGTCATGATAATCCGGAAATGACAGCATGACATCGGCAAACCTGAAGCCGTACATCTCGCTTACCCGTCGCACCCGTCGCACCTCCGCTACGTCTCCGTTGGCTATGAAATCGAATTCCTTGCAGCCGTTTCCCCAGAAATAATTGTTTCTTGCCACCATCAGCATGTCTCCCGCGTTCAGCTCGTCCTCCCTGTACAGTATGGTACCGCGTATTCCCTTGTTGTACAGGTTTGCACGTTTGTTTGAACGGCATATGACAATGGTCTCGTCCATTCCGACGCGGTCGTAGCTGTCGCTTATCGTTTCTACAAGTTCATTTCCAGCCACTATCTTAATGTCCGGGAAGCCTTTTGTCCGTATTACAGGCAGGGAAAACCAGTCCCCGGCGGCAATCATCCCCCTTAAGGCCGTAGCATTATGCAGTATCCCCGAACCTTCCGTCTGACGTACCACCTGTGTCAGGCTGCATCCGATAACGTTCAGGCCGTACCCTTCCAGTGTCTGTACCGACAGGGCAGGGCTTTCGTCTTCTCCCACAGGAGGTAGCTGGGCTGTGTCTCCTATCAGCATCAGCCTGCATCCTCTGTCGTTATACACATACTGCACCAGGTCGTCGAGCAGGTGTCCCGTTCCGAACGATGCTCCCGACACTCCCTCGTTGGCTATCATCGAGGCTTCATCGACTATGAACAGCGTATTGGCGGAGAGATTGTCTGCGAGAACAAAGTTGTCCGTGCTGTTCGAGAATGTCCGTTGCCGGTATATCCGTCGGTGAATAGTGTAGGCAGTCCGGCGTGAACTGCGTGCGAATACCTTTGCAGCCCTTCCTGTCGGCGCAAGTAGCACATATTTCCTGTTCAGTTCATCGAGCGTCTTTACCAATGCACCGAGCAGCAGTGTCTTTCCTGTGCCGGCATATCCTTTCATGACGAAGGCGGTTTCCGGCGAAGGCGACAGCAGGAACCGGGCAAACAGCTGCATGGCCTGTTCCTGGTCAGAAGTGGGCCGGTGCGGAAAATTCAGCCTGATTTGTCGTGACAACTCGTCTGTCAGCATATCGTCAATAAAAAAATCCGTATATTTGTCGCACGAATATATAGCAAAAATCCGACAGTCAGCGGCAAAATGCCTGTAAATGTTACTGACAGGATGGAAACAACCCTAATTACAGATGGCAGAACTCGACCGACAGGAACAAGACACATTATCACTCCGTCTCAGTACGGACGGCTTTTCTCTTGCCGCCTATTCGTCTGACGGCGGGGACGGGATGATTTTCCGCAACTTCCATGTGACTCTCCGTCACTCTATGGCGGCAAACGTGAAAGAATTTCTGGCTCAGGCAGAAGAGCTTGGACGGACTTATCGGGAAGTAAACATCATAGTCCATACTCCGCGATATACGCCGGTGCCCTTTGAGCTTTATGAGGATGACCGGACAGAAATGCTTTTCTATCAGAATCTCCCGCAACGGAACAATGAGATTATCCTGTGTAACATATTGGGCAAGAGTAATGTGGCGGTTCTGTTTGCCATCGACAAGCTGACCCACCAGCTCCTGTCCGACCGTTTCCCGAATGCGCGCTTTTTTGCATCGATCAGTCCGGTTATCGAATACCTGACCGTCAGGACACGCAACAGAGAGTGCGAATCAGGAATGATGTTTGTCATATCCCGTCCGGGAGACATCGACGTGCTGGCATTCATGCACCAGGGACTTACGCTGGTAAATACGTACCAGACTACGGGCATGGACGACAAAAATTACTATCTGCTTAACGCATGGAAGCAACTTGGGATGGATCAGGAGAAGGACATACTGTATATGACTGGCGGCCCGTTCCTTGCGGAACAGACTGATTTCCTGAAGAAATACCTGCGTAACATATTCATGCTCGATTTGAAAGACGAGTTTCACGGAAAGCCTGCCGGCAGGCTTTCCGAAGTCCCGTTTGATATCCTTTCACTGATTCTGTGCGAGTGACAGTCCGTCTTTCTCCTTCTGTATTTATGACTTTCTAACCCTGAAGCATCCGTTTCAGTACAACCGTTGCCGAGATTTCGCGGTTGGCTGCTTCGGGGATTACCAGAGAGGTAGGCGCTTCGATAACATCGTCGGTGACGATCATATTGCGGCGCACAGGAAGACAATGCATGAAGAAAGCATTGTCGGTCACGTCCATGTGTGACTTGTCCACAGTCCAGCTCATGTCCTTGCTGAGCACTTTGCCGTAGTCTTCCGGATTAGTGACGCCGGGACATGCCCAGTTTTTCGCATATATGAATTCGGCTCCTTCGAAAGCCTTCATCTGGTCGTATTCCACTTTGGCTCCGCGCACGAATTTCGGGTCGAGTTCATATCCGTGCGGATGCGTGATGACAAAATCCACATTGGCTTCGTTCATGAAGTCGGCAAACGAGTTTGGAACCGCCTGTGGCAGTGCCCGCGGATGTGGAGCCCATGTCAATACCACTTTTGGGCGTTCTTTCCTTTTATACTCTTCGATGGTAATCAGGTCGGCAAAAGCCTGTAATGGATGCCCTGTGGCAGCTTCCATGGAAAATACCGGCTTGCCGGAATACTGGATGAACTGGTTCAGGATTTTTTCCGTATAGTCATCTTCACGGCTTTCAAACCGTGCGAACGAACGTACCCCGATGATGTCGCAGTAGGAAGCCATGACAGGAATAGCTTCCAGCAGGTGTTCGCTCTTGTCTCCGTCCATTACCACCCCACGTTCAGTCTCAAGTTTCCATGCGCCCTGATTCACATCAAGCACAATCACGTCCATGCCCAGGTTGCGTGCGGCTTTCTGTGTGCTCAGGCGCGTCCGCAGGCTGTTGTTGAAGAAAATCAGCAGACAGGTCTTGTGCCTGCCCAGTGCTTCATATTTATAACGCTCTTTCTTTATCTCAAACGCTTCCGCAAGTGCAGTATTCAGGTCTCCCAAGTCGAAGACATTCGTGTATGTTTTCATATCGGCATTTATATTGGTTTTTGAAAATATTCTGTTACGGGCGTGTCTGCCCGTTTCCTTCTATGAGCCATTTGTAGGAAGTCATTTCCCGCAGTCCCATCGGTCCTCGTGCATGAAGCTTTTGTGTGCTTATCCCTATTTCCGCTCCCAGTCCGAACTGCGCTCCGTCCGTGAATGATGTGGGCGCATTCGCATATACACAGGCGGCATCTACGGCACGCAGAAAATAGGCGGCCGTTTCCCTGTTCTCAGTTACGATACATTCGCTGTGTTTCGATCCATATATATAAATGTGGGAAACTGCGCTTTCGACGCTGCCTGTTGTCTTGACAGCCATCTTGTAGTCAAGAAATTCTGTCCCGAAACTGTGCTCGTCCGCATGTGCCAGCAAATCTGTCGGAAATTTTCCGTTCAGTGCGTCCCATGCCTCCTCGTCCGCATAAATCGTCACATTGCTTGTCCGGAGCGGGGCACACAGTGCAGGCAGGTCGGACAGCCGATCTTTATGGATCAGCAGGCAGTCGAGTGCGTTGCACACACTTACGCGGCGTGTCTTGGCGTTGTTGACGATTGCGGCTCCTTTTCCAATGTCTCCGTCCTTGTCGAAATAGGTGTGGCATATCCCTGCTCCTGTCTCTATGACAGGCACAGTCGCTTCCTTTCTGACAAATCGTATCAGTTCTCCGCTTCCGCGCGGGATTATCAGATCCACGTATTTCTCGGCATGTAGCAATGCCGCTGTCGCCTCGCGTGTGGAGGGAAGCAGTGTCACTACATACGGCTCGATACCGGAACGCTCCAATACCCTGTGTATCAGTGATACGATGGCGCGATTGGAACAGTCAGCATCGCTTCCGCCTTTCAGGATGCAGGCATTTCCGCTCTTAAAGCATAGCGCGAACACATCGAAGCTGACATTCGGACGTGCCTCATAGATTGTCCCTATGACTCCAAATGGTACGCTGACCTTCCTCAGATGAAGCCCGTTGTGCAGTGTTCTGTCGTCAAGGACAACTCCCAACGGCGATGGCAGTTCCGCCACGTCGCGCATGTTGGAAGCTATCTCGTGCAGGCGGGCATCGGTCAGCTTCAGACGGTCGTATTTGGGGTTTGCGGGATCCATCCGCTCCAGGTCTTTCTTGTTTGCTTCAATAAGTTCCGGAATGGCAGCCTCGATTTCGGCAGAGACATCCCGCAGTATGCTGTTAACTTTCTCCGTATCTGTCATTCCCAGTTTCCGGGAAGCAAGCTGTACGGCTTGAAAGATCTCATTCAGTTCTTCCATTTTGCATTTAGTCTTATTTCGTCTTGTCGCAAAAATACAATAATTGAAGTCAATTTTCATATTTTCAGCATGGAAAAATGTGAAAAGGACGAAAGTTTTCGGCTTTAATGGTGCATTAAGAAATACTTTTGTTGAAAAACCGCAGTTAAAGTTTGATTATCTCATGCTGATTCTCTAATTTTGCGGTGACAGGTAAGGTATGGAAACATCGGCATCACACCTTGCATATTAAGTTGAATCATAAATACAAAAAAAACAATGAACAAAACACTCGTATTGCTTGCATTGAGCCTTTGTGTGGGAGGTGTATATGCTAAGGGATCTAAGAAGGACAAGGCAGAAGAAGGATTTGTGTTTACTACTGTGAAAGAAAACCCGATAACGTCAATCAAGAATCAGAACCGCTCAAGCACGTGCTGGTCGTTCTCGTCTTTGGGATTCCTCGAAGCGGAACTGCTTCGTCAGGGCAAGGGAGAATTTGATCTGTCGGAAATGTTCGTAGTACACAAGACAATGGAAGACAGAGCCGCTAATTATGTGCGTTACCACGGTGATTCATCATTTGCGCCGGGCGGAAGCTTCTATGATATGGTGTACTGTTATAAGAATTACGGTATGGTGCCGCAGGAAGCTATGCCCGGAATAATGTACGGCGATTCTTTGCCGGTGCATAATGAACTTGATGCGGTGGCCGGTGCCTATGTGGATGCCATCGGAAAAGGCAAACTGAAAAAACTGTCTCCGGTGTGGAAGAAGGGACTGTCGGCCATTTATGACACTTATCTGGGAGAATGTCCGAAAGAGTTTACGTATAACGGAAAAAGCTACTCGCCGCGTTCGTTTGCCGACGAAGTGCTGGGTCTTGACATGGATGATTATGTGTCGCTGACTTCGTTCACGCATCATCCTTTCTATGAGAAAATCAATATAGAGATTCCTGACAATTGGCGTAACGGACTTTCATACAATCTTCCTATTGACGAACTGATGGCTGTTATGGATAATGCAATCGATAACGGTTATACGTTTGCATGGGGAGCCGATGTCAGTGAGGAAGGCTTTACGCGTGATGGCATTGCCGTTTGTCCTGATGTGGAGAAGGGTGCCGAACTGACCGGTTCCGATATGGCACGCTGGTTGGGAATGAGCCCGACGGACAGGCGCAAGGAACTGACTTCCAAACCGCTTCCTGAAATCGAGGTGACTCAGGAAATGCGTCAGGAAGCTTTCGACAACTGGGAAACTACCGATGACCATGGAATGCTGATTTATGGTATCGCTACGGATCAGAACGGAAAGGAGTATTACATGATAAAGAACTCATGGGGATTAAGCGGAAAATACAAAGGTATATGGTACGTATCGAAAACTTTTGTCAAATACAAAACCATAAATATTCTGGTTCATAAGGATGCTGTTCCTGCTGACATCGCAAAAAAAATAGGACTCTAAGAGTCTCATATATAGATTCATTTTAAATTATAATCGGCCGGTTCTGTAATTTTAAGGCAGAATCGGCCGATTTTTCTTCCTTTTTTATTAATTTTACGGATTGAAGTGGCACGTGTGTCGGCATGTCACAGGATAGCTGTACGTATCAGTTTGTCCGCCTCCGAAATGATGGGACAAGTCCGGGAATGCAATATGTTCGTTCCGGTCGTAAATCCACTGAAAAACATGAAAAAGAAAGAAAAAACATATATAAATGAAGTACAAATGGAATTATCAACCTCCTACACCAATCCAGAGGGATGCAGCCATATCCCTTTCGCGCGAGCTTGGTATCAGTCCGATACTTTGCCGTCTGCTTCAGGAAAGAGGCATACAGGGTGCGGCTGAGGCCAAACGGTTCTTCCGCCCGCAGTTGAGCGATTTGCACGAGCCATTTCTGATGAATGACATGGACAAGGCGGTGGAACGTCTGAACCTTGCGATGGGGCGAAAGGAGCGTATCCTGATATATGGAGACTATGACGTGGACGGCACGACGGCCGTGTCGCTCGTGTATAAGTTTCTTCAGCGTTTTTATTCCAATATCGACTATTATATACCTGACCGTTATGAGGAAGGCTATGGAGTGTCGAAGAAAGGTGTGGAATATGCGTACGAGTCCGGCGTGAAGCTAGTGATTGTATTGGACTGTGGCATCAAGGCGGTAGAGGAGATCGCTTATGCTAAGGAGAAAGGCATAGACTTTATCATCTGTGACCATCATGTTCCCGATGATGTGATGCCCGGTGCTGTGGCAATACTTAATCCCAAGCGCTTTGACTCAACCTATCCGTATGAGCACCTGTCGGGATGTGGTGTGGGATTCAAGTTCATGCAGGCGTTTGCAATGAGCAATGGTATTGATTTCCATCAGCTTGTGCCTTTGCTTGACCTTGTCGCCGTAAGTATTGCCTCGGATATTGTTCCGGTTATGGGGGAAAACCGCGTGCTGGCATATCACGGCCTGCGCCAACTGAATTCAAATCCGAGTGTGGGACTGAAGGCCATAATCGATGTATGCGGACTTACTGACAGGGAAATCACGATGAGTGATATCGTATTCAAGATAGGCCCCCGCATCAATGCTTCCGGACGGATACAGAACGGCAAGGAGGCGGTCGACCTGCTGGTGGAGAAGGACTTCCCTTCCGCACTGAAAAAGAGTCACCGGATAAACCGGTATAATGAGGCCCGCAAGGATTTGGACAAGAACATGACGGAAGAGGCGAACAACATAGTGAAACAGCTGTCGGACTTGTCGGAACGGCGTTCGATCGTACTGTTTAATGAACTTTGGCATAAAGGTGTGATAGGTATCGTCGCCTCCCGTCTGACGGAAATATATTACCGCCCAGCAGTGGTGCTGACACGTACCGGTGAACTGGCCACAGGTTCTGCCCGTTCGGTCTCCGGGTTCGATGTGTATAAGGCCATTGAATATTGCCGTGACCTGCTGGAAAATTTTGGCGGACATACCTATGCGGCAGGGTTGTCGATGAAGGTGGAGAACGTGCCGGAGTTCTCAAGACGGTTCGAGGAATATGTCACCGAACATATACTTCCCGAACAGACCAGCGCTACGATAGACATTGATGCTCAGCTTGATTTCAGGGATATCACTCCAAAATTTTTTTTCGACCTGAAAAAGTTCAATCCGTTCGGTCCTGACAACCACAAGCCGGTCTTTGCCACATTGAATGTGTATGATTACGGGACAAGCAAGGTGGTTGGACGCGGACAGGAACATATTAAACTGGAGCTGGTGGATAACAAGTCGAACAATGTGATGAACGGCATCGCTTTCGGACAAAGTTCGCAGGTGAGATTCATAAAGTCGAAGCAGTCGTTCAATATTTGTTATACGATTGAGGAAAACACCCATAAGCGTGGGGAGATACAGTTGCAGATTGAAGATATCAAACCGAGCAAGAATTTCTGACGTGTATGCCTGAATATGTCGATATATTGAAACAATATTGGGGATATGACAGTTTTCGTGGTATTCAGGAGGAAATTATACGTAGCATAGGAGAGGGGAGGGACACGTTGGGGCTGATGCCTACGGGCGGAGGTAAGTCTGTCACCTTTCAGGTTCCAGCCCTTGCGGTGCCGGGTCTGTGTTTGGTAGTCACTCCGCTCATCGCTTTGATGAAGGATCAGGTGCGCGGTTTGCGCGAACGTGGGATAAAGGCGACCGCTGTATATTCCGGTATGACGCGCGAAGAAATACTTGTGGCTCTTGAGAACTGCATACTCGGCGGATACAAGTTTCTTTATGTATCTCCAGAACGCCTGTCCACCGACATCTTCAGGGTCAAGCTCCGTCATATGGACGTGTCGATGATAACTGTCGATGAGGCTCACTGCATCTCACAGTGGGGATACGATTTCCGGCCTGCCTATCTGGGGATAGCGGAAATACGCAAGCTCCTTCCCGGTGTGCCGGTTCTGGCGCTGACAGCTACAGCCACTCCTGAAGTGGTGGACGATATTCAGTCCAGACTGGAGTTCCGCGAAAAGAATGTGTTCCGCATGAGTTTCGAACGGAAAAATCTGGCTTATGTGGTTCGCAGAGCGGAAGATAAGGATAGCGAGATGCTTCATATCCTGGAAATTGTGGGCGGTTCTTCCATAGTGTACACTCGGAGCCGGAGAAAGACGAAAGAGATAGCCGTCCTTCTGGAACGGAACGGGATCACCGCCACCTTCTATCATGCCGGACTGAGTGATGAGGAAAAAGACAGGCGGCAGGGTGCATGGCTTGCTGGGAAATTCCGTGTCATGGTTGCAACCAACGCTTTCGGCATGGGGATTGACAAGCCGGACGTGCGTCTGGTCATTCACGCCGATGTGCCTGACTCTCCTGAGGCATATTTTCAGGAAGCAGGCCGGGCAGGAAGAGACGGACAAAAGGCGTATGCCGTTTTGCTTTTCTGTGAAAAGGATAAGGTGACGCTTAAACGTCGTGTCAGCGACACGTTTCCTGAGAAAGACTACATACGAAAGGTGTACGAAGACGTCTGTTGTTACTGTCAGGTGGCGATGGGATATGGGGCAGGATGCACATTCGCCTTCAATATGGATGAGTTTTGCCGGAATTTCAAGCATTATCCTGTCCGGACTGATAGTGCCTTGAAGATACTGACCCGTGCAGGCTATTTGGAATATACAGATGAGCAGGATAATGCGTCCCGCCTGATGTTTACCTTACAGAGAGATGAACTTTACCGCATTAATGAGCAGAATCCCGATACCGAACGGCTGCTCCGGGTGATTCTCCGCTCATATACCGGACTGTTCTCGGATTATGTGTACATTAATGAGGACACCTTGGCATTTCGTGCCGGTCTGACCCGCCAGCAGGTTTATGATACGCTGGTCTTCCTTTCCCGCCGTCAGATTCTTCACTATATACCCGGGAAAAAGACACCTTATATTATATATACCCGCGAAAGGGAGGAGACTTTTCGCATACATCTTGGACACGAGGTTTACGAAGACCGCAAGGAAGGTTATGAACGGAGAATAGGCA
Organism: uncultured Phocaeicola sp.; assembly: GCA_964611375.1. Taxonomy (GTDB): domain Bacteria; phylum Bacteroidota; class Bacteroidia; order Bacteroidales; family Bacteroidaceae; genus Phocaeicola. The sequence continues at coordinate 380 of CAZSYY010000041.1, read as the reverse complement.
CTATGCTGGAATATGCTTCCAATGAGGATCACTGCCGCAGCCGTATGCTGTTGCATTATTTTGGGGAAAAGAACTATCACGATTGCGGCCAGTGTGATGTCTGTCTGCAACGGCGTTCGGGTGATCCCTCCCGGGGTGAGTTTGATGCGATTGCCAGCCGGCTTATGAAGCTTCTTTCCGCAGCTCCTATGACTCTTCAGGAAATTACTCGGAATACCGGCATTCCGGAGGAGAGTCTGCTGCGTGTGGTCAATTATCTTTTGGCAGAAGAAAAGCTTGTTCAAATATATGGCAAACTGACCATCCCTGTTTAAGGATTAATATTTTTCGGAACTATACACTTTAATCTTGTGTTATTGTCTATCACAAAGTTACAAATT
>CAZSYY010000040.1:0-15701 GCA_964611375.1 uncultured Phocaeicola sp. | reverse complement strand
TTGTTTAGAAACAGCAAGAGGCCAACTTCAAAATCTCTTTTGAGTCGGCCTCACGTTTTTTCTGCTTTACAGCAATCATAATTAACTTCACTGTTGATAACTTCCTGAAAATTTCTGATAAAAAGATAGTGACCGATTGTACAGAAATGTATAATTTTACGCTCAAATTATGTAAAGGTAAAACAATAAAAAACAGTCCCGATGAATGAAGTGGAATTTACTTACCACACTCCCGTCCTGCTTGAAGAAAGTATAGAAGGAATGCGCCTTCATGACGGAGGCGTTTACGTAGACGTAACGTTCGGAGGGGGAGGACATTCAAGGGAGATACTAAAAAGAATGGGTGAAAGAAGCCGTCTGTTCAGTTTCGACCAAGATGCAGATGCGGAAAAAAACATCATAGGCGATACACGGTTTACATTTGTACGAAGCAATTTTCGCTATTTGCGCAACTTTCTCCGCTATTACGGAGTGGAAAAAGTCGATGCAATACTGGCCGATCTTGGTGTATCATCGCACCACCTCGATGATTCGGAACGCGGATTCTCATTTCGGTTCGATGGTAAATTGGATATGCGGATGAACAAGCGGGATGGTATCACGGCCACCGATATAGTAAACACATACAAGGAGGAACGGCTTGCAGAGATTTTTTTATTGTATGGAGAACTCAAGAACAGCCGGAAACTGGCTTCTGCTATTGTAACGGCACGCTCTGAAAAGAATATATCCACCATCAGTGATTTGCTAGATGCAGTAAAGCATCTGTTCGTCAGAGAAAAAGACAAGAAGGAACTTGCAAAGATGTTTCAAGCTCTTAGGATAGAGGTGAATCAGGAAATGGAAGCACTGAAAGAAATGCTGCTGGCCACCACTGAAGTTTTGAAACCGGGAGGCCGCCTGGCAGTCATCTCTTACCATTCTCTTGAAGACCGTATGGTAAAGAACATCATAAAGACAGGCAACACGGAAGGCAAGACTGTAGAGGATTTCTTCGGAAACAAGCATACCCAGTTTCGTCCGATCAACAACAGGGTTATCGTCCCTTCAGCAGAAGAGATAGCACACAATCCGCGCTCAAGAAGCGCAAAACTCAGAATCGCAGAAAAATTATAAACATGGACGTACAAAAAAAAACACAGAATAATGAGTTCCGCATCACATGGAAAAGCATTTTGGGAGGCGAATTGCTTGTACGCTTCATGCAACGTCATACCAAAATGATTGCCATTATTGTGGTGCTTATCATTATTTACATCAACAACCGATACCTAAGCCAACAGGAACTGATTGAAATCGACAGACTGAAGAAAGAACTGACTGACATCAAATATGATGCGTTGACCATATCGTCAGAACTGACAGAACGGAGCAGGCAATCTCGCATCGAAGAATACATTTCATCCGAAGGTATGACGCTTGAAACAGCCACTACTCCACCCTACCTGATTAAAGACACAGACAAATGATACCCGACCAGAAAAATATAATCCTGCGTTATTCGATAATCGTCTTCCTCATAACCATCGTGGCAATTGCCGTCATATCAAAAGCGGCTGTCATCATGTTTGCGGAAAGGCAATATTGGGAGGATGTGGCAAAGCGCTATGTCAAAGAAAACGATACAATACCTCCCACACGTGGGAATATCATATCCGCCGATGGAAAGTTGATGGCCAGCAGCCTCCCCGAATACAAAATCTATATGGATTTTGTGGCATGCAAAAATGCAAACAATGATACGACACTGATGAATCACCTGACAGAAATATGTGAAGGACTCCACCAGATTTTCCCAGACAAGAGTGCAAAAGAATTTCGCCGCCATATACTGAACGGAAGGAAGAAAAAGAGCAAAAACTATCTGCTCTATCCGAAACGCATTTCATACATCGAATACAAAGAAGTGAAAAAGCTACCTGTATTTAAGATGAACAAATACAAGGGAGGATTTCATGAGGTTGCATACAACCAGCGCAAAAAGCCATTCGGATCGCTTGCAGCACGAACATTGGGCGACATGTACCCTGACATGTCGCTCGGAGCAAAAAACGGCATCGAACTGACATACGACTCTATCCTTAAAGGAAAGAACGGGATAAGACACCGCAAAAAGGTCAAAAACACTTTTCTGGACTTCATCGACACGCCGCCTGTAAATGGGTGTGACATAATCACAACCATAGATGTGGACATGCAGGACATTGCCGAGAAAGCTCTCGTTGACCAGCTGAAAAATCTTAATGCCCTTTCCGGCGTAGCGGTAGTGATGGAAGTAAAGACAGGAGACGTGAAGGCTAATGTCAACATGACGAAAGCCGGAGACGGAAATTACTACGAGATGCGTAATGCATCGGTAAGCAATCTCATGGAACCGGGATCAACGTTCAAGACTGCCTCCATAATGGTTGCCCTTGAAGACGGATATATCACCCCAGACTATGTAGTGGACACAGGAAACGGAGTGGTAAATATGTACGGAAGCAGCATGAAAGACTGGAATTGGCATAGAGGAGGTTACGGGAAAATAGATGTTACCCGCATCCTTGAGGTTTCGTCAAACGTCGGTGTATCTACTATCATAGACAAATTTTACAGAAATGATCCACAAAAGTTCGTGGATGGCCTGAAACGCATGAGCATCGATAAGCCTCTTAATCTTGGATTCGTAGGTGAAGCCAGCCCGCGTGTGTTCGGTCCAAAAGAACGATATTTCTCAAAAACGACCCTGCCATGGATGAGCATAGGTTACGAAACGATGTTTCCGCCCATCTACATTCTGAACTTCTACAATGCCATAGCCAACAACGGCGTCATGGTAAAACCGAAGTTTGTCAAGGCGATAGCCAAAGAAGGAGAAATCCTGCAAGAGTTTCCGACAGAAATAGTCAATCCCAAAATATGTTCGGACACCACATTGTCACAAATACGAACCATCCTGCAAAAAGTAGTGTCGGAAGGACTTGCCAAACCAGCCGGAAGCAAGCAGTTCAACGTTTCAGGAAAGACGGGAACCGCGCAAGTGGCTTTGGCGAGAGAAGGATATCTGGTCAGCTTTTGCGGCTATTTTCCATCTGAAAATCCACAATACAGCTGCATTGTTTCCATACATATTCCACATGGTCCGGCATCCGGCGGACTGCAGGCAGGAAGTGTGTTCAGCCGCATTGCAGAACGTATATATGCCAAACATCTGTACAACGATCCGGCAAGTACAAAAGACTCTACGGCGATACTGGTTCCCGAAGTGAAGAACGGAGACATCAGGGAGGCTGCACTGGTACTGCATACACTTGAGGTGAACAGCAACAGTAGCTCACTACTTTCCGGCCACACGCCAATATGGGGGAAAACGACCAACACGACAAATTACGCAGATCTTAAAACAATAGAATACAACGAACAATCTGTCCCGAACGTAAAGGGTATGGGAGCAAAGGACGCTGTATATCTGCTCGAAAGCCGAGGCTTACACGTCAGACTTTCAGGACTCGGAGTGGTAACGGCACAAAGCATTCCTCCGGGTTCACACCTCAATAAAGGACAAACCATTACACTTACACTTAAAAACTGAGTAAAATGAAACTGAAAGAGATTTTGAAGGTTATCAGCATAACTCACATCACCGGTGAAGAGAACTGCGAAATAACCGGAATACATATTGATTCGCGGCAAATAAATCCAGGTTACATGTTTGTTGCCGTCAGAGGGACACAGACAGACGGTCATGCCTATATATCCAAAGCCATTGAAAATGGTGCAACAGTTGTCGTATGCGAAATCCTGCCGGAAACCATCGATGGAAAAGTTACTTACGTACAGGTAAACGACACGGAAGAGGCAGTAGGAAAGCTGGCAACGGCCTTTTACGGCGACCCAACATCGAAACTTGATCTGATAGGGGTAACTGGAACCAACGGAAAGACGACAATCGCTACTCTGCTATACAATATGTTCCGTCGTTTCGGATACAAAACCGGACTGATATCCACAGTATGTAACTATATCGACGGCGAACCCATATCTACAGACCACACAACCCCAGATCCTATCACACTGAACCAGCTTCTCGGACGTATGGCAGACGAAGGCTGCAAATATGCTTTTATGGAGGTAAGTTCCCACTCTATTTCGCAGAAACGGATTGGAGGACTCAAGTTTGCCGGAGGCATCTTCACAAACATCACACGTGACCATCTGGATTATCACAAGACATTCGAAAACTACCTGAAAGCAAAAAAAACATTCTTTGACGGGCTTCCAAAAACAGCTTTTGCCCTGACAAACATTGATGACAAGAACGGAATGATAATGGTGCAGAACACAAAAGCAAAAGTGGCCACCTACTCTCTGCGCACCCTGTGTGACTTCAAGGGGAAAGTACTTGAGGACGGATTCGACGGGATGCTGATGGACATCAACAACAGAGAGGTGAACGTACAGTTCATTGGACGCTTCAATGCCTCCAATCTGCTGGCCGTTTATGGAACAGCCTGCCTGTTAGGAAAAGATCCGGATGATATTCTTTTGGCATTAAGCGTATTGCGTCCAGTATCCGGGAGATTTGAAGCATTGCGTTCTCCCAAAGGATACACTGCCCTCATAGACTATGCACACACACCCGATGCCCTTGTCAACGTACTCGATACCATACATGAGGTGCTCAGAGGAAACGGGAAAGTGATTACAGTAATCGGAGCCGGAGGTAACCGCGACAAAGGGAAACGCCCTCTTATGGCCAAAGAATCAGCGAAACGAAGCGACCGGGTAATTATCACATCCGACAACCCACGCTTTGAGGAGCCGCAAGACATCATCAATGACATGCTGGCAGGACTCGACAAAAAAGACTCACAAAAAGTAATCAGCATCACAGACCGCAAGGAAGCTATCCGGACTGCATGTATGCTCGCACAATCCGGAGATGTCGTCCTCATAGCAGGCAAAGGACATGAGAACTACCAGGAGATCAAAGGGGTAAAGCATCACTTTGATGACAAGGAAGTTGTAAAGAATATTTTTGAGAGTGAACGCTAACGGAATTAAATAATTATGCTGTACTACCTATTCCAATATCTGGAGAAATCCGATTTTCCGGGAGCACGGATGTTCGGCTATGTGTCATTCCGTTCACTGATGGCAATCATACTTGCCCTGCTCATATCGGCAATTTTCGGAGAATATTTCATCAACCTGCTGAAGAAGAAACAAATCACTGAAACGCAGCGTGATGTCTCCATTGACCCGTTCAATGTAAAGAAAACGGGAGTCCCGACAATGGGAGGAATCATCATCATCATTGCCATCCTTGTACCTTGTCTCCTGCTCGGAAAACTGCATAACATCTACATGATTCTGATGCTTATCACCACAATATGGCTCGGGACATTGGGTTTTTTGGACGATTACATCAAAGTGTTCAGAAAAGACAAGGAAGGACTGCACGGTAAATTCAAAATAATCGGGCAGATAGGACTGGGATTTATCGTCGGGCTGACACTTTATCTAAGCCCTGATGTAGTGATACGCGAAAATATAGAAATCCAACACGATGGTCGTGTGATAGACGTAGTACATCAAAGCCACGACAAGAAATCCACCAAAACCACAATCCCCTTTTTCAAGAACAACAATCTTGACTATGCTGAATTTGTCAGTTTTATGGGCCGGTATTCCCAAGCCGCAGGGTGGATTGTATTTGTGCTGATTGCCATATTTGTGGTGACAGCAGTATCGAACGGAGCCAACCTGAACGACGGAATGGACGGTATGGCTGCAGGAAATTCTGCAATAATAGGTGTTGCCTTAGGAATACTGGCTTATGTATCCAGTCATATTGAGTATGCAAGCTACCTGAATATCATGTATATTCCCGGCAGCGAAGAACTGGTAATCTTCATCTGTGCATTCATCGGAGCATTGATAGGTTTCTTATGGTATAACGCTTTCCCGGCACAAGTGTTCATGGGTGATACCGGAAGCCTCACCATTGGAGGTATCATTGCCGTATTCGCCATCATTATTCACAAGGAACTTCTTATACCGATTCTCTGCGGAGTCTTTCTCGTCGAGAACCTGTCGGTTATCTTACAGGTAAGATACTTCAAGTCAGGGAAAAAGAAAGGAATCAGGCGGCGCATTTTCAAGCGCACGCCGATTCATGACCATTTCCGTACGACAATGTCACAGCTTGATCCGAACTGCACATACATCTTTACACGTCCGCAAAGCGTATTCCATGAGTCAAAGATCACAGTCCGATTCTGGATTACGACCATTGTACTGGCGGCAATTACGATTATAACTTTAAAAATAAGGTAAAAACATGGTAAAAAGAATTGTCATTTTAGGAGCGGGAGAAAGTGGTACAGGAGCAGCTGTGCTGTCCCAGAAAAAAGGATTTGACACGTTCGTTTCAGACATGTCCCTGATTAAATACAAATACAAACAAACATTAGACGAAAGAGGCATCAGATGGGAAGAAGGGAAGCATACGGAAGAACTCATTCTGAATGCCGACGAAGTTATTAAAAGTCCGGGCATCCCCAACGATGCGCCAATCATCATGAAACTTAAGGCGCAGGGGACACCTGTAATATCGGAAATCGAATTCGCCGGACGATATACAAATGCAAAGATGATATGTATCACAGGAAGCAACGGTAAGACCACCACTACTTCATTGATTTACCACATCTTCAGGAAAGCGGGACTGAATGTAGGACTGGCAGGGAACATCGGAAGGAGCCTTGCATACCAGGTTGCCGAATGCAATTTCGACTACTATGTCATCGAGCTAAGCAGTTTCCAGCTTGACAACATGTATAAGTTCCATGCCAATATTGCCGTATTGATGAACATTACTCCTGATCATCTGGACCGCTACAACCATGAAATGCAGAATTACGTGGATGCAAAGTTCAGAATCATACAGAACCAGACTGATGATGATGCATTCGTATTCTGGAACGATGACCCAATAATACAGAGGGAACTCCATAAATACGGCATACACGGACGCTATTTCCCGTTTGCCGAAAAAAAGGAGAACGGATTGGCTGCATTTTCTGAAGAAAACAAACTTTTCTTCACACGCCCCATGGCATTCAACATGGAACAGGAAGAACTGGCTCTGACCGGCACGCACAACCTGTTCAATTCAATGGCGGCAGGTATCTCGGCAAACATTGCAGGCATCAGGAAAGAGTGTATCCGCGAGGCGCTTAAAGACTTCAAAGGAGTGGAACACCGTTTAGAGAAAGTAACCCGTGTCAGGGGAGTAGACTATATCAACGACTCCAAAGCCACAAATGTCAATTCATGCTGGTATGCGCTTCAGAGCATGAGGACAAAGACAGTGCTTATTCTCGGCGGGAAAGACAAAGGCAATGACTACAATGAGATTGCAGACCTGGTGAAAGAAAAATGCACCGGCCTTATATTTCTCGGCCTGCACAACGAGAAGCTCCATGCATTCTTCGATGGATTCGGACTCCCAATCGCTGATGTACAGAGCATGAAAGATGCTGTGGATGCAGCCTACAAAATGGCGAAACAAGGAGAAACGGTACTGCTGAGTCCATGTTGTGCAAGCTTCGACCTGTTCAAGAATTATGAGGATCGCGGAAATCAGTTCAAAGAATATGTAAGAAACCTATAATACCATTCCGTATAAATGAATCTGGTAAAAAACTTTTTCAAGGGAGACAAGACTATCTGGTTTATTTACCTATTTCTGTGTCTGATCTCAGTCATTGAAGTGTTCAGTGCATCAAGCAGCCTGTCCTTCAAGAGCGGAGACCATTTGGCACCGATAACAAACCATGCGACCATACTGCTTGTAGGAACCTTTATCGTATGGATTGTCCACTACATACCATGCAGATGGTTCAAAACATTTGTCGTGCTGCTGCCCTTATCATGGGTACTGCTTGCCGGAGTACTGATTACGGGAATTGCCGTCAACGGGGCAAAACGATGGATTGATTTGGGATTCATCCAGTTTCAACCTTCAGAGTTAGGAAAGATGGGCACAATCATCACCGTAGCATTCATCTTGGGGAAAATGCATACGGGGAATGGCGTTGCCGCAGGAAAGAAAGCGTTCAAGTTCATCCTTGCAGTGACGGGCATCACCTGCCTGCTTATTGTCACGGAAAATTTCTCGACAGCAATCCTTCTGGCCCTTTCAGTATATCTTATGATGTTTGTCGGCCGCATTCCGATAAAGCAAATGACATATCTGACATGTTCTGGCATTGTCGGCGTAATATTGATGATCAGTGCAATCTGGTACATTCCATCCAATACATGGAAAGCCGTAGGAATAACACGACCTGCCATTTGGAAAGAACGGATAGCAGACTTTCTTCACAAAGAGAAGGTGCCGGCTGCAAAATTCGACATGAATGATAAAAATGCACAGGCGGCTCATGCAAACATTGCCATAGCCACAAGCAACGTCATCGGCAAAGGACCGGGGAACAGTGTGCAGCGTGACTTCCTTTCCCTGGCATTCTCCGATTTCATCTATGCCATCATAATAGAAGAGATGGGGCTTGTAGGAGGCGCATTCGTCGCCCTGCTCTACATCCTGCTTCTGGTACGTATAGGACGCATTGCGAACAAATGTGACAAGCCGTACTATATATTCCTGATTATGGGCATCGGAATTCTTCTGGTAACCCAGGCTCTGTTTAACATGCTGGTTGCCGTAGGCATCATGCCTGTCACCGGGCAACCGCTTCCGCTGATAAGCAAGGGGGGAACATCCATACTTATAAACTGTGTTTACATAGGCATCATACAGAGCATAAGCCGCTACGTGAAGGATCTGGAGACAGCCCAAGAGTATGCCGCTACCAAAACTGTTTCAGCCGAGACTACGAAAGACAATGTTACACCGTCCGACTTACCAACCGGACCGACAAGCCCGACAGACGAAACGACATAACAGACGGACACACATTCAGGCAAACGAAATATCTTATCGAAAGGGTACGCTTGTTTCCATCAAAACATCAGGACATCATAAGCGTAATGCCGGCATGTTTTTACGGACAGAAAAGTCGTCCGTAAAAACATTATTTTAAATTTATAAAAAGAACTGCCATAGCCTTCAAAATTCTTTTATAACTTTGTGTTTCAAAGACAACAGACATGGTAAATAAGAGTTTGCGCATCATAGTCAGCGGAGGCGGAACGGGAGGACATATTTTTCCTGCCATATCCATCGCCAACGCAATCAAGGAACAACATCCCGACACAGAGATCCTGTTTGTAGGGGCGCTCGGACGGATGGAGATGCAGCGTGTTCCTGCAGCCGGATATAAGATCATAGGTCTTCCGGTAGCCGGATTCGACCGAAAACACCTGCTTAAGAACATAAGCGTACTCATGAAACTTTTCCGCAGCCAGCAAATGGCGAAAAAAATCATAAGGGATTTCAAGCCACACGCCGCCGTTGGAGTAGGAGGATATGCAAGCGGGCCAACACTGAAAATGGCAGCGTCAGCAGGCATCCCCACCCTGATACAGGAACAGAACTCGTATGCTGGAGTGACCAACAAACTGTTGGCAAAGAAAGCGAAAAAGATCTGCGTGGCTTATGACGGTATGGAACGCTTCTTTGACAAGGATAAAATCATACTGACAGGAAATCCTGTCCGACAGAATCTGCAAAAGAAGATGGAGAGAGGGAAGGCAACAGAAGCCTTCGGACTCTCACCCGACAAGAAAACGGTATTGGTAGTGGGAGGAAGTTTGGGCGCACGAACAATAAACAACTGCATGATGCACAGCCTGGACAAGATCAGGCAATCCAATGTGCAATTCATCTGGCAAACAGGGAAAATATACATCAAAGAGGCAAAGTCTGCCGTAAAGGAAGCAGGCGAAATGCCAATGCTCCACACTACCGACTTCATCTCTGACATGGCTGCGGCCTACAGCGCGGCAGATCTTGTCATAAGCCGTGCCGGTGCCGGTTCTATCTCAGAATTTTGTCTGTTAGGCAAACCCGTGATTCTGGTTCCATCACCGAATGTGGCAGAAGACCATCAGACGAAAAACGCACTTGCACTGGTCAGCAAGGAGGCCGCACTGTACATAAAAGACCATGAGGCTGAAGAAAAGCTGATCGACAAGGCCATAAAGACAGTGAACGACCCGGAGACGTTAAAGAGACTCAGTGCTAACATAACCAAAATGGCATTCAAGGACTCGGCAAACAGGATCGCCGATGAAGTCTGTCAGCTGGCACTAAAATACAAAGAGGAACATGGATATTAACACTGTAAAGTCTGTATATTTCATAGGTGCGGGAGGTATCGGCATGAGTGCGCTCGTACGGTATTTTCTGGCAAAAGGGAAGAATGTCGGCGGATACGACAAGACACCCAGCGATCTGACTCTCAGGCTACAGGAAGAAGGTGCCGATATCCATTACGAAGAAAATGCGGCACTGATTCCGGATGAGTTCAAATGTCCGGAAACGACGCTTGTAGTATATACCCCAGCCATTCCGAAAGAGCACAAGGAGCTGAACTATTTCAGGGAGAACAACTTTGAAATACACAAGCGTGCACAAGTGCTTGGAATGCTGACACGCACGGAAAAGGGCATCTGCGTAGCCGGAACACATGGGAAAACAACAACTTCCACCATGACGGCATACCTGTTGGATCACTCCCACGTTGGATGCAACGCTTTTATGGGGGGAATATCAAAAAACTACGGAACAAACCTGCTACTGTCCGACAAAAGCGACCTTGTAGTCATTGAAGCTGATGAATTTGACCGCTCTTTCCACTGGCTGACACCGTATGCAACTGTGATTACGGCAACGGATTCGGATCATCTGGATATTTACGGCAACCATCAGGCATACCTTGAAAGTTTCCGGAAATATACGTCACTGATCCGTCCTGACGGGTTTCTGATTCTCAAAAAAGGACTCGACCTCATCCCTGACGTACAGCCCGGCGTAACCGTCTACACATACTCGGCGACAGAAGGAGACTTTCATGCCGAAAATATCCGTATAGGCAACGGCGAAATAGAGTTCGACTATATATCCCCTTTGGGGAATATCAAGGACATCCGTCTCGGAGTGCCGGTGTATGTAAATATAGAGAACGGAGTGGCGGCAATGGCTCTTGCACAAATCGGAGGAGCTACAAGCGAAGAAATCAGAACTGCCATGCCCGGATTCAAGGGAGTGGACAGAAGATTCGACTTCAAGATAAAGAATGACCGTGTCGTGTTTATGAGTGATTATGCCCACCATCCGGCAGAGATCAGGCAAAGCATCATATCTGTCCGCACACTTTATCCCGGAAGAAAGATCACAGCTGTATTCCAGCCTCATCTCTACACACGTACACGCGACTTCTACATGGAGTTCGCAGACAGCCTTTCGCTGCTTGACGAGGTAATATTGCTGGACATCTACCCTGCACGCGAACAGCCCATTCCGGGAGTGACCGGCAGACTGATATACGACAATCTGCGCCCCGACATGGGAAAAAGCATGTGCAGCAAGGAAGAACTGCTCAGTCTGCTGAAGACCAAACGAATAGAAGTATTAATCACCTTAGGGGCAGGCGATATAGACAATTATGTCCCACAAATCTATGAACTCTTAAAGGACAGATGATAAAAAGAATTCTCATAATATGCGTACTGGTAGTGGTTTCCTGCTATATTGTGGCAGCTGTCACCATGTTCAATCGCAAGCCGACAGACGAAATCTGCAAAGGCATGATATTGAGCGTGGAAAACCGTGCGGACTATGATTTTGTCAGTGAAAATGACATCGAAAACATGCTGAAATCCGAACATCTGTTCCCGACAGAAATGCCGGTGGATTCAGTCAATGTCCGAAAATTAGAAGAGTGCATAGCACAGCATCCCTTTGTACGTGACGTGGAATGCTACCTGACAAGCGGGAGCAAGGTGGCAGTCGACATCCGCCAACGTATTCCAATCATGCGTATAATGAGTGACAACGGCGACAACTACTACATTGACAACAAGGGGGATATAATGTCCCAGACAAACCAGCCTGTGCATGTGGCTGTAGCAACGGGAAACATCGACAGGAAATTTGCTCAGGAAGAACTGTTCGAGCTGGGGAAATACCTCCAGTCAGACCCATTTTGGCACGCACAGGTAGAGCAAATAAATGTAACTCCGCAAAAAGAACTTGAAATTGTCCCAAGAGTTGGCAATAATATTCTTTTTTTAGGAAAAGCGAAAGATTTTGACGAAAAATTCCGTAAATTGCAGACGTTTTATAAAAAAGTGTTGAATCAGATCGGATGGAATAAATACCAACGTATCAGCATAGAATTCAAGAACCAGATTATCGGAACAAAAGGAAAATAAGATATGAACGATTTTATAGTGGCTATCGAACTGGGTTCTACAGGAATTAGCGGCATTGCAGGAAAGAACAATGGCGACGGGAGTATCCAGATTTTTGCGTACGCCAAGGAGTATGTGCCTGAATGCATAAAAAAAGGCGCTATATATAATTCGGACAAGACGGCTGAATGTATCGCATCAATCATCAAAAGTCTGGAAGAACAGATGGGTGGCACACCTATCAAGAAGACGTATGTTGGTATAGGAGGACAGTCCATGCGTAGCGTTGAAAACCGCATAGCAAGACAATTCAACGAGGAAACAAAAATCTCACAGGCGCTTATCGATTCACTGATGAAATCCAACCGCGAGATGCCGCTGCACGACACGGAAATACTGGCAGTGGAACCGCAGGAATACAAAGTGGGGAAAGATTCACGTACCGACCCGGTAGGCATCTCGGCCGAAAGCATTGAAGGACATTTCCTGAACATCATTGCACGACGCTCGGTCAAGGAAAAAATCAAACAGTGCTTCAAACAGGCCAAAAGAGATGTGGCCGACTATATCGTCTCTCCTCTTGCAACTGCCAATGTCGTGCTGACCAACAACGAAAAACGCTCGGGATGTGCGCTCGTTGACTTCGGGGCGGAGACAACTACGGTGTCTGTCTATAAGAACAATATTCTGCGTCATCTGGCTGTCATCCCTTTAGGGGGAAACAACATCACGAAAGACATCTGCAGTGTCGCCCAGATAGATGAAGAGGATGCCGAACAGCTAAAACTGCATTTCGCATCCGCCTATACAAAGCCGGAAGAAGAAAAATCGGACCAGATTCTTGACCTCGACGGAAAAGCGACAATCAATTCACAGCTGTTGGAGAATATTGTAGAAGCACGGGTCTATGAAATCATTGACAACATAAAAAACCAGATTGTCACATCGACCTATGGCGACAAACTTATGTCAGGCATTGTCATCACCGGAGGAACGGCCAACATGCCCAACATGGCAGAAGCCTTCCGGAGACGCATTCCGAGCATCGAAAAGATACGCATCGCCAAAGAATGTGCAATACAGGTGGAAGGGACTGACATCCCGAAAAACGGCACGTGCAACACGCTTATAGGACTGCTTGCCGAAGGGAAAGAGAATTGCCGTCAGATGGATACACGCATAGAACCGCAACTCGTTTTCACCGATGACACTGAAGAACAAAAAAAGAAAGATGAAAAAGAGCGTGCAAAAAAAGTGCATGAAGAGAAAAAGAGACAGGAAGAAGAACGCCAGAAAAAACGCAAGGATGAGTGTGACTCATATATAGCTGAAGCAAAAAGTCTTCTGAAAAAGAACAAGTTCAAGGAAGCAATGAAAAGACTCGAAGCAGCCAAAGAAATGAACATCTCAGATAAAGAAGAAGAGATATCCAGCATGGAGGAAAAAATACGTGAAAGAAAAAGAAAAAACAGTTGGTTCGGTAGATTCACAAGAGAACTTGGTGGCTTGATGGAGGAAGACTAAAATATTCATTCTTAAAAACACAAAGACATGGAAGAGGAAATGATAGTCCCTATAGATTTTGGAAGAGACATTGAACGTCTCATTAAAGTAATAGGTGTAGGAGGAGGAGGAGGCAACGCTGTCAACCACATGTATAAGGAAGGCATACATGACGTGACTTTCGTAGTATGCAATACTGACAAACAAGCCTTAAAACGCTCACCTGTGCCGGTCAAAATACAGTTGGGAGAAGGATTGGGAGCAGGAGGAGACCCCGAGGTAGCACGTAATGCCGCAAACAAAAGTATGGATAAAATCAAGGAGATGCTAAGCAACGGCTGCGGAATGGTTTTCATCACTGCCGGAATGGGAGGAGGAACCGGGACAGGAGCCGGCCCGGTCATAGCCAAGACTGCCAAGGAGATGGGAATTCTTACGGTAGGAATTGTCACCATCCCTTTTAGGTTTGAAGGCAACAATCAAATAGACAAGGCATTGGACGGTGTGGATGAGATGAGCAAGAACGTAGATGCATTGTTGGTCATCAACAACGAGCGCCTGCGTAAAGTGTATGCAGACCTAAGCTTATCAAACGCATTTGAGAAAGCCAACGACATTTTGTCAGTTTCAGCCAAAAGCATTGCCGAGATTATCACCCTTGACGGAGAAGTCAACAGGGACTTCAATGATGTGCAATCCGTATTAAAGGACGGAGGTGTAGCCATTATGAGCATCGGCTACGGAGAAGGCGAGAACCGCGTCAGCAAAGCCATCGCGAACGCACTGAACTCACCACTGCTGAACAACAACGACATTTTCAACTCAAAAAAGGTACTGTTTATCATCACATACAATCCGAGCGATGAATTCATGATGAGTGAAATGGATGAAATTGACGATTTCATGAGCCGCTTCAGGAAAGATGTAGATACCAAATGGGGACTGTACACAGACGATAAACTGGGGAATAAGGTCAAATTTACTATTCTTGCAACAGGATTCGGACTCAAGGACATCCCGGAAATGGAGAAAGTAATTAACGACCAAGAAGAGAAAAATGCCGCACGACGGGAAGGATATTACGATCCGCTGAAAAAGATTGACAGGAAAGTCAATATTTATATATTCCCACAAGAAGCCTTAGACGATGACGACATCATAAACATGGTGGAAACGACTCCCACATACAAGCGCACAAGGGGTGAGCTGACAGATATCCAGGCAAAATCTGATGTGGAAGAAAAAGATGATAGTGAAACGACTGAAGATGGAAACAATTCATCTGAGGCAGGAATAATAACATTCTAAACAAAAACTTATGGATTTATTTGAACAAATCAGCAATGATATCAAAGAGGCTATGAAAGCCAAGGACAAGGTCAGATTAGAGACCTTGCGCAATGTAAAGAAAGTATTTCTGGAAGCAAAGACTGCTCCGGGAGCAAACGACACGCTTACAAATGAAACGGCATTGAAACTGATGCAGAAGCTGGTAAAACAGGGCAAGGATTCGGCTGAAAGCTACGTACAGGCCGGACGACCGGAACTAGCGGAAGGGGAACTTGCCCAAGTTCGCATCATTGAAATATACCTTCCAAAGCAACTTTCCGCAGAAGAGCTGGAAACAAAGCTTAAAGAAATCATCGCACGAGTTGGAGCTACAAGTGCGAAGGATATGGGGAAAGTGATGGGTACGGCAACCAAAGAACTTGCTGGACTGGCAGAAGGCCGCACCATCTCAGCCAAAGTCAAGGAACTGTTAGGGTAAGTCCATACAAAGAGGCCGTAAATTAAACTGTGTCAAGTAAAGGGAAAAAATTATTAACTTTACA
>CAZSYY010000039.1:0-16118 GCA_964611375.1 uncultured Phocaeicola sp. | reverse complement strand
GACAATGAAAAAGGGCGACCCGTTAGTCGTTACTGACTTTTGGGTCACCCTCTTTAAGGTGATCGCGACAGGATTCAAACCTGTAACCTTCTGATCCGTAGTCAGATGCTCTATTCAGTTGAGCTACGCGACCAATCGTTTTTGTTTTACGGTTGCAAAGGTAAGAGGTTTTTATGATATGTGCAAATATTCAAGGGATTTTTTCGATTTTTTTTTCGATGCCTCAATCCATGAACCGGTTCCCAAAGATTTGCCAGCCTAAAGTCAGCCCGATATTCCAGTTGTTTTTCGGTGAACTGTAATAATTTACGTATGCACTTATCGCACCGAACGGAAGTCCTACTACAATGTCAAGTTCACTCAACCATTCTTGTCTGGTAAATAGATTTCCGAAGTATGCCTTGTGGTTGCTGTCTTCCTTAATAGGAAACATCGGAAGAAATCCGTACACGCCAAGACGTGCATGTATTACATTGCTGAACTGATAGATTGGGACAACACCCAATCCCACGTACTGGTTGGCGCGGAACGCCTCATTGTAGGCTATCTTGCTGTGGGCGGTGGGAGAGAACTCTCCGGCCTGCATCATCGTCGCCCGATAGTTGTGACTGAAATTGCGCGATGAGTAATATATATTCATATAGGTGCCAAGCGTGAAGTTATGTTTGAAGTTGAAATATTTTTCTATTTCGTAAGAAAACTTGATCCATGATTGAATATACTTGTAATCCTCGTCATCGTATGTTGTCTGGTCGGTTCCCGGATAATATTTTTCGCTTCCCGTGTAAATGTGTGCAGAAAGCCTTTCCCTTCGTCCGGATGTAGCAAACTGCCGGCTGTTGAGTGTGTTCCCATCCATAGCCACCGAACCTCCGAATATCATATACTTGCTCTGGTCTCGCACCGAAGAGCTGAAGTCGATGATGTTTGTCTGGAAGTACTGGTCCTCAATTTCTGTCACTCCAATACCGAATTCGGCCTTCATATTGCTTAGGAATGGAAGTGACACGAAAAACTTTACAAACCTTTCCTTTTGCTTGTTGAATACCGGTGTATTCCCCTTGCTCCATAACTTTTCCTGTTTCAGATAGTTATATGAAGACAGGGAGGCAACCAGCCGGTAGGAGGTAGGAAGGAGGGTGGGGAGGTCAATCCGTCCGGAAACCTGCAGGCCGTTGTATATCTGACCTACCTGTCCGTCAATGGAGAATTCTTTTGCAAAATTGTTCAGGTTATGGTATGTAGCTCCCACGTACAGATGGTTTGAGCCGTTAGATCCAACATTACCCCCGACACTCAATGAAAAATTCTCCTCCATCTTTACTTTCAGGTCGAGAGTATATTCCTTATCATTAGGGTTATATATCGCATGTGGGATAATCTCAGAAATAATGTTGTCCGACATCAGCCTGAAATAACCTTTGCGGAATTCTTCCAAAGAAAACGTCCCGTCTTCATCTGCATGAAATTCCTTGCGGATATAGTGTATCTGCTGCTCGCTGACACCGTGGACAGTGATCTCGCGGAAGCGGAATTTCGGCATACCGTTCTTGAAGGCGGTGCGTCTTTCCTCCAGACGACTATGGTCGCTCCTGCTCGAAATGCGGCACTTGATAGAGTCCATAAGTCCGATGGCTTTGTTGTATCCGGTTTCGTGCAACTCATCGTAGCGGTCAAAATCCATAAGACCCACATCTGTATATTTAAACTTCATCAATATGCCCAGTGAGTCGGGTAGTGCATAGTCAGTCTTCTGCATGATCATGTTTTCCAGTTGTCCGAGCAGATCGTCTTCTTTCGGTTTTCTGGGATTGGAACTGACCACGCTCCCTATGATTATATCAGGATGGAAGTCATCTACCATCACGTTGACAGGAAAATTGTTGTATATGCCTCCGTCGTATGCAAGAACAGAGTCAATCTCTATGGGCTTGAACATTGCTGGGAAGGTCATCGAGGCTCGTACTGCATCACTGAGGTCTCCGCTCCTCAATATGATGGGACGCTTGTCGTACACGTCTGATGCCACACACCGGAATGGCACAAACAGGTTGTCAAAGTCTCCTCCGCAGGCGGCTGTCGCTTCTCCGAACAGTTCAAGAAAGGCAATATTCATCTGCAGAGGGTCGACTACACTTAACGGAAGAAACTGTGTCTTTACTTTGCGTGGGGAGCTGCCAAGCAGGGATATGCGGATGTTGATAAATTCCGGAGTGGGAGGGTCCTTCTTAAAATAATATATGTATTTCTCCTCCATCTGACCGGTGTACCATCGCTTGAAATCGTCCGACTTGATCAGTTTTTCCATGTCGTCGGGCGAATACCCCATGGCGTAGAGGGAACCTATGATGGCTCCCATGGATGTTCCTGCTATGTAGTCGATGGGGATGTCGTTTTCCTCAAGCGCACGGATAATGCCGATGTGGGTGATTCCCTTGGCACCTCCTCCGCTAAGTACCAGTCCCACCTTTTGGGCACGGACGTGAATATTCGGAAAGGCCATGAGCAAAACCGCCGCGATGATGTATAGGATTTTCTGCATATACTTATTACTGCAACATGAAGTAAAAATAAGAAAAAGTTTGCCTTAATGGTTTTGATTAAGACAAAAATATGCTGAAAAACATAAAAATATCCATTTTCTGCACGTTAATATAGAAATAAAGCGTACCTTTGCAGCGGATTTCCAATCAAAGGATGGAATTTTCCGGAAGTGATTCCGCAAAATCTCCATGATAACGTTCCGGTCGGGAAATTACTGTAAATGCAGTGCCGGACAGTATTAACCAAAATCAAGTTACATGGTAAAAAGTGTAAAGGGGGTTTTTGTTGTATTAGTAATTAGTTCTTTGATTTCCCTGTCTTTCGACAGGAAAATGAGTATGCCAAATGAATTGGTTGTGGGCGAAAAGGCTCCAGAAGCAGTTATCTGCAATGGCAAACAACCGCTCAATCTGAGTCCGTCAAAGCATGACGGATATACTTTGTTGAGTTTCTGGGCAAGTTATGATGCAGCTTCGCGCGCAATGAATACAAGTCTGCGTCATATAGCGGAAAACGATGCGCGCATTAGAATGGTTTCAGTTTCTTTCGATCACTATGAATCCGTTTATAGGGCATCAATGATGCAGGACGGAAACCAGGACAGCAACAGTTATCGGGAAACAGACGGTGAAAATTCAGAGATCTACAAATCGTATGGTCTGAAGAACGGATTCACCAACTATCTTATAGACAACAAGGGCGTGATTGTCGCCATAAACATCACACCTGACAGACTTTCCGACTTTCTTGACTGAATACTGTCGGAAATCTTATCTGAAAAATACAACAAAAACAAATGCGGGGTGGTCATATTTGACCTCCCCGTTTTCTTGTCTCAGCATTTTATCTTTAGTCCGTCAAGGATTGAGCGCATCTGCTCGTAGGTGGTGATGCGTGTAGGCACAAGTGGCAGACGCAGACGGTTTTTTATCATTCCCATCATGCTCAGCATAGCTTTCACGCCGGCAGGATTGCCGTCAACGAAAAGAAGTTTGAAAAGTTCCGTAAACTTGTGATGGATGGCAAGTGCGTTCCCGTAGTCTCCTGCAAGAGCAAGGCGGGTCATGCGGCTGAACTCGCGCGGAAAAGCGTTGCCTATGACGGATATTACGCCCACTGCGCCCAACGTAATCAATGGAAAGGTGATGCCGTCGTCACCGGAAATCACATCGAAGTGTGCCGGCTTGTTCTTGATAATGTCATCCATCTGAGTGATGTTTCCCGATGCTTCCTTGATAGCCACAATATTGTCAAAATCGTTGGCGAGACGGAGCGTTGTTTCGGCGGTCATGTTCACTCCCGTACGTCCCGGAACATTGTACAGCACAATAGGAAGACTGGTGGATTCGCTTACGGCCTTGTAATGCTGGTATATACCCTCCTGCGAAGGCTTGTTGTAGTAGGGGACAACCACTAACACGGCATCAACTCCCGTCATGTCTTCATGCTCCAGCGTTTCTGTTACTATCCGTGTGCAGTTGCTTCCCACACCCAGCAGTATAGGGACGCGCCCGTTTACACGCTCTATCACCATCTCCTTTATTTTTCTTTTTTCGTCAGCGGTTAGGGAAGGGGTCTCGGCAGTTGTTCCCAATACACACAGAAAATCCACACCGTTCTGTATCTGGTATTCCACCAATCGCATCAGTGACCCGTAATCCACGCTTCCGTCATCATTGAAGGGAGTGATGAGCGCTACTCCCATGCCTTTTAGTCTTCTCCGTATCATAAATGAGTTTCAAACGCTTTAAAGATACACAAAAGTACGAATATTTTTGTTCCAGCCTATACTTTTAATTGTTTTTTTGCCTCCGACCGGACAATAATGGCATTTGGGGCAGTACAAAGAGGCGGCACGACAAGACACAAATTAAACCGCTTAAACTGCTTCTTTAAACGGCTTAAGCGGTTGCCATGATCCCGAACTCGTGTATTCTCATGGTTTAAAACCATGATACAAACAAGGATAAAAGAAATCAAAAACTATTCTTTATTTTATGGTAGCTTTAACAAATTTTTTCCCTGCAGCATTTCCTGAATCCTTTTCATACAAATTGGAATATTTCCCCACTGGAAGATCTGACAGGACAAATGCGTTACATTTCCTTCCGGCAATGACCTTGTCTGTTGCTGCTGTATTAATGGTTGTGGCAACCATGCTAATTAATGCTCCAATACCTCCACTTCCGGCATTTATACTTGTATCGACTTTAATCTGACCTTCTCTTGTATAAAGTACCTGCCCTGTTTTAGTAGAACGAAGTATATATTCTACGTCAACAGTCAGTTTTCCTCCTATATTATTCCGCCTCCACTCCTTAATGATAGTAAACATGGCCGCATCAGCTCCAAGAACTTGCCGGAATATAGAAAGGTCGGATTCAAGAAACTGTTCCGCATCATACGCACTTTCCTGCTGGAACATTTCCATTGTAAGATAAGGAGAGAACACGTAGTAACCTTTTTCTGCCAAAGGGAGATACATAGTCGTATAAAAATAATCTTTCGCCTCTGCATGCGTTGTCTGATTAATAGGCGGCATTATAGCAATGGTCAGAGGTTTTTCTTCATACATGGCAGGATATTGTTCACTCAACGTTTTCACTGATGAACATGACACAACGGCAAATGCCGTAAACAAAAGTATTATAACTTTTTTCATTTTTCAAACTGTTTAATGATACGTGATATGTAAATTTCTGATTCAGGGTAAAGTTTTATTTCCTTCTTAAGCAAATCCAAACCCTCTTCTTTTTTCCCATTCATATAAAGAGCATAACCGTATTCAGCATAAAGCCCCGGCGGAACCACTCCACGAATGCCTTTCTGTTTTTGGGTCATTATGAGGTATTGCTCCATCATTTTGTCTTTTAACTCATCCGTTGGCTTTTTACTGTATTGATACGTTGCATCTTCATAGTTATACCACGAATACAAAGTTTTGCTCGCACTGCATGACATCAAAGTCACAGCGACTACTAAAGTTAATAATTTGTTCATTATGGTAAAATTATTTGTTTGACTTCTTGGGTTGATATAAATATCCTTTTTTGATAAAGCGTTTGTCCTCTATATGTTACTTTCAATGCCCTATTGCCCGTAGATATACCATATTGATTACCGTGATAGTTGGACTTTTTGCCTTTTACTACTTTGGCCGTAAATTGAGTCGTTCCATCCACTGTTACTTGGACATCCTTGCCCGCATATTGTTTATCGCTTACAAACAACAGATACCCCATATCTTCCTTTCCACTTTCTTGGGCGACAGGATAACTGCTCTTGCAACCTGATAAAAAAAGTAATGGAAGAACGACAAAAATCCCTTTAGTTATAATCTTTATTATAGTTTTCATTTCAATTGTTCTATTACGTAATCATTTATATTTGAATTGTCAATATTCTCGGACGTGGATATTTCCACAAAGGAATATTCTGTCTCGGGAGTGTCGCCTCCCGTTGCAAGCACGATGGCTTTGCCAACATCCTTTCCGGGAAGTGTAATTGTAATTCCTGTTTGTGGATTTTTTACTTTCTTCCCTTTGGTTTTGATAGCGAAGACCATTCCCTCTTTAATTCCTTGACTATTCCCGCCTGCAATGAGCGTTCCGTCGGAATCACACGACAATAAATAAGTCTTCCACGGACTGTCAGTACATTTATTAATGATGTTTTCCACTAACTGGCCTATTGCCTCGGAAATGGCTTTATCACTTAAAGTTGCATCAAAACCGGCCGCCCCTCCTATACCCATGGTCGTTTTCGTGGTAAGTTCGGCACTGCCTTTAGCTTCATCGGAATAGATAATGAGACCGGATGACACATCAACCAATCGGATGGATACAGCAGCCTCCACTGTTTGTGTTTTCTGAGAAGAAAAAACACCATTTTTACCTGTGTTCTTGCGACCAAACTCAGTAATGGAACCGATAATCATATAATCGGCCCCGATTGTAGATGCTATGCCACCGTTTTTCTGGCATTCTTCAAGCAAAGATGCCAAATCATTACGTTCCAAAAGCAAGAATTTGCCGGATGCAGCTAATTTTGCAGACAGAATATCCAGAGCTTGTTTGCCCATTGGGTCATTCTCTTTGTCATAAAATATCCCTTTGGCATACTGGGTTTCATTAGTGAAACGTCCGATAGCCACTTTCCTTTTAAGTACCATACCTTCATTTAGAACCTGTTCCACAGGAGTTTCTGCGACTACAGTTTTGCGTTGAGCTGATGTGTATCCGAACGACAACAACATCATCAGTAACAGAAAGGCCTTTCTCATAAATGCAAATGATAAGCCAACGACTCCTCAATTGGCGTTTTTTTATCAGTATTTCATATATACAAAAAAAGCGTGGAGTCGATCCTGTAAACTCGTCCCACGCAGTAAAGGCTCTCGCATTGCCCAGATTGTCGAAACGAGCAACATCGAAAGCCCCACGCCAATGTAAATATGATTCACTTCCTTTTAAAGAGCAAACTTTAAAAGGCAAGATAACTATATATACATCTCAATGGGGCGTTCCCGTTGCTTTGTTTTTGACAACCTGTAGTGAACTTGCGAGATTCTTACTGCGTCAAAACCAAAGCGCACAGTTACGCCTTTTATGTAGATATGAGCCTATATCCACCTGTTTCCTTATAGACTTTCAGATATAGACCACTACAAAAGTAACAATTTTATTTATAAAACTGTTACTTTTGTGAAAAATTATTTCATTATTCTGCCAATCAATTGTTTTTTTAAGAGTTATCAACTTCTAATTTAAAGGTAAAATGAGAGACAGCCGGATTATCATTCTTCTATCATAGCCAGAAACTCGTCTTCACTTACGACAGGGATGCCCAGCTTTTTGGCTTTTTCGAGTTTGGATGGACCCATGTTCTCTCCGGCAAGGATGAATCCGGTCTTTTTCGAGACGCTCCCGGAGTTCTTTCCCCCGTGCTTCTCGATCAGTGATTTGTATTCGTCACGGGAGTGGCGGGAGAACACGCCGCTCACCACGATGGTCTGTCCTTGCAACCTGTCGGTGCGTCCCTCCAAGTCCTCTCCTGAGACTTCCATCTGCAGGCCGGCCTCACGCAGACGACTGACGAATGTACGGTTTTTCTCTTCGCTGAAGTAGCGGATGATGCTTTGTGCTATCTTTTCTCCGATTTCGTCCACGCAAATCAAATCATCGAGTGTGGCATTCTCCAGCATGTCGATAGTCGGGAATGCCCTCGCTATCTTTTTTGCTACAGTTTCTCCCACAAAGCGGATGCCTAAGGCGAAAAGGACACGTTCGTAAGGCACCTCCTTCGATTTTTCGATTCCGGCAATGATGTTCTCGGCAGACTTTTCGCCCATACGCTCCAGACGGCAGATGTCGGCTGCCTGCAGCGTGTATAGATCGGATGCATCACGAATCATTCCTTTCTGGTAAAGCAAATCCACAGTCTCCGGACCGAGTCCTTCTATGTTCATGGCACGTCGGCTGATGAAATGCTCGATGCGTCCCTTTATCTGTGGAGGGCATGAAGCCTCGTTGGTGCAATAGTGGGCAGCTTCATCCTCGTAGCGTACCAGCCTGCTTCCGCATTCAGGGCAGTGCGTGATGAAGGTTACCTTCTCACAGCCTTCAGGACGGGATGCAAAATCCACTCCGGTAATTTTCGGGATAATTTCCCCGCCCTTCTCCACATACACCATGTCACCGATATGGAGGTCGAGGGAGGCGATTATGTCTGCGTTGTGAAGGGATGCACGCTTTACTACTGTGCCGGAAAGCTGCACGGGGGCAAGGTTAGCTACAGGTGTCACGGCTCCGGTGCGTCCCACCTGATAGGTGACCTTTTCCAGCCGCGTCAGTGCACGTTCCGCCTGAAACTTGTAGGCAATGGCCCATCTGGGAGATTTGGCGGTATATCCCAAACTGAGTTGCTGGCGCCGTGAGTTCACCTTCAGCACTATGCCGTCCGTAGCTACGGGAAGATTCTTCCGTTCCGTGTTCCAATAGCTGATGAAGTCAGACACTTCCTTGAGGTTATGCGCTTTGCGCATATGCGAAGAGACCTTGAATCCCCACCTGGCAGCTTCCTGAAGATTCTCGTAATGCCCGTCGTGAGGAAGATTCTCTCCGAGAAGATAGTAAAGGCAGGCATCCAGCCTGCGCGATGCCACTACTGACGAGTTTTGCAGCTTGAGCGTACCTGAAGCAGCGTTTCTTGGGTTGGCGAAAAGAGGTTCTTCGTTGAGTTCGCGTTCGTGATTGAGTTCCTCGAATACCTTCCACGGCATCAGTATTTCTCCGCGTATCTCAAAACGCTCTGGATAGCCCTCACCTTGCAGTACGAGAGGGATGCTCCGGATGGTCTTTACATTGTCCGTCACGTCATCACCCCTGACCCCGTCACCGCGTGTTACGGCCTGTACCAGTTTCCCGTCCTCGTATGTGAGCGAGATGGATGTGCCGTCGAACTTCAATTCGCAACATATCTCAAAATCCTCGTTGAGCGACTTTCGCACCCTTTCGTAGAATTCGGACACCTCCGCCTCAGAGTACGTGTTACCCAGCGACAGCATAGGGTATTTGTGTTCCACTTGCCGGAAATCCTTGCTCAGGTCGCTTCCTACCCGTACACTCGGCGAGTTGGCATCGTAAAGTTCCGGATGTTTCGCTTCCAGATCCTGAAGCTCGCGCATCAGAATATCAAATTCCCTGTCGGAAATGGTCGGTGCGTTCTGGATGTAATATCTGTAATTGTGTGCGTGGAGTTCTTTGCGCAACAGGTCGATTCTTTCGGATTCTGTCATATCATTTAGGAAATAATGTTTGAAGCAAAAATAGCAAAAATATTTTTACCTTTGCAGAAAAACCGCTTTACATATGAGAATAGACATCATTACAATATTTCCTGAGATGTTAGAAAGTTTTTTCGGGTGTTCCATCATGAGTCGTGCAAGCAAAAAAGGGATAGCCGAATTTCATCTGCACAATCTCCGCGACTATACTGAAGACCGTTACCGTAAGGTTGATGATTATCCATTCGGGGGATGTGCGGGGATGGTGATGAAGATAGAGCCTGTCGACCGGTGTATCTCGGCACTGAAGGCGGAGAGGGACTATGACGAAGTGATCTTCACATCGCCGGACGGGGAGAGGTTTGACCAGAAGACTGCCAATACGCTCTCACTTTCACAAAACCTTATAATTCTCTGCGGACATTTCAAGGGTATCGACTATCGCATACGCGAGCATTTCATAACAAAGGAAATCAGCATTGGAGATTACGTGCTTACCGGAGGAGAACTGGCTGCGGCAGTCATCGCGGATGCGGTGGTACGTCTGATTCCGGGAGTGATTTCCGATGAGCAGTCGGCTCTTTCCGACTCATTTCAGGACAACCTGCTTGCTCCGCCAGTCTATACCCGCCCGGCGGAATATAAGGGATGGAAAGTACCCGACATTCTCCTGTCGGGACATGAGGCAAAGATACGTGAATGGGAGTTCCAGCAGTCCGTGGAACGAACCAAAAGGCTTCGTCCGGATCTGCTGGAGTGATGCGTCAAACTTCCAACGCTCCGACAATGTCTTTCACCGAGCGGAATCCGTGACGTTCCAGATAGTCGTTGATGCCGCATGCCACTTTTACGGTCACTCTCGGATCGATGAAGTTTGCGGTACCTATCTGTACGGCCGAAGCCCCTGCCAGAAGGAACTCCACCGCGTCCTTCCAGTTCATGATGCCTCCGAGACCTATCACGGGAATCTTGACGGCTTTTGCCACCTGCCACACCATACGCAATGCAATCGGCTTCACGGCCGCTCCGCTCATGCCGCCCGTCACGGTGGACAGTATTGGTCTGCGTTTTTCTACATCCACAGCCATGCCCAACAAGGTATTTATGAGCGAAACGCTATCCGCTCCGGCATCCTCAGCGGCACGGGCTATTTCGGTGATATCAGTCACGTTGGGAGAGAGTTTCACAATCAGTGTCTTGTCGTATGCTTTGCGCACTGCGGATACCACTTCTGCAGCTCCTCGTGCCGATACGCCGAAGGCCATACCTCCTTGCTTGACATTAGGACAGGATATGTTCAGCTCGATGGCCGGTATGCGTTCCAGTCCGTTTATGACTGAGGCGGTTTCGGCATAGTCTTCCACCTTTGATCCGGAAACATTCACTATCATGCATGTTTTTATATCCTTGATCTGCGGATAGATGTGTTCCGCAAAGTAATGCACTCCTTTGTTCTGGAGTCCGACGGCATTAAGCATTCCCATCGGAGTTTCCGCCATGCGCGGGTAGGGGTTTCCTTCGCGCGGTTCCAGAGTGGTGCCTTTAACAACTATCCCCCCTATATCCTCCAGGTTGACAAAATCCTGGAACTCCAGACCGTATCCGAACGTACCTGATGCGACCATCACGGGATTGGTCATCTCCATCCCTCCTATGTTTACTCTCAAATCAGCCATAACAACCTCCTTGTATTAAATACCGGACCTTCCTTGCATACACACACATGTCCTTCGACAGTTTTTTCCACACAGCACAAACATGCTCCTACGCCGCAGGCCATGGTGTTCTCCAATGATACTTCACATTCCACTCCGTTCGTCTTCGCATATTTTGCCACAGCCATCATCATCGGCTTAGGGCCGCACGTGTAAATCATGTCGAATTTCTTCATATTCAAGACGCTGTGTCCGGTGACGTATCCTTTTTCACCGGTACTTCCGTCTTCTGTGGTAGTATATACTTCACCGTATGAAGCAAACAACTCCCTTTGGAGCAAATCGTCTTCCGAGCGCGCGCCTAACAGGAATACAGGACTGAAACCGTTCTCGAAAAGGATTTTTCCAAAATAGAGCAGGGGAGCAGTACCCACTCCTCCGCCTATGAGCAGCACTTTTTTGTCCTTATCGGAGGGGATGGTAAATCCGTTTCCCAAGGGGAGCACTGCATTTACGGTGTCACCCTTCTTTACGGATGCCAGTCGGCGGGTGCCGTCACCTACAAGTCCGATAAGGAACCACACCTCGTTCTTGTCGTAATCAACAAAATTGATGGAAATGGGACGGCGCAGGAAAGTGTTGCAGGAACCGTCTATGCGTATTTCTGCAAACTGTCCCGGCATCATCTCAGGCAACGGATCGTCCTGCGTCAACTTGACAAGTGCATATCGGGGATGCAAACTTATGTTTTCCGTGACCGTCAGGTCCAAAACATATTTTTTCATATAGTCAATAAAATTCGGTTATTGCTGCAAATATAGGCATTTGACATCAATAAAACTTTCCCGTCACCCATGTTTTTCCGGACGGAACACCTCGAACGTGCCATTGTCGAAAAAAATTCTTATTTCAGTAATTTTCGATTGTGGCTTCTCAATGTATTTAATCTTCTCTACCACAGTCTCTTTTGGCGGTAAGAGGGAAGTGTCTGGCACATTTTCCCTGCGAAAATCGCTTCCGTCTGTGTTTTCGTCGGCAAACAATGAATTCTCGGTAGGTTTGGATGAATGTTCACCCTCCATCTCGCCTTCTCCGTAAAGCAGCCAGTCAAGGTTTACATACGGATATGCCTTGTGAATGCCCATTATTACATCTAGACTGGGTTTCTGTCCACGCGCACCGAAGATATGCGACAGGTTTGATTGGGATACACCTATCTTTTCTGCAAACTCAGTCTGAGAAAGTCCCTCTTTCTGCATTATTTTATAGATTCTATCCTTCATTTACAAATGGATTTTATATCTGTTACACGTTACAAAAGTAATATATTAATTTTGTAATAGCAAGTATTACATATGAATTTTTGCAATATACAAAAGTAAACCAAAATTATTCAGATTGTAAATATACAAATGTAAATACACTTGTAATGTGTTATAAATATATTTTTATTTACATCTCAAAATACTGATAAATAATTGCTTATTTATAATGACAATTGTGTTTTAACATTTTTCCGGCTACTTATTCTGCAATAGGTTAATTTTTCTAAATCAAATTTTCTCTAAACAGAAATAAAATATTGGTTTTCAGTAGATTATTTAAAATGTTAAAGTGTGAATGTTTATAACTTTACAATTTGAATACGATTTCAAATGTAATATATACCAATGGATTAGGTTTGTTGCTGCTCAATATTTTATATACAATTATAATAACTATATATTATTGTAATAATGTAATACATATGTAAATCAAATCCAAATGTATTATTTTATCTGATGATAAATCATCAGCGGTTGCTTATCAAACGTCAGTATGCTGGATGAAAAATGTGCTGATATTTTGTTTCAAACGTTACGCTGTTGCTTAAACAGGGATTAAGACAATGAAACATACGGAATACTGCAATTCAGATCTGATCAGAATTATTGTTATCATTAGAAAATTAATAACAAC
Source organism: uncultured Phocaeicola sp. (assembly GCA_964611375.1). Taxonomy (GTDB): domain Bacteria; phylum Bacteroidota; class Bacteroidia; order Bacteroidales; family Bacteroidaceae; genus Phocaeicola. The sequence goes on along the minus strand of CAZSYY010000039.1, from coordinate 3,176 downwards.
GTAATCAAGCCCTGAATGAATATCGGGATTAAATCTGGATAGTGTCAGTCTTAAGACTATTATGCGTCAGTCCGGACAACCTGTATGTCATGTATCCTTGCAATATGTTGTCTTGTAAATACTATAGCATTCTATAGCCGGTAAACACCATGTTAATCTTTCTGGTGAGACAAGTATGGACAAGGAAAGGGGATAGAGGCGCGGTTTAAAGCCTCTAGCGGTAATCGCTTCGCGATTCTTGAGTTTTATTTTTTGTCTCCGACGGGAGCTCCTGGAATGTCCGATAAGGTTTTAAGATTCGGCAACAAGACCAATCACAACAAGAGCAACAACCATAAAAATAAGAAACAACCAAAGCAAAATAAGGCAAACAGAACGGAAGAAACGAGGAAGATTACAAATTACATAATACCACTTAAGCCAATTCATAACAAAAATACATTTAATCAGACACAAATGTATAAAATAAACCGTGTCCTACAAAGAAAACACGGCTTACAACCAATTAAAACCAATAAAACAACTATAAAACAGCAAACAAATATCTATACACGCTGATAGGAAATTGAAAAACGGTTGAAAAAAGGTTGTCCAGAAACAGCATCATAAAAACGTGTAATCACTATAAACATAAACAAATGTCCTAAAACATACACTCCGAGACCTTGATACATATAAAGCAACACAGGGTCATGAATAGACAAAAGAAACTCGGTCAACTCATGAACATCATGAAACGGAATAGGACAACCTTCTATATACAACATACTATTTACTACCGTATCTCAATCCTGTAAGACGTTTCGCAACATTCAAACAAGAACGACCAAACCAACTCAAACTACTAGGTTCCCAAGTTTCAAACTCTTCAGCAAGGTCAAAAATAATACCTTGTATAAGCTGATAGGCATTATCAGAACCTTTGTTATTCTGACGATATTCGGCATCTCCTTCTATCTGAAGCTTACGTGCTTCTTCAGTAGCTTCATAAACACGTGCATCAGATTCAGAAATACGAGCATCTGCAATCATCTTTCGTATTTGAGCGTCAGTCAACTCACTATTCGCAGCCTTTGAAATAATGTCAAAAACAGTATTACAAATATTCATCTGATAGGTAGTATCGTAGTTAAAAAAATCTTTCTGACGCATACCAGCCATGAAAATAGAACCTAAAGCATTGGCTTCCATTCCAAAGGCCTCAAGGTTATTTCGAGTATTACGCCAATAAGCATCATTAGCCTTAATATTGGCATCTGCACGAATACCTTTAAGAACGTCACGAATGGAACGAGTATCAACAACACCTTTAGCATAATCCGACATCGTAGAACCAAATCCAGAAATCGTATCACGGACTCCCGTAAGGGCGGAAATAATCTGCTGGGTCTTGGCAATACGTTCGGCATACGGATTCTGCATCTGGGCGGCCTGCATTTCGGCAGATACACCAGCCTGCGCAGCTGGGGACGTCATGGAAGATGCAGTACCGGTAGTCGTCGAACCGGACGTGTTCCAGGGATTGTATCCGGCTTCGGTCATACGGGCACGTTGGGCGGCAGGTGTGTTATACTCGTTTTCTGCATTCCACATTTCCCATTGGGTCTCAATCTGCTTGTCCAACATAGCCTCGTTATACTCGTTGGTCATCTGCGCAATCTGCAAATTGGCAGCATTCGTATCCTGCGCAATCTGCAAATTGGCGGCATTCGTATCCTGCGCAATCTGATAATTGGTTGCATTAGTAGCCTTAGTGTCGGAACTGGTGCCCATTATTCAGAGGCGGCAGGCGCTGGAGCATCCGTAGTGGCCTGCTGGGATTGTGCGGCAGCCTGTGCAGCGACCTGCGCCTCGGAAACAGTATTATTGAACTGCGTTTCAAGATACTGTTGCCATGCACGCAATTCGGAAGGCGACTGTATATAACGAGACTTAATGAACCTGTGCAACTGCTCATCAGTGAGGTTTTGACGAAGTTCACTAAAGGACTGTCCTGTCTGGTCATGGTTGAGCCATTCGGACAACTGTGCCTGCGTCATACGATCAAGACGCTTCTGATTAAGGACAAGATATATATCATTACGGAAACGGACGGCTTTACCTCCATACACGGTCTGACACTCATCACGGTAAAAATCTTCGACAAGGGACTTAGTGCGGAGAACACCGACAGTTTTCATACAATCGTCTGCATTATAGCAACGGGACGACTTAAAAGAACCTGTTTTACATTTATTCACTATCATAACAACACAAAATTAATAAGGTAAACCATTAGTGTCAAGACTGCGGACTACTTTTATATCGAAAAAATTCGATGAAAGCAAACAGTCAGTATTGACCCAAGAACCAGCGGTAACAGTAAAGATACTATCACAACAGGACGGAGACACTTTGAAGAAGCCAGCGGAAACAGAACCGGAAGAAGAAGTATCAACATTCGGATTGTTGTCAAAATCAGCATTATCATTAGCAAAGAAATCAGCATCATCAAAGCCAATAATCCAATTAGGCAAGGTAAAACGGAAATCACCTAAAGAACGGTCGTAAGATGTTTTCCAATCAATGTATTGCGGTGCATAACCTAAGAATCCGATATTCTGAACACTAGACGGAATAGAAGTACCAAAATAACCGACAAAAGGATTAATTGCACGAACAACAGGAACCTGTTCCATTCCGATCTTATCAAATTCAGGTATAGGGAACTGCGTCACATCAGTAAGCAGAGTACCGAAACGGGGACCGGTAGTAACATAATCGAGGAGAGGCATAGCATGAAAAATACACATAACAATACCATACTGACCGTTAGAATCAAAGTTGAAAGAACCTTGTCCGGACATGGTTCCTTTACCTTTAAGGTCTGCGGCTGCATCATCCTGGAGGTTAGTATTCACTACTTCGTTAATATCAAGATTAACACCATATCCACCAAGATAAGTACACATATCAGATAAGAGATCGGAAACAGACGTATTCCAATGGGCCCGTATCTGGGACTTATAATCTTCTTCAGCAGCAAGGGCAATCTCTTTCCATTTCTGGGCAGCTTCGGCACGGCGAAGAGCAAGAATAGACAAACCACCGGTAAAAGCACTGTTAAGAACCGACGAACCTAAATTAACGTGAGTTCGATATAAAGTCAAAACAATGTCAGTTGTCCGTCATTGATA
>CAZSYY010000038.1:0-16280 GCA_964611375.1 uncultured Phocaeicola sp. | reverse complement strand
TTGTTTAGAAACAGCAAGAGGCCAACTTCAAAATCTCTTTTGAGTCGGCCTCATGTTTTTTTATCAGTTACAGATTACTGTTTTGTATTATGCCTTTTCAATTTTCGGCTCTGTCATATCTCCCACCTGTTTTGGCATTTTCTTACACAAAATCATATAAGAAACCGGAGCTGCAACAAACAATGATGAGAATGTACCGAATATTACACCGATAATCATTGCAAACGAGAAGCTTCTGATGCTTTCTCCTCCGAGAATGAAGATACATAACAATACAATCAATGTACTAAGACTGGTGTTCAGTGTACGGGTAAGTGTTGTATTCAATGCATCATTGAACAATTGGGCACGTTCGCGTTTCGGGTAGAGACGGGTAAATTCACGTACACGGTCAAAGATAACTACCTTATCGTTCATTGAATAACCTATCACTGTCAGAACTGCACCTACAAATGTCTGGTCAACATCCAATGAGAATGGCATCCAACCATAACACAGGGAATATGCTCCCACTACTAACACTGTATCAACCGCCAACGCTACGGTAGCACCGATACTGAAGGCGATGTTACTGAACCGAAGCAGGATGTACAGACCAATGGCAATCAAAGCGAAAATGACAGCCCAAACAGCTGAAGTCTTCATGTCATCAGCAATGCTCGGACCTACTTTTTGGGAACTGATAATTGAACATCCCCCTTCGTTGTTACGATCCACAAACTGTTCGAATGTGAGTCCATCCGGAAGCAGATTGCCGTCTTTCAATGCTGAATACAACAATAATTCAGCTTCGGCATCTACATTGGGATCGTTTTCATCTATACGGTAGTTGGTCATCACACGGACTCTTTTTCCGTCCGTACCCAATGCGATGGCTTGTACATTGACTCCCTCTGCTTTTGTTTCAAACAGACTGCGTACTGTTTCTGGCTGTACCACTCTGTCAAACTGAACCACAAAATTACGTCCTCCTGTAAAGTCAATGCTCTGTGACAACCCACGCACGAAGAAAGAAACAATGCATATCAACAACAATATACCACAAACAGTAAATGACCGCTTGATGATACCCATGAAGTTGTAATGTGCATTCTGGAAGATTCTTTTTGAAATGCTCGTTGAGAATGTAAGGTTCATCCACTTGCCTTTGTTAAGGAAATGTTCGTAAACCAGACGGGTCATGAACACTGCCGTAAAGAATGAGCAGAGGATACCGATAATCAGAGTCGTGGCAAAACCACGGATAGGTCCTGTACCAAAGTAGAACAGGATAATACCTGTTATGACAGATGTCAAATTGGCATCAAAGATGGCGGAGAAAGCATTCGAATGGCCGGCAGCGACAGCTTCCTTCATGCTCTTCCCGGCTCGCAGTTCTTCTTTTGTACGCTCGTAGATCAACACGTTAGCATCCACAGCCATACCTAACGAAAGCACTATACCGGCGATTCCGGAAAGTGTCAATGCTGCCTGAAATGAAGTTAGAATACCTAATGTGAAGAAGAAGTTGAAAATCAATGCCCCGTTAGCAACCATACCTGGAATGAATCCATATATGACACAAAGGTAGGTCATCAATACGACCAGAGCCACAATAAATGAGATGATACCTTGGTTAATTGACTGCTGTCCAAGTGACGGCCCTACGATGTCTTCCTGTACGATACGTGCAGGAGCAGGCATCTTACCTGATTTCAATACATTTGCAAGGTCTTTTGTTACCTCCGGAGTGAAATTTCCTGTAATTTCGGAGTTTCCTCCCGTAATTTCACTGTTTACACGCGGTGCACTATATACATATCCGTCCAATACGATGGCTATTTCTTTTCCTATGTTCTTTTTGGTCAAGGCTGCCCAACGGCGTGCTCCGTCAGTATTCATCGACATGTTTACGCAAGGCTTGTTAAACTGGTCGTATGAATCTCTTGCGTCCGTAATGACGTCACCCTCCAGTGGTGCACGTCCATTGCGTTCTGTCACACGAATAGCGTACAGTTCGAAAATACGTCCTGTCTTGTCCCAATCAGAAGCCTTCACACCCCACATAAGCTTTAAATCGCGAGGTATGGCTTCCTTGATTCCCGGCATATGCAAGATGCGGTTTATGTCGGCCGTATCTTTATAGTCAGCAAAACCGACAATCGAACCTGTCCCGCTCTGGTTCAGCTGAAGTGAAGACAGCAAAGGATGTTCTTTTCTGAATCGTATTTCATCAGTGGAAGACGCGGTAACAGTCTCACCTCTCAATACAGCAGCCAGACTGTCTCTTGAAGAAATGGCAGACGCAGCTTGTGTCTCTTCCACTGTATCAGGCTCAGTTTTTACGGTATCAGCCGCACTCAGCAACAGCCGTGCGCGCTCGTCCACTGAAACAAGTACCGGGACAATATCTTTTGCCTCGTAAGTTTCCCAAAATTCCAGATTGGCAGAACCCTGCAACAGATTTCTCACGCGTTCCGGTTCCTTGATACCCGGAAGTTCCACCATGATACGTCCCATGCTTCCTTCCAATGTCTGGATGTTGGGCTGAACTACGCCGAAGCGGTCAATACGTGTACGCAGGACATTATAGGAATTCTCTACGGCAGACTTTACTTCAGAACGTAATACACGTTCTACTTCTGCGTCAGTACTGCGCGTGTTCACCTTGTCTTTCAACTGTTGGGTTGCGAACAGCTCGGCCAGCTTGCCATCAGGAACAAGTTTTTTATATTCTCTTACGAAGAGGGTGATAAAATCCTCCTGGCTTGTCACTTGCAGGCGGGAAGCCTCTGCCACAGCCTTGTTGAACGCTTCGTCAGTCTTGTTGTCTGCCAGTGCTTTTACAACGTCCGGCACGGACACTTCCAGAATTACGTTCATACCACCTTTCAGATCCAATCCCAACCCGATTTCCATCTCACGGCATTGCTTCAGCGTGTAAATTCCCAGCCATACTTTCTGGTTCAGCATCGAATCCAGATAGTGCTCGGCACCTTTCGGATCCTTTTCCGCCTTGTTCATCTGATAACGTGTGACAAACGAAAACGAAAGGTAGAAGATGCAGGCAAGAGTCAACAGCACCGCAAAGACCTTTACAAATCCTTTATTTTGCATGTTACTTTAATTATTATATTATTTTTATTTAATACGTTGATTCAGGGTTGCAAATATAGTTTTTTTTCATCATATAAGCGGAATGGTTTGCAATAATTTAAATATTCACTAATAAAAGTATCATCATAACAGTTTTCAAAAAATATTTCCGCCATCTTCTTTTATTTCAGTCCGCGTGTATTCAGCAGAGGTTCAATGCTTGGCTCTGCACCCCGGAATGACACATACAGTTTCATCGGATCATCCGAACCGCCTTTCTCAAGAATGTTTTTACGGAAAGATGAAGCCGTAGCCTGATCAAATAATCCGTGTTCCTTGAATGCTTCAAAAGCGTCCGTATCAAGACGTTCTGCCCATATATAGCTGTAATAGCCTGCATCATAACCTCCCATGATATGATTGAAATACGTCATGCGGTAACGTGGAGCAATCTGAGAAATCAGGCCTATCTTGTCCATCAGCTGTTTCTCAAAATCCGTCACATTCAGATCGTCGGTGGAGGTAAGGCAATGCAGTTCCATATCCAATATGGCAGCAGCCAACAGCTCGGTAGTCATGAATCCCTGATTGAAGAGCGACTGGTTCTCAATCTTTTCAATTAAATTGTCAGGAATATCTTCGCGGGTCTTGTAATGCTTTGCATACACTTTCAGTACTTCGGGAGCCATTGCCCAATGTTCCATGATTTGGGAAGGCAGTTCCACAAAATCTTGTGCAACCGAAGTACCAGAAATCCCTTTGTATTGGCAGCGGGTCAGGAAACCATGAAGTGCGTGACCAAACTCATGGAACATCGTGCTGGTTTCGTCAAGCGTCAGCAAGGATGGCATCTCGCCGGCTGGTTTTGTAAAGCTGGCCACATTATAAATAAGGGGACGGACATCAGCAGATGCTTCACGGAAATTGCTCATCCAAGCACCGCTGCGTTTGCCGGCACGTGGCATATAGTCACTGTAAAACACTCCAAGGAATGATCCGTCGGCATCGTTGACGATGTAAGTCTTTACATCCGGATTGTACACGGAGATGCTGTCTGTTGGGGTCAGGGTAATGCCATAAAGTTTGTTGACCACGTAGCAAAGTCCGTTGTGTACGTCTTCCTGGCTAAAATATGGTTTGATTTCGTCCTCATTAAGATTATATTTTTCCTGACGAAGCTTTTCGGCATAATACCACCAGTCCCACGCTTCCAGCTTTTCGCCTTTCCCTTCACGGTCCATGATTCTTTGCAGTTCGGCAGCTTCTTTCTTGGCATTCTTGATGGCATATTTCCACAAACTGTAAAGCAGATCAAGCGCGTTCTTTGGAGTCTTTGCCATATTGTCCGCCAGCTGGTATTCCGCGTAGTTGTCATACCCCATCAGTTTGGCTTTCTCCAGACGAAGTGTCAGGATTTGTTTCAGCAACGCTTTGTTATCGTTCTCGTCATTGTGGTTACCCATATTGGTGTATGCCAGATAAATGTCTTTCCGCAAATCACGGTTCTCCGCATACTGCAACAACGGCAGACGGCTTGATCCCTGCAAGGTGAAAACCCATTTCCCGTCTTTTCCGTGTGCTTTAGCCTCGTGTGCGGCTACTTCGATTACTGCATCCGGCAATCCTGCCAGGTCGCTCTTGTCTTCTACAACCAGCATATACGCGTTGTTGTCCGCCAGCACGTGGTTCCCGAATTCTATTCTCAAAGTAGAAAGCTCCTTGTTTATTTCGCGAAGACGTGTTTGCTTTTCAGCATCCAGTGCAGCTCCGGAACGTACAAACATTTTGTAATATTTGTCAAGGAGATAATGTTGTTCCGTTGTAAGCTGGATTTTTCCTGATACTTCCATATCGTGTACGGCAGCCACACGTGCATACAAGTCCTGATTCAGAAAAATGTTGTCGCTGTGCTCTGAAAGAATTGAAGCGAACTTTGTCTCCAGTTCCATCATCTGGTCATTGGTGTCAGCCTCCGTCAGAGCGAAGAACACACCGCTCACACGTTCCAGAATTTCTCCGCTGTTGTCGAGAGCCACAATGGTATTTTCAAAGGTCGGCTCATCAGGATTATTCACAATCGCTTCAATTTCTTCGTTCTGCTGGTTTATTCCTGCCTGAAAAGCCGGCTCGTAATGTTCCGTTCTGATACGGTTGAAGTCAGGTGTACCATAGGGAGTCTGGAACTCTGTCAGAAACGGATTGTCAATCTCTTCCGTTTTTTGTCCGCAGGCACATACCATACATGTTACAGCTGCGGCGATAGCAAATTGTTTCATCATCAGTTATTATTTTATAGATTTGAATTTATAGTTTTTCTACCACACACCAAAGAGGATAATGATCGGAATCCGAAATAGAATTGTCTACCTTTGCGTTCAACACTCTGAAACCTTCGCTTACCAAAATATGGTCGATCCGGAAATACAGAAAATTCCGATTGTATGAAAAACCTGGGCCGAATCCGGCTTCAATGTATGCGTCTTGCAACCCTTTCGATATGACATGGTGTGCATATGACAACGGAGAATCATTGAAATCGCCGCATACGAGCATATAAGGCCTTCGGTTTTTCTCAATAGCCAAAGCGACAGAGTCGGCCTGCGGTGCACGTATGGCAACAGCATCGGCCAGTTTCCGCAGCAAGTGCTTTCCTCCGCTTTTCATCTTGCTCTCATTCGGTGATTTCAGAATATTTTCATACATCTCCTTGTCGTGACTATCCATCTTGTTTGACTCCAGATGGTTACATACCACTGCCAGTGTATCTTCGTCCATTTTCAGCAAAAGCAGGAAGCTTCCGTTCATTTCGCTTTTGTAATCAATCTGTTCCACAGATACAATCGGATAACGCGACAAACATGCCATCCCGTTTCCGGCTCTCGGGGAAAATGTCTCTATGTAAGGATAGAAGGACAATTCCTCCTTTATCTGTTTTTTAGAAACAGGATACTCCTGAAGACAAACCACATCCGCTTCGGACTCACGGATATATTCGACTATCGGATTGATGGTGTCTTTTTCTTCCTGAATCATACCCATAACATTGTATGTAAGGAATTTCAAAGTTTTCCCGCTCCTAGGTTCCTTGTCAAAATTGATAGGTGTATAAGCCCTCACGCTTCCCCATCCCATGAGAAAGAACAAAGCCGGAACTAAAGCGAAACGCCATCGGAATAGAATCCAGAACAACAGAAAAAACAGATTGAGACCAAAGAAAAAAGGAAAAAACAAGTTCAAACACGAAAGTATCGGATGGCTGACCGGTGACAGGAACTGGCTGTAGGAACAACATAAAAGTCCTGCCCCAACCACCATATTGCCTGACAAAGCCGCTCCATACAGTGCATTACTTATAAAATTCATCTTATAACCTCACTTTTTACTGGCGTCAAACAGTGTTTTCTTTTCTTCTTCGGTCAGGCTTCCGTACCCGGATTTCCGCAGCTTGTCGAGAATCTTGTCCACCTCAGCTTCACGTTCCTTTTTCCTTGCATTGAAGTCATAGTCTTGTTGTTTGTCGTTGTAATACACTTTCATTTTTGGCTTTCTCTTCCGACGTGGCTTTCTTAATCCCGTAAAAAAATCCAAAACGGCGTTTATCCATTTGGTGACATCGTGTCCCTGCTGAATTCCTACGGCGAACCACCATCCTGAAAGTGCTCCGCCCAGGTGAGCAATGTGACCGCCCCCATTCATGGAGGTTATAAACAGCAGATCGAGTGCGACCATTAAGATGACCACATATTTCAAGCGTATTGTCCCCAAAAACATGAACCGTACCGGGTAATCCGGTTCACGCACGCCCGTTGCCACTACAATGGCCAGCACAGAAGCCGATGCTCCCAGCAGAAAAGAACTGTATACCTTGTCCTCAAAATATGGAAAGACATTATAGGCAAGAATATAGAACAATCCGCCGCAGATGCCTCCCAACACATACAGGCCGCGCAGATGTCTTGATGAGAAAAAGCTCAGGAACAACCTTCCGAACCAATACAACCAAAGCATGTTGAAAAGTATATGAAACACATCGGCATGCATAAACATATAGGTGAGCAACGACCATGGTTGTTGTATAAATGTTTCTGGCAATGCAGGAAGCTCAAGCAGGGTCCATTCCACCGGAGTAAGGTTGAACAGCCTTGCCACGATGTTGACTATGGCCAATGCCAGAAATACAGCAACATTGATGTACAACAGTTGTATAACAATGTCGCCTTGCGTGAATTTCCGTTTCAGATTATAAATAATATTGTCCGCCGCCATTTTTCTTCCTCCAGTATAATATAAGAATCAGTCCGAACAGCATTCCGCCGAGATGGGCAAAGTGGGCCACTCCGTCACTTCCTCCCAGACCGAGTCCAAGTTCAAGTACTGCATAACCAATGACAAAATATTTTGCCTTGACAGGCACCGGTATAGGGAAGACAAACATCTGACTGTTTGGGAACAACATGCCGAACGCCAGCAATATGCCGTAGACAGCTCCCGATGCCCCGATAGTGGTCAGTTCATTCAGGAACGCGCTCATGGGTATTATGCCAATGCCGGTATTGACCGAAGCATAATTCGACCATACGAATACATACTCTATATATTGCACCAGCTCCTGGATCAGTCCCGCACCTATGCCGCATACCATATAATATGTAAGGAATCGTTTCGGCCCCCACACCTGTTCAAGCAGTCTGCCGAACATCCATACTGCAAACATATTGAAGAAAATATGCGAAAAATTGGCATGCATGAACATATATGAAACCAATTGGCCGATATTAAAGTCTGCTGCAAGGAAAAAATGGAGTCCGAGCAAGTTTTCTATGTCTATCCCATATTTTCTTGCCACAAGGGTGCCAAGAAAGCACAGTAGGTTGATGATCAATAAATTTTTTGTTACTGTCGGTAAGTTGTTCATAATCCTGTCAAACCATTGATTTATTTGCAAATGTACTATATTATTTTTTATGAGTATCCGTATCAGTCCAATTTTTCCTCAAAAGTCATGGGAATGATTTCCGGATACTCCGTCACGTAGTACAATAAGACTCTCAGGACCCATGTTGAAAAGCAAGTCTGCAATACTCAGGTTCGGAAGGAATCCATGCTTCTGTGCAAATACCTGATAATAAGGCTTGGGTACGAAGTCAGGATCTTCCAGTGAAAAGTCACGTTTGGGATGGATGATTTCACGAAAATCATCGGCGTCATCAGGCTTATCTACATAAGTATCGGACATACGGATATTGGGATACAGATCCATCTGTTCGCATACCCAATGGCAAAGTTCCATGTTGAAATCAAAAAGGAACTCATACTTCTGTACAAAAAAACGCTGAAACTCATCGGCATAATAATCAAAAAACGGGCTGTGCCTATAAGTAGCTACAAAAGCATTCCAGTGAACATGCCTCCATCTGCCGTGTTCGGAAATGCGGATATCCTTCATAAGGCATTTCGGGCTGTCATTCTTTTCTGTAGGTACCGTCAACGCAAGAACTCCGTCGGCTGAGGCTATGACGCAGCGGTTGCGGTAGGTCTGTTTCACATAATGGTCGTAGCGTTCAACTTGCACGTCATCGTAAGCGAACAATTTGGTATAATATTCTACGGGACCAAGATATGTTGAGGCTAAAAGCACTTTACTCATGAGCTATTTCATAAAAACCTTGAAAATTGTCATTCTACCTTGCGGAAGATCTGTCCTTCGCGCGAGGAGTACCATACGAACCAGGCTTTCCCTATCAAATGGTCTTCAGGAACAAATCCGAACAAACGCGAATCGCACACATTTACCGGATCGTTTGAGACAACCCAGTAATAGTCTTTTGTAAAGGTAAAACTGCTGACAGGTTTGCCGTCAACATAAAGCGAATCACCCACGACCTGTGTCTGGCGATGTTCGTGCGATGCTATCGTGTTGCAAAGTAACGTAAGATTCCATGGATAAATCTTTACGGATATGCCTTTCCCCGGTATGACGAAGGGATGTGTGTTACGGTCAGTATTCCTTGCAGCAGTGTCTAACGGGAAATTATTGTCCAGACGCTGGGATATCAAGTAATACTCATAATTGCTGAAACTGCGGATATAGTTTCCGCAGGAGGTATATCCGTACAACGGATTGTCGGCAATCCCCAGTGAGGAAAGAACAGCGAGCATCGTGTCCTCCATGTCGGCAGGATAATAATAGAGAGCCTTACTGTCCGGACTCAATACCTCTCCTCCCACTTCAGCAAGGTTTTCATTCAACATCAGCGTATCGCCCGGAGTCCCGATACAGCGGCTGATGAAGAGTTCCCTTGCTTCAATCCTTGTATCGGGATCGATGGGATACGGATTGTTGAACAGGACAATATCTCCTTTTTTTACTTCAGATGCGGCAATACGGTGATAACCGAACACTGACGGAAAAGGCATACGCAGTCCGTAACTCCATTTGTTGACCAGAATACGCTCTCCCTTATACAGACTGTTTTCCATGCCCGAAGACGGTATGACGCATGTGGTAACAAGAAACATACGAACTAATGCCACGACTGCCACCACGCAACCGACAGCCTTAATCCACCATTTTCCGGATCTGCTTATCCCCATCACATAAATATTCACTTTATGGAGTCAACGAATCTGAAAAGACGGTCCCAACGGATTTTCCCGTCTGTCCAGTTGCGGTCTGGATCAAGAGAGAGCCAAATAAATATCGGCTTACCGACAATATGATCCTCAGGAACGAATCCCCAGAACCTGGAATCGGCAGAATTATGCCTGTTGTCACCCATCATCCAATAGTAATCCATTTTGAACGTATATTTGGATGTCTCCTTTCCATTGATATAAATCTTATTGCCCTTTACTTCCAACGTGTTTCCTTCATAGTTTTTGATAGGACGTTCATAAACCGGCAGATTGTCCAAAGTCAGATCAACCGTTTCTCCCTTTTTCGGGATCCATATCGGCCCATAATTGTCCACCGTCCATCCCGTCACCTTGTTGTTCGGATACAATCCTCCGGCATCGTCGTCAGGAACATTCTTTATATCAACAACCAAATCCTTGCGACCAAGTAAAGTGTTCTTTGCCGACTCGGTCAACGGCATATTGTAGGTGGACTCTCCAACAAAATATGCACTCAAATCTTCCTTGCTTATACCGATCTTATGGCAGAAATCATCCGGAAGAGGTCCTTTGGTGTGTACGAGGTAGCGGTATTGGACGTTGTCCGGTTCCTTATTTGGCTTTCCATCCAAATAAATGATACGGTTCTTTATCTGCAAGGTTTGCCCGGGAAGTCCCACGCAGCGTTTCACATAGTTTTCCCTACGGTCAACGGGATGTGTGATCACCTCACCGAACATCTGCGGGTTTTCATCAATGTATCTTCTTCCGGCGGCATAGTACAGATCGAAAACCTCGCGTTCCTGCTTTGGGGAAAGACGAGACATGTCGATAGGCTGTGACAGTTGCTGTCCTATCTGATAGCTCATGCGGTAAATGTCTTCTGCAGGATTACCCGTAGCGACCGTATCACCCGCAGGAAAGTTGAACACTACAATATCGTTAAGTTTTACCTCTCCCAAACCTGCTACACGCTTATAGTTCCATTTGGGCCATTCCAGATATGACTTGCAATTGAAAACAGGCAATGTGTTCTGGGTCAGCGGCATATGTAGAGGTGTCTGAGGAATGCGCGCACCGTAACTCATCTTGCTGACAAACAGATAGTCGCCTACCAGTAAAGACTTTTCAAGGGAGGACGACGGAATCACGTAATTTTGGAAGAAATACAGGTTGACGAAATATACCGCCACCAGCGCGAACACTATTGCATCCACCCAACTCATTACGCTTACCATAGTCTTGTCCTTAGACTTCCTCCACCAGGTCCACGGGATAAGTTTCGTGATATAGGCATCAAAGATAAAGGGTACAACAATCAGTCCCAGCCAACTTTTCAGCCAGAAAAGGAATGCCAGATAAAGCGCCGTTACAATGCTGAACTTTACCCATTGTCTGCGAGTAGCCTTTATTTTCATAAGTTAAAAGTGAAATAAATCATCCATTCCCAGAAAACCCGTGTGCTCGGCAGTATATTCGGCGGCAAGGACGGCACCTAAGGCAAAGCCCTTCCGGTTTTTAGCGTCATGAGTGATGGTAATCGAGTCGGCTTCCGAGTCATATCGGATTGTATGTATTCCGGACACTTCACCCTCGCGGATTGCACTTACCGGCAGTTCGTCGGGTGCACACTGTGTGGTTCCGCTTACCGTACCGTCTGGAGCTGTGAATGTTCCCATAACCCATTTTTTCTTACGGTCCATATTTCCCAGAATGCCTTCGGCCAGAGTGATGGCCGTTCCGCTTGGAGCGTCCAGCTTATGGATATGGTGGGTTTCTACCATAGATACGTCATAATTGGGAAAATCGTTCATTATCCTTGCCAGGTATCTGTTTACCGCTGAGAAGATGGCGACACCCAAACTGAAATTGGATGCCCAAAACAAGGTCTTGCCCTCGTCCTTACAGAGTCTGCGCATCTCCTCTTCATGTCCGCTCAACCATCCTGTACTTCCGGAAACCACTTTCACGTTCTGTCTGAAGGCTTCCATACAATTTTCGTAGGCTGCGGAAGGAGCCGTAAACTCAATGGCCACATCTGCCGAACGGAACTTTTCCGAGTCGAAATCCTGCTTGTTGTCTATATCTATGATACATACTATTTCATGTCCGCGGGAAAGTGCAACTTTCTCTATCTCTTTCCCCATTTTTCCATATCCAATCAATGCTATTTTCATAATCTGCCAACAAATTTATTCGCAAAGATAGTGTTTTTCGTTATTAATTTTTACATTTACCGAACATTTACACCTCGTTAACATGGAACAACTCCTCCACTATGTGTGGAAACACAGACTTTTTCCACTCAAACCGCTACTCACGGTTAGCGGGGAATCTCTGGAAGTCATTGATCCGGGACTGCCGAATCGGAATGCAGGTCCTGATTTCTTCAATGCAAAGGTCAAAATCGGAAACATGATGTGGGTGGGCAATGTGGAAATCCACATGCATTCGTCCGACTGGAAACGTCACGGTCATCACATGGACAAGAATTACGATTCGGTTGTCCTGCACGTAGCCTCACACATTGACTCTGAAGTATCCCGTTCCGACGGAACGCTCATTCCGCAAATGGAACTCCACTGTCCGTCCTATCTGTTGGACAATTATCGCCGGCTGATTGAAACAGATCGTTATCCGGCATGTTACAGCCTGATAGCTGAACTTCCGGAACTGATGCTCCACAGCTGGTTGTCATGTCTGCAGACAGAACGCTTTGAGCAAAAGACGGAACGTATCATGCAATTGCTGGAGCATTATAACAAAGACTGGGAAAATGTGTTTTTCATTACCCTGGCACGAAATTTCGGATTCGGAGCCAACAGTGAGGCTTTTGAATTCTGGGCGGAAAACGTGCCGCTCCAGGCTGTCAACAAACACAGGGACAATCTGTTTCAGATCGAAGCTTTCTTTTTCGGGCAGGCAGGTCTGCTGCAACAGGAGATTCCGGCAGACGAGCACACGGAAAATCTGATAAAGGAATACAGTTATCTGAGCCACAAATTCGGTTTGAGACCTTCCGACAAATGTCGGTGGAAGCTGCTTAGGATGCGTCCTGGCAACTTCCCTCATGTACGCATCGCCCAACTCGCTGCATTCCATCATCGTTCTCAAGGACTGTTGTCGGCTTTGATGGAAGCGAACACACATAAAGACTTGCGGAACATTCTGCGAGGAGGCACTTCTGAATATTGGCTCACGCATTATGTGTTTGGAGAAGTATCTCCGATGCGGCCGAAAACACTCGGGGATTCGACCATCGACCTGCTGATAATAAACACAGTCATACCTTTTCTGTATGCTTATGGCAAGCACAAAAACGACAACACTCTTTTGCAGCGAGCCAACCGTCTGCTGGAAGAAATGAATCCGGAAAACAACTATATTGTCCGAATATGGAGCGAATGCGGCCTCAAGGCGGCAAATGCGGGAGACAGTCAGGCACTGATTCAACTGAAAAAGAACTATTGTGACATGAAAAAGTGTCTCTATTGCCGTATAGGTTATGAATATTTCAGGAAGCCTGTGCGAACGGAGAACTGAACAAAAACACTTATCTTTGCGTCAAAATGAAATTGTTATGGGGAAATATATCTTTGAACTGAAAATGAAAGTGCGCGATTATGAATGCGATCTGCAAGGCATTGTCAACAATGCGAATTACCAGCATTACATCGAACACACACGTCACGAGTTTCTCTGCTCTACAGGAGTTGGATTCGCAGAGCTGCACGAAAAAGGAATAAATCCGGTAGTGGCGCGCCTCAATATGGCTTTCAAAACTCCTCTTACCAGCCGCGATGAGTTCGTCTCAAAGCTTTACGTCAGGAAAGAGGGAATCAAATATGTGTTCTATCAGGACATATTCCGTTTGCCCGACATGAAACAGGTTCTCAAGGCAACCGTAGAAACCGTTTGTGTCATTGACGGGAAACTCGGTGAATGCGAACAGCTTGACCGTATCCTTTCACCGTATCTGCAGGTATGAACGACAAGGAAAAGCTCTATATGCTGGCACTGACCCGTACACCGGGAATCGGCCTGATAAGTGCACGCAACCTGCTCTCCGCAGCGGGCAGTGCTACCGATATTGCAATGCGCGGAAAGGAACTGGCAAAAGAGATTCCGGGATTGTCGGACAAAGCGGTCAAGTCATTGAACAGTCCTGAGATCCTTCGTCTGTGTGAAGCGGAACTCCAATTTGCCGAAAAAAACGGGATATGCTGCATCACACCTTCGGATGAGGCCTATCCTTCCAGACTGCGTGAATGCCCTGACGCGCCACTGGTCCTTTTCTATAAAGGAAATGCCGATCTGAACAGCCTGCGGATAATCAGTATAGTTGGCACCAGAAACGCAACGGAATACGGGAAGGAAAGTTGTGCAGTTTTCGTGCGTGAGCTGAAAAGTCTTGTTCCTGATGTGATTATCGTTAGCGGACTGGCTTATGGCATAGACATACATGCACATCGGGCTGCACTCGAAAACCGGCTGCCGACCATAGGTGTGCTGGCGCACGGACTTGACCGTATCTATCCGGCTGTACATCGCCGCACGGCTGTAGAGATGCTGTCACATGGAGGACTGATTACGGAGTTTACAAGCGGTACAATCCCTGACAGACAAAACTTTGTCAGACGCAACCGTATTGTGGCAGGCATGAGTGATGCGACCGTTATCATAGAATCGGCAATCAAAGGCGGGTCACTTATTACGGCTGACATTGCCGGGAGCTATCATCGTGAATGCTTTGCTTTTCCCGGACGTATCAACGACGTTTATTCTGCCGGATGCAACGAACTGATCCGTCAGAACAGGGCCGTGCTTCTGCAAAGTGCGGAAGAATTTGTCAAGGCCATGTGTTGGGATGTAGAGAAGAAAGTACCGAAAGCAATACAACGTCAGATATTCCCTGAACTGTCTCCGGAGGAAGAAACAGTTGTTGACATGCTTCGGAAACGTCCTGAAGGGCAGCAGATAAATTCATTGGTTGTGGAAACGAATATTGCTATCAACCGCTTGACCGGCATCTTGTTTGAGCTTGAAATGAAGGGGATAATCCGTTCGCTTGCCGGAGGAATATACAAACTTCTTCTTTGAAACAGCCGTTGCAAATTCCGAAGTCAGTAATCTGACATCAGATTCATATAGTTTCTATAGATGTATCTGTTGACAGACCTGTCTAACCAGCATGTTATTGTCTTTTTTTTAATCCTGTTTATAGAATTCTTTCTCAATGTATCTATTGTTCATTTACTGGTGACAAAATGGTTATTTATAATCATTGTACAGTATATGACAATGTCTTACATTTGTAAGGATAAATAAAAGTAATGGTTATTCGATATGAAAATGAGAAAGATTATACTAAGTGGATTGATGATTACTGCTTCGTTGACGGCTATGGCACAATCATTAGAAAAGATGCAGTGGTTTAATGAACCGGAACAATGGAATGTTGAAAACAACTCACTTTCAATGTATGTCACTCCTCAAACTGATTATTGGCGCATTTCCCATTATGGTTTTACTGTGGATGATGCTCCGTTTCTGTACACTTTGCGTGGCGGAGAGTTTGAGGTGAAAGTAAAAATATCTGGTGACTATAAGACTCGTTTTGACCAGTCGGGTCTGATGTTGCGCATTGACCATGAAAATTATATAAAAGCTGGTATCGAGTTCGTGGACGGGAAATATAATCTTAGTACTGTCGTAACGCATCACACGAGCGACTGGAGCATCATACCATTGGATAAGCCCGTACCTTTTGTGTGGATAAAGGCGGTGCGACGGTTGGATGCCGTGGAGGTTTTCTATTCCTTCGATGATAAGGAATACACAATGATGCGCAATGCTTGGTTGCAAGACAATCATCCGGTCATGGTAGGTATAATGGGGGCTTGTCCGGATGGAAATGGATTCAAAGCCAAGTTTGAAAATTTTTCTATCAAGCATTTACCGGATTTGCGCAGGGTAGAATGGTTAAAGAAAAACAGTGCTGGAGACAACAAATAATAGAAATGGTATGAGGATAGAACATATTGCAATCTGGGCAGACAACATCGAACTGCTCCGTGACTTTTACATGAAGTTTTTCAACATGGCGTGTGGAAACAAATATACAAACCCTGCAAAGAACTTCACATCGTATTTCCTGTCTTTCGGAGAAGGGATGACCCGCATAGAACTGATGCATATTCCCGGTATGGAAAACCCTGCCGGCAGAGGTAATCTGAAGGGGTTGGCTCATTTTGCTATAAGCGTAGGAAGCCGGGTAATGGTAGATGAGCTTACCGAACGGCTAAAAGCAGACGGCTACACGATATTGAGTGAGCCGAGAACAACAGGCGATGGCTATTATGAAAGTGCCATTGCCGATCCTGAAGGCAATTATGTGGAAATAACGGCATAAATTACAGAATTTTATCGATGACCGGCAACTGACATTGTTTTGATCTTATATCGGATTCATATTGATATAAGAACTGTTCATAAAAGCTGTTGAAAACTGTTATTGGAAAAGCATATTTTAAATTTATACGTGAGTTCGGGATAAACAAATAACAGAAAAGAATAGGTAATCACAGAAT
>CAZSYY010000037.1:0-16759 GCA_964611375.1 uncultured Phocaeicola sp. | reverse complement strand
CTGAATTCATCTAACGTACAGAAAATTTCCGTAATTTTGTCTTGGGTAATCATAGGACCTTGTTTTTTTGTGAATTATTGTTTATCAGACTTAAAGTTACAAAATAATTCTGTGATTACCTATTCTTTTCTGTTATTTGTTTATCCCGAACTCACGTATTCCTTTTCTTTCAGCAGATCTTCCAGCCGGAACAGTTCGTCACGGTATTGTGCTGCTTCGATGAAGTTGAGTTTCTTGGCTGCTTCCTGCATCAGTTTGCGTGTGCGCTTGATGCTTTTTTCCAACTGTTCTTTTGACATATATTCCACAATCGGGTCTGCTGCGGCATAGAGTATAGGGGTATCGGTGTATATTTTTGTTTCCTTTTTTTCTTGTTCTGCCTGTTTGGTGTTGATTTCCAGCAATGCATTTTCACGTGAACGTATAATCTGTTTTGGCGTGATGCCGTGTTTCTCGTTGTAGGCAAGCTGTTTCTCTCGGCGGCGGTTGGTCTCGTCAATGGTCTGCTGCATGCTTTCCGTTATATGGTCGGCATACATTATAACCTTCCCGTTTATGTTTCTTGCAGCACGGCCTGCTGTCTGTGTCAACGAACGGTGAGACCGAAGGAAACCCTCTTTGTCGGCATCCAGAATGGCTACTAGTGACACTTCCGGCAGATCAAGTCCTTCACGGAGCAGATTGACTCCAACCAGCACGTCATGAACGCCCTGTCGCAGGTCGTCCATAATCTTTATCCTTTCCAGTGTCTCTATATCACTGTGGATATAAGCACACTTTATCCCGTTGTTCAGAAGATATTCTGTCAGTTCCTCCGCCATGCGTTTGGTGAGCGTAGTGACAAGCACACGCTCCTGCTTTTCTATACGCTGCTGTATTTCTTCCATCAGGTCATCTATTTGATTAAGACTTGGACGTACTTCAATGACCGGATCCAGCAAACCTGTCGGACGGATCACCTGCTCTACTATTATTCCTTCGCTTTGTTGCAATTCGTATTCGGCCGGAGTCGCGCTCACATAAATTACTTGTTTTGCCATTTTCTGGAACTCCTCGAATGTCAGCGGTCTGTTGTCCAAAGCGGCGGGAAGTCTGAATCCGTATTCCACAAGATTGATTTTTCGTGCGCGGTCTCCTCCGTACATGGCGCGTATTTGTGGTACGCTCACGTGGCTTTCATCTATTACAATCAGAAAATCTTCCGGGAAGAAGTCGAGCAGGCAATATGGGCGTGTGCCAGGCATCCGGCCGTCAAAATAACGCGAATAGTTTTCGATGCCTGAGCAATGTCCCAGTTCCCGGAGCATTTCCATGTCGTATGTTACGCGTTCATACAGACGCTTTGCTTCCAGAGGTTTTCCAATTTCTTCAAAATGCGCTACTTGTTCGGTGAGATCGTCTTCTATCTGGTGCAAGGCCCGCAGCGTGGTTTCTTTGGTGGTCATGAAAAGATTGGCGGGATAGATTTTGTATTCTTCGAAAGTGCCGGTACGGTGGCCGGAGACAGGCTCTATTTCCTCGATTCCGTCTATCTCATCGTCCCAGAACATTACGCGCAGTATGCAGTCCATATAAGCAAGGTATATGTCTACCGTATCACCTTTTACGCGGAAATTTCCCCTGTTAAGCTCAATGTCGTTACGTGTATAGAGACTGTCCACCAGTCTGCGGAGGAACACGTTTCTGTCGAGCAGTTTTCCTTTTTTTATTTCAATGACATTGTTGTAAAAGTCTGCCGGGTTTCCCATGCCATAGATACATGAGACTGATGAAACTACTATCACATCCTTTCTTCCCGAAAGCAGTGCTGAGGTGGCCGCCAAACGCAGCTTGTCAATTTCGTCGTTGATGGAGAGATCTTTTTCTATGTAAGTGTCCGTAGAGGGGATGTAGGCTTCCGGCTGGTAATAGTCGTAGTATGATACGTAATATTCCACCGCATTGTTCGGAAAGAATCTCTTGAACTCCCCGTAAAGCTGTGCGGCGAGTGTCTTGTTGTGGCTAAGTACCAACGTCGGCTTGTTTATGTTTTTGATTACGTTGGCAATGGTGAATGTTTTTCCGGATCCGGTCACTCCTAAAAGCGTTTGTGCCGGCACATGGTTCAGCACCCCTTCTGTAAGTTGGGCGATGGCTTCCGGCTGGTCGCCTGTCGGCTGATAATCGGAAATCAGTTCATAATTCATGGTCTTGCATTCAAGTATAACAGAATGTAAATTTACGTATAATTTCGTTTGTACGTTTTTGCAAGGGGAAAAATAATTAAAAAAACATTCATCAGTTGGTTTATTTATCAGAAAAAGAGTATTTTTGCACGATTATCATAATTATGCAGACTTATATGAAGAAATACATAATGATGGCCGTGCTGTCCGCCGGATTGTTGAGTTCATGTGGAGAATATAATAAGATATTGAAAATTTCTGATTATGAATACAAGTATGAGGCGGCAAAGAGTTATTTCGCAAAAGGTCAGAATTCACGTGCGTCCACGATTCTTACAGAGCTGATTCCTATCCTGAAGGGTACTGTAAACGGAGAGGAATCTCTTTATATGCTTGCGATGGCCAATTATAATCGGGGTGACTATATGACTGCATCTCATTATTTCAACACTTATTACACGACTTATCCGCGTGGAACATATACTGAACTGGCGCGTTTCTTTTGCGGAAAGGCTCTCTTTCTGGATACTCCTGAGCCTCGTCTTGACCAGTCAAGTACATACAAGGCCATCAGTGAACTTCAGATGTTTATGGAATATTTCCCGGGAAGCCCGCGCAGGGATTCTGCTCAAGATATGATTTTCGAATTGCAGGACAAACTTGTGGAAAAGGAATTCCTTTCGGCTCAGCTTTATTATGATTTGGGGTCTTATTCCGGAAATTCTTCTTATAGCAGTACGGGAAATAACTATCTGGCCGCTATCATTACTGCACAGAACGTGCTTAATGATTATCCATACACCCAAAAGCGGGAGGAACTGATGATTCTGATTCTACGTGCCCGCTATCACATGGCTAAGGAAAGTGTGCTGGAAAAGAAAGAAGAACGTATGCGTGAGACCGTCGATGAATATTATGGTTTTGTCAACGAATTTCCTCAGAGCAAGTATATGAAAGAAGCGGAAAGCATCCATGAGGAAGCAAGCAAATATATTACGGGTGAAAGCAGTGTATATGCAGAATAAATATTAACAGAATAAAATTATGGATTACAAGAGAACGAACGCCCCTACTAATACGGTGACGCGTAATTTGATGGAACTTTGTGAGGATACAGGCAATATCTATGAAACGGTGGCCATTATTGGCAAACGCTCAAACCAGATTGCGACAGAGATGAAGAATGACCTGTCAAAGAAGCTTCAGGAGTTTGCTTCATATAATGATAATCTTGAGGAGGTGTTCGAGAACAGAGAGCAGATAGAGATTTCGCGTTATTACGAGAAGCTGCCGAAACCGACTCTGATAGCCACTCAGGAATATATTGAAGGAAAGGTTTATTATAGGAATCCGGCTAAAGAAAAGGAAAAACTCCAGTAACAGGATTATGATACAGAGAATACAGAGTGTATATCTGTTGTTGGTGGCCGTCCTTATGGTAGTGGCGATGGCATTGCCCATAGGCAATTTCGTTTACGCGGAGAACTCTAACTTTTCTATGATGACGAATCTTCGTTACGTACTTCCTGACGGAACATTGAGCTATGTACCGTTCATGCTGTTCATATTGCTGGCTGCGGCTGCCGTCATTGCAGTTGTGACGGTATTCCTTTACAGAAAGCGAATGCAGCAAATCCGCCTGACTAAACTCAACTCGGCAGTGCTGGTTGTTTACTATCTGGTCGCGGTTTATTTTATATTGACAGCCGACGGACATGAAAACAGTACTTTCATACCTGTTTGGTCTTTCTGTCTGCCTTTGGTTTCCATTATCCTTAACGGACTTGCCATACATGCTATCAGGAAAGATGAGATGTTGGTAAGGTCTTATGACAGAATCAGATAAATATATTGGAAAAATACAAGTTAGCCCGCAATAGTCGTTTGTAGCTGTTGCGGGCTGGTTTTTTACGGCATTTTGTGTATCAGCCGATGTGTCTGCATTTTGCACTTATTTGTTCTATGTCAAGCCGGATTATCTCCGTTATCGGGAACGATTTCTCGGCATGTTCAATGCCTTCCTTTTTATTGTCTGGACAATATTTGCTCAGCAGGAGCGATAAGGCAGACATACGTTCTGCTTCATGAAGACCTCGATAAGCGTTGCATTCAAGCACTACGCTTTCATAAGTTGCGGTAAATCTTTCCGATACCACTCCGGTTTTTCCTACTATGCAGAACGATACTTTCCTACAGGAATCGATACACTGTAATTTCCTTCCTATGGGAGCACAATGCAGATATATGGAGTTGCCGCGATCCCAAACATAGTTGACAGGGATTCCGTAGGCTCCTTCTCCGTCTTCCGTTTGCATGGAAAGCACCCCATATTCTCCTTCCCTGATAATTTCCATAGCGCGCGCTTCATCAAGCAGACGGTCCTGACGGCGCACTTGTTCGTTGTTGAATATCATGACATTTGTTTTATCTGTTGGCTATTTCATATATTTCTCGTGTTGCAGTACTATTTAGCTTGATATAGTTTCCAACCAGTTCACCTTTGTTCTCGTGCAGTTTTTGCACTAACAGGTCTATGTCCGGATGTTCGATGCCAAGCTCTTTGAATGTGGTCGGCATACCTATTTCGTGAAAGAATGTTTTCATGCGTGCTACACCTTCGAGAGCCATAGCTTTCTTGTCGTCAGATTCTGGTACATCCCATACGCGGCTGGCAAACCGGGCGACTTTTTTAACGTTGTGCTCGGCCATGTAAGTCAGCCATGCCGGGAAAATTACCGCCAGTCCAGCGCCATGCGATACGTTGTAAATGGCGCTGATCTCGTGCTCTATGAAGTGTGAGGCCCAGTCCTCCTCACAACCAACACCGCAGGTGCCATTGTGCGCAATAGTTCCTGCCCACATGATATTGGCACGTGCTCCGTAATCGTGCGGATCTTTCATGACACGGTACGCTTCTGTGATTATGCCCCTCAGTGTGCCCTCACACATGCGGTCGGGTACCTCCACATCTTCCGTATTCGTAAAATAACGTTCCATGATATGTGCCATCATGTCCGTAATTCCGCAGGCCGTCTGCCATGCGGGAAGGGTAAATGTGAGTTCCGGATTCATGATTGCGAATGCAGGACGCAGCAGCTCCGGTGTACGCAGACTCAGTTTCCGGAGTCCGTCTTCTTTGGTTATGACCGTATTCCCGGAACCTTCACTTCCGGCGGCGGGGATAGTCAGCACGACACCTATGCGTAAGGCTTTCTGAGGTACTGTCTTGCATACGAAGAAATCCCAAAAATCGCCTTCGTATGGAATGCCGCAGGCGATGGCTTTTGCCGTATCTATGACTGAACCTCCTCCCACAGGAAGCAGGAAATCCACCTTTTCACGTCTTCCAAGCTCGATGCCTTCATATACCTTCCGGTCGGTAGGATTTGGCTGTATGCCTCCAAGTTCTATATGGGCGATATGTGCATCGTCGAGGTTTTCTTTGATTCTATCCAACAGTCCGCTATGTACAGCAGACTTTCCGCCGTACACAATCATCACTTTGGTGCCGTGATACTTGATCACTTTTTCTCCTGTGAGTTTCTCCGTATCTTTTCCAAATACAAATTCGGTGGGACTGTGAAATATAAAGTTGTTCATAAGTTTAAGGTTTTGGTTATCCAATACAAAGTTACGGAAAAATATGTAAGAAAATCTGCAAAATCCGGTAATTCACAATTATTGGCTTTGGGTCGTTAGTCGGATAATTGTCATAGAACTTGGTGATTCTTCTAACTATATTGAATTTAAGGAAATCATTTCTGATAAAGAAAGTATTGAGCCTGTGGAATATTATTATAAATACGTGGTGCTCTACATATTTTGATTGGTCTGTTTGATATTTTCAGTAACTTTGCCTTGAAAATATAATGGATGGATTATGGAGAGACCAATTATAGCAGATATACGAAACATTGCCGCTTGCGGTCTTTACTGCATGCTTGCCGTAAATTTATTGCCGGGAAATGTCCCGGATGCAGGCAATCAAAAGAAAACATAGAAATTGCTGATGCTGTCTTTGGATATACGGCTTTCGAAAGCACAGATTGCGGTTATTGCATACAATCTGCATCACGATGAATGTGGCATTGAAAATATGTTTGTCATGATGTCACAAGCCTGCAGTCGCCGCGTGGCCTACAATGCGGCGTGGATACTCACTCATCTATCTGAAGAAGACAAAAGATTGTATCTGTTTCCCAAATACGCAGAGCTGGTCCGTATCGCCATATCGGGGACGCCTTGTCTTCATCGTAGGCTGATATTGTCAATTCTTGCCGATCTTCCCACTGGTGATGAACCGAACTGCGATTTGTTGGATTACTGTCTGGCACATCTTACTGACATGAAAGAAAGCGACGGAACGCGTTCGGTGATGTTGAAACTTGCCGCAAAGCTGTGCAGGCCTTATCCGGAATTATGTAGGGAACTGGTGCTTTGTCTGGATATGATGCCACAAGACATTTTCGGAGCGTTGCAGCGGCAAAGAGAAACGCATTAAAAAATATTTTGTTTAAAAAAGATGGCCGCTGAAGATAGAAAATCAATAAATTATTGAGAATGTTTGTATGTTATGACAAAAACGTAGTGCACGGTGTATTATGAATTGGTCTGCTTGAAATTTTATTTACCTTTGTACCGAAAAAATAAAAAAATATAGTGGATGAAATCGGACATAGAAATAGCACGTAGCATAGAACTTGTCAAGATAAAGCATGTAGCAAAGGAATATGGTATACCGGTAAGCGAAATTTCCAATTACGGGCGTTATATTGCCAAAGTGCCGGAAATGCTTATTGACGAAGAAAGAGTGAGAAAAAACAATCTGATCCTCGTGACAGCCATTACACCGACTAAGGCAGGGATCGGTAAGACTACCGTGTCAATCGGATTGACATTGGGACTGAACAGGATAGGGAAGAAAGCCATATGCGCTCTGAGAGAGCCTTCGCTCGGTCCCTGTTTCGGGATGAAAGGAGGAGCGGCTGGAGGAGGATACTCACAGGTGCTTCCGATGGACAAGATTAACTTGCACTTTACCGGTGATTTTCACGCTATTACTTCAGCTCACAATATGCTGGCGGCCTTGCTTGACAACTATATGTATCAGAACAAGGACAGTGGTTTTGCCATGAAGGATGTCCTGTGGAACCGTGTGCTCGATGTGAATGACCGCGGGCTGCGATACATCGTTACAGGACTGGGAGGCAAACAGAATGGCATTATGCGCGAGTCTGGTTTCGACATAACTCCGGCTTCTGAAATAATGGCTATCTTGTGTCTCGCAAAAAACGAGGCTGATTTACGCCGGCGGATTGAGAATATTCTTTTGGGATTTACGGTTGACAACAAACCGTTCACCGTGAAGGATCTTGGCGTGGCCGGAGCTATTACCGTCCTGCTGAAAGATGCCCTTTCGCCTAATCTGGTGCAGACTACGGAACATACGCCCGCCTTTGTGCATGGCGGTCCGTTTGCCAATATCGCGCACGGGTGCAATTCCATCCTTGCCACGAAGATGGCCATGACGTTCAGTGACTACACGGTGACGGAAGCGGGCTTCGGAGCTGATCTTGGTGCGGAAAAGTTTTACAACATCAAGTGTAGGAAGGCCGGGATCCAGCCGAAACTGACTGTCATTGTGGCCACGGCACAGGGACTGAAAATGCATGGCGGAGTGGAGCTGGACAGAATAAAGGAACCTGATATGGAAGGGTTGAGAAAGGGCCTCAGGAATCTTGACAAGCATATCAGAAATCTTCGGTCGTTCGGACAGACTGTGGTGGTAGCATTCAACCGCTATGCGAATGATACGGAAGATGAAATAGCCTTTGTACGCAGTCACTGTGAGGAAATGGGAATAGGTTTTGCTGTCAACAGCTCTTATCTGTACGGAGGTGACGGAGCGACGGAGCTGGCGCGACTGGTAGCAGATACTGTCGAGAACAATCCGTCCCGTCCTTTGGCTTTCACCTATGATGAAAATGATTCTGTGAAAGAAAAGGTTGAGAAGGTAGCCTGTGGACTGTATGGTGCGCGACAGGTGCTTTTTTCATCGGCAGCATACAAGAAACTCCAGATGATAGAGAAGTTGGGATATTCGCATTTCCCGATATGTATTGCCAAGACACAGTATTCGTTCTCGACCGACCCGAAGCTGTATGGTGTAGCGGAGGATTTCAATTTCATGGTTCGCGACATTGTAATCAATGCCGGAGCAGAGATGCTGGTTATCGTTGCCGGAGACATTATGCGTATGCCCGGACTCCCGAAAGAGCCGCAGGCACTGCACATTGACATTGTCGGGGGAGAGATAGAAG
Source organism: uncultured Phocaeicola sp. (assembly GCA_964611375.1). Lineage (GTDB taxonomy): Bacteria > Bacteroidota > Bacteroidia > Bacteroidales > Bacteroidaceae > Phocaeicola. The sequence goes on along the minus strand of CAZSYY010000037.1, from coordinate 8,274 downwards.
GGTTGTCCTGATTCGGATGTATCCGCGTGATTGTCGCTTTCGTATGCCGCACGGTTTATATGAAAAAATCGTCTGTTCATTATGTGGAAAGTCTCCTCTCGTTTTTATTGGAACGACAGAACGTTTTTTATGGGATGTGCTGAAGTCTTTATTTGTGTGAAAAGGCAATAGGAATGAAACCGCAATTTTTAATATGTCCTCTGTTTCCTGACGTTGGAAGGATTTTGCTGACAATGGGTCTGATGCGCGCACTCGTCCGTCGGGGAATGAGTGTACAGGCATTCGAGTGTGGTCCCGATCTGTCGGATACGGTGTGTCATGCTGTGGCTGCCGGAAACGCTTCCGTAAACATGGATATGTGGTACTCATCCCGTGCGCATGTGCAGCATCTGTATAACACGTATGGAGAGGAGGCCGATGTATGCGTGATTGAGAGTCCGAACGGACTTTTTGACGGATACCGCAAGTGGCAGGGCAGTGCTGCCGAAATGTCACAGGCTCTTTCTGTGCCTGTCGTGCTGGCGGTAAATGCCCGTAATGCGACCTGCTCACTTGCCCCCATGCTCTATGGGTTCAAGCATTTTCGCCGGGGTATCCGGGTTGCAGGCGTAATTTTCTACCATGTGTTTTCTCTGTCGCAATATGGTTTTCTTCGTGAAATATGTGCTGATGCCGGATTAGAATGTTTTGGATATCTTCCTTATTCAGAAGAATTGCATGTCCCGCCTCGTTATTCGTCTCTCACTTCGTCCGTCAGGACAGAACTTGACGAACTGTCCCGGAAAGCAGCTGAGCTGATGGAGAAAACGGTTGACTTTTCAAAACTTCTCAATATGACTACACGCATTTTCCCGTGCGCCTACACTCTCCCTTATATTTCGGAGGCAGAGTTCGCGCCCCGGCGTGGAAAAATGCGCATAGCTGTGGCTTCCGATCCGGCTTTCCATTTCTTTTACAGGCAGAACCTTGACCGTCTTAAAGAAATGGGAGATATTAGCTTCTTCAGTCCGGTCTATGGGAATGATTTTCCGCAGGCGGATTTGATTTATCTTCCCGGAGGATATCCCGAGCTGTTTGCCCGTCAGCTGCACAGATGGAAACGGCAGCTTCAGAATCTGCGTGAATATGCCGAATCCGGAGGATATATACTGGCCGAAGGCGGCGGAATCACTTTATTGGCAGAATCGGTTGCTGTGAGACAGGGGGCAACTTCTTATGAGATGTCCGGACTGCTGCCGTTCGAGATAGTTGTCAGGGATGCCCGTCTTTATTCAGGTTATCGCAGGACAGAGTTTCAGAAGTGTATTCTGAAGGGTTACGAGTACCGTTATTTTGACATTGTACGTAAGGCGGACTGTGATATCCCGCTAACATTCATGACAAACATTAAAGGTGTTGAAGTACCGACTTCGTTTGTCTGCCGCTATAAAAATGTGATTGTCTCAACCGCGCATTGTTATTGGGAAGATGTACGGTTGTTTGACTTATGGAAGAATATGGTGCCCGGCAGACTGTAAGTCGCTGTTTATAATCGGTTTATCCGGCCCAATTTGCACGGTCTAAACTTCGGTAGCTAATCGCTTCAGCCAGATGGTGGGGAAGTATATCTTCTGACTCCTCCAGGTCGGCAATGGTGCGTGACACTTTCAATATTCTGTCATAGGCTCTGGCCGACAGGTTAAGTCGTGTCATTGCTTCCTTCAACAAATTTAATCCTTGTGCATTTGGGTGGGCATATTGGTGGAGCAACCGGGATGTCATCTGGGCGTTGCTATAGATTCCTTGCATGTTGGCGAAACGTTCAGCCTGTATCTGCCGTGCCCGGATAACTCTTTGTCGGATTGAGACACTGCTTTCTCCCGGTGTCCTGTCCGCCATTTTCTCAAAAGGTACGGGAACTATCTCTACCTGTATGTCTATGCGGTCCATCAGAGGACCTGAAATCCTGTTAAGATAGCGTTGTACCTGTCCGGACGTGCATACGCAGTTGCGCGTAGGGTGGTTGTAATATCCGCATGGGCATGGATTCATTGAGGCTACAAGCTGAAAACTTGCAGGATAGTCCAGGGTGTATTTCGCACGCGAAATGGTGATGCGTCTGTCTTCTAAAGGTTGCCGAAGTACTTCGAGTACATTTCTGTTGAATTCCGGAAGCTCGTCAAGAAAGAGTATGCCGTTGTGTGCCAGACTGATCTCACCGGGTTGCGGACTGGCTCCTCCTCCGACCATGGCTACTTGTGAGATTGTATGGTGTGGACTTCTGAACGGGCGGGTGGCAATCAGTGAGACATCTTTCCCGAGTTTTCCTGCGACAGAGTGGATCTTTGTGGTTTCAAGGCTTTCTCCCAACGACAGAGGCGGAAGAATCCCCGGCAGGCGTTTGGCCATCATCGATTTTCCGCTTCCGGGTGCACCTATGAGGATAATGTTGTGGCTGCCTGCCGCCGCCACCTCAAGTGCACGTTTTACGTTCTCCTGTCCTTTAACGTCGGAGAAGTCGGACATAACGGACGACTGGTTCTGATAAAATTCTTCGCGTGTGTTGACTATGGTCGGCTCCAATTCGCGTTCTCCATTGAAGAATTCAATTACTTCCACGATGTTTTCCACTCCGAATACTTTCAAGTTGTTCACTACGGCTGCTTCACGTGCATTCTGTTTTGGCAGGATGAACCCTTCGAATCCTTGCTGGCGTGCAGCGATGGCTATAGGGAGTGCTCCACGTATGGACTGCAGACTTCCGTCAAGGCTAAGCTCTCCGATTATCAGATATTTCCCTAATTTCTTGTCTGATACGTTCCCTGTGGCGGCAAGGATGCCTATAGCCAATGGCAGGTCATAAGAGGAGCCTTCCTTCTTGATGTCTGCAGGTGCCATGTTGACCACAATCTGGCACGTAGGGAACTTGTAACCGTTGACCTGCAATGCTGAAACAATACGTTCATGACTTTCCTTGACGGCAGAGTCGGGCAGACCTACAAGAAAAAACTTGATTCCTCGTGAAGTGTTTACTTCAATAGTGACAATGGTGGCGTCGATACCTTGAACGGCAGCCCCGAAAAGTTTTGTTAGCATTTTAAGGTCAAAAAGGTTTTGTTTCTATTTCTTTTTCTCGCCGGTCAGTTCTCTGAGCCTTTTGCGTAATTCATCCCCATATAAGTTTGTATATTTTACTTTCTTGTTCATATCCACCAATATGTTGAAAGGAATCTGCATTATATTCATCTGTTTGATTATATGATTATCCCATGCTTTTGTATCACAGATCTCTATCCATTGCTCTGACTCTTTCTTGCAGTGCTGTTCCCACTCCTTCCTGTTATAGTCAAGAGAAAAATTGAGGACCCGGAATTGGTCTTCTTTGAATTCCTTTGAGAGTTCATATAGTGAGTCGCGCTTTTCAAGGCTTTCCGGATGCCACGTAGCCCAAAAATTAATCAAAGTGTATTGTTTTTGTGCTTTGTTCCATGAGACGTATTTCCCGTCTCTTTTCTTTATAGAAATATTGTTGATGAATTCTTTGCTTTGTCTCTTTTCGTCGTTTCTGGATATGGATTTCAGTGCTATGTTAAGAATGCGGCAGTCCTTTATCCTTCCGTTCAGCGGTTGCATCAGTGATTTTATTTTTTCTTCGTCAGGATTTGATGCCTGTATGAAATATTTGTTGAGCAGGTATGCAGACACGAATGATTGCGGATGTTCTTTGATGAATGTTTCCGCAATACGTGCCTCCTCTTCCTTGTCATCACCGATATCTGTAATCTGGTTACGGAATTCCTGTAATTCCGCGTTCGGGCCATTGCCCTTTATTGTATATGTGTGGAAATTTCCTTTTAAGAGAACATTCCAGCCTTGGTCTGCGAAGATCGGGATTGATTCACCGGAATCACCGACCAGCCGGAAAATGTTCAGTGTGTCAGGACTGATTTTATATACAAATCTTCCTTCTTGGGGAAATATGGTGTCTGTCTTTGAAACAGGGTCATCATATACTACCAATACCATACTTAGTGAAGGGTCATCGAATTCACCTTCTAATGTGAATTCTGTGTTTTTTTGACATGAACTCAGACAGAAAAGCACACATATGAATATGGGTAGCGTATGTTGTATTTTCATAAATGCTGTTTTGTTCGTTGCGAATGTACGCAATAAAATTGTATTATGTATTCTTTTGTACGATAATATTGTTGCAAATAAAATCTTCAAACTTTCAGGATACGGTCAGAATGCTTCCGTCATGTTGAAATAAAACAGGTTTTGGTCGTTCGTAAAGTCCCGTCCAAAATCGAGGCGCACATTCATGCGTGGCTGTACCTCAATCCTCAGGCCTAATCCTGCATTTGGCAATACGCCTTCTATCTTTCCGGGATTCGGCCCCATGAAGCCGCATCCTCCCCATGCAACGAATCCTAACCGGTTGAGCACCTTTTTTATCCAGTTGCTTTTGTCTGTATTAAACATATGTCTGTATTCCGCTATGACCAGATGTGATGATTTGTCGCGATATTGGCCCTGGTAATATCCTCGTAAGTCGAAAGGACTCCCCAACAGAACATATTTGTTAAGTGGTATGTCCTCCGTTTTACCGAGTGTATGCTTGCTCTGTATTGTCCATGTCAGCACCCTGCGTTCGCCAACGCGTCTATATTGGCGGTAGTCCAGCTCTATTTTGTAAAACCTTGTATCGCTGCCAAGAAATTTTTCGTACATCAATCCCTTGAAGTCAAGATAGATTCCCTCATACGGGTTGGCAGGTATATCACGTGTGTCGTATGTTGCCACAAAACCGATTCCAGAACTGAAGTTTTTGTATCCGTTTGCATCTCCTCCCGCCAGTTTGTAGTCTTCCTGTTCTGTCATGTATTTTGCCGGATCGGTAATGCGGTCATAGGTAATGTCAATTTGGGGTCCGACAAAAAAGTCGCTTTTGCCGATTCTGAACAGGAACCACGGGTTGATTTGTATGCCACTGTAACTGTATCGGCTGGTGGTATCGCTTCTTATATAGTTCTTGTTGGTGTCATACCCCACGCCGTAGAAGTTTTCCTGTGTGTTCTTGTATAAAAATTGTCCGAATATGCGGAAACGGTCATCTTTGAAGAATAGTTGTGGCTTTATGAATATGTTCAGTCCTCCGGTGAACATGAATGCCATAGCCACAGGTATGACTGAGCGTCTCAGCGTCGTGTCTTTGGGGTTGACTCTGAATGTCATCAGTGCGCTTCCACCCACAAGCAGTCCGAAGTCCGGCGAATAGCTCGGGCCGCCCAGAATGTTGTAGTGAAAATTCCGGTTGGCAATCTTTTGTCGCCGGAGTTCTTCGTCCGTTTGTCCCGAAGATCGGATACTGTCCAGAGTTGATACTGTCTGTTCTGCTGTGAAATTTTCATTAGAGACAATTTCCTGTGCTGTGGATGAAAAAACAGCATTTAGCAGAAGCAAGGTGAGTGACAGTATTCTTTTAATCATCTGGCAAAGTTCTTTTAGTATAGAAACATTCTGTGGCAAATGTACAAAAACTTTATTCACATGAAAAATATGAAGCCTTTATTTTCGGCCTCCTCGATTCTTTTGAAACGTCAGGATGTTTTGTATGAAATCTCCGTTTGCTTGAACAAAAACATCCTGACGTTCAATTTTCCATACTTTCGTCCTGAAAAATGTACGGATTGCAATGTTGAGTTGACAGTTTGCCGGTAATGGGTGAGACTGGGAGTGTAAGACATGAAAGACTGTCAGAACTCGGGCGGAAAGATGTCAGCGTACAGTGTCAGATTGTCAGTTTTTGCGCGTGGCATACTTTTGGCAGTATGGTTTGCGTCCTTTCGAGGACATGAAGTTTAAAACAAACATTTAAATTATACGTAGTATGAACATTAAACCTTTAGCAGACAGGGTGCTGATTCTTCCGGCACCGGCAGAAGAAAAAACAGTGGGCGGTATCATTATTCCGGATACAGCTAAGGAAAAGCCCTTGCAGGGTGAAGTCGTAGCGGTAGGCAATGGAACCAAAGACGAGGAAATGATTCTCAAGGTTGGAGATACCGTATTGTACGGCAAGTACTCAGGTACTGAAATCGAACACGAAGGTGTGAAATACCTGATGATGCGTCAGAGCGATGTGCTCGCCGTAGTCGGATAATCATATAGAAATAACTGATAATTTATAAGAAGAAAAAATTATGGCAAAAGAAATACTTTTCAATATTGACGCCCGTGACCAGTTGAAGAAGGGCGTGGACGAGTTGGCCAATGCCGTTAAGGTGACACTTGGCCCGAAAGGACGCAACGTGATAATCGAGAAGAAGTTCGGTGCTCCCCAGATAACGAAGGACGGAGTTACGGTTGCGAAAGAGATAGAATTGGCTGACGCTTTCCAGAACACAGGAGCACAGTTGGTCAAGTCTGTTGCTTCAAAGACTGGTGACGATGCCGGTGACGGTACGACAACCGCGACTGTTCTGGCACAGTCTATCGTGAATGTCGGCTTGAAGAATGTGGCTGCCGGAGCAAATCCGATGGATTTGAAACGCGGTATTGACAAGGCCGTTGCCAAAGTGGTTGAGTCAATCAAGAGTCAGGCCGAGACTGTAGGTGACAACTATGAGAAGATCGAACAGGTGGCTACCGTATCAGCCAACAATGATCCGCAGATCGGAAAACTGCTCGCTGATGCCATGCGTAAAGTTTCTAAGGACGGTGTAATCACCATCGAGGAAGCCAAAGGAACCGATACTACAATCGGTGTGGTAGAAGGTATGCAGTTTGATCGTGGCTATCTGTCGGCTTATTTCGTAACAGACACGGAGAAGATGGAATGCGTGATGGAACGTCCGTACATCTTGATCTACGATAAGAAAATCAGCAATCTGAAGGATTTCCTTCCTATCCTCGAACCGGCTGTACAGAGCGGACGTCCGTTGCTTGTCATTGCTGAGGACGTGGACAGCGAGGCCTTGACAACATTGGTTGTCAACCGTCTGCGTGGACAGTTGAAGATTTGTGCCGTGAAAGCTCCGGGCTTCGGCGACCGTCGTAAGGCTATGCTGGAGGATATCGCTGTATTGACCGGCGGTGTTGTAATCAGCGAAGAAAAGGGATTGAAACTGGAACAGGCTACTCTTGAGATGTTGGGTTCTTGCGACAAGGTAACCATTACGAAGGAGAACACTACTATCGTTAACGGTGCAGGTGACAAGAAAAACATTGAAGAACGTATCAACCAGATCAAGGCTGAAATCAAGAATACCACTTCTGACTACGATAAAGAGAAACTGCAGGAGCGTCTGGCGAAACTTTCAGGCGGTGTGGCAGTGCTGTATGTAGGTGCCGCTTCTGAGGTAGAGATGAAGGAAAAGAAAGACCGTGTTGATGATGCCTTGTGTGCAACTCGTGCCGCTATCGAAGAAGGTATCGTTCCGGGTGGTGGCGTTGCATATATCCGTGCCATCGATGCACTGGAAGGCTTGAAAGGTGACAATGCTGACGAGACGACCGGTATTGAAATAATCAAGCGTGCCATCGAGGAACCGTTGCGTCAGATTGTAGCCAATGCCGGAAAAGAGGGTGCAGTGGTTGTACAGAAGGTACGTGAAGGTGAAGGTGACTTCGGCTATAACGCTCGTACCGATGTCTATGAACATCTGCATGCTGCCGGTGTGGTTGATCCTGCCAAGGTTACCCGTGTGGCATTGGAGAATGCAGCTTCTATAGCAGGTATGTTCCTGACTACAGAATGTGTGATCGTTGAGAAGAAAGAAGAGAAACCTGAAGTTCCGGCTGCCGGCATGGGCGGTATGGGAGGAATGATGTAATCAGGTATTCCATAAATAAGAACAAAAGAGGCCGACCCAAAAGAGATTTTGAGATCGGCTTCTTGCCGTTTCTAAAAAAAGATATTCGGTTGCAGCTTAAAAAAATTATTACTGTCCGATAAAAATTTTTCAAGGCTATAAAATTAGGGCTGACTTCATTTGCGAGGCCAGCCCATTTTCGTTAGATTTCTGTCGCTAAAGTATAATAATCTAACTATGGGTAAAAGTAGTCATTTTATCGGACAGCCGCTCTATTGTCAGGTAATAAAATTGCTGGATAAGTCTAAAATCCTTCAGATAAGCCATAAATATGGTGGCGAACACTACGTGAAACGGTTTGATGTCTGGACGCACCTTGTTGTCATGCTCTATGCTGTCATCATGCGTTTTGATTCCTTACGAGAGATAATGGCCTCCATGCAGGCGGAAGCCCGCAAGCTCAGTCATCTGGGTATCA
>CAZSYY010000036.1:0-16864 GCA_964611375.1 uncultured Phocaeicola sp. | reverse complement strand
TCTCTTAGCAAGAGATATAGATTTTTGTTGAAGCTGTTATCCGATAAGCTGGATTGTTCCCAAGGCCGTCATCACAACGATTACATAACGTGCCAGCTTGCCGATACACATCGAAACGGAAACAATCCATACATTTGCTTTCATGAGGCCGAGCGCAACAAGCAATGCGTCTCCTATGACCGGTAGGAAAGAAAGAGCAGCCATCCACGATCCTTTTCCGTGAATGAAACGGTGGGCCTTGTCCAGTTGTTTCCTGTCGACCTTGAGATATTTTTCTATCCATTCCATCTTGCCCATCCGCCCTATCCAATAACAGGTCAGTCCGCCAAGTGTGTTTCCTAACGTAGTCGACAAGATGGAAATGACAGGATCCAGTCCCAATGCGATACACGCCAGCAGTACAACCTCAGAGCTGAAAGGCAGAATTGTTCCCGCCAGGAATGCCGACAGGAACATGCCCCCGTAACCCCAGTCTATCATGAATTGAATAAATCCGTCCATATGTTGAATACGGTGACCGCAATCCACACCAACAATGTTATCAGCAGTAAAATATTGGTAAATCTGCCTGACGTGAGCATAAACACGTATCCTCCCGTAATGGCATATATTGTCAGAAGAATCGTGAGTGCCGTATTGAATGAGGACGGAAACAATATCCCCATCAACACGGCAAGTATTCCGCTGAAGACGGTAATCCGAAGCAGGATCCGCGTATGCAGCTTGTCGCGATGTCCGTTGGCAATAACCTGTATGCTGTTGACCGCCGTGAGCAACACCACTGCTCCACCCGTGAACAGTTGCTGCAACGACAGCGCCCGGTAATCTATGGAGGGGGGATGGGCAAACAGGATGAAAGGTTGGAAAGTATCATCGGGATTTCCCCAATAAAGATTGAAACACAGCAGCAGCAAGTAAGGAAGTGCCAGCCCTATGATTCCGGAAAAGAAGCTGCGGGCGTTAAGCGAGTGCAGCACTGCCATGATGATGTATATGAACGGTGTGATGTACAGGCACCAGGGGAATATCAGGCTTTCGATTCCGATTAAAAGAAATGAGTGGAATACGGGGAAGGAGGGGTTTGATGCCCTGTGGCTGTAAAACAGGCCGAATATGCTTCCTAAAAACAGCAGAGGAATCCATACCTCTTGTGAATAGTCATGCAGGAACGTACATCCGGCATAGAAGAAAAGGAAGAGGGAGGCATGGAGCGTGGTCCGCGTCCGGATAAGCGAGAACGAAGTGTTCAGCTCAATAAGCATATATGTCATCAGGCCTGCGATTGCCAGCGAGAGCAGGTCTGACAGATTACGGAACCCTGCCGCCGTCATGGTCAGGCAGAAAATTATGGCGAAAGGAAAGGTCAGTTTTCCTTTCGCCAGATTGTTCCGGAATCTGTTGTTTTCAAACATTTTCAGTTTTTGTTACAAGTCGAATCCGATATCGGAACGGAAATATTTTTTCTCGAAGCGGATTTTTCCGGCGTTCTCGAAAGATTTCTTCAACGCCTCCTCCTTGTTGTTGCCGTAGGAACTTACCGCTATCACCCGTCCGCCGGATGTGACCACGTGACCGTCCTTATGGCTTGTCCCGGCGTGGAACACGATGCTTCCTCCGGCCTTCGCATCTTCGATACCGCTTATCGGGAATCCTTTCTCGTATGCTTCGGGATATCCTCCGGACACCAGCATGACGCATACCGCCGTGCGCGGGTCGATTTCCAGTGACTTCTCCGACAGGTTCCCGGCAGCTACCCCCTCGAACAGCTCGACCAGATCGCTTTTGATGCGCAACATGACACTTTCCGTCTCAGGATCTCCCATGCGTACATTATACTCGATAACCATCGGGTCGCCCTTCACGTTGATGAGGCCGAAGAAGATGAAGCCTTTGTATTCTATTCCTTCCTCGGCAAGTCCTTCCACGGTAGGACGTATGATGCGGTCTTCCACCTTGCGCATCCATTCCTTGTCTGCGAACGGTACCGGCGATACCGAGCCCATGCCTCCTGTGTTCAGTCCTTTGTCGCCCTCGCCGATACGCTTGTAGTCCTTCGCTTCCGGCAGTATCTTATAGTCCTTCCCGTCAGTCAGCACGAATACCGAACATTCTATACCGCTCAGGAACTCCTCGATGACCACAGTCGCCGAAGCATTGCCGAACATGCCGTCCAACATTTCTTCAAGCTCTTTCCTGGCCTCGTCGATGTCCGGGAGAATCAACACACCCTTTCCCGCACACAGGCCGTCGGCTTTAAGCACATACGGTGGCTGCAATGTCTCAAGGAAAGCCTTTCCCTCTTCTATATTTGCAATGCTCACGCTTTTGTATCTTGCCGTCGGTATGTTATGGCGTTGCATGAATCCCTTGGCAAACTCCTTGCTCCCCTCAAGCACGGCTCCAGCCTTCGATGGCCCGATGACAGGAATGCCTTTCAGGGTCTCGTCGTTTGTAAAAAAGTCGTATATGCCTTTCACAAGCGGGTCTTCCGGGCCGACAACCACCATGTCGATGCCATTGTCGATGACAAACGTGCGTATTGCCTCAAAATCATCGGCTTTTATAGCCACGTTTTCACCCACTTCACCCGTTCCCGCATTTCCCGGAGCGACATAAAGTTTCTCAATCTTCGGACTTTGGGCGATCTTCCATGCCAGTGCATGCTCGCGTCCGCCTGAACCTAAAAGTAAAAGTTTCATATTTTGCCTTTATTTCAAATGATCCTCAAAATAACGTGTGATATGTTCGTGCAGGTGTACACGGTCGCGCCCTGCCATATTATGCCCGTCTTCAGGATAGACGAAAAAGTCGGGATGTGTGCCGGCATCGATGCAGGCCCGCAAGAAGGTGTATGTGTGCTGGGGGACACATGTCGGATCCGTTCCTCCGATGATGATTTCCAGCCTGCCTTTCAGGTTTCCGGCCTTCTGCTTCAGGTCGGATCCGGCATATCCTTCCGGGTTTGCTTCAGGTGTGTCCATGTAGCGTTCCCCGTACATCACCTCATAATATTTCCAGTCTATTACCGGTCCTCCGGCGACTCCCACCTTGAACAGCTCCGGATAGGTCAGCATCAGGTTCGTGGTCATGAAACCTCCGAAACTCCATCCGTGTACGCCTATTCTGTCACCGTCAACATAGGGTAGGGATTTCAGCATTTTCACTCCCTCCACCTGATCTTTCATCTCTTCCACACCGAGGTGGCGGAAAGTACAGTTCTCGAACTTCAGTCCCCTGTTGTCACTGCCCCGTCCGTCGACCGTAAGCATAACGTAGCCTTTCTGTGCCATGTACAAATCCCATCCCCGTGCATCATAAAGACGGGTGTCATGGATAAGTTGGGCATGCGGCCCGCCATACACATAGATGATGGCCGGATATTTCTTGTCCGGGTCAAAGTCCACAGGCTTGACCATACGGTAGTACAGGTCAGTCGTCCCGTCGGCCGCCTTTATTGTTCCTATCGTCACCTCCGGCATGACAAACTGTTCTTCCATAGGATCGGATGCAGTAAGCAGATTCAGACATTTCTTCCCGTCCGCAGACAGAATGTTGATGCTCCGTCCCACATTGACGGATGTATATCTGTCGATGATATGGCTGCCTGATGCTGACAACCGTGCATTATGCACACCCTCATCGCTTCCTATCAGTGTACGTTTTCCGCTCTTTACATTCACTGCAAACAGATTGCTCCGCAGCGGAGATATCTCCGTACTTGATATGATAATCTCCCTTTTTGCCTTGTTGAATCCGACGATGGACTGTACGAGCCAGTCACCTTCCGTCAGCGCGACTGTCTTCAGGTATTCACAGTACTGCGCTTCGTCATCTTTACCTGTACGCCATTCGCCTTCCTGTACAGCCTTCGTGTCCATCAGATACAGATGATTGAATCCGTCGCGCTGGCTCTGACAGATGAATTTCGTCTCGTCCCACGGAAGGAACACCAGCGGATGCTGGGGTTCTACGTAGCGGACATGTTTCTCCTCGTAGAGGATGCCCTCCCTTTCGCCGTTCACGGCATTGTAGCTGACCAACATCGCATGGTTCTGGTCGCGGTTCAGTTCGATTACATAGATATGCTTTTCGTCGGGCGACCAGCTTATGTTGGTAAAGTAGCGGTCGGTCGGGTCGCCGGCTTGCAGATAGACTGTCGTCCCCGTCCCTACATTATATATACCTACCGTCACATTGTGCCCGGCCATTCCCGCCATCGGATATTTGTCCGCCTCAAGCGTAGCGATGCGCGTTGAGGTATTCACCTGCGGATAGTCGGTCACCATACTCTGATCCATGCGGTAAAACGCCAGATACGTCCCTTTCGGGCTCCAGAATGTCCCCTTGTAAATGCCGAACTCGTTGCGGTGTACGGCCTGGCCATAGACGACATCCTTTTCCGAATCCTCTGTGGCGGATGAATCCGTCACGTTTACCTGTACCGGAGCGTCTCCCGTTCCGGCAACAAACAGATTGCTTCCCACCGTGTAGGCTACAGCCCCGTTTTCCTTGCAGAAGTCCATATTGTCCGGCTGTCCTTCTCCGTCTCCTATGCGGAACATGTTGACAATCTTCTTCTCTCCGAAATCGTACCAGAACATGCAGTCAACGTTCGTTTCACCCATATCCACTTTGTTCGTGAACACGACCACTTTCCGCTCTCCCCAAGGCATCGAAGCGGAGTCCAGTGTGCGGAGCGGCCTTATCCTGTATGCAGGCTCACATGACTTCTCTCTGTCCTGCATCGCCTCATTGACCTCCCCGAGTGTGACCAGAATGTTTTCCTTCCCGTCTTTCAGACTGACTTCATATATCTCTTCCACATCCGTGCGCACACATGCATCGCCCCACCATTGCAGTCCACGTATGTCTTTTGGCCGAAGGTTGAAATAATTGTCTCCGCCGGGGATGACATCCTCCAGCGTAAGGCTTTTCTTCTCCTGTGCATATACAGCTGTAACCGGCATAAAGAGTAAAAATGCGAGTAAAGTTCTTAGTATCATTTTATTGGTCATGTTCTTATTCCTTGTTTTCATTTTCCAGCTTGTCAAGCTCGTGACGTGTGTGAATATAGGTAAATCGCTTGGCCAAAGGTTTCCGGAATCCGTCATCCTCAGATACACGATGGTATTCTCTGTCTTCCTTATCCTTATAATGCTTTAGCCCGGCTTTGCGCTCACGTGTGAAGTCCTTTCCGTCTCCGGCTCTCCGCGAACGTGATTCCGGCCTGTCATCATCACGCTTTTTGCGCCTGTCATCGCTGTTCTCCCGTCTGTCACGGAAGCGGTCTCTTTCGTTCCTGCTTCCTGCTTCCTTCCTGTCTTCGTGACGGTAAGAAATGCGCACCCTCTCTTCCCTCCGGGTCTTGAATTCCCTGCCCGGATTTTCCGAACGGAATGCCTTGTATTTCCCGTTGAATATCTTATATTGGCGGAACTGGCATTCCAAGGCCCCGTTGAAAAGCGGGATTTTTGCCGACGTTTTCAGGCCTATCTTGTCAAAACATTCTTCACGGTAACTTATCACCCACGCCTCGTTGCCGATAAACGCATGTTTCAGACGTTCTCCTATCATCTCGTAAAGTCCCAGCAGATCGTCTGATGAAATCCGTTCTCCATAAGGGGGATTCATGATGATGATACTTTTCTCCGCCGGCTGTTCAAACTCCTGGAATGACTGCACCTTCAGGATAATGTCCTTGCCCAACCCCGCAGCCTTCACGTTGCGCTGTGCCGTGGCGTTTGCCTTGATGCTGTGGTCGTATCCGTAGATCTTGTGCGTAAACTCGCGCTCTTGCGAATCATCGTTATAAATCTCATCGAACAGGCTGCGGTCGAAATCCTTCCACCTCTCGAAACCGAAACCCTTCCGGAACACTCCCGGTGCAATATTGCGGGCAATCAGCGCCGCCTCGATGGGAATGGTGCCCGATCCGCACATCGGATCTATCAGATCGCACTCGCCCCTCCATCCCGTCAACATAATCATGCCGGCTGCCAGCACCTCGTTTATCGGAGCCTCCAACTGTTCCTCGCGGTATCCGCGGCGGTGGAGGGATTCTCCGGAACTGTCGAGCGACAGTGTACATTCACTTTCCGATATATGTATGTTAAGCTGTAAATCCGGGTTGTTGATGCGCACAGACGGGCGATTGCCGGTTTTATCGCGAAAATAGTCGGCCACGGCGTCCTTTACCTTATATGCCACAAACTTTGAATGGCGGAACACTTCGGAAGATACCACCGCATCTACGGCGAAAGTGCTTTCGGTGTCGAGGTATTCATCCCACTCGATATCCTTTACGGCATTATAGACTTCTTCGGGTGTTGTAGCTGTGAAATGCTTGATAGGTTTCAGGATGCGCAGCGCCGTGTGCAGACAAAAGTTGGCCTTGTACATCATGGCCTTGTCTCCGGTGAAGGACACCATACGGCAGCCTGTCCTGATGTTTCCGGCACCCAGCCCGGCGAGTTCTTTAGCCAATACTCCTTCCAGTCCCTGGAATGTCTTGGCAATAAGCTCGAATTCTTGATTCATCGTGATAAAATTACAAAATTTCAAATAACCTCGCAAAAATATGAATTTTCGTTCAACCTGACAACCGTTTACGTTGGTTTTATTGTTTCTTCCCGGACGGCGCACACCTTAATCATAGTGATACAATTTTCCGTACGGTGTCCCTACACAAAAACACCGCAGACATTTCAGGAAAATCCCCGCCCGTTATGTCCAAAACCTCACGGCACTTTTCTTAGAACAACACGGACCTTGCGAAACGGGAAATTCACTTCATATCCAGCACCAGCCTTTCTATTACTTCCGGATAGTGAATGTACTCCAACTCATGTATGCGGTTTGCGAGAGTATCGGGCGTGTCATCTGCCAGCACCTGACACTTGGCCTGCAAAATATACTCTCCTTCATCATAATTCTCGTTGACATACTGGATGGTGATTCCGCTTTCCCGTTCTCCGGCAGAAATCACGGCTTCGTGCACACGTCTCCCGTACATCCCTTTTCCTCCGAACTTGGGTAGCAACGAAGGGTGGATGTTCACTATCCGGTGCGCATAAGCATGTACAATCCCGTCGGGGACACGCAACAGGAATCCCGCAAGCACCACGAAATCTATCTCATGTTGCTTAAGGAGACGGAGCGCCTCACCCGATGCAAAGCCATCGGAGCCAACTATCATGCACTCGACATGCAGACGGCCGGCACGTTCCACAACACCGGCTGAAGCACGTGAGGCGATAACCAGAGCGACTTCAGCCGTACCCTTTTCTCTAAAATAACGGATAATCCGTTCGGCATTCGTGCCTTCGCCCGATGCCAGAATAGCTATTTTCTTCATTATGTTCTTTGTTTCCAAGCACAATGTAGGTAAAAATGTGCAAATAGACAACTTTATTTGCCGGAATATTTGTTTAAGACAAGAAATATTTATTCCTTTGCACCGAAAAATCAATATTTATCTTAATTTATAAACCTAAAAAACTAGAATTATGTCTGAAATTGGATCAAAAGTACAGAAAATTATCGTTGATAAATTGGGTGTAGAGGAGTCAGAAGTCGTTGCTACAGCTAGTTTCACTAACGATTTGGGTGCAGACTCATTGGATACTGTAGAATTGATTATGGAATTCGAAAAAGAATTCGGCATTTCCATTCCTGACGATCAGGCAGAAAAAATCCAGACCGTAGGTGATGCCGTAGCCTATATCGAAGCCAACGTGAAATAATTAATTCTGTTTATGGAATTAAAAAGAGTAGTGGTAACAGGTCTTGGTGCACTGACTCCGATAGGCAACAATGTTTCAGATTTTTGGAGCAACCTGATAAACGGAGTCAGCGGAGCAGGACCTATTACTCATTTTGATGCGTCAAAATTCAAGACTCAGTTTGCGTGCGAAGTCAAGAACTTCAATGTTACCGACTTCATCGACCGGAAAGAGGCACGCAAGATGGATCTCTATACACAATATGCTGTAGCGGCGGCCAAAGAAGCGGTGACCGATGCCGGAATCAATACGGAAGAGGAGGACTTGAGCAAAATAGGAGTCATTCTCGGCGTGGGAATCGGCGGAATCCATACTTTCGAGGAAGAAGTGGGAGGATATGAAAAGACAAGGGACACGATAGGCCCGAAGTTCAATCCGTTCTTCATCCCGAAAATGATTGCAGACATCGCTTCTGGACAGATTTCCATCATATACGGTTTTCATGGACCGAACTTCACCACCACCTCCGCATGTGCATCATCATCGAACGCCATTGCCGACGCGTTCAACTGTATCCGTCTCGGCAAGGCAAACATTGTCGTGACAGGCGGAGCTGAAGCAGCCATTTTCCCTGCCGGTGTGGGAGGATTCAATGCAATGCATGCGTTGTCTACCCGCAATGATGATCCGTCACGTGCATCGCGTCCGTTCAGTGCAAGCCGCGACGGTTTTGTGATGGGTGAGGGTGCCGGATGCCTGATTCTGGAGGAGCTGGAACACGCCAAGGCACGCGGTGCAAAAATATATGCAGAGATAGCCGGTACCGGCGCTTCCGCCGATGCCTATCATCTGACTGCATCTCATCCGGAAGGACTGGGTGCGAAACTGGTCATGAAAAATGCTTTGGAAGATGCGGAGATGCAGCCTGAAGACATAGACTACATCAACGTGCACGGCACATCCACTCCTGTGGGCGACATATCCGAAGTCAAGGCGATAAAGGAGGTCTTTGGAGAATATGCCTACAAGCTGAACATCAGCTCTACGAAGTCGATGACAGGGCATCTGCTTGGAGCCACCGGCGGTGTGGAAGCCATTGCCTGCGTACTGTCCGTGAAGGAAGATATTGTGCCTCCGACGATCAACCACGAGGAGGGAGATGAAGATGAGAATATAGACTACAACCTCAACTTCACATTCAACAAGGCTCAAAAACGTGTGGTGCGTGCCGCACTGAGCAACACATTCGGTTTCGGCGGACACAACGCTTGTATAATCGTTAAAAAATACACTGAATAAGCTGTGTTTGGTAACTTTACAGATAAGATAAGACTTCTTTTCCGAAAGGACAAGGAGTCTTATCTCTGTTTTTACAGAATACTGGGGTTTTATCCTAGAAACATTGAAATCTACAAGCAGGCCCTTCTTCACAAGTCATTGTCGGTCAGGTCGCAGGGAAAACAGCTCAACAACGAGCGGCTGGAGTTTCTTGGTGATGCCGTCCTGGATGCTGTGGTGGCAGACATCCTGTACACGCGCTATGAGGGAAAGCATGAGGGTTTCCTGACAAACACACGCTCAAAAATAGTCCAAAGAGAGACGCTGAACCGCATAGCCGTGCAGATAGGACTGGACAAGCTGGTCAAATATACGATGCGGCATTTCTCGCACAACAGCTATATGTGCGGAAACGCGTTCGAGGCACTGATAGGAGCCATTTATCTTGACAGGGGATACTATGCCTGCAGGTCATTCATGGAAAAGCGCATCATTGCCAACTACATGGATCTGGACAAGGTCTCCCGGGAAGAGGTCAACTTCAAGTCGAAATTGATTGAATGGAGCCAGAAAAACAAGTTGGACATCAAATTCAACCTTCTCGGCGAATCAACCGATGGACAGCAAAATCCCATCTTTGAAACGCAGGTCTCCATCGAAAACATAAAGGGCGGTTACGGAAAAGGCTACTCCAAGAAGGAGTCGCAACAGGAAGCGGCCCGCAGGACACTTGAGAAAATAAAAAGCGACCCTCATTTTATAGATGACGTCTTTGCGGCAAAGGTGGAACGCGAGAAAACAGTTGAAGAAAATACTCCGGAAACGGATGCCGCCAATGCGATTGACACAGAGACCGTGGCAGCATCTGGCAAGGACTGAATGCGGGCATTCGCAGAGTTCATCCGAAACATATTCCCATGTGGCATCCCTGCACCACCAGGTCGTTGTCTTTTGTGACCAGTTTCAGCTTCCCCGCCACTTCATTCAGTGAAACCGAACCTATCCTGCTGCCACGCAGTGCAACCATCTTCCCGAACTCTCCCCTTGCAATCAGGTCGACCGCATGGCCGCCCATACGCGTTGCCAGATTACGGTCGTATGCCGTCGGGCTTCCTCCGCGCTGAATGTATCCTAACACTGTTTCGCGTGTCTCGAACCCTGTCTCGTATTCTATCTCTTCGGCTATGTATTGTGCGGCCTTTTTTCCTCCCGTTGTCCGGATTCCTTCGGCAACCACCACAATGGAATAAGGCTTGCCGTTCTTCAGCCGCCTGATGATTGCGTCTCCTATCCGTCGTATGTCGAAAGGAAGTTCGGGGATAAGGATGATGTCGCCGCCTCCCGCCATTCCCGAGCAGAGGGCGATCCACCCTGTCTTGTGTCCCATCACCTCGATTACCATGACCCTCTGATGTGAGCTGGCCGTGGAGTGCAGACGGTCAATAGCGTCTGTGGCGATGGATACCGCCGAATCGAAGCCGAAAGACATGTCCGTACCCCATACGTCATTGTCTATGGTCTTGGGAATACCCACAACGTTCACTTTCATCTCCGCTAATCTGGCAGCCGTTTTCTGGGTACCGTTTCCTCCGATGCACACTATACAGTCCAGTCCGTGTTTCCGTATCGTGTCGATCATGACAGACGAGTTCCGCCCCGACATCTCACCTCCATTCCCCTTGAAAGGCTTGACGCGGGATGTCCCGAGAATCGTCCCGCCTCTGTTAAGCAGTCCGCTCAGCGAATTGTTGTCAAGTCGGGCGATATCATCATCAAGCAGCCCCCTGAATCCGTTACGGATGCCGAACACCTCCATGCCATAATGGTTGATGGCCACCTTGCATACTCCGCGTATCGTGGCATTGATACCCGGACAATCCCCTCCTGAAGTCAAAATTCCTATCTTCATAAGTCCATTTTTATTCATCGGACATCCATCTTGATTTCATGTTGTAAAGGTACTAAAAAGTAGTCAAAAGTTGTCATGAAGACAAAAATAATATCTGTAGTACAGAAAAATAAAAAAGAAAAAATCTAACTTTGCAATAATGTATTGAACTTTAATGGCAAATGAATTCTACTAAGCTGATAGGTAAAATATTCGGTTCAAGGCAAAAAGCCATCGAAAGATATGCAGTCGAAGCGGAGGAAATCCAGGACCGGATATTACGGAAACTGATACAGGCCGCAGCCTGCACCGAATGGGGAAGCAAATATGATTACGCTCATATCCGCAACTATACTGAATTCCAGCGTGTACCTATCCAGACATATGAAGAGATAAAAGGATATATAGACCGTATGCGTCACGGTGAGGAGAACGTGCTGTGGCCGGGAGAGGTGATCTGGTATGCCAAGTCGTCAGGTACGACAAACGACAAAAGCAAGTTCATTCCCGTCAGCAAGGAAGGACTCCACGATATTCATTATAAGGGAGGGGTGGATGCCGTGGCGCTTTACTTGAAGGAAAATCCCGAAAGCCATTTTTTTTCGGGCAAGGGACTGATACTTGGAGGAAGCCACAGTCCCAACTACAACGTGAAAAACAGTCTGGTGGGTGACCTGTCCGCCATTCTGATACAGAACATCAATCCGTTGGTCAACTTCATCCGCGTGCCGAGCAAGGAAATCGCCCTGCTCAGCGAGTTTGAAGAGAAGGTGGAGCGTATAGCCGAGACCACCATCCATGAAAACGTGACCAATCTGTCCGGAGTGCCGTCGTGGATGCTTGCCGTCATCAGGCGCATTATGGAAAAGACCGGAGCCGCTCATCTGAACGATGTATGGCCGAATCTGGAAGTGTTTTTCCATGGCGGGGTATGTTTCACTCCCTACCGCGAACAGTACAAACAGCTGATACCGACAGAAAAGATGCACTATATGGAAACATATAATGCCAGTGAGGGATTTTTCGGCCTGCAGAGTGATCTCAGTGACCCGTCCATGCTGCTGATGATTGACTATGACGTCTTCTATGAGTTTATTCCTCTGGAAGAAATAGACAGTCCCCGCCCGAATATCGTGCCTCTGTCCGGGGTGGAGGTCGGACGGAACTATGCCATAGTCATCAGCACCTCGTGCGGCCTGTGGCGGTACATTTTGGGTGATACGGTAAGGTTCACGGAAAAAAATCCGTATAAATTCATAATTTCGGGACGCACCAAACATTTCATCAATGCGTTTGGAGAGGAACTTATGGTGGACAATGCAGAAAAGGCGCTGGCCAAGGCCTGTACGGAAACAGGAGCGCAGGTTCTCGAATACACGGCAGCTCCGGTATTCATGAATGCGGACGCCAAATGTTTCCACCAATGGCTCATTGAATTCAACGTGATGCCTGACTCGCTGGAGAAGTTCCGTGACGTACTTGACCGCTCGCTTCAGGAAATCAATTCGGATTATGAAGCCAAACGCCACAAGGACATCACATTGCAGAAACCGGAAATAATCGTGGCGCGGCCGAATCTTTTCCATGAATGGCTGAAACAGAAAGGAAAACTGGGAGGGCAGCACAAGGTGCCGCGTCTCAGCAACAACCGTGACTATATCGACGAAATATTGCAACTGAATCGCTGAATCTTTTATTCATCACAAAACAAACAGGCACTGGATGAAACCAATACCAAAATACATATCCATGATGCTGGTCGCCATAGGCTTCTACGCATGTGCGAGTGTCGGAACACCTGACGGAGGTCCGTACGACGAGACCCCTCCAAGGTTCGTCCGCTCCAATCCTGTACCTAATGCAACCAACAATCAACGGAAGAGAGTAACCATTGAATTTGACGAATACATCAAACTTGACAACGCCTCGGAAAAGGTCATCATTTCACCGCCACAAAATGAAGCGGCAGAAGTCAAGGCCAGCGGACATAAGGTGATTGTGAATTTCTATGACACGCTGCAGGAGAATACGACCTATACCATAGACTTTGGTGATGCCATCGTTGACAACAACGAAGAGAATCCCATGGGCCAGTTTGCCTTCGCCTTTTCGACGGGAGATAATATCGACACGATGGAGGTATCGGGAACGGTATTGAATGCACAGGATCTGGAACCCATTAAGGGCATCCAGGTAGGTCTCCACAGGGATCTCAGCGATACGGCATTCACAAGTTCCCCGTTTGTCAGAATCTCGCGTACCGACAGCAGGGGACAGTTTACCATACGTGGTGTGGCAGAAGGGAAATACCGCATCTATGCGTTGAAGGACGCAAACCAGAATTATATATTCGATTCCAAGACAGAAGCCATAGCTTATATGGATTCGTTGGTTATTCCGAGCATGGCCCCTGCCGTGCGCGAAGATACGGTGTGGAACGAACTTGACACATTGGCATACGATACGATCTATGAGGTTCATTACACACGCTTCATGCCTGACGATATCATTCTTCGCGCATTCACCGAAGAAAACTACATGCAGTACCTGGTGAAAAGCGAACGCGAACAGTTGAACCGCTTTTCACTGTACTTCAACGCCAAGGCTGACAGCCTGCCCGTTCTCAAAGGCATCAACTTTGACGAGGAAGACGCCTTTGTCATCGAAAGCAGCATGAACTATGACACTATCCGCTACTGGATAAAGGACACGCTCATGTGCGAACGCGACACACTGATATTACAGTTGGATTATTTCGTCACGGACACGTTGGGAAAACTTGTCCCCCAACGGGATACATTGAGGATGATGAACAAGATCAACAAGGAACGACGTATGGCAATGGCTGAGGATGCCCAAAAAAAGGAGGACAAGAAACGCAAAAGAAAAGAGAAACGGGGAGACACAATCAAGGCGGAACCCGTATTCTTTAAAATGACAGTCGACGCTCCGTCCAGTCTCGACATAAACAGGAATATCACGCTCAGCTTTGAAGAACCGGTGGAGTATGTTGATACTTCGGCCATACATGTATCCGTGAAGGTTGATACCTTGTGGCAGGAGATTCCGTTCATCTTCATGGCCGACAACATAACCCCCAGAAAATATCAGATACTGGCCAACTGGCAGCCAGGACAGGAATATCAGATGAAGATAGATTCGTTGGGAATAAAGGGAATCTATGGACTTTACACAAACAAGGTGGAAAACACACTTAGGGTAAAGACGCTGGAGGACTATGGGACACTGTATCTGAACATAGTGGGAGCTGGGCCGCATGCCATAGTGCAGCTTCTGAACAGCAGTGATGCCGTCGTCCGGCAGCAGCCTGTAACAGACAAGAATACGTGTGACTTCTATTTTCTGCAACCCGGAACAAAATACTACATACGCCTGTTTAACGATGACAACAACAACGGGGTGTGGGATACGGGAAACTATGAGAACAAGATCCAGCCTGAAGAAGTGTTTTACTTCCCGAAAGTGTGGGAGATGAAAGCGAACTTCGAATTCGAGGAGACGTGGGATGTACGTGCCACTCCGCTCGATAAGCAAAAACTGGATGAAATCAAGACACAGAAACCGGAACAAGCCAAAACAATAAAAGACAGGAATAAGGAACGAGCACGCCAATTAGGAAAGACATGATTAAAAAACTGATTTTTTGCCTTTGTCTTCTGACAGGAAGCATGGCAGCCAAAGCACAGTGCAGCGCTATCAATGACGCCATCGAACCGGGTGAAACCCTCTCGTATGAATTGAAATTCAACTGGAGGTTTATCTGGATCAATGCCGGATGGGCAAAAATGACTGTCAAAGACACGACATACAACGGAATGCCGTGTCTGAGGACGGATCTCCAGTCATATACGAACAAGAAAATCGACTTCTTCTTCAAAATGCGCGATACACTGACCTGTATCACTTCAGAAGATCTCATTCCGATTTATTTTCGCAAAGGAGCGGAAGAAGGGAAACGGTATACAGTGGACGAAGTCAGATTCAGTTACGAAAACGGATTATGTATAGTCGACCAGCAACGCACACTCAAAGGGACAACGAACAAACGTCATGACGAGATGGATGCCTGTGTTTACGACATGCTCAGCATTCTTCTGCAAGCCCGTTCGTATGACCCGACAGACTACAAGCCCGGACAGAAAATCCTGTTTCCAATGGCAACCGGAAGGGAAATAGAGAAAGAAACGCTTATCTACCGCCGGAAAGAGAACTACAAGGCAGAAAATGGAGTGACATACCGGTGTCTCGTATTCTCGCTGGTTGAATATACGGAGGAAGGGAAGGAAAAGGAAGTCATAACATTTTATATCACCGATGACAGGAACCATCTTCCCGTAAGGCTTGACATGTATCTGAGTTTCGGGTCGGCAAAGGCTTTCCTTAGTGACATCAAAGGTAACCGCTATCCGCTTACCTCTATCGTGAAGTAGAAAGCCGTAAACTTGAATCATGTCTTTCCATTTACACAAACATTTTGATTGCTTCTTTTTATGCTAACTTGGCCCTATATTTAATCAAATCACAATCAGTATGAAAATTATAAATAGGCTTTCATTTCTCCTTATTACCTTTTTGTTTGGATATAATTCTGGCTATTCACAAACGCAGGTAGATGTGAAAATGGGTGAAATTCTGAATGGTGGCGATTTGTTTCAGTTGAGAAATGAATATTCGAAATTGAAAGACTCTGTAAGCGTGAAGATGCTTAATTTCATAGCAGATGCGCAGTTAGGTATTGGGTTTAATAAGTTGGAAAATGCTGCCGTTGCTCTTGACAGTTTGCTGTTGCATCACCGAGATGAACTTGGAGCAGAAACATCAATAGGTATGGCTGCCTTGCAAAGCATGAACTTTTTGAATATGGGGATGTATGAACAAGCAGGGAAAGTTGGAGAAGATTTGGTCAATGCACTCAAAAATTCCGTACCGTTTGAAGCTCTTTATAGTTTTGTGTTTATAGAAAAAGCAGGAAAAGCGCTTGCCAATGTACCTAAGCCTTATCTTGAACGGCCCAATCGGGATATTGCAGTACCGTTAAGTGTGGGAACTGCGGGAAGAGGCCAGCACATTTATATGCCCGTGGAAGTAAATGGTATAACAAAAGATTATATTTTCGATACAGGCTGTTCTTTCGGCAATTTCGTTTCAGAGAAGTATGCGGAAGAAACAGGTTTGAAGATTGTGGCAGATTCAATCCCCGTGTCAGGTATGGAGATAGGTTTTGTGAAACTTGCTACGGCGGATTCGCTGAAAATAGGAGAACTGGTATATCATAATCCTGTTTTTATGGTTGCACCTCCCGACAGTGAAGTGGATTCCTTAATCACATTCGATGGAGTGCTCGGTTATCATTTTATCAGGGATGCTGGGGAAATAATTATAGACAATGAAGCCGGAATGTTTGTTTTTCCGCAAAATGCGTCTGATGGGGAACCGAATATGTATCTGTCATCAAACACACCTCAACTGCGGATCAGTTACAACGGACATCCATTTGATTTGATTCTTGATACCGGGAATGTAAAGTCTGACTTGGGAAATAAATTTGCAAAAACATTTCCCGATGCCATTGAGGGACTCGCAGAACAGACAACCTCCCGTGGAGGTTTTGGCGGAATATCACAAACTAAAGCGGTAGTATTGCCCGAATTCCGTTTCGAGGTGGCTGGTTCCACTGTTACATTATATAATACGGAGGTCATTAAGAATACGGAATCCGGTAGCCAGTTATTTTCCGGTTCATTAGGAGCGGATTTCGTGTTATCATTCAAACGATTGGTGATTAACTATCAGAACATGTTTGTACGTGGAGAATAATAACATTGATTTATTTACTGAATATCCCTAATTACCCTCTAAGCATGATATGTTATCAAAAAGATTCTAAGCCTAAAAAATAAAACGGAACTATACACTTTAATCTTGTGTTATTGTCTATCACAAAGTTACAAATTAT
>CAZSYY010000035.1:0-18285 GCA_964611375.1 uncultured Phocaeicola sp. | reverse complement strand
AATGAAAAAGGGCGACCCGTTAGTCGTTACTGACTTTTGGGTCACCCTCTTTTCTATTGGTTATGTTTCAGATAGGCTTGTATTCAACGAATGCTTCCATTGCTTCATAGCATGCGAGACCCAACTGGTCATACAGCAGGGCTGTTCCTCTGTTGCGGTCTTCACTGCGTTGCCAGAACAAACGTTCGTCATTCCCAAGAAATGGAGCACTTTCCATCTGTGACTGGTGCTTGAGGATAGAGTTGCGTTTTGCCCTCAGTTCCTCAGGACTGAGAGGAACACACATTTCGATATTTTCAATTTCCCATTCAGCCCATGCGCCGCGGTACATCCATATACGGCAGTCGTTCAGCCATTCTGCTGACGCATTCTTTTCTTCATCGATTGCTGCAAACACGGCATCCGTACAGACACGGTGCGTCCCGTGCGGATCAGCCAGGTCTCCTGCTACGTAAATCTGGTGAGGCTTCACCTCCCGGAGCAGATTCTGCACGATCTCCACATCTTTCTCGCTGATGGGGTTCTTTTCTATTTTACCTGTCTCGTAGAATGGTAGGTCAAGGAAATGGCAACGGCTCAGGGGAACATTGTTATATGTACATGCGGTGCGTGCCTCTCCACGACGTATCAGGCCTTTGATGGTCAGAATGTCGCGCGTGTCCATGTCACCTTCTTTCTTGTTTGCAAGGAAGTGCTTGATCTCGGCGTACATGTCGCTGATTACCTTGTCTCCACTATTGATGAACAATTGGTTGAATCCGTTGATGAAGTGCATGAAACGAACCACTTCTTCATCGCCTACGGCAATGTTGCCTGACGTTTCATAAGCCACGTGTACTTCATGCCCCTGTTGCACGAGACGACGCAGTGTTCCACCCATTGAAATTACATCATCATCGGGATGGGGTGAGAATATGATGACACGTTTCGGAAATGGTTTTGCACGTTCCGGACGGTAGGTGTCGTCAGCATTGGGCTTTCCTCCAGGCCATCCTGTGATGGTATGCTGCAGGTCATTGAACACTTTTATGTTGGCATTGTATGCAGAACCGTACAGAGCCAGTAGCTCGCTGAGACCATTTTCGTTGTAGTCTTTGTTTGTCAGTTTCAGAATAGGTTTTTTCAGTAGCAGACAAAGCCATACGATGGCATTGCGTACCAGTTTGTCGTTCCATTCGCAACTTGTCACGAGCCACGGGCGCTGGATGCGGGTCAGATGTGAAGCCGCTGCCAGATCCACGCATACAGATGCATTGGAGTGCAGTTGCAGGAAGGATGCCGGAAGCGTCTCGCTTACCTTGTCTTCCACGGCATGTTGTATGATATCTGCCTTGTTTTCGCCCCATGCCAGCATATAGACTTTCCGTGCGCTGAGTATGGTGCTGATACCCATTGTTATGGAACATGCGGGCAGATTGTCCACACCGATATTGTGTGCGGCTTCCGCACGCGAGCTTGCATCGACCAGCATAAGGCGTGTCGTCGAGCTGGCATGTGAACCCGGTTCGTTCATTCCGATGTTTCCTTCGCGCCCAACTCCCATGACGGCGATGTCAAGACCTCCGTATGTCTTGATACGTTGTTCGTACAGCCTGCAATGTTCGGTGATGGATTCCTGCGGAATGGTTCCGTCCATGGTGAACACATTCTGGCGGTCGATGTCAATATGTGAAAGGAAAATATTGTTAAGGTGGTTGAAACTGCTTCCTGCGCCTTTTGTCAGCGGATAATATTCGTAAAGGTTGAAGAATACCACATTGCGGAAGCTGACGCCCTCGTCCTTATGCTTTCGTATCAGTGCTGAAAACAGAAGGCGGAGAGACGCTCCGGTTCCTATGGCTATGGTACAGAACTTCCCTTCACGCTGTCGGTCCTGTATTTTCGCTATGATTTCGTTTGCAATCTGTTCCGTACCTTCTTCTATGTTCTCAAAAATGTTGGTGGGAATTTTCTCCAGCCGTGTCAGGACAGAGCGTTCGATTGCATTCTCCGGTTTGTAATAGCGTGGAGAAACGCGGTTCAGTGATATTTGTGAACTTAGGTTTGTTCTCATATCAAAGTGTGTTAGAATGGCGTTATATGGTTACAGATTGGCTTTCTCAATGTCCTTGAAATATTTGTATGTACCCACTTTCAGTTCATCGGTAGCCGCTTCGTCGCACACTATGATTCCGTGACTGTGCATCTGCAGTGCACTTATTGTCCACATCTGTGTAATCCCGCCTTCGACCGCGTGTTGCAGAGCACGTGCTTTGTTGTGTCCGTTGCAGATGATCAGCACTTCCTTTGCAGAGAGGACGGTGCCGACTCCGACAGTCAATGCCGTTTTGGGCACTTTGTTTACGTCATTGTCAAAAAAGCGTGAGTTTGCGATGATGGTGTCGGTGGTAAGTGTCTTCACCCGTGTGCGTGATGAAAGAGAGGATCCTGGTTCGTTGAATGCTATGTGTCCGTCCGGGCCGATGCCTCCCAAAAACAGGTCTATACCTCCAAATTTCTCGATTTCCTTTTCATAGTTGGCACATTCCGCCTCCAGATCTGCGGCATTTCCGTTCAGTATATGGATGTTTTCCTTGCGGATGTCTATGTGGTTGAAAAAATTGTTGAACATGAAAGAGTGATAGCTTTCCGGGTGGGATTCAGGAAGCCCAACGTATTCGTCCATGTTGAATGTGACTATATTCTTGAAAGAGACAAAACCTTTCTTGTTCAGTTCGATCAGTGCCTTGTACATGCCTAATGGAGAAGATCCGGTGGGTAGTCCCAAAACGAAAGGACGTTCTTCCGTAGGGCTCGCGGCGTTTATTTTTTTTGCCACGTAGTTTGCTGCCCAGTTTGAGAGGGCTTGATAGTCAGGTTCGATAATAAGTCTCATGCTATATCAGGATTTAGAATTAATATTAATTATCATTTTTCTTTAGCAAATATATCAAAGCTAAATCAGACGGACAAATAAAAAAAGAGTTTTCTGCTTGGCTTATTAAATAAAAAAACTTATTTTTGTAATTGCTTCTACAAAAAAATAAGATTATGGGACAGGCTTTATTGACAGAGATACAAAACGGAGGGAAAAGCGCTTCAATTAAGCGGCGAATTATCTCTCATTTCATTCATGCCGGATGTACTACCATTACCGAGTTGTCCAAGGCGGTGGGGCTGAGTGTGCCCACTGTAACCAAATTTATCGATGAAATGCTGAAAGATGGTCTTGTGAACGACTATGGTAAGCTCGAGACGAGTGGAGGCAGACATCCGAGTCTGTATGGCCTTAATTCGGAAGCCGGATATTTTATCGGTGTGGCGGTTTCGGTTAATTCGTTGCGAATGGGACTTGTCGATTTCAAGGGTGATGTGCTGGATACGAGCGCGGATATGCCTTTCCATCTTGTGAATGCCCAGACATGTGTCGATTCTATGTGCAACGAGGTAGAACGTTTTATCGATGGCCTGAACATATCACGTGAAAAGATATTGAGCGTCTGCTTCGGCATGACGGGACGGGTGAATCCGGAAACGGGATACAGTTATACGCGCCTTACTTGCACGAAAGAGCCGTTGGCCAAGGTATGCTCCGAGAAATTGGGCTTGAATGTATGTATAGAAAATGACAGCCGTACAATGGCATACGGCGAATATATAATGCGAAAGGACAAGTGTCCGAAAAACCTCATATTCATCAATGTAAACTGGGGGCTTGGCATGGCCATAATAATTGACGGCAAGCTGTATGCAGGCATGTCGGGCTTTGCCGGCGAGTTCGGGCACAACTACGGGTACGACAACCAGCAGATATGCGATTGCGGTAAAAGAGGGTGTATAGAGACAGAGGTGTCATGTTCAGCACTTTACAGGAAATTTATTGACCGTCTGCGGAACGGGGAGAATTCCATTCTGCTGAAGGAGAAGTCGATAGATGATATTACGCTGGACGATGTGATTTCGGCTGTGAAACGAGAGGATGTACTTGCCATAGAAATCGTGGAAGACATCGGTTCGAAACTGGGCCGTCATATCGGTGAAATGATGAATATCTTCAACCCGGAGCAGGTCATCATCGGCGGAGAATTTTCAAGGGTAGGTGAGTATCTTATGCCACCGGTGATTTCAGCCGTTCGCCGCCATACGCTGAATCTTATGTACCGCAATTCTGACATTGTGCTTTCCGAACTGAAGGAAAAAGCCAATGCCATCGGCTCCGCACTTATGGCGCGCAGCAAATTCTTTGCCTTGGACTGATAGGAAATGTTGTGTGGGAAAGAGGTGTGAATCCTCAGGGTTTTTACGGTTCCTCTTTCCTGCACGTTGCAAATTCTTCGTGCAGGTTTTTCCAGTTTTCGCTGAAAGTCTGCATCGAAGGAAAAAGCAGATTTGCACCTTCGTCAAGCAGAGCCTTGTCGGGAAGCGGCCCTGTGTTGAGAGCAATGGTGAATATTCCGGCTGCCACTCCTGCACGTACACCAAGTGGAGCATTCTCTACGACTATCGCCTCGTTTGCCTTGATTCGGGCCTTTTGCAATGCCATAAGGTAAGGCTCTGGATTAGGTTTGCCGTATTTCACGTCGAAAGCGGTGACCATCAGTTCCTGTCTAAAAATGTCCGGGAAGTGGCAACCCAGCTTGTCAAGCAGTGAAAGCTGTCCGGAACCTGTCACTACCATAGGGATGAGTCCTTCGCTTTTGATTTCTTTTAATACTTCGTATGCTCCCGGCATCGGTTCCGCTTTTGGGAGATTGTTGAAGATATCACTTTTGGTCTGATAAATCTCTTTTATCTCCTGTTCGCTTGCCTGTCTTCCCCTCTCGCGCTGGCTGATGATGTTAATTGTACCTGCTCCGGTGCGTCCTTCATGCATGTATGCTTCTTCCCGTGTCATGTGCATGCCGTATCTTTTCATGGCTTCCTGCCAGGCTGAAGCATGGTTCTTCATTGAATCGAACAGGACTCCGTCCATATCAAACAAGACGGCCTTCAGATTAATCTGCTGATAGTTGTGTGAATTAAGGTATCCTTTGATAGCTTCCTTGAACATTTTTTGTGATAGGATTGGTTGTTAAAAGACGGACACAGGTCATCAGAACTTTTAATGGTTCCGTTCAACCTGTGTCCAGTCCAATATCTTGTTATTTTTTCAGGCGTGCCTGAATAGCTTCATGTTCTTTTTCGTAACCCGGTTTGTTCAGCAGGGCAAACATGTTCTTTTTGTACGCTTCCACTCCCGGCTGGTTGAACGGATTTACTTCAAGCAGGTAGCCACTTATTCCACAGGCTTTCTCAAAGAAATAAATCAGTTGTCCCAGATAATATTCGTTAAGGGCCGGGATGCTCACGTGCAGGTTTGGTACGCCTCCGTCAACATGTGCCAACTGTGTTCCGAGTTCAGCCATCTTGTTCACTTCATCGATGCGCTTTCCGGCAAGGAAGTTAAGTCCGTCCAGATTTTCTTCATCGCTTGGGAAGTGAAGCTCGTGTTCTGTCGTTTCCACAGAAATTACAGTCTCAAAGATGGTTCGCTCGCCTTCCTGGATCCACTGTCCCATCGAGTGAAGATCTGTCGAAAAGTCCACAGAACTCGGATAGATGCCTTTGTGGTCTTTTCCTTCAGATTCTCCATACAGCTGTTTCCACCATTCCATGAAATAATGCAACTTGGGATGGAAGTTGACGAGAATCTCTATCTTTTTCCCTTCACGGTAAAGTTCGTTGCGGGTTGCCGCATATACAGCCGAAGGATTTTCACATAACTTTTCATTGGCGCAAACCTTTTCCATATCGCAGGCTCCTGCTACCAGCTTTTCAATGTCGAATCCGGCAACGGCTATCGGAAGCAGACCTACCGGCGTCAGTACAGAGAAACGTCCTCCCACATTGTCAGGGATAATGAACGATTTGTAGCCTTCCTTGTCGGCTGTAGTGCGTGCCGCACCCTTTTTAGCATCTGTTACTGCCACGATTACCTTACGCGCCATTTCCTTGTCTCGCTGGTCTTCGCACTGTTTTTTCAGCAGACGGAAAGCAAGTGCGGTCTCGGTCGTGGTTCCAGATTTTGATATGTTGATGACACCGAATTTCTTGTCTTTCAAGAAATTTGTAAGCTCATATAGGTAGTCTTCGCTGATGTTGTGGCCGGCAAAGATGATGGTCGGATTCCCGGCTTTTTTTTCTTTCAGCCATGCAAAGCTGTCTGACAAGGCCTCGATGACGGCTCTGGCTCCCAGATAGCTTCCTCCGATACCTGCCACAATTACCACTTCACAGTTCTCGCGGAGGATCTGTGCCGTAGCCTTCAAGTCGTCCAAATGCTCCTTCGTAATGGAAGAAGGTAAGTGGAGCCATCCCAGAAAGTCATTTCCCAGGCCAGTGCCTTTTTCCAGAGTTTCCATACATGCCCTTACTTTTTCTTCGTAAGAAGCCAATTTTTCTTTAGAGATGAAATCTAAAGTCTTTTCAATGTTCAACTTGATGTTTTCCATACCTATTAATTTTATCTGAATGAATCAGTGAGTAGTTTAATTTCAATCATAGGTGATATGCGTTCGTAAAGGATGTTATAGACGGCATCCACAATGGGCATATTTACGTGCAGGTGCTTGTTGATTTCTTTAATGCACTTCGTCCCGTAATACCCTTCAGCAATCATTTCCATTTCTATCTGTGCACTTTTCACCGAATATCCTTTCCCGATCATTGTCCCGAATACACGGTTACGGCTGAAATTGGAATATGAGGTAACGAGCAGATCACCCAAATAAGCCGAATCGTTGGTACAGCGGTTTACAGGATGTACCGTGTCGAGAAAACGGTTCATTTCCTGCAATGCGTTTGATACGAGAACAGCCTGAAAGTTGTCACCGTATTTCAGTCCGCTACAGATGCCCGCAGCTATTGCATATACATTCTTCAATACCGAAGCATATTCTATACCTGCTACATCGGTGTTTATTGAAGTCTTGACATAATGTCCTGTGAGTTGGCGTGCGAACATTTTCGCCTTTTCAATGTCCTTGCATCCTATTGTAAGGTATGAAAGACGTTCGAGTGCGATTTCTTCTGCGTGACAGGGACCCGCCAGTACTGCAATGTTTTCTTCAGGGACGTCATATACCTGATGAAAATAATCGGATATTATCATGTTTTCATCGGGTACGATACCCTTGATGGCTGTGACTATGAACTTGTCTTTCAGCTTCACCTTCAGTTTCTTGAGGTGGCTTTTCAGATAAGGCGACGGGGTGACGAATATCAGCGTGTCCGACTCCTTTACCACTTTGTTGATGTCTGACGAGAAGTTGATGAGTTTGATGTTGAAACGCACTGAGGTCAGATAAGCCGGGTTATGGCCGAGCCGCTTGAAATCTTCAATGCGGTCGTCACGGCGCATATACCAGTTTATTGAGTCGGAGTGGGTCAATATGATTTTGGCAATTGCCGTAGCCCAGCTTCCTCCTCCCATAATTGCTATCTTTCCGGGTAGTTTCATATCTTGTTTATCCAGCCGGTCACTTCATCGACACTCGGATTTTTCAGTTCAAGTTTGTATTTTTTGTTGATGCCGCAGATATCCATGTGTATCTTTTGAGGATTCACATCTTTCATGTCAGAAACCATATTGTATCCTGCTTTCTGGATTACAGGTATCCATTCTTCAGGGATTCCAAGTGCGGTGAACTTGTCTGCAGAGTCTTTAGGAATAACCTTTTCCGGACGCATCTGCGGAAAGAGAAGCACATCCTGGATAGCATTCTGCCCGGTGAGAAGCATGGCCAGACGATCCATTCCCATGCCCATTCCTGAGGTGGGAGGCATACCATATTCAAGAGCCCGTACAAAATCTTTGTCAATGATCATGGCTTCGTCATCACCCTTTTCGCTCAAACGCATCTGTTCTTCGAAACGTTCCAGCTGGTCAATGGGGTCATTCAGCTCAGAATAGGCATTACACAACTCTTTTCCGTTCACCATCAGTTCGAACCGCTCCGTCAGATCGGGATTGTTTCGGTGGCGTTTGGTGAGCGGGGACATTTCAATCGGGTAATCAGTGATGAATGTCGGTTGTATATAGTGGCTTTCACAGAATTCTCCGAATATTTCGTCAATCAGTTTGCCTTTCCCCATAGTGTCATCGATCTCCATATTGAGTTTCCGGCATACTTCACGGATCTGTTCTTCATTCATTCCAGTCAGGTCATATCCCGTGAATTCCTTGATGGAGTCGAGCATGGTAACACGCTTGAAAGGAGCCTTGAAACTGATGACGTTGTCGCCTGCTTTCACTTCTGTACATCCGTTCACGTCCATGCATATCTTTTCAAGCATATTCTCCGTGAATGTCATCATCCAGTTGTAGTCTTTGTAGGCAACATAAATTTCCATGCAGGTAAATTCCGGATTATGTGTGCGGTCCATACCCTCGTTGCGGAAATTCTTGCCTATTTCGTACACACCTTCAAAACCGCCTACAATCAATCGTTTCAAGTACAGTTCGCTGGCGATGCGCATATATAAAGGTATGTCAAGTGCATTATGATGGGTGATAAACGGACGCGCCGCAGCTCCTCCCGCTATTGACTGGAGAATCGGGGTCTCCACCTCTACATATCCTTGCGAGTTGAAATATTCCCGCATGGAGTTATATATTTTCGTACGTTTCAGAAATACATCCTTCACGCCGTCGTTCACGACCAAATCCACATAACGCCGGCGGTACCGCAATTCCGGATCATCGAATTTGTCGTATGCCACACCGTCCTTGTATTTTACTATCGGGAGCGGACGGATGGATTTTGACAGTACGGTCAGTGTTTTTGCATGAACTGACACCTCGCCTGTCTGCGTACGGAACACAAATCCCTTGACGCCGATGAAGTCACCCAAATCGAGCAGGCGTTTGAACACCACATTATAAAGATCCTTGTTCTCTTCCGGGCAGATATCATCCCGCGTGATATACACTTGGATACGTCCTTTGGAGTCCTGAAGTTCTACGAATGAGGCTTTCCCCATGATGCGGCGTGACATGATGCGACCCGCCACGGATACTTTGCGAGGTTCGGCATTGTCATCGAACTCTGCTTTTATGTCAGTTGAGAAAGCATCGGTTACATACTCTGCAGCTGGGTACGGGTCGATCCCCATCTCTCTCAATTCGTTCAGACTGTTGCGTCTGATAATCTCCTGTTCGCTCAGTTCTAGTATGTTCATTTGTCAGTGGATTAACTCAAATTTTATTGCAAAAATAAAAAACATTTTGCAATTTGTTTCTATATTATTGGACGAAATTCGATACACGGCAGTATATTTAATTGTCGTGCAGGGATATCATAAGAAAATCCGTGCAGTTCAAACGGCTGCACGGATTCTCTTTATGACATCTGACTTTTCGTCTTGTCCGTTTTTCTCTTATTTTTTCAGAGCGGCGATGCTTTCTTTCAGAGCAGCGATTTTTGTTTCCGCGTCTGCCTGTTTCTTGCGTTCCATTTCGATGATGTTTGACGGAGCCTTGCTGATAAATTTCTCGTTCCCGAGTTTTTTCATTACGCTCTGCAGAAATCCTTCCTGATACTTCAGGTCGGCTTCCAACTTCTTCATTTCCTCTTCTACATTGATAAGGTTTCCTATTGGCACTGCATATTCTGATGTACCGACCATGAATGCGGCTGCTCCTTCAGATTTTGTTTCCACCGTCTTTATATCTGACAGATTGCAGAGTTTTGAAATTACGGCATCAAATGAAGCGGCAGTATTCGTCCCGACTGATTCGAGTGTCAGCTTCTCTTTCTGCGCAATGTTCTTTTGCAGGCGGACAGCACGTATGTTACTGATTATATCTTTTGCCGATTCGAACTTACCGATCATGTCCTTATCGTAGGGAAGCGGTTTGTCCATCGTCTGTGTCATGATGCTTTCTCCCGCTCTGCGGTCGTATATGTTTTGCCACAGCTCTTCGGTAATGAAAGGCATGAACGGATGGAGCAGTTTCAGCAATGTCTCGAAGAAACGCAGCGTGTTGTCGAATGTCGTCCTGTCGATAGGCTCTCCGTAGGCTGGTTTTACCATCTCCAGATACCAGCTTGAGAATTCGTCCCAGAACAGTCTGTATATCGCCATCAGCGCCTCGCTCAGGCGGTATTTGCCGAACAGGTCGTTCACTTCCTCAGAAGTCTTTGCCAGTATCGCCTCAAACCAGTTTGTGGCCAGCCGTGCACATTCCGGCTGTTCAATATCGGCTACCTGCCATCCTTTAACCAGGCGGAACGCATTCCATATCTTGTTGTTGAAGTTACGTCCCTGCTCGCATAGAGCTTCGTCAAACAGAATGTCGTTTCCGGCAGGAGCTGCCAGCATCATTCCCATACGCACTCCGTCGGCACCGTATTTGTCAATCAGTTCCAGCGGATCCGGTGAGTTGCCGAGTGTCTTTGACATCTTGCGCCCGATCTTGTCACGCACGATTCCAGTGAAATATACGTTTCTGAACGGCATGTCACCCATATATTCATATCCGGCCATGATCATGCGTGCCACCCAGAAGAAAATGATGTCCGGTCCCGTAACCAAGTCACAGGTCGGGTAATAGTAGTTTATTTCCTCGTTGTGCGGGTCAAGGATTCCATTGAAAAGTGAAATCGGCCATAACCATGAAGAGAACCATGTGTCAAGGCAGTCTTCGTCTTGCCTCAAGTCTTCCTGTTTCAAATCGGGGTTGTCTGTCTTCTTTTTCGCCAGTTCGAGAGCCTCTTCCTGAGTCTCGGCCACCACAAACCCTCCTTGTGGCAGGTAATATGCCGGAATGCGGTGTCCCCACCACAGCTGGCGGCTGATACACCAGTCCTTGATATTCTCAAGCCAGTTGCGATATGTGTTCTTATATTTGGGAGGGTAGAATTTCAGTTCATCACTCATCACTGGCGGCAGGGCCATGTCAGCGAAATGTTTCATGCTAAGGAACCATTGCATCGACAGTTTCGGCTCGATCGGTACATTGGTGCGTTCTGAAAATCCCACATTGTTCGTGTAGGCTTCTACCTTTTCCAGCAGTCCGGCAGCATCGAGATCCTTTTCGATCTGTGCGCGTACGTCGAAACGGTCCATTCCTACATATATTCCGGCAGCTTCGCTTATTGTACCGTTGTCATTGAATATGTCGATGCTCGGCAGGTTGTGCTTTTGTCCCAGCATGTAGTCGTTCACGTCGTGTGCCGGTGTCACTTTCAGGCATCCGGTACCGAACTCGACATCCACATATTCATCCTCAATGACAGGGATAACCCGATTGACCAGCGGAACTATCACTTTCTTGCCTTTCAGCCAGTGGTTCTTGGGGTCGTTTGGATTGATGCACATTGCCGTGTCACCCATGATTGTTTCCGGGCGTGTAGTGGCTACGATGGCGTATCGTCCTTCCGGGTCACCTTCCACTTTGTATCGCAGGTAGTAGAATTTCCCGTGTTCTTCTCTGTAAATCACTTCTTCATCGCTCAGAGCCGTCAGAGCCTTCGGGTCCCAGTTCACCATGCGTACTCCGCGGTATATCAGTCCCTTGTTGTAAAGATCCACGAACACTCTGATGACACTCTTGCTTCGTGTCTCATCCATGGTGAATGCCGTGCGATCCCAGTCGCACGATGCGCCTAATTTGCGGAGCTGTTTCAGTATGATGCCTCCGTGTTTTTCCGTCCATTCCCATGCGTGTTTCAGAAATTCCTCGCGCGTCAGGTCGGCTTTCTTGATGCCCTGCTGTGCCAGTTTGTTTACCACTTTCGCTTCGGTGGCGATGGAAGCGTGGTCTGTTCCCGGCACCCAACAAGCATTTTTCCCTGTCATGCGTGCACGGCGCACCAGAATATCCTGTATCGTATTGTTCAGCATGTGTCCCATGTGGAGTATTCCCGTCACGTTGGGAGGCGGGATAACGATGGTGTACGGTTCGCGTCCGTCCGGTTTCGAACTGAAAAGTTTGTTGTCCAGCCAATACTGGTACCATTTCCCTTCCACATCAGCGGGATTGTACTTGCTTGCTAATTCCATTGTAGTACTAATAGTGATTCATATTTAATTGGTTGCAAAATTAATAATAAAATTCTAAATGGAAAATTGTCTTTCCAAATATGCTCTTAAGCATGTGATTACATCATGCTATTAATATTAATTATGATTTTGATGTATGCAATCAGAAAGATTTATATTTTGTGTATATGTATTCAAAATGTAATATTTTATGGCATAAGGTAAAATTTTTTCTTGTTTTATGTTGTTTTTTATTGATGTTATGTTATAACTTTGTGGCGTTGTTTATATGTTATAAAGTTAAAAGATTGTTTAATTTAACAACAGGAGAGAGCTTATGAAAAGAAAGATTGGTTTTGCATTGTCATTCCTTTTCCTGTGGATAGGTATGGCATGGGCACAGGAGGTCGCGGTGACAGGTGTCGTGACCTCTGCCGATGATGGACTTCCGGTTGTGGGAGCATCGGTACTCGTTAAGGGAACATCAGTGGGGACTGTCACTGACATTGACGGGAACTTCAATATTTCGAAAGTTCCTGCAAACTCCACCCATCTGATTATTTCGTTTATTGGTATGGTCAGCCAGGAGGTGATAATCAAGCCGAACGAACGGATGTATGTCGTCCTTGAAAACGACAGTGAGACGCTTGATGAGGTGGTTGTCACTGCATTGGGTATAAAACGAAGCGAGAAGACGTTGGGATATGCGGCTACAACCGTGAAATCGGAAAATATAGACGTGAGCAATTCAGGATCGCTCATGGGAGGATTGACCGGAAAGGTTGCCGGTGTACAGATATCTTCTGCCGGTAACACGGGTACCTCACAGAAAGTGCTGATCAGAGGTATCTCTTCATTGACGAGTAATTCACCTTTATATATTGTGGACGGCGTACCCATCGATAACTCCACATACAGAGGAAGTCCTTCGGATGAATCGACTACCGATTTCGGAAATGGTGCCAATGATATAAACTCCGACAACGTGGAATCCGTGACAATCCTGAAGGGAGCATCGGCTACAGCCTTGTACGGATCGCGCGCTGCCAATGGTGTCGTAATGATTACCACAAAGAAAGCCGGTGTGGAGAAACTGTCCGTTACGTATGACGGTTCTTTCACGGCATCGAATGTGCTGCGTGTCATGCAGACCCAGGATCTCTTCGGACAAGGATGGGGTACATGGGACCGTGCCGAGAACGGCTCGTGGGGGCCGCGCTTGGATGGTACTATCCACGAATGGGGATCTACCAAACTGGAAACTCCGATGACCAAGGCTTATTCTTATGTAAAACACAACTTGCGTAATTTCTATCAGACCGGATTCGAGAAAAACAACAATATAAGCCTGAGATATGGAAACGGAACGGTAGGGGTTGTGGCATCTTACGGGAATCTGTCTTCCAACGGTATTTTGCCGAACAATGGTGACCAGTACTCTCGAAACACATTCTCTTTGAGGGGATATATGAATGTCGACAAGCTGAGTCTCGACATGACCATGAATTATGTGCGTAAGGACATCAGCCGGAGCAACGACATGTATATGGAGCTTTTGCAGCATCCGGTGGACGTAGATTATTCGGTAATGAAGGATTATAACGATGAACGTTACAATCTGGACAACTATTATACTTATTATGCCACCAACCCATACTATATGATTGACAATTACCGCAGTGATTATCAGGATGACCGTGTGTATGGACGTATAGAACTGGGTTATGAGATCATAAAGGGACTGAAAGCAATCGGACGGCTTGGTGGAGACTTCACCAATAGCCGCACCACTATGCAGGAACCGAAATATTCGTTCACCGACGGGTCTTACAGCCAGGTGGGAGGAGCGACGGAAGGCTTGGGCTACTATTCCGAATATAGATACAATCGCGGACAGATTGACGCCACTGCATTGCTGAATGCGGACTATGCCATAAAAGACTTTTCTTTGAACGGTACTGTGGGATGGAACTTGAACCAGCGCACATACAGCTATACGGGAGCATACGTTGACGGACTGGCCATCGAGGGCTGGTATAGCCTGTACAACACTTCTTCATCGGCCATTTCGGAAAGCTATGAGGAGAAACGCCGTCTGATAGGTGTGTTCGCTCAGGCGGAAGTAGGGTTCAGAGATCTTGCTTACTTGAATCTTTCCGCCCGCAACGATTGGTCGTCTACCTTGCCGAAGGACAACAACAGTTTCTTCTACGGAGGTGTCAACCTTTCAGTAATTATGACGGAGGTGTTCCCGTCGCTGAAGAGTCACTCTGTGGATTTTCTTAAGATACGTGCCGCTATCGGACAGACCGGTAATGATGCCGATGTATATCAGACGGGCAACTGGTATCAAATAGCGGACTTCAATGTAACGAATAGCTATTATACGTCCATGCCCTTGGGAGGAGTGTTGGGAATGACTTCAAACAATACAGTGGGTAGTACGGATCTGAGACCTGAAATGACTACGGAGTATGAGTTCGGTGTTTCAGGTAACTTCTTCGGGAACCGTCTTAGTATAGATGCGGCATATTACAACCGTATTACAAAGGATCAGATCATATCCGCTTCGGTGGCACCGGAATCCGGATATTCCTACCAGACAAAGAACATCGGTAAGATTCAGAATCAAGGTGTCGAATTGGCAGTAAACGTCACTCCGGTGCGTCTGAGAGACTGGACATGGAATATTGGCATGACTTTCTCAAAGAATATGAGCAAGGTGAAGGAATTGTGGGACGGCGCTGATGAATATACAGTCTATAATTACCGTGGAGTATATTATGTACTTAAAGTGGGTGAGCCTGTCGGACTGTTCCGTATTCCGGCGGTTGAGACCGTGACCGACACCAGCAGCCCGTATTATGGTTACCGGGTGGTAAACAACAACGGATTCCTTTCCGAAAGTGACACGGAGTACGAGTATATCGGGTCTTCGGAAGCGAAGTTCAACATGGGATTCAGCACCAGCCTGAAATGGAAGGACTTTACATTCAGTGCAACAGCCGATTGGAGGAAGGGCGGTTACATGTACTCCAACACATCTTATATATCTCATTTCAACGGAAACTCCACAGAGACCGTATTTAATGAACGTAACTCATTCATATATGCCTATACGGTGAAGTTGGTAGACGGTGAATACGTGGAGAATAATATACCCGTAAGATCGGATCAGATGAACTATGCGCTGGGTAACTATTCATACAGTCCCGAAGTACGTCGCCAGTTTGTCATACCTAAAGACTACTTCCGGTTGAGGGAACTGTCTCTGGCATATAACTTCCCGAAAAAACTGCTGGCGAAGACACCTTTCGAACAGGCGACATTGGCTTTGATAGGACGCAACCTGTTGCTCTTTACGCCGAAGAAGAACAATTACGTGGATCCGGAAGTGTCTAACCTTGGCAATGACCTGTATTCCGAATTCGGTGAGACGACGGGAACAAGTTCTACCCGCAATATCGGCGTTAATGTTAAAATAGTATTCTAACTTATGCGTAAAACAAAAGATTATGGGAATAAGCAGATTTTTAAATAAAACCCTGGCGGTGTCTATTGCCGTCGGTCTGTCCTTGAGTTCTTGCGAGTCGTATTTGGATGTCAATGACAACCCCAATTATCCGACTGAAGCGGACATTTCCACGCTGCTGCCTTCAGCTTGCGCCTCTACTATTGCAATCACCGGACTGTACGGGACACTGATCGGTACGATGTGGTTGCAGTTTACCACGCAGGGAAACACCACCAACCAGTATAACACTTTGTGTAATTACAGCCTGACAACATCCAGCTACACTTCTTTCTGGAGGAATGCCTACGTCAACACCTTGCCGGATCTGAAAGACGTCATCACCACAGCGGAAGACGAGGAAGCATGGGATTATTGGGTGATAGCCAAGATTCTGATGGCGTACAACTTCCATATCCTGACTGACCTGTATGAGGACATCCCGTTTACACAAGCGTTGGACTATGAGACATATCCGGAACCGAAATACGATGACAGCGAGTCTGTGGTATATCCGGGTCTCATCGAAATGCTGGACGATGCTATCAACCACATAGATGATGCCGAAGCTAATCCAAGCACGGGGATTGACTCGTACGACATGTTTTTGGACGCTGATATGGACAGTTGGCGGAAATTCGCGAACAATCTGAAACTTAAAATAATGATGCGCGACTTCGATAAATACAAGGAATATATCGAAGAATTGCTTGACGAAAGGGATTTCCTGGAGGAAGACTGTGCCTTTACAGACTTTGAGGATGCGACAAATAAGGGAAACCCGTTGTATGAGTACAATATCCGTCAGTTGAATACGCAGGAAAACATTCGTGCCTGCCATACTTTGCTTGAATTCCTGCTGGCATACGATGATCCCCGTGTGGAGAACCTTTATGAAGAGACAAGTGACTCCGGCTCGGACGATTCGATGCCCGTTTATGAGGGACTGCCTTGCGGTACGAAACCCAATACGTCTGTCATAGCCCTGAGCCAGTCGTCCAGGTACATGCAGGCATACAGCGATCCTGTATATCTGATGAACGAGGCGGAAATACATTTTCTTGAGGCTGAGGCTTATGCCCGGCTGGGAAACACGTCAATGGCGAAAACTCAGTACGATGCGGGCGTTGAGGCGGCCTTCAACCGTTGGGAGTCGACCTCAGGACTGGGTACGGATTTCGTGGCATCCGGCGGGGCGTACGAGTTTGACAGCTCTTCAGAAGACGCCATGCTGGAGTGTATTCTCACGCAGAAGTGGATTTCGTATGCACGTGCCAACTGCCTTGACGGTGTGTTCGACCGCAACCGTACCGGCATTCCTGCCATAAGCTCGGCAAATACGGTACGTGTGTCTAATGCGCCCGGAGAAAGGACACTGACCTCAGGGTACGAGCTGGGCACGTTGGTGGCTCCCGGTTCTACCGTCCTGCAGCCATTGGAATACCCGCGTCGTCTGCTGGTGCCTGACATATCTTCCAGCTACAACTCGAATGCGCCGGTCACCAAGTCACTTCAGGAACCAATGTGGTGGCAGGTGGAACAAGGCAAATAATATGGTTATCTAATAATTATTAAGGAATAAGTCTATGAAACAGATCAAATATTTATATTTACTGTCGGTTGCCGTGCTGACATTGGTCTCCTGTAATTCAGAGGATTTTGATTACGATATCGAATATACACCCATACATCCGATAGGAGGGCAATATACTGTCGATATTTCCCGTAACGATACGGTTATCGTTGAAAAGGAGGATTGTTTCCTTGCTAACACAGCAGCCTACGATACCGACCTTTGCTGGATACGTATAGGTGCATATAACGATGCGAACACGGATACCTGTTCTTATTACATAAACGGCAAAATCTCGTGTGACGTGGCATCGCTCTCGTTTTGGGGAACCGATATTGAAAACCTGGCAGGTAATGTGGTCTCATCCGATGAGACATTCACATTGACCGACGGTCTGATAGAACTGAACGGCATCACGGCTCCGTCGGGGACGATTGCCGACAAGATTTCGTTCACCTACACTACGACTGTCGATTCCGGAGCTATTTATACTGTTGTCGGGTATCGTTATACAGGATGGGAAGAAGATTTGTGATCCCTCTCTCTTAATATTGAATTTCAGGAGTTGCAGCCATTCCGGTTGCAGCTCCTGTTGTTTCATAATGTGGATAAATGGCGGTCACGTGGCGGAAAGAATGTAAGCATTCGATAAACTTATTCTGTATAAACTCTATTATAAATATTGGTTGGAAAAAAATATAATAGAGCAAATGATGGAATTTAAACTTGTTGACCATAAAGAAAATTGTTATTGGGTCAACGGGTGATAAAGGTGTTATAAATTAGCATTAAACATTATTTCGGCTATGAGATGTCATAATGTCCATTTTAGTATTCAACAACTTCATTGCCAATTCATTGTCGGCTATCGCGGCATACTGTTTCTTTGAAAAGAAGCCCGCCATTGATGTGAATTTTATCAATGACGGACAACTACATTGTTTTTACTTTATATCGAACTCACGTTATTTACATATCATCTTGAGACAACTTGGTCCACAATCCATAGCATTGAGTTGTTTATATTTTGGTAACCTATTCATTTGCACATTTATTAAGAAAATATTTCACTTCAATCAAGCTACCATTAAAGCATACAAGCAGTTAAATCATTCAATAAATATTCACTATATTCATTCCATGTTATTACGTGAGTTCGGGATAAACAAATAACAGAAAAGAATAGGTAATCACAGAA
>CAZSYY010000034.1:0-18330 GCA_964611375.1 uncultured Phocaeicola sp. | reverse complement strand
AGAGCGTCTGCCTTACAAGCAGAGGGTCGGCGGTTCGAATCCGTCAACGCCCACAGGAAAAGAATCATTTCAAATTAAAACGTGAGGTGTTCTTTCTTAAAAGTGATGATCTCCGAGGGGAACAGACAAGTTTAATATAATAAATGTATTCTTGCTGTAGTGGATATCGTTGCTGAAGAGAGCAAAAATTTATTTTTTTACAAAAGAATATTTCTAATAGGGGAATATAAAGCTATCTGAATCTTTACTTAAATTTTTAAGTAAAGATTTTTTTTAACCTTAATATCAACAACTATGGAAATATACTACCAAACAACCAGAAGTTAATGAAAAAATTTCAACACCTCCCAGATGGAATGCTTATAATAGAGTATCGTAAGAATGGTTCGCAAGAAGCAGTTACAATTCTTTACACACGTTATAAGCCTTTAATTCATGGCCTAATCAAAAAATTATCGTTAGAACATGAAGAATTTCAAGACCTGGCCCAAGAAGTAGAGATCAAAATCTTTGACAACCTACGACATTCTTACCGTGAACTCGGATGCTTTAAAAAATGGGTCATAAGGATTACTTTGAATGCAATTAATGATTACTTACGAAAAAAATCACATGCTCCAATAAACGCAAAGCTTGATTTGAATGACTTTCCTTCGGACTTGTTTTCCACAAATCACAGTTTGTACATAGAAAAAATCTATGAACAACTTGAACAAATCGTAAACATGCAATCTGAGGAAACAAAGGCGTTGTTGGACATGGTTTACAAAGAAGATAAAAGTTTCAGTCAAATAGCGAAAGAGCTGGGAATATCAAAATCGGGTAGTCATAAAAGGCTGAAAATCATTTTGCCAAAAATAAAAAAATTATTAAACCAGAAAGGGATAGATGGTATTCCGGATGATGACTCGTTCATTTATTGAGAATTAATATGATTCTGGGGCAAATAACTAGCTTGCCCCAGAATCATACTAAACAGCATTAAATCCGATG
Organism: uncultured Phocaeicola sp.; assembly: GCA_964611375.1. Taxonomy (GTDB): domain Bacteria; phylum Bacteroidota; class Bacteroidia; order Bacteroidales; family Bacteroidaceae; genus Phocaeicola. The sequence continues at coordinate 17,337 of CAZSYY010000034.1, read as the reverse complement.
ACTTCAGATTAAGCCTCTTTTTTCTTCAGAGACTCGGCAATTTCCTTACGTAATTTCCTCCAGCCGGGAATCTGTTTGAGTTCTCTTCGTACCGGAGTATCATAAAGGAAAAACAGAAGAAGGAGGAACAGACAGGCATAAAGCACCCAGCCGTAGATTTGCTTGATACTAATTTCCATCATCTGCGTCACAAACCCTTCCATATACTCTCCCAGTTGAAATGGCGAACGGCTGAAAGCAACATTGTCGATAGCTGCTCCGTAGCGCGCCATGTTGTCTGAAACATAATAAGAGAGACCTTGTGTATATATGGCTGCACCCATAACTCCTCCCATTACCATGTGAAGCATATTGAACACGCTCAATGACTGGAAGAAATGTTGGAAAGTCATGATCTCCTCCAGACAAACAAAGAATGTGGCACTCAATACGGCATAAGCAAAACCTCTGCAGACTGTGGCCAAATACAGTTGAGATATGTGAATATCAGAGGAAATGGTAAAATAATAAAAGGCCAGATAACAGGCGAGCGATGCTATGCCAACAATGATAAGACGCAGATAATTAAACCGCTTTATGTGCATCCACCACCATGCAAACAAACATCCGGCAAGGATTCCTGCAAGTGCAAACCAATCCAGACGGACACTGACCGTTTCGTCATAATGCATCACTTCTCCGAGAAAGACTTCCTCTATGGAATGTTCGGTGGCAAGGAATCCTTCCACCAAAGTGATGAGTATTAATATGGGAATCAGGTTTTTGTATGTCCACATTTTCGGCTCTAAAAACGGATGACGAATGCTGAACATGCGCCCTATGCAAAGAGCAAGTGTGACACAAATAATTACGGCGAGCCTACGAATCACCGGACTGTTCCACCAGTCATACCAGTCTCCGTAGTCAAAAAAATATGCTATTTCCAGCAATAGGACAGCCCAAAGTACTGCTCCCAACCAATCGATCCCGTATAACGGAAATTTCTTGATTATACGGAAATGACGTACACAGCTGTAAAGCACTATCAAGTCAACCAGCATAATCCCGGCGATGAACAAGTGCATATAGCTCCAATGATAATGATACATCAAGGAGGTGGCAATAAGGTCAGACACCTGCATACATCCTAAGATTATGATATGAAGAAAAGGGAAGAACACCGTAAAATCGCGTTTTGGGGTTATCCAAAGCTGGATGTTGGACATACACTCAAATGTTCCCTGAATCTTGCATATCCCCTCGACAAAGCATATCACCCACAAGAGCGGAAGAAAAGTTATGTGCGGGACCAGAAGATTGCATAACAGCACTCCAAGTGCGGAGGCTATGAGCAGTGTCTTGTTTGTGAACCTGAACTTCATGCGGAACAACAGAGGGAAATAAATTGCCATTCCTGCCAGGTTTGAGTAAAGACACATCAGCAGATCCTCGCGCATCAGAGTCGTTTCTCCCATCATGGAATTCAGCAAGCCCAAATAAAGCCCTCCGGACAACTGGAATGATATCGCAAGGAATACGTAGATCCACGGCTGAATCTTCCGAGGCACAAAACTTCGGAACATCGGCATCGTGAAAGGTCCGTTCAGTACAGGTGCTCCCATAAATCAATATTTTACCCTGCATTCCACATTGAACCCGGCACGCAGACTTTTCATCTTGTCCGCATCATTTCCCTTAAGGCTTATACGTACCGGAACACGTTGTTCCACCTTCACGAAATTTCCCGTTGCATTATCCTGAGGTATCAGGGAGAATGCCGCACCAGTGGCGTCAGAAATGGATTCCACGATTCCGGTGTACGTAACTCCGGGAACGGCATCTGCCGTAAGAATGACTTCAGCTCCTTCCTTAATATGAGGAAGTTGAGTTTCCCTGTAATTGGCTATTACCCACAAATCACTACTGTCAACGATATCGACCATTGTCTGTCCGGGTTGCACCAATTGCCCCTCATGAATGTCCTTGTGTCCTGTCACCCCATCACAAGTGGCCAATATGACAGTGTACGAAAGATTGAGCTTGGCCAGTTCTACAGCAGCCTCTGCCAGCCGTATGGATGCCATGTTCTGTTCCAGACGATGAGCCTGCTCGCTTTTCAGCAGTGATGTGGAATGCCGGGCATGCATAAGCTGTTCATATCTTGCCTTGATTGCTTCATACGCCGTTTTAATATTGTCATATTCCTGACGTGTCACTGCATCACTCTTTATAAGTTTTTCGTAACGCATCAGTTCACGTTCCGCATTCTCCATCTGTACGCGAACTTCCTCTATACCGGCGTCGTCCACGCTCAGATTGTTCTGTATGGTGGCAATGCCTGTCGTAGTAGCCTGTTTTCCGGAAAGCGTGTTCATAAGGTCAGCCTCGGCCTGTGCCAATCTCAGCTTGAACTCCGAATCTTCAATGATAACAAGTGTATCGCCTTTCTTCACCGGCCGGTATTCCTCAAAACATATCTTCTTTATGAATCCCTGCACACGAGTATTGATTGGTGTGATATGCTGTTTTACCTGTGCATTGTCCGTATATACCGTTCCCGGATGGATAAAACGGCTGCACACATATATGAGTCCTGCCGCCAGCAGGCAGATGATAATTGTATTGTAAACTATTTTCTGTACTTTTCTTGTTGCCATAATTGTTCGTTTTTATAAAGTATTTGTCAGATATTTCATCTTATAATAGCTGTATATGAGATTTATGCGTGCGTTGACCAATCCGAGGTCTGCACTGAGTTTCGTATTACTTGCATCAAGCATGTCCGTCAACAGCGCCAGCTCGTTTTCATATCGGTTGCTTATCACTTCATAGTTTTCGTCAGCAAGTTCCACGTTTTTCTCCTGAGTATGCAAATCGGTGAAGGCGGTAAGCATGTCCATATACCCTTCCTGTACCGAATTTTCTACCTGCTCCTGCATCAACAGATGGCTTTCCTGTGCCTTGCGTACATGCAACCGTGCCTGTTTCATCTTCCGGTTATTCTTGAAAAGCGATGAGATATTGTACTTCACTCCAACTCCAACATACCAGTAATTGAAATTGTTGTCCAGTACGGGAACCTCGATGGTTATGGGGCCGTCCAAATGGTCGGCAGCTACGAGAGATATTTGTGGAATCCGTTCCGAACGTTCCAGCTTCACCTTCTGTTCATTAATCTTTATTTCAGCCAAAGCCTGCTGCAGACTGATGTTGTTCAGCGCAGCAATGTCCTGCCATTCCTTTTCGTTTAACACATGCATCTGCTGTGTCAACATAATACTGTCCGGCACTATTTCAGTATCTGCGGGAAGATGCAGAGTAGTCACCAACTGATGGTTCAATATCTTGCAACTGTTCTCTACTTTGGTTATCTGTAGCTTTATTGTCTCTTTCTGGAACTCATAACGGGTGATATCGCTTTTAAGAACCGTACCCTCGTCACGCCTTGCCTTCATACGTGCTATTACCTGATCTGTGAGTTCCAGATTCTTTCTTAAGACCTGAAGCTGGTTGTTCAACTTATACAAATTCAGATAATGCCCTGTGAGCAGGAAACGTATTTCTTGACGGTTCTTCTGCCAGTCGAGTTCCGCCATCTGTGCCTCCAATCCGGCCAGCTCAATTCCGCTGTTTATGGCTCCGCCTGCGTAAATAACCTGCTGTGCCTCCACTGCAAAATTGTTTCCAAAATGTGGGATATCAATTTTCGTCCCGTTACTGAAATCCCTGTCCCATAATCTTCCGTTGCCCAGATAACTGGCAGATGCAGAAATGCTTATATCCGGCAGACGCTGAAGTTTGGCCGTTTTCAAGGCTTCCTCTGCCGCGTCTTTTCCCGTCTTATAAACTTGAATGCTCCTGCTGTTCTCATCAGCAAGCCGAAACAAATCTTCAATACCCATCACTTTAGGTTGGGCATACAAACACTGGCTACATAATGCTGCACAACATAGCACCATGAGCCTGTAATTTTTGCTCATTTGATAAAATGTTAAATGTTTATGGATTTATATTAAAAAAGGAAATAAATGCAGAATTGTAAACAGAATCAAATCAAAGCACCGGCTCCCCATGAATGAAAATCATGGATTTTATTTTTGTATATGATTTTTTGAGTCGCGTTAAAAATATTCATAACCGTTCACATTGAAATCCAATGCAAAATTAAGAAAACAACCGTTCACTTGTAACCTTTAGAATATGTTTTATTTTGAATATTTAACACAATCAGGCCCACAAAAGAGCAAAGCAAGAAGTACCTGCTCTACCGTCAAAATCATGATAAAGAATTATCCTACAAAGCTATAACCGGCATGAAGGAGAACCAATAACCTATTAAAAGAAAAGAGTCCGGTACAATGCCGAACTCTTTCTATAAACGGATAATGTTTAACTTGTCCAATTGGGGGGACTTTTATTTTGAGACATTCCCCCATGTCTTAAAAACGGAAGAATTATTCAGGATTTATTCCACTTCGCTATAATCCAATATATTCTTCTTGTTAGCCATAATGCGGTCATATTCCTCTTTGGATCCGACAACAATCTTGTCGAATTCACGCTGGCCTGTTCCCGCAGGGATCAAATGTCCGCAGATCACATTTTCCTTCATGCCTTCCAGTCTGTCCACTCTGCCGTTGATGGCAGCCTCGTTCAACACTTTTGTCGTTTCCTGGAATGAAGCAGCCGACATAAAGCTTGAAGTCTGTAAGGCAGCCCGTGTGATTCCTTGCAAAATCTGGGTTGACGTGGCAGGAACAGCATCACGAACCTCGACGAGCTTCAAGTCGCGACGTTTCAGCATACTGTTTTCATCGCGGAGCTTGCGGGCTGTAACAATCTGTCCCGGCTGCATATTCTGGGAGTCACCGGCATCTATGACCACTTTCTTGCCCCAGATTCGGTCGTTTTCTTCATTGAATTCAATGCGGTCAACAACCTGTTGTTCGAGGAAACGCGTGTCTCCCGGCTCGTCTATCTGCACCTTGCGCATCATCTGACGTACGATTATTTCAAAATGCTTGTCATTGATCTTCACACCTTGCAGACGATAAACGTCCTGAATCTCATTCACAATATATTCCTGAACAGCCGTGGGGCCTTTGATTGCCAATATATCGGCAGGAGTTATTGCTCCGTCTGACAAAGGAGTGCCGGCGCGTACGTAATCGTTCTCCTGTACAAGAATTTGTTTTGACAACGCTACCAGATATTTCTTTACGTCTCCTGTCTTCGATGTAACTATAATCTCCCGGTTTCCACGCTTGATCTTGCCCATGGTAACCTCTCCGTCAATTTCTGAGACAACTGCCGGATTTGACGGATTACGTGCTTCGAACAGCTCGGTTACACGTGGCAGACCACCGGTGATATCGCCCGCTTTACCTACGGCACGCGGAATCTTAACCAGAATGTCACCCGCTTTCACAGTCTGCTTGTCTTCTACAGCAACGTGACCGCCTACCGGCAAGTTGTATGTGCGGATAACATTGCCGTTTTCATCCTGAATCTGCAATGACGGAATCTTTGACTTGTCTTTCGATTCGGTTATGATGATTTCACGTAAACCGGTAGCTTCATCGGATTCGACCTTGTAGGTGACATTTTCGATTACGGAGTCAAAATTTATCTTACCGGAAACCTCAGTCACGATAACTGCGTTGAACGGATCCCATTTGGCTATCAGTTTGCCTTTTTCAACCACTTCACCTTCAGAAGCATACAACTTGGAACCGTAGGGTACGTTATGTGTTGACAATATAATTCCGGTATTCACATCCACAAAGCGGACTTCTGCCAAACGGCCGACAACAACCTTTACCGGTTCGCCTGTTTCTTCTACGGCATCGACTGTACGCAGTTCTTCAAAATCCAAACGTGAATCGTTCTTCGCAACAATACTTGCGTTAGCCGCCATATTGCCGGCGATACCTCCTGCATGGAATGTACGGAGTGTCAACTGTGTTCCCGGCTCACCGATTGACTGTGCGGCAATGACTCCCACTGCTTCACCTTTCTGAACCATTCGGCTGGTAGCAAGATTGCGTCCATAACATTTCGCGCAGACTCCTTTCTTTGATTCGCAGGTCAGTACGGAACGGATCTCTACGCTCTCGATCGGAGATTTTTCAATTTCCTCAGCAATGCTTTCAGTGATTTCATCACCGGATGCTACTATGAGCTTGCCTGTTGTAGGATGAATAATGTCATGCACTGATACGCGTCCCAAGATACGTTCGTATAGTGTGGCAATCACTTCATCATTGTTCTTCAATGCTGTACATACCAAGCCGCGCAATGTGCCGCAGTCTTCTTCATTGATGATTACGTCATGTGACACGTCAACCAAGCGTCGTGTCAGATAACCGGCATCGGCTGTCTTCAATGCAGTATCGGCAAGACCTTTACGGGCACCGTGAGTCGAAATGAAGTATTCCAGCACCGACAATCCTTCCTTGAAGTTGGAAAGAATCGGGTTCTCGATAATCTGAGCACCTTCAGCACCCGCTTTCTGGGGCTTTGCCATCAGACCACGCATACCGGAAAGCTGACGGATCTGCTCTTTAGAACCACGGGCTCCGGAATCCAGCATCATGAATACGGAATTGAATCCCTGATCGTCATTCTTGATGGTCTTGTACAGGATGTCAGACAAATCGCTGTTTACGTGAGTCCATGTATCAATAACCTGATTGTAACGCTCGTTGTCGGTAATGAATCCCATGTTGTAGTTCATGGTGATTTGTTCTACCTCTTCATTTCCGCGCTTGACCAAATCTTCCTTCTCTTTAGGAATGATGATATCACCCAGGTTGAATGACAGTCCACCTTCAAAGGCTTTTTGGTACCCAAGGTTCTTGATTCCGTCCAAGAATTCACATGCACGGGCTACACCGACTTTCTTGATAACGTCACTGATAATGTCACGCAGTGATTTCTTGGAAATGATTGTATTGAGGTAACCACATTCATCGGGCACAAGTTCGTTCACAATCACACGCCCGACAGAAGTCTCCTTAATCAATTTCTTTACGATGTTACCGTTTTCATCAAGGTCGTTGGCTACTACGCTTACAATGGCATGAATATCCACTTTCCCTTCATTGTAGGCAATCATTGCTTCTTCCGGAGCATAGAAAATCAGACCTTCTCCCTTGGCATTCTTGCGGAGTTTGGTGATGTAATACAGACCTAACACCATATCCTGTGCAGGCACGGTAATAGGTGCACCGTTGGCCGGATTCAAAATGTTATGAGACTGTAACATTAACAGTTGCGCCTCCAATACAGCCTCATTACTCAAAGGCAAGTGGACAGCCATCTGGTCACCGTCGAAATCGGCATTGAACGCCGTACATGCCAGCGGGTGCAATTGGATTGCCTTACCCTCAATCATTTTAGGCTGGAATGCCTGAATACCCAGACGGTGCAATGTCGGAGCACGGTTCAGCAATACCGGATGACCTTTCATGACATGTTCCAGAATGTCCCATATTATTGGCTCCTTGCGATCGACAATCTTCTTTGCCGATTTTACGGTCTTTACAATGCCTCGCTCTATCAGTTTTCGGATAATGAATGGCTTATACAGCTCAGCCGCCATCAAAGTGGGAATTCCACATTCTCCCATCTTAAGTTCAGGACCGACGACAATCACGGAACGTGCAGAATAGTCCACGCGTTTACCCAACAGATTCTGACGGAAACGCCCCTGCTTGCCCTTCAAACTGTCTGACAAAGACTTCAAGGGACGGTTTGCATCCGTTTTCACTGCACTCGATTTGCGTGAATTGTCAAACAATGAGTCAACTGCTTCCTGCAACATTCGTTTTTCGTTTCGCAGAATCACTTCCGGAGCTTTGATCTCAATAAGACGCTTCAGACGATTGTTGCGGATAATTACGCGGCGATACAAATCGTTCAAATCTGAAGTTGCGAAACGTCCGCCGTCCAATGGCACCAGCGGGCGAAGTTCCGGCGGAATCACCGGTACGATGCGGACAATCATCCATTCCGGCTTGTTGCGTCCGCGTGATGCACGGAATGACTCGACTACCTGCAGACGTTTCAATGCTTCGTTCTTGCGCTGCTGGGATGAGTCGTTGTTGGCCTTGTGACGCAGTTCGTATGACAATGAATCCAGATCCAGTCCTACCAAAAGATCATAAATTGCTTCAGCACCCATCTTCGCAATAAACTTATTCGGATCAGAGTCCTCCAAATATTGGTTGTCTTTTGGCAGTGACTCGACAATGTCAACATATTCCTCTTCTGACAGCAGATCGTATTTGGAGATTCCGTCTTCTTCCTTTATACCCGGCTGGATCACGACATAGCGCTCGTAATATATGATAGCATCAAGTTTCTTTGTCGGAAGACCTAACAGATATCCGATCTTGTTGGGAAGGGAACGGAAGTACCATATATGAGCCACCGGCACCACGAGTTGGATATGTCCGCTGCGTTCACGACGTACCTTCTTTTCAGTCACTTCCACACCACACCGGTCACAAACGATACCTTTATAGCGGATGCGTTTGTATTTACCGCAATGGCATTCATAGTCCTTCACCGGGCCGAAGATACGTTCGCAGAACAAACCATCACGCTCCGGTTTGTATGTACGATAATTGATTGTTTCCGGTTTCAGCACCTCACCGTATGAGTTTTCCAAAATTTCTTCCGGTGATGCCAGGCCGATGGTAATCTTTGAGAAATTACCTTTTATCTTAGTATCTTTTCTAAAAGCCATACTTTATGTTTTATAATGAAATGAAGAATTTAAAATTCTGAGAGACAAGCAGTCCATTCCTTGTCTCCCAGCTGAATATTATTCCAGCGTAATGCTTAGGCAGAGACCTCTCAACTCATGCAGCAAGACATTCAGTGATTCGGGGATTCCCGGAGCCGGCATCGGCTCGCCTTTTACAATTGCTTCATACGCTTTGGAACGTCCTATCACATCGTCAGACTTGATAGTAAGGATTTCCTGAAGGACATGGGCCGCGCCAAAGGCCTCGATAGCCCAGACCTCCATTTCTCCGAAGCGCTGTCCTCCGAATTGTGCCTTACCGCCAAGAGGCTGCTGGGTAATCAGCGAGTACGGTCCGATAGAACGTGCATGCATCTTGTCTTCAACCATGTGGCCGAGTTTCAGCATGTAGGTCACACCCACTGTTGCCGGCTGGTCGAACTGTTCTCCTGTTCCGCCATCGTAGAGATATGTCTTACAATATCTCGGCAATCCGGCCTTGTCTGTCCATTTGTTCAGATCATCCAGTGTGGCTCCGTCAAAAATGGGTGTAGCAAATTTCAACCCAAGTTCTTTTCCGGCACGTCCCAGTACGGCCTCAAATATCTGACCGATGTTCATACGGGAAGGTACACCCAGCGGGTTCAGTACAATATCCACCGGAGTTCCGTCTGCCAAGAACGGCATGTCTTCCTGACGGACAACGCGTGACACTATACCCTTGTTTCCGTGACGTCCCGCCATTTTGTCACCTACACCGATCTTGCGTTTCTTGGCGATATATACCTTAGCCATCTGAATGATGCCGGAAGGAAGCTCGTCTCCGATAGTCAGTGCAAACTTCTTGCGCTTCAGTTCGGCATCAAGTTCCTTATACTTCTTCAGATAATTCATTACAAGACTGCGAATCATCTCATTCTTGTGGGCATCGTTTGTCCACTTGCTTAACTGAATCACTGTATAGTCGTCCACAGCTTCCAGTTCGCGTTTCGTGAACTTCGCACCTTTGGCTATTACTTCCGTTCCAAGATAGTCTTTCACGCCTTGTGAAACCTTGTCGGCGGTCAGTATAAGCAGTTTATTGATCAGCACTTCTTTCAGGGCTGCTGCTTTTTTCTCAAATTCTTCATTCAATTTCGGCAAAATAGCCTTATCTGCGTTCTTCTCGCTACGTGTCTTGATAACACGTGAATAAAGCTTCTTGTCGATTACCACACCACGCAGCGACGGAGATGCTTTCAGAGAAGCATCTTTCACATCTCCGGCTTTGTCTCCGAAGATTGCACGGAGCAACTTTTCTTCCGGAGACGGATCAGACTCTCCCTTAGGTGTAATCTTGCCAATCAGGATATCACCCGGTTCCACACGCGCACCGATGCGAATGATACCGTTCTCGTCCAAATCTTTCGTTGCCTCTTCGCTTACATTCGGGATGTCGGAAGTCAGTTCCTCCATTCCACGCTTCGTTTCGCGAACCTCCAGAATATATTCATCCACATGTACGGAGGTAAGTATGTCTTCACGCACAACACGTTCGTTCAATACAATCGCATCCTCATAGTTATATCCTTTCCACGGCATATAAGCCACCAACAGGTTCTTCCCCAAAGCCAGTTCACCGTTAGCGGTCGAATAACCTTCAGTCAGGATATCGCCCTTCTTTACGCGCTGTCCTTTACTGCAGATAGGACGTAAGTCTATGGTCATGCTCTGATTGGTCTTGCGGAATTTGGAGATGCGGTACTCCTTCAGTGCAGGCTCAAAACTTACAAATTCTTCGTCTTCTGTACGGTCATACAATATGCGGATAGTCGTGGCGTCTACAAAGTCAATCACTCCGTCGCCTTCTGCTGCGATTTGTGTACGGGAATCCTCACACAACTGCTTTTCGATACCAGTACCAACGATTGGAGCCTCTGTCCTCAACAATGGCACAGCCTGGCGCATCATGTTTGATCCCATCAACGCACGGTTAGCGTCATCATGTTCCAGGAACGGAATCAGTGAAGCCGCAATGGAAGCAATCTGTTGCGGAGATACGTCCATCAGATCCACTTCATTCGGTGGAACCACCGGATAATCTGCATCACGGCGTGCCTTAACCTTGTTGCGGACAAACGAGCCGTCATCGTTCAGCGGAGCGTTCCCCTGTGCTATAATCTTGTCTTCCTCTTCTTCTGCTGACAGATATTCGATGCCTTCCGGAGACAAATCTACGATTCCGTCCTTTACTTTACGGTATGGTGTTACAATGAATCCCAAGTCGTTAATCTTCGCATATACACACAAAGAAGAAATCAGACCGATATTCGGGCCTTCAGGTGTCTCAATCGGACAAAGACGTCCATAGTGAGTGTAGTGCACGTCACGTACTTCGAATCCGGCACGGTCGCGTGACAGACCGCCAGGCCCCAATGCAGACAAACGGCGCTTGTGAGTAATCTCAGCCAACGGGTTGGTCTGATCCATAAACTGAGACAAGGCATTCGTCCCAAAGAATGAATTTATGACGGAAGATATTGTTTTTGCATTAATCAGATCAATCGGAGTAAACACTTCATTGTCACGCACATTCATTCGTTCACGGATGGTACGTGACATACGGGCAAGACCAATGGCAAACTGGTTTGACAACTGTTCTCCCACTGTGCGTACACGACGGTTGCTCAAGTGGTCAATGTCATCAACGTCAGCTTTCGAGTTGATCAGTTCTATCAGATATTTTATGATTTCGATGATGTCCTGCTTTGTCAATACCCTGACATCTATCGGCGTATCAAGATTCAACTTCTTGTTGATGCGATATCGTCCCACATCACCCAGGTCATAGCGCTTTTCGGAAAAGAACAGGTTGTTGATTACTTCACGTGCGCTGGCGTCATCGGCAGGGTCTGCGTTACGCAACTGTCGATAGATATAAAGTACTGCTTCCTTTTCAGAGTTGCTCGGGTCTTTTTGTAATGTGTTGAATATGATGGAATAGTCTGATGAGTTGGCTTCTTCCTTATGAACGAGGATATTCTGTACTCCTGACTCCAGAATCAAATCAATGTGCTCAGGTTCAATCACGGTTTCACGATCGATGACCACCTCGTTACGTTCAATGGAGACCACTTCTCCCGTATCTTCATCGACAAAATCTTCAGTCCACGTTTTCAGTACACGTGCGGCCAACTTGTGACCTATTATTTTTTTGAGATTGGTCTTAGTTACTTTTACGTCCTCAGCCAGATTAAATATCTCAAGAATATCTTTGTCGTTCTCAAAGCCAACAGCTCTCAACAGAGTGGTTACAGGCAGTTTTTTCTTGCGGTCGATGTATGCATACATCACGTTATTGATGTCTGTAGCAAACTCGATCCATGAACCCTTAAAAGGAATGATGCGCGCTGAATAGAGTTTAGTTCCGTTCGCATGGATGCTTTGTCCGAAGAACACACCTGGAGAACGGTGCAATTGGGAAACGACTATACGCTCTGCACCATTGATTACAAAAGTCCCCTTCGGTGTCATGTAAGGAATAGGACCCAAATACACATCCTGAATTACTGTGTCAAAATCTTCATGGTCAGGATCCGTACAATAAAGTTTCAGTTTGGCCTTCAAGGGAACACTGTATGTCAGGCCACGTTCCAGACACTCGTCAATAGTGTAATGTGGTGGATCGATATAGTAGTCAAGGAACTCGAGCACGAAATTATTACGGGTATCTGCAATCGGGAAATTCTCTGCAAAAACCTTGTACAAGCCGTCATTCTTTCGTTTTTCGGGTGGGGTATCTAACTGTAAGAAATCGTGAAAAGACTTCAATTGCACTTCCAGAAAGTCCGGATAATTCATCGGATTCTTGACGGAAGCAAAATTAATTCGTTGATTTTGAGTTTCTGAAGACATCTCTGTATGGAGTTTTTAGTGAATTTGTGACCAGCGGAAGCATTGTCCAATCCGGTGAACTTAATATAGACGCAAAAAGGTTAAGAATCCTCAAGTTGGAGGATTCCTAACCGAAATGCCTGATTTACAGGACAATCTTATTTAAGTTCAATTTCAGCTCCAGTTTCTTCCAAAGTTTTCTTCAAAGATTCAGCTTCATCCTTGGACAAACCTTCTTTCAATGTGCTGGGAGCGTTGTCAACCAGTTCTTTAGCTTCTTTCAAGCCAAGACCACAAGCCTCTTTCACTGCCTTAACCACCTGCAGTTTAGCGGCACCTGCACTCTTCAGAACTACATCGAATGATGTTTTTTCTTCAACAGCAGCTGCACCGCCGACAGCAGGACCAGCAGCAACGGCAACGGCTGCGGCAGCAGGTTCAATACCGTATTCTTCTTTCAGGATAGTCGCAAGTTCATTAACCTCTTTTACTGTCAAGTTAACCAATTGTTCTGCAAAAGCTTTCAAATCTGCCATTTTTGTATGAATTTAATTGTTTGTTACTAATTTGATGATAAAGTATTTTTAGCGGATCCCAAACCTTTTTTGTCGTATAATCATTCAGCACGTTCAGCCAAGGTCTGAAGAACTCCGTGAATGGTGTTGCCACCGGATTTAAGAGCCGAGATGACATTCTTCGCAGGAGATTGCAACAGAGCCACAATATCTGCAATAACCTCATTCTTGCTCTTGATAGCAGAGAGAGTTTCCAACTGGTCTGCACCAATATAAAAACCTTCTTCCGCGTAAGCAGCCTTCAAAGAAGGAACCCCGTCCTTGTATTCTTTCAACAGCTTTGCCGGAGCGTTAGCCGTTTCACAGAACATCACGGATGTTGTACCTTTCAATGAATCATACAGCGGTGAATAATCAACGTCCAAGCTCATCAAAGCTTTACGGAACAAAGTGTTCTTTACAACTGTCAGTTTGATACCCGCATCAAAACACTTTCTGCGGAGTTCGCTTGTCGCACCTGCATTCATTGCAGTCGTATCCACCAAGTAAAAATGCCCGTATTGTTTTACGGCATCAGCCAAGCGGCCTATAATCAAAGTCTTATCTTCCTTTCTCATGATTCCTCCTGACTAACTTAAATTTCATCTGCTGATTTCGGGTCAATTTTGATACCCTTACTCATCGTACTTGAAAGATAAATGCTCTTGATGTATGCTCCTTTAGCAGTGGCCGGCTTCAATTTGATGACAGTGGCAATAAATTCTTTTGCGTTCTCACATATCTGTTCATTAGAAAAAGAAACCTTACCGATTGAAGCATGAACGATACCGTTCTTGTCAACCTTAAAGTCAATCTTTCCCTGCTTGACTTCCTTTACAGCCTTAGCGACATCCATTGTCACCGTACCGCTCTTCGGGTTCGGCATCAAGCCGCGAGGACCGAGAATTCGTCCCAAAGCACCAATCTTGCCCATAATGGACGGCATGGTGATGATGACATCCACATCTGTCCATCCGCCTTTGATCTTTTCAATATATTCGTCCAGACCTGCATAGTCAGCACCAGCTTCCTTAGCAGCAGCTTCAACGTCAGCTGTACACAGTACAAGCACACGCACCGATTTACCGGTTCCATGGGGAAGAGTAACAACACCCCTCACCATCTGGTTTGCCTTGCGAGGATCTACTCCTAAACGCATATCTATGTCCACCGAAGCGTCAAACTTGGTATAGGTTATCTCCTTAACCAGATTAGCCGCCTCCTTAAGTGAGTATGTTTTCCCTGCTTCAATTTTGCCTGCAGCCAACTTTTGATTTTTTGTCAGTTTACCCATCGTCAATTGAAGTTATTAGTTATTTACCCGGAAATTCACCTTTTACAGTGATACCCATACTTCTAGCTGTACCGGCCACCATTGACATGGCAGCTTCGATAGTAAAGCAATTCAAGTCAACCATTTTGTCCTGAGCTATCGCACGAATCTGATCCCAAGTAAGTTCTGCAACTTTCTTACGGTTAGGTTCAGCGGAACCGCTTTTAATCTTGGCGACCTCAAGCAGCTGAATGGCCACAGGCGGTGTCTTGACTACAAAATCAAAAGATTTATCTGTGTAGTAAGTAATGATGACAGGCAATACTTTGCCAGCCTTGTCCTGGGTTCTGGCATTGAATTGCTTGCAAAACTCCATGATGTTGATACCCTTGGAACCCAAAGCGGGACCCACGGGAGGTGATGGATTTGCAGCGCCTCCTTTAATCTGTAATTTGATCAGTCCAGCAACTTCTTTAGCCATTTTTCTTTTTTGTTTTTATAAGTGTTCAACGAAGGGAATCAGACACGTAACAAAATGTCTTATTCCTTTTCCACATCCATAAAGCCTAATTCGAGCGGAGTTTTCCGTCCGAATATCTTTACCATAACTTTCAATTTGCGCTTTTCCGTGTTCACCTCTTCAATAATACCACTGAAACCGGTGAACGGACCTACGCTCACTTTCACTGTCTCACCAATGACGTATGGGATATTCATCATATCCTCACCGCCTTCCTGAAGCTCATCCACCGTACCCAGAATCCTACTTACTTCCGACTGCCTTAGCGGAACGGGATGATCCATTCCCCCAAGGAACCCGATTACGTTTGGTGTGTTTCTCAGATGATGAGCCACTTCACCGACCAATGCGGCTTCCACCAATACATACCCCGGAAGATAAGTCCTCTCCTTCACAATCCTTTTTCCGTTGCGGACCTGATAGATCTTTTCGGTAGGAATCAATACCTGAGACACATAGTCACCAAGGTTTCCATGCTTGATGTCAGCATCAAGATATTCTTTCACCTTGTTTTCCTTTCCACTTACGGCACGCAATACGTACCATTTCTTTTCAATCTCAGACATTGTGTTTTTGTGTTTAATAGTGCGGATAGATAACATCTTCCATAATAAACTGGAAGGCAGAATCCATAATGAAAACAACGAGTGCAATGAGAAGGGAAGCAGTAAGAACAACCACTGCACTGCTTGAAAGTTGCGAACGTGTCGGCCATGTTACTTTATGGACAAGTTCGTCATAAGATTCCTTGCAATATTTAGTTATCTTTGTAAACATACTTATGCAATTTTAGCACGGGAAGAGAGACTCGAACTCCCGACACTCGGTTTTGGAGACCGATGCTCTACCGACTGAGCTATTCCCGTAAAAATAGTTCCCGACAATATACTTCGGGAACTATTCTGTCAGACTTATGATTTAAAAAATCAGTCAATAATTTCAGTTATCTGACCTGCACCTACAGTACGTCCACCTTCACGGATAGCGAAACGCAGACCTACGTTCAATGCAACCGGATAAATCAATTCAACGGTAATCGTTACGTTGTCACCCGGCATTACCATGTCTGTTCCTTCCGGCAGTGAAATTTCACCGGTGCAGTCCATAGTACGCAGATAAAACTGAGGACGATAGTGGTTGTGGAACGGAGTGTGACGACCACCTTCTTCTTTCTTCAGGATATAAACCTCTGCTTTGAATTTAGAGTGAGCCTTCACCTGTCCCGGATGACACAGGATCATACCACGCTTAACTTCATTCTTGTCGATACCGCGCAGCAACAAACCTACGTTGTCTCCTGCTTCACCCTGATCCAGCAACTTGCGGAACATTTCAACACCTGTAACAACAGACTTCTTGTCTTCACCGAGACCCAGGATCTCAACTTCGTCACCAACTTTGATAATACCGGCTTCGATACGTCCAGTAGCGACAGTACCACGTCCTGTGATTGAGAATACGTCCTCAACAGGCATCAGGAACGGTTTGTCGATGTCACGCGGAGGCAGAGGAATCCAGCTGTCAACGGCATCCATAAGTTCCATAACCTTATCTTCCCATTCTTTCACACCGTTCAGTGCTCCAAGTGCAGAGCCACGGATAATCGGAGTGTTGTCACCATCGTATTCATAGAATGAAAGCAGTTCACGCATTTCCATTTCTACGAGCTCCAGCATCTCCTCATCGTCAACCATGTCACATTTGTTCAGGAAAACAACCAGACGCGGCACGTTTACCTGACGAGCCAACAGAATGTGTTCGCGTGTCTGAGGCATCGGACCGTCAGTTGCAGCAACCACAATGATCGCACCATCCATCTGAGCAGCACCGGTAACCATGTTCTTTACATAGTCGGCGTGTCCCGGACAGTCTACGTGAGCATAGTGACGGTTTGCAGTTTCATATTCCACATGAGAGGTGTTGATGGTAATACCGCGTTCCTTCTCTTCCGGAGCGTTGTCAATCTGATCGAAAGATTTCACCTCATCACTAAAACCTCTTTCTGCCAATACTTTCGTGATGGCAGCAGTCAAAGTTGTTTTACCGTGGTCAACGTGACCAATCGTACCAATGTTCACATGCGGTTTGGTGCGTTCAAATTTCTCTTTAGCCATAGCTTTACCTATTTTATTTGATTAATAATCAACTTTACAATTTCACGAGCTGTTACCGGGACTTGAACCCGGGACCTCTTCCTTACCAAGGAAGTGCTCTACCGCTGAGCTATAACAGCAGAACAAAGAAGAAAAGAGAGCGGAAGACGGGACTCAAACCCGCGACCCTCAGCTTGGAAGGCTAATGCTCTATCGACTGAGCTACTTCCGCAAGTCAAGTGGGCAAAGATGGATTCGAACCACCGAAGGCGTAAGCCAGCAGATTTACAGTC
>CAZSYY010000033.1:0-18574 GCA_964611375.1 uncultured Phocaeicola sp. | reverse complement strand
CGCTAATCACCAAATTTACAAGTACTTATAATTCATCGAACTCACGTTAAGATAAATTCTCCAACGATGTCATAACCTCTATTTGTTTTTTTTACAACTATCATAAAAGGCCCATATGTTGTCGAACAATCATCAAAATCATACCATTTATAATCTCCGCTCTTCAGCATATCTATTATCGTATTTGTATAATCAAAATTTTGTCCACCCCAAAAAGACACTGTGCCCATTCCCGGATAGTCCCAAAGCGGTAGGGAAGTAATGCTAAAAACATCAGAAGTCTTATATACTGTTGCGGAATCCTTGTGCATTTGTCGGTTGTAATAATATGCTCCTATAACATCCTCACCTTCCAGGTATTTGTTATTAATAGTGTTTTCAAGTTGTTGTCTATACTCTTTTTTCTTCATAGACAAATATTGCTTTCCTCCAATTAATACGACAATGGCTATCAGTAATGCACCCACTAGGATTTTGAAAAATAATCTTTTCATACGTAGTAATCAATATTTTTAAGTTATATAATGAATTTACGCGTTGGCAGAATTAAATTGATAAAAGATTTATGAATAGGAAGTTGTCATATTATTGATAATTATTCGTTTTCTATCACCTGTGAAGCTTCAACCCAACCATTGTAAAGAAGGCATGTGGCATAAACATCATCCACTTTTCCTACAAACAGGTTGATTCTAGAAGATTTAATTCCCGACCTTATTTCTTGCCATACCGTATATTTTTTAAATCCGTTTTCATCAATTTCTTCTTCGACATTTTCCCTACCAAATTCCATGATGAATACTCTGGCTATTGATTCTCTGATTCGTTTGGCTTCTTGCGCATTGTTACAAAATCGTGTAAATGACAGATCGCATAAATACTTGTTTTGTTTGTTTGATACCATATATCCAAGACGGATACAATCAAACCTTGTTCCATTCCAGAATACATCATCTAATATTATAAGATGTTCTGCATCTGCTTGCTCTACATTGGTTAATGACATACTACGAAGATGTGCTAAGGCCTCTGTCATGGGCATACCCCATCTTAGACCAAGAATGCCATCGTAGCCTTTGTTCTTTGGGTTTATCTCAGTGCAACGAATTCTATAAACACCATTATATAGATCCATTATTGCATCATGCACGATTTTCTTAAATTCTTTGTTAGTTGGTTTTCTATCTTCGTAACTTCCCCAACCTCCAATAACTTCTTCTCGATAACTATCATACACAAGAACTAATGTCTTATAATCCGTTTCGGCTTCTTTTTGAGATGTTACCCTTCTCTGGACATCTGAAAAATCAAAATCATCTCTATCCACTATATAAATAGTGACATTTTGAGAAAAAGCGATGACTGGTACTACTATCAACAAAAACAAAAACAAAAACGAAATTCTTTTCATATATGCAATTCTTTTGAAGTGGTTATTTAAATTCCATTACACATGATTTGTCAATTTGTACGTTCCATTCTGGATATTTGTGCTTAATACTTTCTTTTAAAAAATCACTATATCTCTTTGTTATAAAAGGAGATAATGTAATTCTTTTAATCATCAAGAAAGGATTTATCTTCAATTGAACATATTCTTTCTGTGCTAACACACAAAGCCTGAATTCTTTTTCATCCCTATAATAGATGGGCTTTTCAAAAATATAATGCTGGGCAAATCCATCACTTAAATGTTCAGACACGTATGCAACATTTGACGCAAGTATTTCAAATTCATTCTCATTGTCAATAGAGTTGATAAGATCATTTATCGTGGTTCCTATACGGCAACAGATATTATTGTGACCATAAGCCTTCCACATCAGATAATTTTCATCCACAGAATTTTCTGTGGATGAAAGAGAATCGTAAGTCCAACAAGATATACAAACCGAATAAGCAGCACTCCATTTGTCATAAACGAGCTTAGCATCTGTCTTGGTTTTCTTACGGCTTATTGAAACCGGCGAAAGAGAAAAAGTGTTTTTAGGATTGATTTTACGTCCCCTTTCACTCGCGTCACTGAATGATTTCCGGCTAGGAACATACAACTCCAGACTTTCGAGCATTGATAACACATGCTCTAATGGCATATAACGGAATATAGACTTGTCAAAGTCCTTGATATTCGGATGCACATAAATACCTTTATGTTTTGTATATGCTTCTTTATCGAAATCATGAATGGTCAATTTGTAATCTTTGGGAAATGAGAACCTACACATGATATCTGTCTTTATTTATACCTGTAGGCTCCGGAGCAGGGAAATCCGTTAATGCTTATGTATACACAAAAAGCGTGGAGCCAGTCTGTCACTCGTTCCACAGTGTAAAGGCCTTCGCATTGCCCGGATTGTCGAAACGAGCAACGCTGAAAGCCCCACGCCGATGTAAATATATAGATACACTCAAAGGAATGACATATAATGCCATGACCTTTTGAGGATGTATATAATACACCTCAAGGGGCGTCCCCGTTGCTTTGTTCTTGACAATCCGTATGAGTTTGCGAAGTTCTTACACTGTCAAAACCAAAGCGTACAGTTACGCCTTTTTATGTATATGTGTCCATCCACGCCTTTGCCCATCAGGGCTTCCAGCATTTGGATTCGTGCAAAAGTAATGTTTTTTTAATTAGAGACAAGAAAATTGCAAACAAAATTACGCAAAACAAACATCCCCATTAAGCTAGCTGAACGAACGGGTCACATTACCACTTCACAGGCTCGTTCAGAATCACGCCGTCAACCGCATCTTCTGCCGTGAACGTGTTGCCACGATACTGCACGCAGAGCATCACGAGCGGAACTGTACCGTTGTTGCGTACGCTGCGCTTTCCGTCGGGAGACACGCACACCACACTGCCTTCCTCAACCGGGAACACTTTCCCGTCCACCTGGAACTCACCCTTTCCGGCAAGGAAGAAATAAAGCTCCTCGTGGGTCTTATGGGTGTGGAGGAATCCGGTTTCCGTTTTCGGCTGAAACACCTGGAACGAGAACTCGCTTCCGGTAGCCTGAAGGGACGCGCCCCCGAATACCTTGCCCAGAATCTTCACTTCGGGGCCGAGTTCCAGCATATATTCACCCAGTTCACTCAGTTTGCCAACGCTTATTGCGCTGAAATTCTCTGCTTTCGCAATTTTTTTAATCTCTTTCATTTTAACTGTTCCTTTTATATCGCTTAATATAATGCTATTGTTTTAATTGTTACACTCGCAAAGTTGGGCAGATATTCCTAATATCTTTATGCCCAAAACTGGAGAATATATGCCATTTTGATAAAATAAAGCATTACTTTTGCATCTGTGAGAAGCGTATGAAAGAAATCATCAATCCCGAAAAACTGGTCAGTGTCCCATTCAGCAAGACGGAGTGTGGTGTGGATTTCTACATCAACACGGGAAACAGCCGTGACATTGCAGGCGTATTGAGCGAACACAGGAGGTTCAAAACGGACTTCTTCAGCTTCTATTTCTTCCGTAAGGCAAACGGCTTTCTTCTGCTGAATTTCCGTAAGATAGAGTTGGCCGACGGTATGTTGCTGCTCCTTTCGCCACACCAGCAACAGGAGTGGCACGTGGACGAGGAGACATTGGATTATACGTTCCTCATCTTCCGTGAAGATTTCATGCGCACGTTCATTGCCGACAAGTTCTTTGTCTACCGCCTGCTTTATTATTACCAGACCGACACACCGCCATACCTGTATGCCTCCTCAGAAGAGATGGCAGAGTATATGCGCCTGCTCGGAAAGATAAAGCAGGAACTGCTGCATCCCGTGGCAGACACGTACAGCCTCATCGTGTCCGTGCTCTATTACCTGCTGATAGTCATCAACCGGACGTATGCTGCTGCTTACCGCTTGCCCATCGAAATCCCGAAGAACAATTACGCTTTCCAATTCAAGGACTTGCTGGAACAGCATATCCGTACCATGCAGCGTGTGCAGGAGTATGCGGACAAACTACGCATAAGCCGCATCACACTGAACACTTCTGTCATGGCACAGTTCGGGGTGTCGGCCACCCACCTGCTGAAACAACGTCTGCTGGAGGAATTGAAAAACGAACTGCTGTTCTCCAACCGCACCGTCAGCCAGCTGGCAGACGATTTCCATTTCTCCGATCCCAGTCACCTGATGCGCTTCTTCAAACAACAGACAGGAAAGACGTTCACACAATACTTGCAGGATTACCGGAACGGAATATATGAATAGATATCAAAAAATATTTCATCACAATTTGCAATTACGGATGAGACATCTGTCTTGATCAGAATTTATGTGCCAATGCCTCGGCTTGCTTGCAGCCGTCCGTATTGGCAATGTCTCCTTCGTTCAACACACCGGTAATGAGCACCTCGCCAGCCATTTCCCATTTCAGCAGAGCCGACGAACGTTCGATAGGTATGCGCACACCGTCCATTACAGTCGGATCATGTTCTTCACAACAGGTTATCAAGCCACACTTCTTGCCCGATATGTCTTTGCCTGCCACGCAGAACGAATAAATCCGGTCTATCACTCCCTTTATCTGCGACGGGATGGAATACCAGTAAACAGGGGTTACATACACTATGGCATCGGCATCCAGAATAGCAGGCGCAATCAAGTTGAAATCATCATCGAAAGAGCAGGCCTTTCCCGTCTTGAAGCAAGTCTGACAGGCATGGCAACCGCCAATCTTCATGAATGCGGCATCAAACCGCTGCACGATATGGCCGAGCTTCTCAGCCTCTTTGACAAACGCCTCCGTCATGGCAAAACTGTTGCCTTTCTTGCGGGGACTTCCCGTAATCACTGTCATCTTCATACTCTTTCCTCCCGTTTATTTTTGTATGGTATTGGAATTCTGATTGTAGGCCTTCGCCACGCAACGCCATTGTCCGTCCATCTTCATCAGCAACAGGTAGTCCGTAAAATCAATACGGCCACCCCAGTTCTCTTCCAATACACGTACTACAGCGAGAGTCTCTTCCACGTCTATGACATCAACAAGTGCTTTGAAGCCTTTGTCCGCACCTACCGTATCCACATTGTCATAAAACTGACTTATGCTTCCATGCTCCAGCTTCCCGTCCAGATAACCGAACAGCACAGCTTCATCAATGAACAATTCTTTGGCATACTCGCTTTTACCTTCTGCCACACTTTTCACAAATTTCATGGCAGCCTCTTCCACTGCCTTGTACTCTTCGATATTAGCTCTCATAATAATATGTTTATGTGTTATCATCCGATTCAAAAATACAAGATAGCCGCAACCTATACAAGTACCGAAAAATTATTCATATACAGAAAAATTTTTCGGTATACCCATTCTGTAATCATCGCATACTAAATCCTGCAACGCATACCGTAAGGAAATGAAACCATCCCACCGTCCTTATTCCGACTTTTTTCATTACCTTTGACATCCGAACAAAAGAAACACGAAATGATACTGAACTACATTTGGATTTCCTTTTTCGCCCTTGCTTTTATAGTGGCGGCGGTACGTCTGGTCTTCTTCGGCGACACAGAGATTTTCCCCGCCATCGTCAACTCCACTTTCGATTCTTCAAAAACAGCATTCGAAATCTCCATAGGACTGACAGGAGTCCTCTCGCTCTGGCTGGGCATAATGAAGATAGGCGAAAAAGGAGGTGTGGTTCTCGCGCTTTCACGTCTGCTCAGTCCGCTGTTCTGCAAGCTGTTTCCAGACATACCCAAAGGACATCCGGTGACAGGAAGCATTTTCATGAACCTTGCAGCCAACATGTTGGGACTGGACAATGCCGCCACCCCACTCGGTCTGAAAGCAATGGAAGGCTTACAAGAACTGAACCAAAAGAAGGATACGGCAAGCAACCCTATGATAATGTTTCTTGTGCTCAACACTTCGGGACTGACACTTATCCCGATAAGCATCATGGTTTATCGTGCCCAACTTGGAGCCGCACAGCCTACGGATGTATTCGTACCTATACTGCTTGCCACATTTTTCTCTACTCTCACCGGGATCATAACCGTGAGTATATATCAACGCATCAACCTGCTCAACCGGACTGTCATGTTATTCCTCGGCGGAGCAAGCCTGTTCATAGCCTGCCTGATTTTTTTCTTCAGCACATTGTCGAGGGAACAGATAGACACATGGTCCACCACCATAGCCAACGTACTTCTCTTTACGATTATAATATGCTTCATCCTGGCAGGAGTACGAAAACGAGCCAACGTGTACGACGCGTTTGTGGAAGGCGCGAAAGAGGGCTTCTCCACCGCCGTGCGCATCATCCCTTATTTAGTGGCTATACTTGTATCCATAGGAGTGTTCCGTGCGTCCGGATGCATGGATTATCTGATTCAGGGTATAGCACATATAGTGGAGGCTTGCGGATTTGACAGCGGATTCGTCGGCGCACTTCCTACGGCTCTCATGAAACCGTTGAGCGGAAGCGGGGCAAGAGGACTGATGGTTGACGCTATGAGTACATACGGAGCCGATTCATTCGTGGGACGTCTTTCGTGTGTGTTTCAAGGATCCACCGACACAACGTTCTACATCCTCGCCGTATATTTCGGAAGCGTCGGCATTTCACGGACACGACATGCCGTACCATGCGGCCTGCTTGCCGACCTTGCGGGAGTCATCGCCTCCATCTTCATTTGCTACTTATTTTTCTAAGACACATATACACATGATTACCTATCAGACAGACGGGGTGAAAATGCCCTCCATCAAAAAGAGAGAGACTACGGCATGGATCAAGGCCGTAGCCAAAACATACGGTAAACACACCGGAGACATCGCCTATATCTTCTGTTCGGACGAGAAGATCCTGGAAGTAAACCGCCAATATCTCCAACATGACTATTACACTGACATCATCACCTTCGACTATACAGAAGGAGACCGTATATCAGGCGACCTGTTCATAAGCCTCGACACGGTACGCACCAATGCCGAACAATTCAAGACTCCATACGAAACGGAACTCCGCCGCGTGATCATTCACGGAATCCTGCACCTGTGCGGCATCAACGACAAGGGACCGGGAGAACGCGAGACTATGGAAGCGGCAGAAAACCGTGCATTAGGGATGTTGTGACCGGAAAGCAGAAGACCCGTACTCCATGCATTCACCATTCTGAAAATGTGCGGATATCTTCTTCAAACCGTCCTGACATTTTCATGAAAAGATAAAGAAGCTGTATGAAAACATAACGCATCTTTATCTTTTCCCTGTCTGCTTTGACCATACCGACAAAAATCGTATTTTTGCCACAGAAATCAAATAAATGGAATAATGGATTTCTATTACGATGTGATTGTAATCGGAGCAGGTCATGCGGGATGTGAAGCCGCAGCAGCTTCCGCCAATCTCGGTTCGAAAACATGCCTCATCACTATGGACATGAACAAGATCGGGCAGATGAGTTGTAACCCGGCGGTAGGAGGCATAGCCAAAGGACAGATTGTACGTGAGATTGATGCACTAGGAGGATATATGGGTCTGGTGACCGATAAGACCTCTATCCAGTTTCGCATGTTGAACCGGTCGAAGGGACCTGCCATGTGGAGTCCGCGTGCCCAATGTGACCGTAACAAATTCATCTGGACATGGCGTGAAATCCTCGAAAACATCCCCAACCTTCATATCTGGCAGGATACTGTAGAAGAACTGATCGTAGAAAACGGTGAAGTTACGGGAGTCGTCACATGCTGGGGCGTGACTTTCCATGCAAGATGCGTCATTCTCACGGCGGGAACCTTTCTCAACGGACTTATGCACATAGGACACAAAATGCTTCCCGGCGGAAGATGTGCCGAACCTGCATCCTATCACCTGACCGAATCCATAACACGACACGGAATCATTTGCGGCCGAATGAAAACGGGAACCCCAGTGCGGATTGACGGGAAAAGCGTACACTTCGACCTGATGGAAACACAGGACGGGGAAAACGATTTCCATCGCTTTTCTTTCATAAGCGGCCCGAGAAAGCTCAAGCAACTCCAGTGCTGGACCTGCTTCACCAATGAAAAAGTCCATGAGGTACTCCGCAGCGGACTGAAAGATTCTCCACTCTACAACGGACAAATCAAAAGCGTAGGACCACGCTATTGTCCGAGTATCGAAACTAAAATTGTGACTTTCCCGGACAAGCCGCAGCATCAGCTTTTCCTCGAACCGGAAGGTGAAACAACACAAGAACTTTACCTCAACGGATTTTCATCATCGCTTCCGATGGAAATCCAGATCGAGGCATTAAGACAGATTCCGTGTTTCAAGGACATCGTGGTCTATCGTCCCGGATATGCTATAGAATATGATTATTTCGACCCCACCCAGCTGAAGCATACGCTGGAATCGAAAGTCATCAGGAATCTGTTCTTCGCCGGACAGGTAAACGGTACGACAGGATATGAAGAAGCCGGCGGACAAGGAATAATCGCAGGCATAAATGCACACATCAATTGTCAGGGCGGCGAGCCTTTTGTCTTGAAACGTGATGAGGCATACATAGGTGTATTGATCGATGACCTGGTGACGAAAGGCGTGGATGAACCTTACCGTATGTTTACCTCCCGTGCCGAATACCGCATCCTGCTTCGTCAGGATGATGCAGATGCACGCCTCACCGAACGGGCTTATAATCTCGGACTGGCAAAAAAAGATCGTTACGACATATTCCGCAGAAAGATGGATGAGGTGGAGAGACTGGTACTGTTTGCTTCCTCCTACTCTGTCAAAGCAGACAGAATAAACGATGCTCTGGAATCTTTAGGCACAGCAAGGCTGACACATGGCTGCAAGCTCATCGACTTGATAGAACGTCCGCAGATAACATTGGAAAACATAGCACCACATATACCAGCTTTGCAGGAAGCACTCGGCCAAATATCCGAACGAAAAGATGAAGTCGTGGAAGCAGCGGAAGTGCGCATCAAATACAAAGGCTACATAAGCCGGGAACGAATTATTGCTGACAAAATCCACAGATTGGAATCCATACGTATCAAAGGCAAATTTGATTATGCCAATCTTCAGTCGCTTTCCACTGAAGCCCGACAAAAGCTTATCAAGATAGACCCAGAAACATTGGCGCAAGCAAGCCGTATTCCGGGCATATCCCCCAGCGACATCAACGTCCTGCTGGTATTGATGGGAAGATAGAAAAAAATGTTTCACGTGAAACAATTCATTTAAACAACAACACTTAAAACACTGGTTATGAATAAAAAAACATTAAGAGAAAACTTAAGGGAAATACCCGATTTTCCGAAACCCGGCATCTTGTTCTACGATGTGACGACACTGTTCAAAAACGCAGAATGTCTGCAAGGAATCCTCGACGAACTGTATGAAATGTATAAGGACAAAGGCATAACAAAGGTGGTAGGCATCGAGTCAAGAGGCTTTATACTCGGAGGTGCTTTGGCAATACGACTGGGAGCCGGATTCATCATGGCACGCAAGCCAGGGAAACTTCCGGCAGAAGTAGTGGAAGAAACCTACACGAAAGAATACGGGACAGACACCATACAGATACACAAAGACTCAATCTCTGAAGACGATGTGGTATTGCTTCACGATGACTTGCTGGCAACCGGAGGCACCATGGCGGCAACTCATCGCCTTGTAAAAAAATGCGGAGCAAAGAACACATACGTAAATTTCATCATTGAGCTGAAAGGACTCGACGGGAGGAAAGCGTTCGAAGATGATGTAGAAGTAACCACCCTACTGGAGCTGTAATCTTTTGATGGAAGAAAAGCGGAAAGACGGATTGACTACGGCAGAATACCTGCACAGGATTGTGCTTAACCTGCCGGAGACACCAGGCATATACCAATATCTGAATGCCGAAGGCACGATTATATATGTAGGGAAAGCAAAAAATCTGAAACGCCGCGTTTACTCTTATTTCTCGAAAGACAACCAACCGGTCAAAACACGCATATTAGTCACGAAAATCGCTGACATACGCTATATAGTAGTCAACACGGAAGAAGATGCGCTTTTACTTGAAAACAATCTTATCAAGAAATATAAGCCGCGCTACAACGTGCTGTTGAAAGACGACAAGACCTACCCTTCCATCTGTGTGAGCAACGATTATTTTCCAAGAGTGTTCAAGACAAGGAACATAGTACGAAACGGCTCCTCCTACTATGGACCATACAGCCATATCCCATCAATGATGGCCTTGCTGGAACTTGTCAAAAAACTTTATCCGATACGCACCTGCCACCTTGCACTGACCGATGAAAATATCAGGAAAGGAAAGTTCAAGGTCTGTCTGGAATATCACATCAAAAACTGCAACGGACCGTGTGTTGGATTGATCTCACACGAGGAATACATGGAAAATATAATGCAAATAAAAGAGATTCTGAAGGGAAACACGCAATCCATAAGTAGCATCCTGATGAAAAAAATGCAGGACTTGTCTTCAGAAATGCGTTTCGAGGAAGCACAGAAAATAAAGGAAAAATACCAGCTCATAGAGAACTACCGTTCAAAAAGTGAAGTCGTAAGTTCGGTGCTGCACAACATTGATGTATTTTCAATAGAGACCGATGAAAGTTCGGCGTACATCAACTATCTGCACATCACCAACGGATGCATAAACCAGGCTTTCACCTTTGAATATAAAGTCAGAATGAACGAGAGTAAAGAGGAGTTGCTCCAGCTGGGCATAGCGGAAATGAGGGAAAGATATAAAAGTCAGTCAAAAGAAATAATCATCCCTTTTGAACTTGATATGGAAATGAGCGGAGTGACTTTCACAATTCCCCAGAGAGGCGAAAAGAAACATCTGCTCGATCTTTCCGTCATGAACGTGAAGCAGTATAAGATAGACCGTCTGAAACAGTCGGAAAAACTGAATCCTGAACAACGGGGCGTGCGTCTTATGAAAGAAATTCAAGAGCAGCTGCATCTTGACCGGATGCCGAACCACATAGAATGTTTCGACAATTCAAACATACAGGGCATGAATGCTGTGGCGGCATGCGTAGTATTCAAAAAAGCCAAGCCAAGTAAGAAAGATTACAGAAAATATATCATCAAAACCGTTTCAGGACCTGACGACTACGCCTCAATGCAGGAAGTGGTGAAAAGACGCTACAAACGTATTCTCGAGGAGCAGGGAGAGATGCCGGATCTGATTCTGACCGATGGAGGGAAGGGACAGATGGAGATGGTACGTAAGGTAATAGAAGACGAAATGCATCTGTCTATTCCCATTGTCGGACTGGCAAAGGATAACCGGCACCATACATCGGAAATATTGTATGGATTCCCACCACAGATCGTAGGAATCAAACAGGGTACTCCCCTATTCCATCTCCTCGAAAACATTCAGGACGAAGTTCACCGGTTTGCCATTACATTCCATCGTGACAAACGAAGCAAGAGCCAGACAGCTTCGGCTCTTGACGACATAAAAGGTATCGGAGAGAAACGGAAAATGGCCCTGCTGAAGAAATTCAAAAGCGTCGCGCGCATCCGTAAGGCAAGCATAGAAGAACTGGCGGAAATAATCGGCATGTCCACAGCAAAAACCGTAAAAGAAAGTTTAGAAGAAAACAAATAAAATTCATATATTTGTAGAAACAACTAAGTACCAATGAGAGTAGTGATACAACGCGTAAGCCATGCTTCGGTCACTATCGACGGAACACTCAAGTCTGATATAGGAAAAGGGCTTTTAGTGTTGGTCGGCATAGAGGAAGCCGACTGTCAGGAGGATGCCGACTGGCTATGCAAGAAAATAGTCAACCTGCGCATCTTTAATGATGAGAACGAAGTAATGAACAGGTCGGTCATTGATATTGATGGTGATATTTTAGCCGTCAGCCAGTTTACACTGATGGCTTCCACCAAGAAAGGAAACCGTCCCTCCTATATACGTGCTGCCGGACATGAAAAAGCCGTACCCATGTATGAATATTTTTGCAATGAACTGAGCATCGCATTAGGCAAGCAAGTAGGTACAGGTGTTTTCGGAGCCGACATGAAGGTGGAACTGCTCAACGACGGGCCTGTAACAATCTGCATTGATTCCAAAAATAAAGAATGACATGACACTGGAAGAAGCCCAGAAGATAGTGGACAAATGGATAAAGACCTATGGGGTACGCTATTTCAGCGAACTGACCAATATGGCTGTACTTACCGAAGAGGTGGGTGAATTGGCACGAATCATGGCGCGCACCTATGGAGACCAGTCGTTCAAAGAAGGTGAAAAGCACGATTTGGGAGACGAGATGGCCGATGTCCTATGGGTACTTATCTGTCTGGCCAACCAGACTGGAGTTAATCTCACGGAGGCTTTCAAAAAGAATCTGGCAAAAAAGACCTCACGCGACAAGGATAGACATAAGAATAACCCTAAACTACAAGCGATATGAATAACAATGATTTCGAAAGTGAACTTTTCCGGGACATGAATTTGGAAGAGAAAAGGCAGGAAAACAGCTCAAACAAATATGAGGAGGCACTGAACAAATATAACACAACACTTGATGACGAAAAAATAGCCGCACAAGTATCCCATCTTGTCGAGAAACACATAGCGGAAAATGACACGCCTGAAGTGAAGAAATTTCTTTTCAACTGCATTGATCTTACCACACTAAAATGTACGGACAGCGAAACAAGCGTGATGAAGTTTACGGAAAGGGTCAACGACTTTGACAATCAGTATCCGGATCTTAAAAATGTTGCCGCCATCTGTGTGTATCCGAATATGGCAGAAATTGTGAATGACACACTGGAAGCAGACAGGGTGAAGATAGCATGCGTATCAGGCGGATTCCCGTCTTCACAGACATTCATGGAGGTGAAGGTAGCTGAAACTGCTATGGCTCTTCATGCCGGTGCAGACGAAATAGACATTGTTATTTCAGCGGGAAAATTCCTGAGCGATGATTATGAAGGAGTATGTGACGAGATCCAGGAACTGAAAGACATATGCGGTGACAAGCATCTCAAAGTCATTTTGGAAACAGGTGCGCTTGGCTCTGCTTCAAACATAAAAAAGGCTTCTATTCTTGCCATGTATTCAGGAGCAGACTTCATAAAGACATCCACCGGAAAAGAACAACCGGCTGCTACCCCTGAAGCAGCTTATGTGATGTGCCAGGCCATTAAAGAATATTTTCTGGAGACCGGACGCAAAATAGGATTCAAACCGGCAGGAGGCCTGAATACGGTACACGACGCATTGGTTTACTACACGATAGTAAAGGAAGTATTGGGCAAAGATTGGTTGAACAATGACCTGTTCCGTTTAGGCACAAGCCGTCTGGCCAACAAACTTCTCTCTGAAATCTTGGGAGAAGAAACAAAATTCTTCTGACTATAGACGCATGAACAAACAAGGAGATGCAAACTTTATCCTGGATATCAGTTTGCATCTCCTTTTATCAGGTTTTCATCAAAAATTACTACTTGTCACGCTCCACCACGTAATCAATATAAGCGGTCAATGATTTGCGTATATTATCATCTGCAAAGTCAGGAATAAGCTCCAACGCTTTTTTACGATATTCCTGCATGATCATCTCCGCATACTTTATTCCGCCTTCTTCCTTTATCAACTTTACAAATGAAGTTATGTCTTCACGTGACGCATCCAATGAACGAATCCTCAAAGCAAGATTGATAAGATCATCTCTCTTCAACTTATTCAGTACATATAGTGCCGGAAGGGTAAGTTTTCCTTCCATCATATCGTTTCCGGTAGGTTTTCCGATTTGCGCATCTTCAAAATAGTCAAAAATGTCATCCTTTATCTGAAACGCTATTCCTATTACTTCCCCGAACAGAGCTGCACGACGGATATCCTCCTCGTTTGCATACACCGACACTGCCCCACCCTCAGCACTGGCACGGAATAAAGCCGCCGTTTTTTTCCGGATCACATCGAAGTAGGCATCTTCGGAGAAATCGTTTTTGTCAATATTGTCCAACTGTAGTATTTCTCCCTCAGAAAGATCCTGTCCCAAACAGGCCACCAATTCTACAACGCGTATCAGTCCTGTGAGTGAAGCATGTTTAAGACTCGTGGCAAGCATATAGTCTCCAACAAGTACGGACACTTTGTTGTCATATATTGCATTGACAGACAACTGCCCACGCCGCTCGTTGCTTTCGTCCACAACATCATCATGCACGAGACTCGCCGTATGAAGAAGCTCCAAAGATAAAGCAGCATGAAAAGTAGAATCGTTCAGCTTGCCGAAAAGTTTTGCCATCAGCATTACCAGAATCGGACGCATCATTTTTCCTTTTCGCTTCTTGACGTATGAAAACACATTCTGCAGCTTCGGATTCGAACTCGTCAACGAAACTTCAAAAAGCGACCGGAACTCTTTTAATTCTTTTTCAACAGGCTCCCTTATTAATTCAATTTTGTTCATGCGCATCAAATTAGCGTACAAAAGTAAATAATAAAACAGATAATAGCGTACTTTTTTGTATATTTACGTGAAAAAACTAAAGATTTTTATACGATATGGAGAAACTGTTTCTACTGGACGCCTATGCGTTGATTTATCGCGCATATTATGCCCTTATCAAAAATCCGCGCATAAACTCGAAAGGTTTCAACACTTCCGCCGTATTAGGTTTCGTCAACACGCTGGAAGAGGTGTTGCGAAAAGAAAAACCCACACACATAGGAATTGCTTTTGACCCGTCGGGGCCTACATTCCGGCACAAGGCATACAACGAATATAAGGCACAAAGAGAAGAAACTCCTGAAGCAATACGTTGGTCCATCACACCTATTAAAGATATAATCAAGGCATACAACATTCCCATTCTCGAAGTTCCGGAATTCGAAGCAGACGACGTGATAGGCACTTTGGCCACAAAAGCAAGCAAATCCGGAACAGACACCTACATGATGACACCGGACAAAGACTACGGACAGCTTGTAGGCGAACACGTGTTCATGTATCGCCCAAAATACGGGGACAAAGACTTCGAAGTGATGGGAGTAAACGAGATAAAGAAAAAATTCAACATTGAATCTCCTTTACAAGTCATTGACATACTTGGTCTGATGGGTGATTCATCGGACAACATTCCGGGATGTCCCGGTGTGGGAGAAAAGACCGCACAGAAACTGATAGCACAGTTCGGAAATATTGAGAACATGCTGGAACATACACATGAACTGAAAGGAAGTATCAAAAAGAAGATAGAAGAGAATAAAGACCAAATATTATTTTCAAAGTTTCTGGCCACTATCAAGACAGATGTTCCGATTGAATTAGACATGAATGCACTGAAACGAAAGGAACCTGACGAAAAGGAATTGCGAAGGATTTTCGAGCAACTGGAGTTCCGTTCGCTAATAGACCGCGTATTGAATGTGAAAAAGAAAGATTCACCATCCTCCCCTACCCTACAACCTGATCTCTTTGGATTTTTCATGGACAAAGAGACAGAGGTATCGGAAAATTCAATTCTCACAAGCCTTGAAGACCTAAAATACGATTACCAACTGATTGATACAGAAGAAAAAATCAAAGATTTATTTCAAAAACTTATTACAACTGAAATTCTCAGTATAGACACAGAGACGACAGGAACGGATCCAATTACTGCCGAATTGGTAGGAATGAGTTTCAGCTATGCCGAAAACCAGGCCTTCTATGTTCCAGTACCATCCGACCGTAATGAGGCGCAAAAAATCATAGATATTTTAAAACCGATTTTCGAAGACGAAAAAATTTTCAAAGTTGGACAAAATATAAAATACGACATGCTTGTACTCTCAAACTATGGAGTATCACTAAAAGGAAACATGTTCGACACAATGATCGCCCATTACGTACTTCAGCCAGAACTTCGGCACGGGATGGACTATCTGGCCGAAATTTATCTGAAATATAAAACCATAAGAATCGAAGAACTAATCGGTGAAAAGGGGAAAGGCCAGAAAAATATGCGTGACCTTACGCCAGAAAATATATACAAGTATGCCTGTGAAGATGCTGACGTGACACTGAAATTGAAAAACGTACTTGAAAAAGAACTTGAAAAGAACGGAGTGAAAGAATTGTTCGAAGAAATAGAAATGCCTCTCATGCCTGTACTTGCATATATGGAACGCAACGGAGTACGCATTGACACCGAAGCACTGAAGGAAACTTCACATCATTTTACGGCACGCATGAACCAAATCGAAGAAGAAGTGCATCAGCTGGCGGGAATTGACTTTAATATTGCCTCTCCGAAACAGGTTGGCGAGGTACTGTTCGACAAGCTGAAAATTGTGGAAAAAGCAAAGAAAACAAAGACCGGACAATATGTAACTTCCGAAGATGTGTTGGAGAGTCTACGAGGAAAACATGAGATTGTAGGGAAAATACTGGAATACAGAGGACTAAAAAAACTGCTTGGTACGTACGTCGATGCCCTACCACTGCTTATAAATCCTAAAACCGGAAAAATTCACACTTCGTTTAATCAGACCGTAACAGCCACTGGACGTTTAAGTTCAAGCAATCCAAACCTTCAGAATATTCCGGTACGAAACGAAGACGGGAAAGAAATCCGCAAGGCATTTATTCCCGATGACGGATGCGAATTCTTTTCTGCCGACTACTCACAAATCGAACTCCGTATAATGGCACACCTGAGTGAAGACCCTCACATGATCGAAGCTTTCCGTACAGGACAGGACATACACGCTGCCACAGCAGCAAAGATATATAAAAAACCGCTTGATGAGGTGACGCGCGAACAACGCAGCAAGGCCAAAACCGCCAACTTCGGCATCATTTACGGAATTTCAGTGTTTGGTCTTGCCGAACGTTTGAATGTGGACAGGAAAGAAGCGAAAGCACTTATCGACGGGTATTTTGAGAATTATCCTCACGTGAAAGAATACATGAACCAAAGCATCAGTATCGCTCGCGAAAAAGGTTATATCGAAACCATATTCAAACGAAAACGCTATCTTCCGGACATCAACTCGCACAATGCAGTAGTACGCGGATATGCAGAACGCAATGCCATAAATGCTCCCATTCAAGGAAGTGCCGCCGATATAATCAAAGTCGCAATGATACGTATATATCGCCGATTCATGAAAGAGAACATCCGTTCTAAAATGATTCTTCAGGTACATGACGAATTAAATTTCAGTGTACTGCCCGAAGAAAGGGAAAAAGTACGTCAGATAGTAATAGAGGAAATGGAAAATGCTTACAGAATGAAAGTACCTCTGCACGCAGACTGTGGTTGGGGGAAAAATTGGCTTGAAGCCCATTAAGCAAAGTGTATTGTTAATATATCTTTAAAAACTGACATTTTGATAATTAAACAAGAAATTATCGGGTAAAATTATCCGATAATTAGAAAGATTTCCTATATTTGCAGTGTAATTAAAAACAAAATGATAGTAAACCTTAAAGGAGAAAAAGATATGAAAACAAGAAACCTACTCAAGACTTTGGTAATTGTAGTTTGTGCTTTTATGGCTAACCTTACAATTTCCGCAAAAGGATTTGAAGAGAATCTCATTTACAATTCAGAAGAAGTAAATGGCATGAAAGTGTCAGAAACCGTTTATAAGAAAGACGGAAATATGCTGACAAACTACATGAAATACTCCTACAAGTACAATTCCGACAATGGAATCATAGAAAGCATGTCACAGAAATGGAACAGCAGCAAAAATTGTTGGGAGAATGATTTGTGTATCCGTTATACCTATGGAAATAAAAGCATTACAACGGAATACTACAAATGGAATGCAAAGAAAAAAGATTTTGTCCTTATACCGGAGATGACCGTAACGATGGACAAGTAAATATTAAGGAACTTAGCAGACTAAATTCATAAACTTTCTCATCTTTTGGAAGAGGTGCTTCGTGATGAAGTGCCTCTTTTTTTGTATTTTCCAACCCTACTCTACCTCAATATACGACAATCGGCTTTCAATCTGAAAGCACAATACATATCAACACAAAAATTGTACGTCTTTTGACTTCGCAACTCAAAATTACTGATTTCAAGAACGCCACCACCCATGACTGGGATTTTGAGAGCAAGGCTGCCACTGTAGAATCGGGTAATACGTTGAAAAAGTCAAAAAAAGCAGAGCGAGAAATACCCGCTCTGCTGACCAATAATCATAATAAATAATTATTTCACAACTGTGTTTCAACCCATTTCCTGACTTCGTCAATGCGTACCCCAAAAATCATCCGAGAATAAGAGGCCGTAAATTAAACTGTGTCAAGTAAAGGGAAAAAGATAAATACAAATAATCAAAAGGAATAAATAATTTATCATTAACTAAATAAAGAATATATATTTCTATATATCAATATATTATGTAATTAGGTCGCTTTTCTCTTATGCTTCAATGAAATTCTATACTTGACTATATTCTACTTATTTTTGTTACCCATTATGATACTTATATCAAAGCTATTTCCTATATTTGCATCAGAATACAAACAGCTGAAGTACAATGGGTAGAAGAAAGAAAACAAAAGTAGACAAAACTCCATTCAAACTGCGCAGAAGAAAGCTTGCAGATGGCCGTGAATCCCTTT
>CAZSYY010000032.1:0-21153 GCA_964611375.1 uncultured Phocaeicola sp. | reverse complement strand
GACAATGAAAAAGGGCGACCCGTTAGTCGTTACTGACTTTTGGGTCACCCTCATTTTTTTGCTACCGTCAAGTTTAGATGATGGCCCAAACAATATTGGAGGTAAATAAATGAAACAGATTACAATCGACAGTTTCCTGTTCATGGCAAACAAGCTTCAGGAGTTGAGGAAACAGCTCTGTCATAAACATCAGGACGCTATAGAAAAACGTAATGATCCTTCAGACAAAACGAAGGGAAGATTTTGAAAGAAGAACAGCATGCATAAAATCAAGATGGCCGGTCAGCGAAAAATACCATCGCCGACCGGTCATTTTTCACGAATAAGATTCATAAATTCCTCACGGGTTTTTGCCTGATTGAAAGCCCCCGTAAAGTCAGACGTAGTAGTAATCGAGTTCTGTTTTTCCACTCCCCGCATCTGCATGCACATGTGCTTTGCCTCTATTACAACCATTACACCTAATGGCTTCAAGGTATCCTGAATGCATTCCTTGATCTGGAGAGTCATTCGCTCCTGTACCTGCAAACGATGAGAGAAAATGTCAACCACGCGGGCTATCTTGCTCAATCCGGTAATATATCCGTTGGGGATGTAGGCGACATGAGCCTTGCCGTAAAACGGCAACATATGATGCTCACACATAGAGAAGAAATCTATATCCTTCACTATGACCATCTGACTGTAAGGTTCCTTGAACTTCGCCGCATTCAGCACCTCCTTCGGATCCATTCCGTATCCGCGTGTCAGCGTCAGCATGGCTTTGGCCACCCTCTCCGGAGTTTTCAACAATCCTTCACGAGACGGATCCTCTCCCAATATGGAAAGAATGTCCTCATAATGAACCTTCAACTTGTCAACCTTATCCACAGGCCAATTCAAAAATTCGTCAGTCATAATTATTCTATCGGTATGTTTATTTGTTCGCGCACAATGGACACCTCCTTGAATATGCCTGTCGCTTTCAGCATACGCATGGCGTTATGAGCTTCTTCTATCGTTTTATAGTCGCCTACACGACACAGCCAGCGAGGTGGCTGGAAATATGTATATACCGATATGTCAGAAAACACTTTCTTTACCTTCATTTCCACATCGAACGCTTCCGAACGTGCCTGACGTGAATTGTTCCCTGCATACACCTGCACACGAAAGCCGCGCATCTTCAGCATCTTCGGCTGATTGGAAGCAGAAGAGACATAACGTTCACCTATCAGTTTTGTAATCTTGTCATCCTGATGTATAGTCACCGTCCCTTCACCGGCATTTTGCGTCTGCAACTCTTCGACGATATTCTTTTGCGCGCTTGCCTCTCCAATAGAAATAGTCAATAGAGAGACAGCAAATAAAAGATGTTTTACCATAACCGTTTAAAATAAATCACAGAGGGGCGGTAATCCCCTCTGTGTACACAGTCCTTCTGTTTATTTGAAAGCATCAATGATGCCCTTGAAATCGGCAGCCTTCAATGCAGCACCACCAATCAGTCCGCCGTCAACGTCCGGGTTCGCAAACAATTCCTTCGCATTTGAAGGCTTGCAGCTTCCGCCATACAGGATTGAAGTGTTCTCAGCCACCTCGTTGCCATACTTGGCAGCTACCAACGAACGGATATGTGCATGAATCTCCTGAGCCTGCTCCGGAGTAGCCGTTTTTCCTGTACCGATAGCCCATACAGGCTCATAAGCCAAGATAATCTTGCTGAAATCCTCCGCTGAGAGAGAGAATACAGAAGCCAGCTGAGCCTCAACCACCTCGTTCTGTTTGTTTGCCTCACGTTCAGCAAGCACTTCACCGATGCAGAAAATAGGCTGCAAGCCGTTAGACAAAGCCAGCTTTACTTTTTCAGCCAGAATTTCTACAGTCTCGTGATAATAAGCACGGCGTTCGGAGTGACCAAGAATCACATATTTAGCACCGGTTGACGCTACCATCTCAGCAGACACCTCGCCAGTGTATGCGCCCGAAGCCTTGTCCGCACAGTTCTCGGCACCGACACCGATAACACTACCGTCAACAATCGGAGTAACGGAAGCCAAATGAATGAACGGAGTGCAGATGATTACATCACAGTTCGGTTTGTCTGCTGTCAAGATCTCGTTCAACTCTTTTGCCAAGGCAATGCCTTCCTGCAGGTTCTTGTTCATTTTCCAGTTACCTGCAACAATGTTTTTTCTCATTTTGTCTAAATTTTTAAATGGTTAAATGTTCTTGTTCATTATTTGTCTGCTCATTATTTTTTTCATCAAAGCCTCTGGTTGTTTCAAGAAGGTTCTTTCTCATCCTTCTGCTGTTCCGTCTGTTACGGATGCCTATCCATACGAAATCTATAACAGTCAGCAACAATAAAGGAGCAAAGAAACTCCCGATTACATCCATTAATTTACGGCTCACAGTTTTCTCATCCGCCTTACCGATGGGAAGACGATCGAGCGGTGCATTGAGTTGGTACTCGTCCGGCAAGTCGTTCGCACTCCATTTCTGGAGCACAACCCCATTCTTCAAAAGAATCAGTCCCGGATTATAGCGTATCATCGTCTTCAAAGTAATTTCGTCAGCCAGTAAAAACGGATATTCAGCACCCGTATTTTCTCTCCATCCCAATATAGCATCATCAGTAGAAGCCGTCACACAGAAGAAACGGTAGCCGTATTCAACACTGTAATCATAGATCTCATTAATCAGATCCATCGAACTGTCATCAGCCCTGTCAAGCCACGGAGATACCAGCATGAACACATACTGGCTGTCTGCCAGAATCTCGTCCGTCAAATCCAATCCGTCCTCATACGATATAAGAGCAAAATCCTGTATTGGCGGTTCGTATCCGGCTTTCACCATGACAGTTCTTGAATCCACAAAAGTCCAAAGCGAGTCACCCGGCAGGTTATCTACTGTAAAATCACGCCTCTCACCGTCTTTCTCATAAGTGAAAACCGTTTCATAAACAGGAGGGTTCTTGTCCTCCGGGATTTCCATTCCCTTACGAATATCAGCACCTACATGATAAGGAAGGAAGTCGAACACAGGCAGATACCGATGGCAGAAGATTGTAAGGAACAGGACAAAAACAATGCTGTACAACGATATCAACCAGTCAACCTTGTCCGTTACGAATTTGAAAATGAATCTTCTCCACTTGAACAGACAGACTGCTACCGCCAGAAGCACTATGTTCTTAAAGAATGTCTCCCAATTTGTCAGGATGACTGCGTCACCGAAGCATCCACAATCGGAAATCGGATTGGCGACAGCCAGCCACAGAGAAACAGGAGTCATCACAGCCATGAACAGAAGCACCATAATGGAAGTCGCCCAACGGCGGATGCCGAAAAACAAGTAAACCCCTATACAAAATTCAAGTCCTCCCAACAGCAGAGCGGCAAAGTTAGGGAACATACCGGCACTCAGGCCGAACATTCCCAAAGCCTCCAGATAATCCTGTATCTTATAAACCGTACCCCACGGATCATTCGCCTTGATGAATCCGGAGAACAAAAATACCACCGCCAAAGAAAAACGGCAAGCATTTGCCCAAACTACAATCGCCTTATGTAAATGTTTATTCGTCAAACTTCATTCCTACTTATATAAACACCTTTCCTCAAGGCAAAAGCTACGGATCATGCAACAGCATGCCCGCCTCTACTGCTTCTTACGTGCCTGATTTCCCGCACTTATGGCAGCAAGCGCACGCGTGCGCTGATATTCATAACGATTGGCGCCACGAATAAACAGGTAGCTGTCAGACACAATATCCTGATTGGGAAAGTCAAACAAGAATTCAGGATTTATGACCTCTCCGAGGAAACGAACCTCGAAATGCAGATGCGAGCCGGTGGAACGTCCGGTATTTCCCCCCAATCCGATCGGATCACCTGCCTTTACATATTCATCTTCCGCAACAATCTGCTTCGACAGATGCCCGTAAATAGTCTCCAGACCATTGTCATGACGGATGACCACATATTTTCCATAGCCACGTCCTTCATATTTCACCATCCTTACCCGTCCGTCGAAAGCCGCGCGGATAGTATCGCCGATATACACCTTTACATCAAGTCCATTGTGCATACGGTGCCATCTCGGGCCACATTTCGATGTTATCTTCGTATGAGTAGTCGGCATGCAGAAACCCGTAAGGTCAACGCGGAAGCTATCCGGTATTTGCACTGTATTACCGTAAGCATGAACACGGTCATGGCTCCAGTTCGGATAAAGGTCGTATGCAGGATATACTGCCTGTTCTGCTTCTATCTGACGAATCAATGCCAGAGAATCAACTGCTTTCAACTTTTTGTCTACGGGTGTCTGGCGAGCAAG
The DNA here is from genome assembly GCA_964611375.1 of uncultured Phocaeicola sp. Taxonomy (GTDB): domain Bacteria; phylum Bacteroidota; class Bacteroidia; order Bacteroidales; family Bacteroidaceae; genus Phocaeicola. The sequence goes on along the minus strand of CAZSYY010000032.1, from coordinate 16,830 downwards.
CAGGTCCTGTCCCCACGCATTGACGCTGGCCAAAGCCAAAACTGCTGCCGCCACTGTTCTAATACATTTCCTTAATGCCATTACACTCTTTTTATTTTTCAGCAATATCCGTCAGCAGACCTTTTCAAGTCTCAAACGTCTTCAGAATACCACTATCGGTTTACACATTTCAACTAAAAACACAAGGTATGCCCTTTTTGCATCAAAAAGGCATACTATTTTCACAAATTGCTCCAAAGATAGCTTTTTTCTTTGGAGCAGACAGTATAGTTAAATATTTTTTACATATTTCTATCACGCCCTATCAGCCAACCGACAAAAATTATGCCGTACAACACATAAAACAGGTTTATTAGTCATCTCCTGCCTTATTTGCAACAAATTTTCCGTCTTTCCACTCATAAATTATCGGATCAGAAAGCAGGTAAGACTTCAACTTATTCCCTGTCTCCTCATCCATATAGTCCGGTGTGGAATAGGAAAAAGAAATGACCGGCTGTTCCGCTGCGAGCGCAGCTTTCAGAAGATACATATCAGCATATGCACGCAGGTTATTCAGAGAGTCCTTCTGCACCTCCGTATCGGGCACACGATAAAAGTCAGCTTCAGCCGGAAGTTTCAGGAAATCATCAGCAGGAAGTTCATTCCACTCTGCCGTATAGAAAGAAATGCTGCTGTCCGGAGCAGGAGCCATATAGGTATGAACCACGCAAACCACCTTCACCGAATCATTCACGGGAAGCAATTTCATCTCAAGCGTACTGGCGGAAGTCAGTTTCACGAACAGATAATCTTCAGTCAGTTTCGTCATCTCAGATATGTTGCCAAAACGATTCCTCACCTCTGCCTTCATGTTGCTTGCCAAAAAGTCACCGAAATCCGCACGGTTCACTTCCGTCAACAGAGGAGACAAGGAATCAGGCATTGCCACAAACACTGCATCCATGTCCTGAGCCTTCACCGTTCCAAGACAGCACAAAAAGGTCATGGCAATCCCCGCCATACGTATAAGTCTCATAAGCTTCATTCCTAATAAGTACTTGACAAAGATACTACTATTTACCGAACCACCGGTATCTCACCTTCTTTTTTTGACATATTTCATTCACCATCATTATCCGAATGATTAAACATCCCGACATTAAAGGCAAAACTTACGCACATTAAAGTCCGAACATCAGCACATTTTTCCTAACCGATAATACGGATTAAACAGAACTTTATTTCCCGTTTTTCCGCTTCAGAAAATCGGTCGGACTTTCTCCGAAATAGTCCTTGTAACACCGTGTGAAATATGACGGGGAACTGAAACCCACTTCATACGTGATCTCAGCTATCGTCTTTTCAGTGGAAGCCAGCAGTGCAGATGCTTTTTTCAGGCGGGCGATACGCAACAGTTCGTTCGGAGAATACCCCGTCAAGGACTTTGTTTTCCGGTAAAGCTGCACCCGCCCCAGCCCCAACTCCGATCCTAATGTTTCCACACTCAGTTCCGAATCGCTCATCCGCGATTCAATAACTTCGTAAAGCCTGCTGACAAAACCCTTGTCAACATTCCCCAAAGGAGTTTCCTGCACGGTGGCAAAACGGTCGCCAAAGAACGATTTCAACCGCTTATGATTGTCTATCAGATTGCGCAACCTCACCTGCAGGAGTCTGGCATTGAACGGTTTTGTGAGATACGAATCAGCACCGCACTCATACCCCTTCACCTTCTGGTCATCCACAGCATAAGCTGTGAGCATCATGACCGGAATATGGGAAGTCTGAACCTCGCTCTTCAAACGGCGGCAGCATTCCATTCCGTCCATGACCGGCATCATCACATCGCAGATTATAGCATCGGGCACATATTTCATGGCCTGTTTCAGTCCCTCCTGACCGTTAACGGCCTCAATCACCGTGTACTGCCGCTGCAACAACATTTTCACATAGTCCCGGATATCCTGATTGTCATCAATCACCAGCACGGTTTCTTTACCGTCGGGGAGCACTGTATCCTCAACATAGTTCACGGTCTCCGTATCGGCATCCAAAACAGCCCCCTCCTTCAGATTGGCAAGCACCGCATTTCTCTCCAGACCCTCATCCAGTGTTCCCGACTGACGCATAGGAATATCTATCCTGAAGGCAGTGCCATTTTTCTCGCCACTATCAACATGTATCCGGCCATGATGCATCTCGACGAAAGCCTTCACCAAAGCCAGGCCAATTCCGGAACCGGCATGATGCACGTCTATCTGATAAAAACGTTCGAAAATATGGCGGACATGCTCGGCAGACATCCCGATACCAGTATCCGTGACCTCCATCCTCAACCAATCGACATCATTATCACGGAAGCGGGACAATGCCACACGGATACTGCCGTTTTCCGGAGTAAACTTGAACGCATTAGAAAGCAGATTGTACGTGATGCGTTCCATCTTTTCAGCATCGGCAATCATCATATAGCCTTCGGGGGCATTCTCGGCCGTCACCTCGAAACGTATATGCTTACGGAACGAGAGAGTTCGGAACGCATCCGTCCATTCCTTTATGCCTTCATATATGTCAAATTCCGACAGACGAAAATCCAGCTTTCCGCTTTCAAACTTCCTGAAATCCAGTATCTGATTGATAAGGCGGAGCAACACGACGACATTTTTATGCGCGATATTGAGCAACGAGCGTTCCCGTTCATCCAGGTTGTGACTTTCCATAAGCTGGTTTATCGGGTCGGCAATCAATGTCAGAGGAGTACGGAAATCATGCGACACATTCGTGAAGAAGGCAAGCTTTGCATGGGTGGCATCCTCCAGCCGGTGCGAAAGGTCTATCAGCTGGTCGCGCTGTTCCTCAAGTTTCTCTTTCTGGCTTGACAGTTCTATGTTCAGACGTCTTTTGGTCCAGAACGCACGTATAAGTATGGCAAGCAGAGCACCTACCAGCACCAGAACCGCTATACACGCATAAAGGAAAATTCTCTGTAAAGAATAACGCAGAAAATATGTATCGAGCTTCTGGCTAAGGTATTCGATCTTCCTGTCAAGTTCGAATATGTATTCCCTCTGCATCTTCATCACCCTGGCATTCGATCTGTCAACCAAAGCCGTCAACAAATTGGTTTCTCTGGCATACGTTTCTCCCCTCAGGATGGCCATAGCCACCTGAATCACCTTGTCGCCGGCCGTAGGATAAATGAATGTGGCATCAAGTTCTCCCGCCGCTACGCTCTCCACTCCGTAACCCTTTCCTGAAACGGCATCTATCCCCACAAACAGCATATCTTTCTCCCTCCCGTGCCTCAAGGCCGACCGATAGGCTCCGATCGCCATGCGGTCGTTCTGGGCAAACACGAGGTCTATTTCTTCATGGTTTGACAGAACCTTATCAAACACACTTCCGGCGACATCCTTAAAGAAACCGGCATCCGCCGAAGCCACCACTTTTATGTCGGGGTATGAAGAAAGGGCATCCATAAAGCCATTATGACGCTCCACAGCGGAAGTGGCCTCTTTCAGTCCGGTAATCTCAACCACATTTCCCTTTCCGTGCAGCCGGTTGACGACATACATACCTGCACGCTTGCCTATATCATAATTGTCAGCGCCTACGTAAGCTGTATATTTTTCCGAAAGCACCTTACGGTCAACCAATATTACCGGAATCCCGGAATCGTATGCCTTCTCTATGACCGGTGTGATGGCATTTGCCTCATTCGGCGAGATGATCAGTGCATCCACCCCTTCATGAATAAAATTTTCTATATCGTTTATCTGACGTCTGCTGTCATCTTTCGCAGTACGTATCTCGACTCTGGCTTCCGGGTAGAATAACGCTTCACGGAGGATCTCCTTATTCATCTGAGTACGCCATTCATCGTCGCTGCATTGTGAAACTCCTATTACGAACTGCTTATCTCTGTCCGCACAAGACGCCAGCACCAATAATAAAGACATTAAGGTTACAACTGTTGTTTTCATGGCAACAAATTTATGGACTGCAAAATTAAAAAAATTTGAATATTCACAAATCAAAAGTTCATTTTCACAAAAACGAACCGTCACTTCCGTGAGCCGGACAATACATGGAAAATCCCTTTCTGACAATTTAAAACAAAATAACAAAGCCGCTGAAAATAATTACGAAGAAATCCGCTTCTTGAAAATTTTTCCTTAACTTTGCGGTGTAGCAAAAAGAAGATACTTTAAAATATAAATACTGAGATTATGATGACTATTGACAAATTCAATTTTGCCGGAAAGAAGGCAATTGTCCGTGTTGACTTCAACGTACCTTTGGACGAACAAGGTAAAATTACTGATGACACCCGTATACGCGGTGCACTGCCTACACTGAAAAAGATTCTTGCTGACGGAGGTGCACTGATCATCATGTCACACATGGGAAAGCCCAAAGGCAAAGTAAATGCCAAATTTTCATTGAGCCAGATTGTGGATGCCGTATCTGCAGCTTTGGAAGCTCCGGTACAGTTTGCTCCTGACTGTGCAAAAGCACAGGACGCAGCTGCCGCACTGAAGGCCGGCGAGGTTTTACTGCTGGAAAATCTCCGCTTCTATCCGGAAGAGGAAGGAAAGCCGGTAGGCATCGATAAAAATGATCCTGCATATGAGGCTGCAAAGAAGGAGATGAAAGGACGCCAGAAAGAATTCGCAAAGACATTGGCATCTTATGCTGACTGCTACGTTATGGATGCTTTCGGTACGGCTCACCGCAAACACGCTTCCACAGCTGTAATCGCCGACTATTTTGATGCTGACCACAAGATGCTGGGTTACCTGATGGAGAAGGAAGTACAGGCTGTTGACAACGTTCTGAAAGACATCAAGCGACCGTTTACTGCCATCATGGGAGGTTCAAAGGTTTCCACAAAAATAGGCATTATCGAGAACCTGATGGACAAAGTGGACAATCTTATCTTGTGCGGTGGCATGACATTTACATTCGCAAAAGCTCAGGGCGGAAAGATCGGAAAGTCTATCTGCGAAGAGGATAAACTTGACCTTGCCCTTGAAATAATTGCCAAAGCTAAAGAAAAGGGTGTAAACCTTGTACTTGGAACAGACTGCATCGCAGCTGATGATTTCTCAAACGATGCCAACACTCAGGTATGCCCGTCAAACGACATACCGGAGGGATGGGAAGGTCTGGATGCGGGTCCCGAAAGCCGCAAAGCCTTTGCCGATGCCATCAAGGATGCAAAGACAATCTTATGGAACGGTCCTGCCGGTGTATTTGAATTCGACAATTTCACAGGAGGTTCAAAAGCCATCGCAGAAGCTATCGCGGAAGCTACAAAGAACGGTGCTTTCTCTTTGATAGGAGGCGGTGACTCTGTAGCCTGCATCAATAAATTCGGCATGGCCGACCAGGTTTCCTATATTTCAACTGGAGGTGGAGCACTGCTGGAAGCTATCGAAGGCAAAGTGCTTCCGGGTATCGCCGCAATACGTGGTGAGGAATAAATTCCGGCATATACTCAATCTGTTATAACAAAGAAAAGAAGCCGCTCTGAGGAGATTCCCTGAGCGGCTTCTTTTCAGTCTGCTATCATGCAGGAACAAAAAAGAATGGTATGAACTTCTATTTAAAATCATTTTTCATATTCACACGCATCGGACTGTTCACCATAGGTGGAGGATACGCAATGATTCCACTGATCGAAGCCGATGTTGTAGAAAAACGGAAGTGGATCAGCAAGGAAGAATTCCTTGACCTTATGGCATTGGCACAGACTGTACCGGGCATCTTTGCCGTAAACATTGCCATTTTTATCGGATACAAACTGAAAAAATTCTGGGGAGCATTCTGGATGGCGGCAGGTACCATCATGCCATCGTTCGTCATCATATTGGGCATCGCACTGTTCTTACGCCAGTTTCAGCACGTGGAGGCTGTAGAGAACATATTCAAGGGAATCCGTCCTGCAGTCGTGGCACTTATAGCCGCTCCCACCTTCAAGATGGCAAAGTCCGCCCGCATCAACCGATATAACGTATGGATTCCGATCGTGTCCGCCCTGCTAATATGGCTTATTGGATTCTCACCAATATATGTAATTATACTCACCGGAATAGGAGGATTCCTTTACGGAAAATACCGGCACAAAAGAAACACAGATAAGGAGGAAAAGAAATGATACTGTTATTCCTGCAACTGTTTTATACATTCTTTAAAATAGGGCTGTTTGGATTCGGAGGAGGATATGCCATGATATCCATGATACAGGGAGAGGTGGTTACGCGACACGGATGGCTCAGCTCGTCCGATTTTACAGACATCATAGCCATAAGTCAGATGACTCCCGGTCCCATCGGCATCAACTCTGCCACTTACGTAGGCTATGTAGCAACAGTCAATGCCGGATATTCGCACAGCATGGGAATAATCGGATCAGCAATAGCCACATTCTCAGTGGTGTTCCCATCATTCATACTCATGATACTCATCAGTCGTTTCTTTCTAAAATATCAGAAACATCCGGCTGTCGAAGCAGTTTTCACAGGTTTGCGTCCGGGAGTGGTCGGCTTGCTGGCCGCAGCCGCATTGGTACTGATGAACGGAGAAAACTTCGGAACGGTAACAACACAACAAGTCATCAGTACTGTTCTGTTTCTGACGGTATTCATAGCATCATACCGCTACAAGGCCAATCCTATTATGCTGATAATCGGCTGCGGAATATTGGGATACATAATTTATTGAATCAGTCATCATCATGCGGAGCCGGAATCATCGGCTCCGGTATAGAAAAATCCTTGTCTGCAAACAAGGCGGCCAGACCTGATATCTGTTTGAGGCGTAGCAACTCATCCTTATCCATCCCGATATTCTTCATTATCCATTGGTCGGACATACCTGCCTGCGTCAGTTCCGCAACAATATTGGTCATAAGCTCCACCACATGTGTTCCGCGAGCACGGTTATGGCGGATCGTTGAGCCCATTCTGTGTGACAAATCCTTGTCTATGACTACAACCGGAAGCATCCCGTGTTCCCTCTCATGAATCCTTTTTGAAGTCAGCATCACCTGATAGCGGTGAAAGCCGTCCACAAGAATGTATTTGTCATTTTCCTTGTCGTGATAGCAGACACAGGGCATCGTAAACCCGTCCTCCCATATTGACAGTTCCAAAAGCTTCATTTCCGGTGGAGCCACCACATTCGGATTGTAATCATTGGCACAAACTTTCTCAACCGGTATCGCCATAACATTATATACCGGACTTTTATATTCTTTTATGTCCATATGTTCTTGTATTGCTGTAAAATGTAGTTCTTCATTTTCACTTCTTCCTTTGTCAATGCGAAACCCATATACTTGCAAGCATAATCATTGCGCAAGATACAAAGACACACACGCTTGTATGTAGGAATCTCCCTGAATTCCGGAATATCAATATCATCCAGATACTCCATCACGACAGGATGTTTGGTTGTCTTATAGTTAGATTTATTGCGTACCTCGATAGGTATATTCAGGTCAATAAGTTTCTTGATGGTTTCATCGGCCAGACAACCGCCCTTCGTCCGCCAGAACTTGATGCTGGTATGCAACTTAGACAAGTATCCGCGTTTTGTTTCTTCGGGCAAGGTAGACAACAGAAATTCCATGAACGATTTCCACGTATGTCCCGGAGGAAGCTTCACCGAATTACGTCCCATAGCCCGCGTGCCCCCATAAATTCCTGAAAAGTTCACTCCGTTCACCCGTCCTATCATTTTTCCCCACGTATCCGGATCAATCACTTTATACAGGTGCAGACTTTCAATCGCCTCACCTATAAACGGACTCGCCACCCGCTGACGTTCCAGATTGACCCCTGACTGATAATACAAGTCATACAAATTGTTATAGTCCCATCCGAATTTTCCGTTGGCAACCCATATATCCGTAGTCTTCCAATCATATATCGGATACAGATTGAACACATCATTTGATATTTTGGAACTCCACTGATAATTATGATAAAGCTGCTGTTTCAGTCCACCATAAATGGTACGCCAACGGTTATAACTCTCCTGAGTCCTGATGCCCACCAGACAAGCCGTCCGTACCGCATTCTTTTTCTCGTGCAACCATGACGCAAATCTCAACTGAAATTCATAGTCCCACATATCTTCACGGAAAAAGGGAAAATCGTCGGCAGTCAACACATTATCAGGAATATTCCTCACCCACAGATCCTTCTTTTCCGGTTCCCAAGGACGCCAATAACTCTGGTACATTGAAGTACAAGTACGCACCTTGAAAGGCACACACACCCGATAGACCTCCAAAATGTCTTTGTTTTTCTCAAACATCCGATCAACAAAATCGATTGTCATCTTATACTGTACCTCATAATCCATATGGAAAACACCTATTTTCCTTTTCAGATTATGTTCCCGGATGTAATCGATGCACAAATTCAACAAGACACCGCTGTCTTTTCCTCCGGAAAAAGACACATAAATATTGTCAAACTCCCTGAACAATATAGAGAGCCTTTCCTGACAAAGCTCATATACGTTTTTCTTTTCGCTGCCTTCCTTCATGCCTTTTCCATTCTCAGATAGAGTGTCCATTTCTTCACCACCTCAAAACCTTCCGCTTCAAAATATTCGGCATGACGAGTCATTACCACAGCTTCGAGAATCTTCTTCTTGTCATACATTTTTTCAACGACTGCCTTAAGCAAACACGGGAACAGACTTTTCTCCATAGATGTGTCCACATAGTAGTTGTTGATAGTCATTTTTCTCCCTTTCACTTCAACTGGGAAAAAACCCACCACATCTCCTCCTTCCACAGCTACGAACCATTTGAACGAATCCTTAGTCTTGAAAGGATAATTATTGTTGTATTTGATAATATCAGGATTCATTACTAACGGAGCCACGAGTTCGTACAGCTTCGAATCGGTTCCTCCCAACTGGATTATCTTTAACATATCCGACATATTAACATTCGCCACAAATATAGCTAATTTATCTCATAAATTCCGCAAAAACCGACTAATCACCAAGAACCTTAAACAGATTCTCAAAAGAAGAACAGAGAAAATCCGTGTTTCCGATAGAAAGCAGCAACTCTCCCGGAGAGCGGACTTTCAGCACGGGAACATCCGACATGGCATCCGTCTCTCCATAATTCAGGCAAGAATAATTATGACGGTTCAATGCATTCTGTGTCCAACGCCGCAACATCCCGTCAGGAACATCTATGTAAATATACTTCCTGTCACCAGCTTTTTGTACAAATCCACCGTGCGCCAAGTCGAAACTAATGCGAGACTGACGCTCAAAAAGTGTATCAATCCGATTGGCAAGTATCAAGTCTTCCGTACACCCGCACTCTATACCGTATGTACCGGCAAGCAACCATAGGCGGTCAGACAGTGTCAGCGCCTGCTCCACATCGTGAGTGGACAATAACACAGCCTTATGCTCTTCGACAGCCAGCCTGCGCAACAACATCATAATCTCCATACGACTGACAACATCAAGGAAAGCAGTCGGCTCATCAAGCAAAATCAGCGGACATTCCTGAACCAACGCTTTGGCTATCATCACCTTCTGACGTTCCCCGTCCGAAAGTTGAGCCACATACGATTTTGCCTTGTGAGCCATTCCGACAGCTTGCATGGCATAGTCTATCATATCCCGGTCGTGTCTGTCCAGACGGCCGAAGAATCCGGTATGCGGCTGACGTCCCAATGCCACCAATTCATACACCGTAAGTCCGCCGGTCTGAGTCTTGTCGGTCAACACCACACCTATAAGCCGTGAACGTTCGCGTACCGAGTAACCGGACACAGGCCTGCCCATAAGCTCCAGACAACCGGACAATGGAGACTGTGCCGCAGACAATGTACGGAGCAAAGTGGACTTCCCTACCCCATTGGCACCCAAAAGACATGTAAGCTCTCCGGCATGGAGACTGAAATCCAAATGTTCCCGGACAACCGTTACATGCCTTCCACGATAACCTATGGCAAGATCTGTTCCCCTTATAATTGTTTCACCGTTTCCCATCAGTTGAAATACCGTAACTTGCGACGTTTGAGAATGACATATATGACAACAGGAACGCCTAAGACAGGCGTAACCGCATTGAGAGGGATAATCCCCGAACTTCCGGGAAGCACACACAGCAAATTGCATAAAAGAGCCGTAGCACCGCCGCAAAGCATGGTGACAGGCATCAGCGAATTATGATTAGAAGTATTCAAAAGAAGTCGGGCCACATGGGGCACTGCCAGTCCAATAAATGCCACCGGTCCACAGAAAGCAGTGGTGACCGCTGTCAGAATACCTGTTGAAAACAAAAGCAGATTGCGTACAAGACGTACATTGACGCCCAGATTTTCCGCATAACGCGGTCCGAGCAGCAAGGCGTTAAGGGGCTTTATCAACAGTAGAGACAGCAAAAGTCCAGCCGCAACACAACAGGCAAAAGCCGGAAGCAGCGCCAACGACACCCCTCCGAAATTGCCCATTCCCCATATTACAAAAGAATGCACACCTTCGGAAGAGGAAAAGAAACTGAGCAAAGAGATTACAGAAGACACTACATAACCTATCATGATTCCGGCAATGAGCAACATCACACCATTGTCAATCAGAAAGGAAAGAAACAGAATCAAAGCAAGGACAACTGCCGCCCCTGCCAGTGCCCCCAGCACGACCGAGAAAAAACCCGACAGACTGAATATGCCTGCCGCCACACTCCCTCCGGTTGCCATCACCACCAGAGCGGCTCCCAGACTTGCTCCGGAACTGATACCGAGAATAGATGAGTCAGCCAACGGATTGTTGAATACGGTTTGCAGCATAAGTCCGGAAGCAGCCAATGCCGCTCCACACAGCAAAGCCGTCATACACTGCGGAAAACGTGACTCCAGGACGATATATGTCCACCCCGCCTTTTCCACCTCACCACCACTAAGAATATTCCAGACGGCTCCTGCCGGTATGTCCACCGAGCCGAAAAACAGATTGGCCGCAATCAGAATCACAATACATACGGACAACACCGCTGCATATCCGAGTCCCCTGTTCATTTTCATTCAGACAAGCACGTAAAATATCTCACCTGACAATCCGGTAGAAGCTCAGGGTGAAAAACCCTCACCATATCTTTCAGCAAAAGGTCGGGATGAAAAGGAGTTTCTTCATAAAACGGAATACGGGATGTGTTGCAGCCATAAACCCTGCGGTTGCGAAAAGCTGCAAAACGGGAATAAGCAGCATCTTCAGACGCAAGTTCACGATAGGTCTTGTCATGCGGCTGATTGTATTTGACGAGCCAGAAAGCAGCATCCTGCCCCCTGTCGAAAACCGTTTCAAAGGCCATTGGCACCGAGCCGCTGTTCTCCAAGTCGGAAAAAACATAATCGGCTCCCGCATCGGCGTACAACCGTCCTGTGGTGCTTCTTCCTCCGGAAACATACCACACCGAGCCGTATCTCAGGTCACTGACCACCGTCGGACGCTCTTTCACCCCCGCAGCCAGTGACTTCACACGAAGATACTCATCTTCCACCGTCAGAAAAAGAGAATCAGCTCGGTCATACGTACCGGTCAGCAGGCCATAGAACAACATCCATTCGGCACGCCCCAGCGGAGAAGACTCCATATAGTCGGCACACTCCACCAAAGGAATGCCCAGTCCACCGATCTTTCCATACCCTCCGCTATTCTCAAAAGGAGAGAGAAGAATGGCGTCCGGACACAGGCTGATAATTTTCTCCACATCCGGGTTCATGCTGTTTCCGCAGTCGGTCATCGAACCGTTCCTGCATCCCTCCATCACTTCAGGGATGTTGTTCATATACTCCAACCCACAAATGCCTCCGATGCAGTGCAACACGTCCAAATCCCTGAACAGGCTGCAATGAACGGACGAATACACCATACAATTCTCCAAAGGCACCCTAACCACCGTTACTCCTTCCGGCAACTGTCCGGGCAAAGAATCATGTCTGTCTATCAAGGCATAAGCGTGGAGCGTCTTAAGCGTATCCCACGGGTTGCGTATTAAAGCCAGCGTATAATCCTGATAGCGTATGATACGAAGATTCTCAGCATACTTCAATGACAGCGTATCGCCCTCTCCAAAAGACGAAGAAGTCCCGCTCCTTCCGCCACAGGCAGCAAGAAGCAAGACCACAAATATCGTATGAAGCGGAAGCAGGAAACGCATTGTTCTCAGTCAATGAACAGCATGGAGTTGGGATTTACTCCCCCCGCATCAAATATATCTATCGATGAACCGTTCACGTCATAACGGTAAATCGTGCCGTTATTCACATAGTCACTTGTACCTATATATATCTCTCCGGTCTTGTCGTCAATTGCAAACAGATAAATTTCCGAACTTAAAACTGCAGTAGGAACATCGTTCAAGAATAACGAATGGTCAGGATCCAGCGTAGCAGTACCTATATCATAGACACCGAAAGTGTTCGACGGAGTGTAAGTGCTGTCATATTCCGTATATACCAGATACAGAACGTCATTGTATTCAGCAAGTTTTGACACATTCGAAGCTATGTATTCAACAGAATTATCCGACGGGTCGATAACCTCCAGTCTGCCCTCAATATCCCAATAGTTACCGAGAGAAATCAGATAAATCTTGCCGTCCTCCTCCCATAAGCGGCTGGGATTCACATTTACAGTTATCGTAGTTTCCAAAGTCATCGTAGCGGAATTGATGACCAACACCTCATCATTATAAGTGTAATCGCTGTTCCAGCCGTTAGCTACATAAAGCAGGCCTTCGCACTCCACAATTCCCTCAAGATTAGTGTCTTCGCCTTCATAGCAGGATACTTCTTCCAGCGTAACGGCATCCAGCTTGCTCACACGTCCGCCATACTGCGTGACATAAACATAACCATCCGCAGCAGCTATATAACGAGGTTCGTTCTCAAACTCATGGCGACACACCAATACCGCAGACGTGTCCAAACAGGCTACATATTTGGAACCGGCGACAACAACATATATATTGTCTTCATATTTCACCATTGAGTTGCCTGTATCTCCAAGACTGTCGTCGTTTTTGGCGGCATATATGTCGGCAACAAACTCCGCATTACCGTCCGGCGCATAAAAAGCCAGTCCGGAATTATATGAGCCATAGCTGCCCTCATACAGAATATATGCTTTCTGAGTCTGCGATACAACTTCATCTGGAGCATTTTCAATATCATCGTCATCAAACTCATCGTCATCTTCGTTATCACAGGAAACAAACAGCGCTCCCGCCAGCATCAGGCACCACGCAAACCACATAAATTTCTTCCGTTTCATTGCATTCATATTTTAAATGTGAGACAAAAACAGTACAAATATAATGTTTTTTTTTTTTTTCTTACTAATTTTGCAAGAGAAACAAGAAAAATACCAAGTTGTATGTACAAATGAACCGTCCTTTCTGACTTCCTTTTAGCTGAAAATGACCTGTTGCCTCGAAGAAGACAAAAGCTCATTCCGACAAAGACAACAGTTCATTTTTATCAAGGCAAACGGCCGTTTTCAGGAAGCAGGCTGAACAGTTTTTGTACAAGATGAAAATTGAATAAAACATACTGTGACAATGATTTTTACTGCTGAAAACATCCTCCTGATAGGTTCTGTCCTGATTTTGTCGAGCATTCTTATCAGCAAGACAGGCTACCGCTTCGGGATCCCCACCCTTCTTCTCTTTCTTCTTGTAGGCATGATTTTCGGGAGCGACGGACTGGGACTTCAGTTCAATAGTGCCTCCGATGCACAGTTCATCGGAATGATAGCCCTCAGCATCATCCTTTTCTCGGGAGGTATGGACACAAAGTTCTCCGATATCCGCCCCGTATTAAAACCGGGAGTCGTTCTATCCACACTGGGAGTGCTGCTGACAACACTCCTTACCGGAGCGTTCATCTTCTGGATCTCCGGGTGGAGCCGTACAAACATCCAGCTCACACTGATGGCCTCCATGCTGCTGGCCGCCACCATGTCGTCCACAGACTCGGCTTCCGTGTTCAACCTGCTCCGCTCGCAGAACATGAAGCTGAAACAGAACCTGCGTCCCATGCTTGAACTTGAAAGCGGCAGTAACGACCCCATGGCCTATATGCTGACCATCGTACTCATACAAGTCATCTCAAGCGGGAGCGACCTGAATCTTCTGATTATCGGGAAGGATCTGCTCATACAATTCTTCTTCGGAGGACTTTTCGGATATCTCGCCGGACGGTTTGCCGTATGGCTTATCAACCGCATAAACCTGCTGAACAGCTCGTTATATCCTATCCTGCTGCTGAGCATCGTGTTCATTACATTCACAGTAACCGACCAGCTTAAAGGAAACGGCTATCTGGCAGTTTATATCATGGGAGTGATTGTGGGCAACTCCAAACTGATTTTCAGGAAAGACATCAACACATTCATGAACGGGCTTACATGGCTTTTCCAGATCATAGTGTTCCTTACGTTAGGCCTGCTGGTCAACCCCCACGAGATGATAGACATAGCTGGAGTAGCCATGCTCATAGGGATTTTTATGATTATAGTAGCCCGTCCGGTCAGTGTGATCATCTGCCTCATCCCGTTCCGTGGACTTACCAACAAAGCGCGCCTTTTCGTCTCATGGGTGGGATTGCGCGGTGCAGTACCCATCATATTCGCCACATATCCTGTGCTCGCAGAGATAGAAGGCTCGCAGCAGCTTTTCAATATCGTTTTCTTCATCACCCTGCTTTCATTGATCATTCAAGGCATGACCATAGCATCTACCGCCCGTATGCTGCATCTTGACCTGCCTGCAGAGAAGGAGGGCAATGAGTTCGGAGTGGAACTTCCGGAGGAGATCGACACCAACCTCAACGACATGACACTCACGAAAGAAATGCTGGAAAACGGGAACAGGCTTGCTGACATGAAACTTCCGAAAGGGACGCTGGTGATGCTCGTAAAGCGCGACAACGAATTTATCATCCCAAACGGACAGGTCGAACTGCATCCCGGCGACAAACTCCTGCTGATTTCTGAAAACAAGAAAGAAAAGAAATGACAAGGATCGGATTATTATCGGACACACACGGATATTGGGACGGGCGATACCTGAAATATTTCGAAGAATGCCAAGAAATATGGCACGCCGGAGACATCGGTTCGCTGGAGGTGGCTGAACGCCTTGCCGCATTCCGTCCTCTGCGCGCCGTTTATGGCAACATCGACGGACAGGACATACGCATACGCTATCCGGAGACTGACCGCTTTACAATAGACGAAACTGATGTGCTGATGAAGCACATCGGAGGATACCCCGGCAGATATGATCCCTCAATACGGGCACAGATTTTCGTACATCCTCCAAAACTCTTCATAAGTGGACATTCACACATACTGAAGGTAAAATATGACAAAACGCTAGGACTGCTTCATATAAATCCCGGGGCTGCCGGGAAATACGGTTTCCACAAAGTCCGCACATTGGTGCGCTTCACCGTCGATCACGGCAACTTTTCAGACCTGGAAGTCATAGAGCTAAGCGATTAAAGCCGAATTTTGATTGTGTTTTCAAAATTCATTGCTAAATTTGCGACCAAAAAACAAAGAGAAGGCAAATTATGAAAACTTACTTAGTGACAGGAGCTGCCGGATTCATCGGGGCCAATTATATCAAATATATTCTGGCCAAATACGATGATATTAAAGTGGTGGTTCTTGATGCATTGACGTATGCAGGAAATTTTGGAACAATTGCCGAAGATATAGACAACGAACGTTGTTTCTTCATCAAAGGCAACATCTGTGACCATAATCTGGCAGACCAGCTGTTTACCGAATATAAATTTGATTATATTGTCAATTTTGCGGCAGAAAGCCACGTAGACCGGAGCATTGAAGAGCCGCAGCTTTTCCTGCAGACCAACATATTGGGTACACAGAACCTGCTTGACACCGCACGACGTGCATGGGTCACAGGAAAAGATGAAAACGGATATCCGACATGGAGAAAAGGAGTACGCTTCCATCAGGTATCCACTGACGAGGTATATGGTTCATTGGGCGATGAAGGGTTCTTTACTGAAGACACTCCAATCTGTCCGCACAGCCCATACAGCGCATCCAAAGCAAGCGCGGATCTGATTGTCATGGCATATCGCGACACGTACAAAATGCCTGTCACAATTACACGCTGTTCCAACAACTATGGCCCGTATCACTTCCCCGAGAAGCTTATTCCCCTAATTATCAAAAACATACTTGAAGGGAAACGTCTCCCTGTTTACGGAAATGGAACAAATGTACGCGACTGGCTCTACGTGGAGGACCATTGCAAAGCCATCGATATGGTAATACATAACGGACGGGATGGAGAGATCTATAATGTAGGCGGACATAACGAGAAACAGAACATCGAAATCGTAAAACTTACCATCGCGACTATCCACCGACTGATGACCGAGGAGCCCGTATATCGGAAAGTATTGAAAAAGAAAGAAATCGGCGAAGACGGACAAATCAGTATTGATTGGATTAACGACTCACTTATCACTTTTGTAAAGGATCGCTTGGGACACGACCAACGCTATGCCATCGACCCATCTAAGATCAGCAACGAACTGGGATGGTATCCTGAAACAAAGTTTGAAGACGGCATTGTAAAGACTATCAAATGGTATCTGAAGAATCAAGACTGGGTAAAAGACGTAACCAGCGGCGACTATCAGAATTACTATGAGAAAATGTATAAGAACCGGTAAAAAGGTATAGTATAGCATAAAAGCAAGAAAAAGAGGCCGACTCAAAAGAGATTTTGAAGTTGGCCTCTTGCTGTTTCTAAAC
>CAZSYY010000031.1:0-21512 GCA_964611375.1 uncultured Phocaeicola sp. | reverse complement strand
GTTCCTAATTTTCAAACGAATAATTTTATTTCTTATGCCGAACTCACGTTAAATACATAGCATTTGCGCTTTCCCGGTTTGGGAAAGGACAAAAGATTAAGAAGGATAACAAAACTAAACGAAGGTATTATGAAAGAGGTAAAAAGTTTGCTCCGTACCATCAGAAAAATCTGGAGTGGAGTGCAATGGTTATGTACGGTCAATACGACAGGAAATAAGACGACCGTGATTCAACAATAGAGCAAGATTTTATGATGGAAAAATTCCGCAACGGACGTAATGTCCGGTTGCGGAATTTTTTGTTGTATATCAGTCTTCTCATTCCCAGTCATCCGTCCGGAAAGGAATCAGAGGAAGTTCTCTAAGATTGGCTACATTACCCGGACAAAAGTCATGGAAAGCATACCTTACCGCAACAGGATTCGCCACACTGTCGCAAGTCACCTTTATCTGGTTCTTTCCCTGCACCTCTGCCTGAGCAGGATAGAACACACGATCCTCGCCGGCCATCTCAAACCCTTCAAATCCATTCATCCTGTTGAAACCGTTGTCCGCATGTACAAAATCGAGAATCGCCGCATTGCCTTCTATCGTCATCGACAGATAAGCGGGACTGTCGGCTTCGATACCGGCCACATTATATGTCTTTGCCAGTGCCTGATAAGCCAGACGCTCGCCTACGTGCTTCTTGTCTTTAGGATGAATGTTCCATGCCTCGTAAGGCTCCACCAGGTCATTTGTGGAAATCATGGCACTGTTCGCTATCAGTGACTGAGCTTTGTACTGCGCCTCACGCAACAGAGCCGATCCCGTCCATTCCGTACTGCCGTAAGGAGCAAGCTCCACGAAATAGAACGGAAGCTCGCCCAATCCCCACTCATTGCGCCACAGCTCCACCATAGTCTTCAGGCGCTCTCCGTAAGTCTTGTGCGCACCTACGTTCGACTCTCCCTGATACCAGATAAAGCCTTTGATGGTATAGTTTTCGAGCGGTTTCAGCATACCGTTATACATAAGCGTAGGACTCAGATAGTGCCACCAGTCGTGTGGTTCATCTTTACGGATGTCACGTTTCAGGTCCACATCAGGATATTGCGAGACGATTTCGGCCGGCAGCCATCCCTCCACTTTTGTGCCTCCCCAACTGCAATTGATAATACCTATCGGTATATTAAGCACTCTGTTCAGCATTCTTGCAAAAAAGAATCCGGTAGCGGTAAAACGCGGAGCATTTTCAGGACAGCTTATCTCCCAGCCTCCATCACAGCGGTCAACAGGCTTCAGCTGGCCGTTTTTCTCCACCGTAGCCACACGTATTCCTTTCCAATCGGAGGCTGTGGCTATCACCTCGTTCGCACCCTCAACCGGACAATTATCGAATCCGGCAAGCGGCATCTCCATATTCGACTGGCCGGAGCAAAACCATACCTCACCGATAAGGATATTATTCAGAGTTACAGGCTCTCCGTCTGAAATGGTAATGGAACGAGGAGTGTAGTCTGCACTCGGAGTGGCAACGGAAACGATCCACCTGCCCTCTCCGTCCGCCGTTGTACGATATGTTTCTTCGCTCCATGAGGCTGTCACCGTCACTTTCGCGTCAGGAGCAGCCCATCCCCACAGACGCACGTCCGTCTGCTGCTGGAGCACCATGTTGTCACTCAAAATTCCAGGCAGGGTGACCTTCGCCTGCACCAGTGTACAGCCGCATGCCAGCAAGACTCCGCCCATAATCATTCTTTTCATGTTCATCGATTATTTTTCAGTAAATTACAACAATAACATTTTCATGTTCCCATCTGACAAATGTAAGGGAATATTCCGCACATCATCAATATTTTTCACATCATTTAATCGCTCATATTCCCAAATCTGCCAATAGCATAAACGCCCGGAGATTTTTTCAAAACGTGCGGAGATTCTTACCGAAATCTCCGCACGTTCTTTTTAAATCAACCTCAGCTTATCCGGAATCATTCAAAGAGGCTTGACGGGAGGTCGCTGCGTGAAATCACGTAATCCTGACTCATGGCATCTTCCCACCATTCCTCATCAGAATGACTCGTCCCTTCACTGTCCTCAGCATTATACCACGGCATGAACCACAGCCAGCGCGCACCGTTTTCCCACTGTTCGGAGATGGTAGCTATACGGTCATCGCCACTCGCGCCGCACTCGCTCAACGTGAGCATCTTGTTCCCATAGTTTCCGAGAAGCGTGCTGTATTGGTCAGCACAGTCGTCGGCATCATTGCCGTACAGGTCACGACCAACGATATCCACATATTCATCGCCCGGATACCAGTCGGTATCATCGCCTTCGGATGTGAACACCCAAATCAGGTTGTTGAGTCCGCGTTCCTCGAAGTAGTTGAACATCTTTTGCCACAACAACTTAAAGCTGTCCGCATTTTTACCCCACCAGAACCATCCTCCGGAAGCCTCGTGAAGCGGACGCCAGATGACAGGAATGTCCGCATCGTGCAGCAGTTGCAGTTTATCGGCAATCTTCTCCAGTCCCGATTCCACTACATCATATTCCCAGTTGCCTTCAGTAAACGCATTGTCTATGTTAAATCCGTTCTCATCATACGAAGAGGTATATGCCTCTATGTTCTCGTTATCAGCATCATTCTCTGTCTGCGGTACATTCCAGTGCCACATCGCCAGTACCAGTCCGCCGTTGTTCCACCAGTTCTGAACCGGAGTAATGTCATCGTAGTCAATCCAATCCTCACCAGAATTTGCCAAATGCAGATAGTCGAAACAGTTCATTGCAGGATATTTACCTGTCCACGTGTAAACATTATCCGCATTTACCGTATTCCAGCTTCCCTGTGCACCTGCGGCATATTCGGCATCGGACAGACCGTCCTTCGCCATCGTCGCCGAAAGTGTATAGGTTTCAAAGTTCTCATGCAGATAATCATATACCTTCTGTGCCCTGTCGGTCAAACTCATTGCCGGAATAGAATCTAAACCGGTAGTGTTGAAAGTAAACGAGACCGATGCCGCAGGCATGGAGTTCGGACCTGTTACCAGCCCGTCGGGTATGGTCATTGTGTAGGTGGCTCCCCTGCTCGGGAAAGATGCCACAATGGTCAGTGTATCACTTGAGCCAATCACACGGGCACTCCCAACGCTTCCGTCACCTGTCACTTCAATCAAAGAGTAGTCCTCAGAGGCGAAGAATACATTCTTGTCGTAAGCCACCTTAACGGTCACATTTCCCGAACGAACAGTAGAGCCGTCAGACGGGGTGACATAGACCATTACCGGCGAGTCTACCTCAGTAATTACAATCTCAGCATCCTTATAACATGCCGTAATGCCGGATGCACAGCCCAAAGCAAAAAGTATGTATGTCAGTTTTTTCATAATTCTATAATCCAATCAGTTTATAACGCTTTTGCTTATTTGAACAATATCAACTCTGTTATCGTAATATAGCAGCCTCCCAACGTCACACAGTCTGAAGCACTGTTGATTTCCGATATCAAATCGTCAGTTATCTCAATATCATACGAGGTGGCTCCCGACTCCAGCTCGACTATATTGCCATTGCTGATATTCGCCCCATTTATATATACAGACTCCCAATCCACCTTCAGTGTAACTTGCCACCAGGTTGAACTGGAATCTTCGGTGAAAACAACCCGGAGGCGGTCACCGACTTCCACGTTACTCAGATAGTTGACGGATGAATCAGATAAGTATAAACTGTTCACCCAATTGCCTAATTCGATAGAACCTGTCCAAAGAGTTGTTCCCGGAACTTCCTCAATAGTAACAGTCAGACTTCCGTCACCGGTCTCTCCGTTCGACATCGTCAACGTCACTTCCACTTCACCGGCAGACAATGAAGACGGGACTGTAACTGTCAGTGACGTTCCGTCATTGCTTACATTTATATCAGTCACTTCTGTTCCTCCAAAGGAAACAGATGCCACCAGATCGAAATCGGTTCCGTATATTGTCAATTCTTCACCTGCATACAATGACGAAACATCCGATGAGACAATCGCCGCCTTTAAAGTCTGGAACGAGAACGTCACCGTATTGCCTCCTGCATGCAACTGCACGTCTCCGCTCACAGCCGTTTCAGGAACGGTTACGGTCAGTGACGTACCATAATTACTTACCGTCACATCCGTTCCGTCCACTTCCGTTCCGGAAGACGTCACAAACGTAACACGATCCACCATATCAAGGTTAACACCGGTTACCGTAAGCACACCTCCCGGCCTGGCCGCATAAGATTCATCATCCACTTCCGGCTCTACCAGTTGCAAGGTAACCATCGGTATCTCCACTCCTGACACTGCCACCATTGCCACCTCACCTGTTGAAGCGTTCTCCGGTACAATGAATGTCAGTTCGGTACCGTCGCTGTTCACTGTGAAGTCAGTGATTGTCTCATCGTTCGACATCTTGAGATAACTTACCAGATCAAGATCAGAACCTGTCACGGCAATCACGTCCCCGATAGACACTTCATCATACTCGGCCACCTCCGACACGGAAGGCAGAACCACCGTAAGCATATCATCGGCATACAAGATGTTGGGAATACCTTCCTCAGCGGCATCCGAAACACCGACCTTTCCGGACACGGCTCCATCGGGCACATACAGTCGGATGACATAGCGCGTATGTTCTATAAAGTCATCTTCCGGCACTTCCACATCATCGTCCACACCCTCAAACACCACTGCGTGCATCAGGTTGAGATACTCACCAGTAATGGTCAGCTCATCGCCCGGCCTTACCGTGAGCGGACTGATAGAGTCAACGGAAATGTCTTCCGTATAAGTAAGTAAAGTCTTTGTGGTGATGTCACCGACAGGAGTTCTCAGAGTGACATAACCTTCTTCAGCCTCCTGAGGTACAGTGACATTGATTTCCCTGTCACTGATAACAGTTATGGAGTCGCCGGTAATGTCTTCGCATCCGGGAATGACTACAGCAGTCACCTGATCCATTCCGCTTCCCAAGAAGCGTAATATTCCGCCGCGGACTACAGGACTGGGACCAAACACGTTCAGGCTTATCCCTCCCGTGTATTGGTCGGTGCTGATCTCATCGTCGCAAGAAGCCAGGCAGACACTTCCCAACAAGAACATTACTGCCAGACAGAATGCTGATATATTGTTCAGTATTTTCATATCGTTCAGTTCTTAAAGGTTAATAAGAAGTTACTATGCGGATATTGTCTATACAGATTGTGGGATTACACTCCGTACCGGTAACTCCGCCTCCATATACAAATAGAGTCAGCCCTGTTATGTCGCTTGATGACAATGCTGTTACTCCCTCGCCGTCAGGATTATACTTGAAGTCACTCAGGTTTACTGTAACGGTCACCCATCCGTCCGTCGTGTAGGAGCCGTCAGTCTGCCATGGAATCCAAAGGGCACGCGGATAGCTCGTGTCGCTGATGAACGCGTTGCTCATATTGTCTCCGTAAGTTTCATTATTGGTGGTCAGTATTATCTGCAAGGCGGATGCACTCCATGCGTCAGGTACATTAGCCTCAAATTTGAGCTGAAGACTGCTGAGATCACTGAAATCCACCAACGTATTGAGGAAAGGAGTGTCGTCATCCCCGTAAGGCCAATATTCGAAAATAAAATCGGTATCGTTCCAATTATAATCGTACATATATCCTTGGAATATCAGATAATTATTGTCAATCGGGTCTGCATTCGACACTGTGCCGATAGTGGAAGAATGCCATCCGCAATAGCTGTACATGGCATCATCCCCGTCATCATCGAAATCGAACAGAAGTCCCTCAGTTTCGCGGTAACGGAATGTGGACTGTCCGGTACCATAAACAGAAGTCACATTGATGAAAGCGGGGTCTTCCGACACGTCATCAGGTATCACAAACGTTACCGTTGTCTGTGTTATGTCATTGATTTCCGTCACAGGTACATCGCCTATCTCGATGCTCAACGGCACGTTCGGATCATCTATGAAATAATTTCCGTAGATGGTAACCGTCTCTCCCGGAGAAGCATACTCACACGTCATGGACGTTATTGAAGGAGACGAAACGAGTACCTCAAAGTCATAGGTCACCGTATCCTTGCTCTTGGTAACCATATAGATCTTATTTGTAACAACGTCGGGAATGGTAGAAGGCACATCAACTATCACCGTGTTGTCTGTCATCACACTCGTATTCAATACTGCCTGTTTGTCGTTGAAATACATCTCGTAGATACTTCTCAGATTATATCCTACCAGACAAACGGTGTTCGAAAGATATGCACCCGTTATCAGCGAATCGGACAGCTCTGGATCCGTCATACGCACATACAATACAGTAGGAAGGCCATCGGCAACCTCGTATTTATCCGGTTCATCCTCGCACGAAGGCAACACAATTCCAATGACGGCAGCAACAATGACCGCCATCCCCTTTATGTATCTTGTCACTTTCATTTCTCAAAATATTAAATATTAATAACTATACTCGCTGCGCACATCCACATGAATCGGATCTTCCATCAGATGCGGATTGAACACCACGTCCTCTGTCGGGAAAGGCAGCGTGAAACTGTCGGATGTCACGTTAGGAGCCACTGCATCCGGGTTGTAACGATGCGAACTTGAGTCAACCGTAAAGTAGCCGTTTCCGCTGTCACTGTCACCGCCGCTGGTCTCATAGAACTGCTCATACAATTCGTTCAGTCCATAATATACATCCCTGCGCTGGTTTTTCAGTTCATCTATGGCAGCCTGGGTATTGTAATATGAAAGACGGACATAATCATACCAGCGGTCACCCTCGCAAGCCAACTCCAAACGACGCTCCTTCCAAACGTCATCCCACGATACCGATGTAGGCATATTGTAAGTGCTTACTGCACGGTGACGAACCTGATAAAAAGCATCGAGGGCTGAAGCATCCGTTGTAGACTCGTTGTTGCCGATCATTGCCTCCACATAAATCAGGTAAATGTCGGAAAGACGCAGCAGATGAGTACTAAGCCCGCTGTGCTGTGCCGAAGCTGAAACTCCGGTGGCAGAGACATGATCATTGGCATTGCCGTAAAGATGTTTCACTTCATTGGCTCCTGTCGAACTCTGATAAGTGCCGGGGCCTCCCCATCCTTCGGTGTCATAGATGAACGCAATGTAATCGAAACCGCCGTGATCTGTCCAGAAATACTCATACACGTCGCCGCACATCATCATGGTTGCCTGACGGCGCGTATCAGAATTCTGACGGGTATAGCTCAATGCATCTTCACCGAAAGCGTCCTGCAAGTCAACTGAAGGACCGGCATATCCGCCCCAGCAGTCTCCAAACTCGTCAAAGCCGACAATGGCAAGATCCGACTGAAGCATGTTCTGGCACGTCCATGCGTCAGTAGAGGCAGACCAGTGCCAAGAAAGCAGACACTCTTCGTTGAAATTGTTTGCCAAACGGAACACATCCGAATAGTTTTCCAACAGGCTGCGTCCGGAATTGTCAATCACATCCTTGGCATATTCCGCAGCCTTCTCCAAATCCTCCTCGTTGCGTGTGCGGCTCATGCCGTATCCGGACTTGGTCAGATAGACCTTCGCCATCAAACCCTTTGCCGTATATTGGTCGATACGTCCGGAGTCATTCGAGGTCGGAAGCAGCTCGATGGCCTTTTCCAATGTCATTATAATGTACTCATACACATCCGATATCTCTACCAGATACTTGTCGTTGTAAGTGCCTTCCGCAATTTCTGCCGAGTTGTCGTGTACGATCGGTACTGCACCGAACGTACGTACAAGATAGAAATATGCCATTGCCTTCCATACAAGGCATTCTCCAATACAAGTGTTGATAGTCTCTTCGGAAGCATTGGCCGTAGCCAGATTCTCCCTGATGGTGTTGGCATAGGCATTGACAGACCAAAGCGAATAAGACATGTTGATCAAATCCTCGTCGGTTCCGTTAACCGTGAAGGTCAGATAAGGGGATGATCCCCAATAATAGTTGCCGGCAAGCACCTCACCTACCTTGAAGAAAGCCCTCTGGAAATCGAACCATGGAGAGTTGTACAGCACATTCACAGCCTGGACACACTCCTCATCGCTCTGATAGAAGTTGTCAATATTATAGGTATCTGATGCGGGTTGATCAAGGAAATCCTCGCACGAAGACAGATTCAATCCCAAAGCCGCCAACACAACATATTTGATATAATTGTTCAATTTCATAATTTTCATTTTTAGCCGTTGTTTAGAAAGAAACGTTCAACCCGAAAGAATAGACCGTAGGCGAAGGATAACGGCCGTTATCCAGGCCATATACATTGTCGCTTGAGGTACTTGCACCGACTTCCGGATCATAACCGCTGTAGCCGGTTATAGTCCATAAGTTCTGAATATTGCAATACACACGCAAGTTATCCAGCCCCCACTTTTTGATTATCTTTCCGGGGAAAGTATATCCCAACGTGATATTCTTAAAACGGATATATGACCCGTCTTCTATATAACGGTCGCTGACACGGTCGTTGTCGTTAGGATCCTGGACTGTCGCACGCGGGACAGACGTGCCAGGATTGGCGACACGCACGTTTGTCACGTCGTCATACCAGTTCCACACCGTAGTCCCGTTTACCACAACACCGTTTGAATAGTCTTTGTTTGGATCAATCGCCACAATCTGTGCACGCTGCAGCACGCTCGTGAGCTGGTTGCTCCACGCCGAGTTCATGTGTGTCAGCTTCATGGCCAGATAGTTGTAGATTTTGTTTCCGTAAGAGCCGTTCAAGAATATTGTCAGGTCGAAATTCTTGTAACGGAATGTATTGTTCCATCCGAAAGTGAACTTAGGCAACGGAGAGCCAATGACCGTACGGTCGTTTTCATCGATTACACCGTCACCGTTCAAGTCCTTATACTTGATATCTCCCACCCACACCGTATTGGTACGGTTGAAATTACCGTCAGACGGATAACTGGAAGGCTTGGCAGACGTTTCCAAATCGCGGAGATCCTCGTAAACACCGTCACACACATAACCGTAGAAGTTGTAAAGGGATTCTCCCACATTGGTCACACTCACGACATCGCTCCACTGTCCGTAACCAACAATCTGGGCATTTGCAGTACCGTCAAGTGCCAACAGCTTATTCTTGTTGAAAGAAATCTCAAAGTCGGAATCCCATTGGAACACGCCCACCAAAGGATGTGTGCTCAGCGTGATTTCCCATCCTTTGTTCAGGATGTCACCATAGTTACCCACAGGGGCTGCCAGTGCAGAAGAAGCGTTTCCGGATGTTCCCATATAGGAAGGCAGCTGCAGTGACATCAGCATATCCTTAGACTCTTTCCTATACCATTCCACCGTCAAACCGAGACGGTCATTCAATATGCCCAAATCAAGACCGATATTGAACTGTTCCTGAGTTTCCCACTTCACATCCTCATTCGCTATGTTCGCCTGTCGATATCCCAGTCCCAGTCCTGTCGGCATACGGGATATGCTGGCACCCCACTTGTAACTTCCGATATTGGAGTTACCGGTCTGTCCCCATCCGAAACGGAGCTTTCCGTTGTTCACCACATTACGGACGGGCTCGAAAAATGCCTCGTTAGAGAAACGCCATGAGGCCGCAAACGAATGGAATCCCGCCCATCGGTTGTTCGGTCCGAAGTTGGACGAGCCGTCACGACGATACGTGTACGTTCCCAGATAACGGTCATCATAGTTATAGGTCAGACGAGTAAAGAGTGATGCCATCGTAGAAGTCCCGAACCCAGCGTTAATGGAAGGTGTTCCGCTTCCCAATGCCGGATTGTGCACTTCGTCAGAAGGCAAGCTTGTATTACTGATGTAAGTATAGTTATAGTCGGACTTCCACATTTCCTGTCCCACCATAGCCGAGAAATCATGCTTGCCTATCTTATCCGTATATGTCACATAATTCTTCAACTGCCAGAAGGTACTGTTGTTATTCTGGATCGTACTCGTATTGCTGTCACGTGACCATGTTCCAAGATCAACCATAGGCTCATACGTTTCACCTTTATTGTGACTTATATCATAGCCAAATTCCGCATGCCATATCAGATTCTTCATCAGCGTCACATCCGCAAAGATACTACCGGTCAGTTTCTGACGGTACAGCAATATTTCGTCCATCATAGCCAAGGCTACCGGGTTCGGATTCGTATAACCCTCACGCACGATGGATGAATAGCTTCCGTCAATATTATAGATAGGAATATCCGGAGGAGTCGTCAATGAATAGTTGATGATACCCTCGTCACTGTCAGCCAGCTTCAAGTCATCTTTGGTAGATGTGTACGTTGCGTTCAATCCGATTTTCAGCCAGGGCTTCAGATTGGCATCCAAATTGGTACGGAAAGAATAACGGCTGAAACTGGAGCCGATCAGTGTTCCGTCCTGATCCATGTAGGAACCCGACACATAATACTTCACCTTTTCGGTACCGCCCTGTGCCGAGAACTGATGCTGGTGCTGTAACGCCGTGCGGAAAACAGCATCCTGCCAGTTGGTCCCTACTCCAAGCAGGGAAGGATCGGCATAGATGGAGTTTTCGTCCAGCTCTCCCATTTCCACAAAGTCATTATAAAAATTTGCAAATTCACGGAGGTTCATGATATCCAGACGTTTCGTCTGCCGCTGTACGGCAAGCATGCCATCATAAGTGAATTTGGCCTCTCCTGCCTTACCTCGTTTTGTAGTTATCAATATGACACCGTTTGCACCCTGTGCACCGTAGATAGCTGTCGCCGACGCATCTTTCAAGATTTCCATAGAAACGATGTCCTGAGGGTTGATGGTTGCCAACGGAGATATAGTAGATACAGAACCGTTGCCAAGTGCGTCACCCAAACCGAAGTCAGAACCTGAACTACCTCCTCCCTGCACAATCACTCCATCGATTACGTACAAAGGTTCCGCATTTGAATTGATGGTGGCCTGACCGCGCACACGGATTGAAGAGGAAGATCCGGGAGCACCCGACGTAGATACAGCCGCTACACCGGCAGCACGTCCCTGAAGAGCCTGGTCGAGATTGGTAATGATTGACCCTTTGATATCCTCCTCCTTCATGGATACAGAGGCTCCTGAAAGATCGCTTTTCCTCATCGTACCGTAACCCACCACGACCACTTCGTCAAGCATTTCGGAGTCATCCTTCATCACCACATTGTAAATGGCCTGGTTGCCTACCTTTATTGTCTGCGTGGTATAACCGATAAACGAGATTTCAACGGTGGCACCCACCGGGACATTCAAAGAAAAGTTACCGTTGAGATCGGTAATGACCCCATTGGCCGTCCCTTTCTCAACCACACTTGCACCGATAATCGCTTCGCCGGAAGCATCGGTAACGTTACCTTTAATCTGTTTTTTCTCCTGTTGTTGCACAATTTCCACACCGGCCGCTTTCACAGCCCAAGCGTGAGGAACTCCTCCCAACAGAAATGCAGTACACGCCCCCGCCATCCAGACGTTTCTTCTTACTTTTAGCTTCATACTGTGTTTTTTAATGTTATTAGGTTAGATTTACTTATAGATAACAGTAAACAGGTTAATAAAGATGTTTCTTTAAATACCAGCATTAAGGTTACCTTCTTCTCTTTTGGCAAAATTAGCAAACACGATAGCGATATCATGATACTTTCTTAACCATATATAATACTAATATTTTATACTATTAGACAAAATTTAAATTAATATCACGTCCCTTTTGACAGTACATCCGGACATTCTTTCCGGAGAACTTAATATCACGAAAAGCGTTCAATGATTTCCATGCACATGCGCCCGTTGTGATAAGGACATTTCCAAAATCCGGCCTTGTCGTCTTTGCGGTTAACCGTCCCGTCCGGATATATACTCCAGAACCATTCCCCATGCGTATAGTCAACCAAATTGTCCTTTATGAATTTCCAACATTTCAAAGCTTTATCCAGTGCGTCATCATCACCGAAATGCTGGTACAGATTGATATGCCCCACTACATTCTCAGCCTGTACCCACCAATGCAGTTCACTGTCGGTTTCCTTTCTGTCAACGAATTTTTCATAAATCATACTTCCGTCGGGATTCAGTCCCTCATCAGCCGCCCGTGCAATTTTAACCACTATCGGTTCCACCTTCTTCAGGCACTCCTCGTCACCCAGAACCATAGCCGCTTCATGGAGAAGCCACGAAGCTTCAATATCGTGTCCGTAAGAAAAAATATGATACTTATTTAACCAATCATCATCAAAAAACAGGTTCAGATGTCCCGTCTTGTCGTCAAATATCTTAGTCATGAACAATTCTATCAGATTCCTAAGCTGATTTCCCAGACGTTTGTCCTTCCACACACGATACAGATTCGCATACGGCTCCAGAATATGAAGGTGGGTATTCATAGTCTTCTTTTCGTTCTCGTCCTTTTCGCTCAGACGCATATCCTGAATAGGCTGCCAGTCGCGCGTCAATGCCTCCAAATAACCGTTCTGCAACGGGTCGAAACTGTATTTCTCAATCACTTCAAAGAGTTTTACCGCATACTCCAATGCTTCACTGTCTCCCGTAGCCCTGACATATTCGCTCAATCCGTACACGGCGAATCCCAACGCATAGATCTGCTTCTTCGTATCCGACGGCCTGCCACAAGCATCCAACTCCCAATAAACCCCACCGAGCTCACTGTCATAAAAGTAATCCAGTAAATAGCGCTTGGCCCGTGTTGCCGTCTCCAGATATTCCTGTTTTCCGAACAGTCGGCCGGCGGCAGAAAACGTCCACAAAATCCGCGCATTCAATATCGCACCTTTCGACGCATACGGACACAATTCATCATTTCCCGTAATACGTCCATAGAATCCGCCCCTTTCCCGATCAACCATCTTATTCATCCAGAAAGGCAATATATTGTTCTCAAGCTCATCATGCACCTCACGGCAGAGCTGCATCAGTCTGTCATCCATTTTTTTCAATACGTTTTATGTTCAATTTTTCTATAATGTCTTTCATTTTCTTTTCTCCCAGCGGATAGCATACCACAAACAGCATGGACACAAATGCCGCAGCAGCAGGCAGCCAGCTCAAGAACATCTTGATTCCATGAATGGTTTCAGCGCTCTGTACGGCGTTCGCATGAAAGCCGAAATAAGACAGGAGCCATCCGGTAACAGCCGTACCGATAGCCCAGCCGAATTTCTGGCTCATCGAGGAAGCACTGAATATCAACCCGGTGGCACGGTTCCCCGTATTCAGTTCCGAATAGTCCGCACAATCTGCATACATGGACCACAACAACGGGAAAATACTTCCGGCACAAATGCTGATAAGGCATTGGAACACAAAAATCAATACAAGGTCATCCTTGTCAAACCAGAAAAAGATTATGCTAAGTGCCGTAGCAACAGTCATTGCAGCCGCAAATGTGGTTTTCTTTCCTATCCTGTTACTTACAGGTGCGGCCAACACTACACCTATGATATTGGCTATCTGGCCTAAAGAAAGGAAAAGGCCGCTCAGCACGAACGAGATGCCGAAAAACGAAATGACGTGAAAATCCTCCTCCACAATGAAATACTTGAAATAATACACCGCCGCCCCGTCACGAATCGAATTGAAGACCAATGAAGCGATGCCGGCACCGAAAAGTATCCACCACGGGCGGTTTCGGAACAGGTCGCGAATATCTTCTTTCAGCGAATTACCCTTTTCCCTGATTGGTCTTACCCGTTCTTTTGTCCACGAGAAGCACCCAAAGAACAGGATGACACACATCACAGCAATCACAACCACCGCCATCAGCCAGCCGTGCTGTTGGGCAGAAACATCGGAAGCATGTCCACTGAAGGCATTTACCATCGGCATAAACAGCAGCAAGGCAATGAAACTTCCAATATAGGCGAACATCATACGGAAAGTGGACAATACACCTCGTTCTTTCGGGTCAGGACTCATCACTCCAAGCAGAGAAGCGTAAGGCACATTGATAGCCGAATAAACCATCATCATCAGCGAATAAGTGATGTAGGCATACACCAATTTTCCGGTATCTCCGAACGGAGGAGTATAGAAAGTAAGTATCCCGATCAGTCCGAAAGGAATGCAGAAGAACAGAAGATAGGGACGGAACTTCCCCCAACGGCTGGTTGTCCTGTCTGCAATTATACCAATCACAGGGTCAAAGACCGAATCCCATACCCTTGTCACCAGGAACATGGTTCCGACCATTGCTGCCGGAAGTCCGAACACATCCGTATAAAATATCATCAGGTAGGCTCCGAAAAGTTTCCAGAACATGGAAGAAGCCATATCACCCAAACCGTAGCCAATCTTTTCCTTGAGTCTTATCATGGTATGTCAGTTAGTTGAAAGATGTCCGCCATTACTGTCAGAAACTACAGTTAAAGCGTCCGCATACCTTGACCGGAAACACCTTACGTTCCGGTCAAGATCTCCTCACATTTCCCGCAGACCCACCTGAGACAACGGAAAGCGGACATCCTTCTTTTTATCTATTTAATAATTGCCAGATTTTTTTCTATAAGTTTTTTCAGAGTTTCGACAGAGGATGTGGTAGTCAGACCGTCCTCAGGAGTGTTCATACAATAGTCAACCAGCTTATCGATCGTAGAAACGGCCACGTGCATGCGCGTATCGGAAGAAGCATAATAAATATACACCGTACCGTCTTCATCGGCAATCCACCCGTTGGAAAACAATACATTCGATACATCACCCACACGTTCCTCGCCCACAGGCGCCATAAAATATCCTCCCGGAGAAGCGATTACCTTTGTTGGATCCTCTATGGAAGTCATATACATATACAGCACGTAACGCAGTCCCGAAGCACAGCCCCGAACCCCATGAGCCAAATGCAGCCATCCCTTGGGGGTCTTGATGGGATGCGGGCCTTCGCCATTCTTCAATTCCTTGATGGTATGATAGTAACGGCTCTCTATTATTTTCTCTTCCTTTATTTCAGCATGAGTAATGTCATCCACCAATGCCCATCCAATGCCTCCGCCGCTTCCGGCATTGATGAAACCGTCCTGCGGGCGTGTATAGAAAGCGTATTTCCCGTCAACGAACTCCGGATGCAGCACTACATTGCGTTGCTGGTTTCTTGACTTCAAATCCGGCAGGCGTTCCCACGTCTTCAAGTCCTTCGTGCGTGCTATGGCAGCCGTAGCCGTGGCTGACGACAAATCACCCGCCGGAGCACTGTCATCGTGACGCTCGGCACAGAACACTCCGTAGATCCATCCGTCCTCGTGTGCGGTAAGACGCATGTCATAAATATTCGTGGCAGGGACCACATCATCGGGCATAGTGACCGGATAATCCCAAAAACGGAAATTGTCAACACCGTTAGGACTTTCGGCGACAGCAAAGAACGATTTGCGGTCAACGCCCTCCACCCGCACCATAAGCAGGTATTTTCCGTTCCATTTGATGGCACCGGAGTTCATGGTAGCGTTCATACCGATACGTTCCATCAGGTAAGGATTGCTTTCTTCACTCAGATCGTATCTCCAGAAAACAGGAATATGATCTGCTGTCACTACCGGATATTTATAGCGTACATACACCCCGTTCGTGTCGCCTACAGGCTCATTCTTGCGAACAATCAGTTCTTCCTGCTTGGCGAACAACGCCTTTACTTTTTCTTCAAACTGACACATATTCTTCTATTTATCGTAAGTATTATTGAAATTTATTTTATTGAGATCGTTCAGGAAAATAGTTTTCGGATGCTCATAAAACCTCACAAAGTCGGCAGCTGACACCTGTCCGGGATAGGGAACATAGAAATGGTTCTCACGTTCACGCGCGTTGCGCCAGAACAACACATAGCTGACAGGATACTTCTCCATCACAGGCAACAGCGTCTGTGTCCACCATACCGGATCCGGCAGAGCCTCATATCCAGTCTCTGTCACTGCCATCGGTTTGCCGTGAGCCTCAGACACCGTCTGAATCATGGACAGTGTGTTATCCAAAGTCTTTACATACGCGTCACGGTCAAGCTGGTAAATGTCCAGGCCAAGCAGGTCAATGATGTCATCACCTGGATAGCGCTCAAGATAAGCAACGGAATCCTGCGGTTCGGTACCCGGAGAATAAGCGTAAAGCAAATGGTTAGCCCCGTTTTCCTGCATACGCCCGTAAGTCATCCTCCAAAGATTCTTGTATTCGTCAGCAGAACACAGATTCTGCCCCCACCAGAACCAGCTTCCGGTATGTTCATGCCATGGGCGAAACAATACAGGCACCTTCACGCCGTCAGCTGTCTGAATGGAATTGAGAAAAACGGCTGCATTGTCCAGCCATTTCAGGAATTTGTCATGGTTCACGCCTCCAGGAAGCACTGACCTTACAGCCGTTGAATCGGAAGCATCCCACGCATCCTTTCCTGTCACAGGATTATCCATGTGCCAGCTGAAAGACACTATACCTCCACGCTCATACTGTGCCACCGTTTCCTCCCTTATACGGTCGAAAGCCACATTGTCAAGATTCATGTCATTACCCAGCTCGATACGTCCCAGATCGAACGACATGACAGCCGGATAGTCACCGCATACACTTTTGACATCGCTTCTGCCGGGATCTCCCTCCCATCCGATTCCATATACAGGATCGTCATGATGCCCTATCATGAACCCGTGTTTCGCGACATCCCGCAATTGTGTCTGAAGGAGTCTTGCTTCAGGTGTTTTACCGTTGTCTGTTTTGGCAGGCTCATGTGAGCATGAGGCGGATGCTGCCAACGCCATTACCCATGCAACAATTTTCAAGTTTCTCATAATACTTGGTTAAAACAGGTTTTTTTTAAATTCATTTTGTCAATGGCAAAGATAAGCGACTCCGGGCATAAAGAACTATACTATTTTAACCAAAACCAATAAAATGCCGCCCTGCACAACAAAAAAACGAGGCTTATATAAGCACTCGTTTTTTCCGATAATTATCCCGAAACTCTTTCGGCGAACAATTTTTCTTTTTCTTGAATATCCGGTTGAAATTGGAAAGGTTGTTGAATCCGCATTCGTAACATATTTCTGCGACCGACATGGCAGAATTCACAAGAAGCCTCACCGCATGCCCCAACCTTATATCAATGATGTAATCAGAAAGACTCTTCCCGGTCCTCAGCTTGAAAAAACGGCTGAAAGCCACTTCCGTCATCCCCACCATCTCCGCGAGCTGCTTCAACCGTATTTCCTCCTGATAATGCGTATTGATGTAATGCTGTACTTTCTGAATCCTCCTGCTGTTCGACTGCACCTCGATCTTGGCAAACGAAGAACTCGAAAGCATGCGTGCCTTGTCCGTAAAGAAAGAAAGTTCATATAATAAGGTAAGGAAGTCGATCACCGCATAAAATCCTTTCTTTTCCGACAAAGCATCGATTATCGAATACACCTTCATAATGGCAGGAAGAGGAAAACAAAGACCATTCTTCGCCTTGTTCAGCATGTCCTTTACCAGGTTGAACTGATTAGTGTTGATCAGGCCGTCAAAGAAATGATACGAAAACTGAATAGTCACTTCGCGGATATCTGGTGAATTGCATTCTCCCTGCTCCCAACAATGTTCCAGATCGGAACTGGCTATCAGCACCAGATCATACTCGGACGTCAACTCGACCGAATCCCCCACAATCCTCCGTACTCCGGCAGCATGTTCCACGAAATTCAGCTCAAACTCTTTGTGGCAATGTATCGGATAGGTGAACCTGGTCTTACGACGGTCTGCAATGTAAAAACAATCCTTGTCTGACAAGGGAGTTATCTCCCTAATAATATGTAAATCATCGAGTTTATCCATAGTAACTTAATTCTGACCGATATTCCTGAGAACAAAATTAAATATTTTGCGGTAACATACTTGTTTTTCACAACAATTTGATAAAAAAATATCAGTCGGCCACAGCCGAAATGCCTATATTTGTGAATAGAAACAATCTAATATCATCTACACATGAAAAAAGAATTATACCTTATTGCCGGACTGACACTCTTGCCTATGGCTCTTCCGGCAGAAAACGTGTGCATATCCACACCGAATACGTCACTCGTTATAAACGCCACTGAAGGACAAGAGCTCAAGTTCCTATATTATGGTGCCAAACTTTCAGACAGTGACTTGAAAAATCTCGAAAACTGGGGGACACCGCAATTCTCCGCCTACCCTGTATATGGCATGAACTGCCCAAGCGAAACGGCACTGGCAGTAAAACATGCCGATGGGAACATGTCTCTTGAAATGGAAGTGGAAAAGACCGCAACACGAATGGAGGATCATGCTACCATCACTACTGTAACCATGAAAGACAAAGTATATCCTTTCTATATAGACGTATGTTACAAGGCATACCATGATGCGGACATTATCGAGACCTGGACAGAAATCAAGCACGAAGAGAAAAATGCAGTAACACTGAACCAGTTCGCCTCAGCTTATCTCCCAATCCGGCGCGGCAACGTATGGCTGTCATCCCTTTACGGCTCTTGGGCCAACGAAGGCCAGCTGGCACAGGAACAGCTCAAGCCGGGCATGAAGGTCATCAAGAATAAGGATGGAGTGCGCAACTCACATACGGCTCATGCCGAAGTCATGTTCTCACTTGACGGATGCCCGCAGGAAAACACCGGAGATGTGATAGGAGCCGCCCTCTGCTATACAGGAAACTATAAGCTCCGCATCGATACGGACGACAGCGAATATCACCAGTTTTATGCCGGAATCAACGAAGATGACTCAGAGTACATGCTGGGGAAAAACGAGACATTCCGCACGCCCGAACTGGCTCTCACTTATAGCGAAGAAGGACTGAGCGGAGCAAGCCGAAACTTTCACCGATGGGCACGTCTGCATAAGCTGGCACACGGAGACAAGCTGCGCAAGATTCTGTTGAACAGCTGGGAAGGCGTCTATTTTGACATCAATCAGGAAGGCATGGACCAGATGATGTCAGACATTGCCTCTATGGGAGGAGAACTGTTCGTGATGGACGACGGATGGTTCGGAGACAAATACAAACGTGACACAGACAACTCTTCACTTGGAGATTGGATCGTAGACACAACGAAACTTCCGAAAGGCATCGACGGCTTGCTGGCCGATGCCGATAAACATGGCATAAAGTTCGGACTTTGGATTGAACCGGAAATGACGAATACCGCCAGCGAACTTTATGAAAAACACCCTGAATGGATTCTGAAAGCCCCTCAACGCGAACCAGTCACAGGACGCGGAGGTACACAATTGGTACTTGATCTGGGCAACCCGGAAGTACAGGATTTCGTATTCAGTGTGATAGACGACCTGAAAACAAAACACCCGGGCATCGATTATATCAAATGGGACGCTAACATGAGTATCATGAATCACGGGTCAAACTATCTGAAGAAAGACAGACAAAACCATATGTACATAGAATACCATAGGGGATTTGAGAAGATCTGCCAGCGCATACGCGCAAAATATCCAGACCTGACCATTCAGGCATGCGCCAGCGGAGGCGGACGTGCCAATTACGGCTATCTTCCATATTTCGATGAATTCTGGGTGAGCGACAACACGGATGCCCTGCAACGTATCTACATGCAATGGGGGACCTCCTATTTCTTTCCGGCCATTGCCATGGCATCACACATAAGCGCGGCTCCGAACCACCAGACATTCCGCACCATTCCATTGAAATACCGCATCGATGTTGCCATGAGCGGACGTTTGGGAATGGAAATACAGCCGAAGAACATGACAGACGAAGAAAAGGAGCTATGCCGCAAAGCCATAGCAAACTACAAGACCATACGTCCGGTTGTGCAGTTCGGTGACATCTACCGACTGGTATCTCCTTACGACAAACTGGGAGCGGCCTCGCTGATGTATATTTCGCCTGAAAAAGACAAGGCGGTATTCTATTGGTGGAAAACGGAGACATTCGTCAACCAACATCTTCCGCGTGTAAAGATGGCCGGCCTTTCACCCGAAAAGACATACCGCATCCATGAGCTGAACCGTATAGACAACACGCCTCTGGATTTTGAAGGCAAGGAATTCAGCGGCCGGTTCCTGATGAGCAACGGACTTGAAATCCCCTACACTCACAACGTGGACTACCACAAGCTGAACGACTATGCAAGTCGCGTGCTTTATCTTGAAGAAGTGAAATAGTTAATTCTGCAAAATAATAAGAGCGCTGCATAAGTTTTTACATATACTTATGCAGCGTTTCGTTATTGCCCGATATGTTCCCTCAGAAAACGGTCCACCACATCAAACGTCTGCGGTGTCCAGAACTCCCACGAGGCATGGTCAGCCCCTTCCAGAACATAATATGCGTATTCCTTGCCTGCATTATCCAGCGTTCTTGCCATCAGTTCAGTCTGGCTGAAAGGTACGATATGATCATGCGTACCTACGGCAAGCAATATTGGCGGGATGTTACGCATAGAGTCAACATAATGAACCGGACTGGCGGCATCGGCCTCCACCACATGTTCATCCACGTCCACATTTCCCAATAACATGCCTTCGGGAGAGTCCTCTTTTCCCGAACTGACGGAACATGGATCGGTATGAATACTCTTTATGTCTGATATGCCATAGTAAGAGACACAAGCGTTGATGGCTGTGGAATACTCATTATACAAGTCCGTATCGAACTCCGATACGTCTGCCGTCACCGCCGTCATCAACGCAAGATGTCCTCCGGACGAATCACCCCACACGAAGAGGTTGTCCGCATCCACGCCATACATACAGGCATTCTTGCGCATGAAACGTATGGCAGCTTTTATGTTCTGAAGCTGGGCAGGGAAAGGTGCGATGCCAGAATGGACATACTCCACCATGGCTACCACATATCCCCGTCCGGCAAACTCCGCAAGGGCAGGCAGATTGACATATACATCCTGCTTCATCCATGCAGATCCCGGTATATAGATAACACATGGGTATTTTTCGTCCTTACCCCCATTATCAGGCTTCAGTATCTGCAAGGTGAGGTCTTCCCCATACGAATTCATATAAACGACATTGTGAATATACCGCACCACAGGCTTCCTCTCCGGGAAAGCCATAATGCGGGCTGTTTTCATCTCTGAATGACATTCGTGCCACTCAGGATTACTGAAATAGTCCTGCATATTCGACTGCGACTGGGCAGATATGGATATGCTTGCCGCTACAAAAGCCAATTTCAATCTTGTATTCATATTAATTTCTGTTTTTAAGGCAGATTCCTGCCGGTTCATTAATGTCGCTTTAAAACTGACAGTGAAACATTCACCAGCCCGTTTTATGACTTTGTTCAATCCGGTGTAAAGTTAGCAATTTGCAGCCAATAATAGCAGGAGGATTGGGATCTTTGCGGGAAATTATCCACAAACGGACAATATGGGAACCAAAGAATAAGAAAACAAAAAAACAGTCATCTGATATGACTGTTCCATTGGCACGGGAAGAGAGACTCGAACTCCCGACACTCGGTTTTGGAGACCGATGCT
>CAZSYY010000030.1:0-23587 GCA_964611375.1 uncultured Phocaeicola sp. | reverse complement strand
TGTTCCTTTTTCTCAGCAAAATATTTATTCGCTTATATCGAACTCACGTTATTTAAATTTCTTGCTATATCACTCATCAACATATTCCAAAGAGATTTCTCCGATATAAATGTGAGCAGGAAGATTCTCTACAGAGGTATAATTATAGAGTTCAATATTAATTGCTTCAACGTCATCATCAGACGTAGATTCAGTTCCACTCACATCAGACGATGATCCAGTTCCAGGAGTACCTACAGTAGTCAAATCAACATAGAATGATTTCTCTTCAAACGCTGTAGTACTGAGACTGCCCCAAGTTGTAACATTTCTATTCCAAGACATGTTGGTTAATGAAGCATACAGCATGAAAAACGCTGTATCATCAGCATTGCTGAATGCTGTTCCCAATATTCCTACATTACTACTATCTGAACTTACAGCATCGCTGAACACGCTGATCTTGACATTATAATACCCTCTCTCAAACGGACCGGGAACATGACAAATAATAGCATTATTGTTATATTGGGGTCTCGACGTTTCACAATACAATGAGAGAACAGTACCGTAGCCCTCAACATCTTCAACACTCACAACTGTATAATCATTACTGCATCTCAGATACCATGCCAACTCATCACCCGTCGGTACAGTGTAGCTGGACCAACTACCATTTATTTCTTCATAGTCAATACTACTAAAATAAGTGACTCCCTCTTCACTGCCTTCACCGAATTTAATAGTAAACGATTTCACCGTCTCCACCACCTGCTCTACAGAGCTGTTACCAGAAACTTCTTCGCTCTCTTTCCATCCATTTATAGAACCACCTACAACAGAAAGCGTTCTGCTATTCATATTTACACTGAACTTACGGTACGCTCCCTGCACGTAAGGCACATCTACATCATACGTGAACCTGTAATCTCCGTCAGACGTGGAGATGATAAGGATTGAGGTATTGGCAGAAATGGTCTGCGCCGGAACAATCGCACGGTAATAATTCTCTCCGCCATCCTCCGCAGTATCATACATGATTACATCTCCGGTACTTCCTGTCAGCGATACGTTTCCGTCCATCAGATTAACCGTTGCATCCCGATACATGTTTTTAAGCGTTACAGACTCTACATCTGCATCCAGATCTGACAACTCAACCTCCACCAATGCGAAAGCGTGATCATATGTCAGTTCCACCTTTGCACCCTCACTAATCGTCACATCCGAATTACTTGCCGTCAACATATCACTTCCCGTGTAACCTTCGGTCTGGTCGCTTGAAACAGAGAAGCTTATACTTGAAGCGTCAGTGCCTGCTTCCGCGCTGTAAGGATAGTAGGCATAGAAACTGTAACTGCTGCCGACCTTTACTGTGATTCCGGATCCATCGGCAGCCGTCCACGTACCATCGTTGCCAAGAACATACTGCACGTTTGTATATGCCGCGTTGCCATCGCCGTCATACACATAAACGCCTACCGCATCACCCTCAATGAACTCACAATTATACCCATTATAATCACTGTAAGAAGTACGCGAAAGCGATTTGATACCCATCTCGAAAGTAACCGAAGTACCACCTTCGGAAGCGTCACCCGATGAAGACACATCATAGTCATCATTGCTGCAAGCATTCATAGCCAACAGCGCTACGGCTGCCATAGCCATAAGTTTAATGTTTGTTTTCATAAAAATTACGTTTATATTATGTAGCGAAAGTAAGTAAAATAACAGCAATAAACAAGCAATTTATCTAAAAAGAATGCAATTTCTGCGAATTTTTCATGTATATTAGGCTATCAACATAGCATTTGTTTAGTTGATAAAGGCCATATTTATAAAATTATTAATAAACTATTTTACACATTATCCTATACATTAACATCAAGTAAGGATAATTGAGATTTGTGAGTGTCCATTCCATGATGACAGTAAAAAGACACTTCGGGAATGGTTTTGTACGACAATACAAACATTGATATTTTTTCAGCACGACAGCATAAAAAACGAAGATTTTTATATAAGTTTGCGGTGTATCAAACAATAAACCGACCATGCATCCGTTAGATCTGTTCAAGTACTGTCCGAAATGCGGTTCGACCCGCTTTGAAATACACAACGCGAAATCAAAAAAATGTGCTGACTGTGGATTTGTATATTATTTTAATCCCAGTGCGGCAACTGTTGCATTTATACTGAACCACAAAGGAGAACTCCTGGTTTGCCGCAGGGGAAAAGAACCTGCAAAAGGGACACTCGATCTATCAGGTGGATTCATCGACATGTTCGAGACGGGCGAAGAAGGGATTACCCGAGAAGTCAAGGAAGAAACTGGTCTGACCGTAGTCGAGACAAAATACCTGTTCTCGCTCCCGAACACTTACCTGTATTCGGGCTTTCTTGTACATACGCTCGACCAGTTTTTTCTGTGCCGGATAGAAAATGACAGCCTGATTCAGGCAATGGATGATGTGGCAGCTTCTTTCTGGGTGCCACTCGACTGTGTTAATCCGGAAGATTTCGGACTGGAGTCCGTGCGAAAAGGAGTGAGACGTTTTCTGAAAGAATACGGAAATAAAGGAGAATGAACAGGAAAGCAAAAACATACATCTGGATAGCGGCTATCCTGTGTATCATGCCGACGGCAGCATTTTCCCAACAGACCGAACCACTAAAGTCAGAACGCCTGTTTGTTGAAGGAAAGCAGTTATTCCTTCGCCGTGACTATGCAGCTGCCTATCAGACACTGGTACGCTATCAGACAGAAGGTTCCGGCACAGTGAAGTACCGTGACGAAACCGACTATATGCTGGCATGTGCCGTCTACGAACTTCGTATGGATAACCATATCGAGACACTTGAAGGCTATCTCGCAGATCATCCCGACACAAAGTACTCCAACCGCATAAAGTCTCTGATTGCTTCCGCCTATTTCTTCAACGGAGATTATTCCAAAGCAGCCGACTGCTTCCTGCAATGCGAACTGGAACATTTACCGGCCAAAGAGCGTGATGCCTGCATCTTGCGACTGGGAACATCTTTCCTGGAAACTGGTGACACGGATGCAGCGGCTTTCTGGTTCAATGTTCTGAAAGAGAGCGCTCCGGAATACCGTAATGATGCTGTATATAACCTGGCGTATATCGACTACACGAAAAAGAAATACAAAAAAGCACTCGATGGATTCCTTGAAACAGTGCACGAGAAAGAATATGCAGAACCTGCCTCCTGCTATATCGCTGACATACATCTGATAACGGAAGAATATACGCAGGCGCGGAAGATTGCAGAAACATTCCTTAAAAAAGGCTACGGACAACGGTGCGCCTTACAGATGTCACGCATTGCCGGCGAAGCGGCTTTCGGCATGCAGGACTATTCTTCTGCGATACGCTATCTGGAAGATTACCGCCTCCATTCTTCCGCACCTGAGCGTAATGCCATCTACAAGTTGGGTATGGGATATTTTTATACGGGAGTCTATTCAAAGTCAATGGAATGCCTTGAAAAGACTACCGGTCATGAAGACGCAATGTCACAAAACGCTTACCTGCACATCGGCCTGGCAGGTCTCCGTCTGAAAGAAAGGAACCGGACACGAATGGCGTTCGAGCGTGCAGCTTCCATGAATTTTGACCAGGAAATAAAGGAACAGGCATTCTACAACTATGCACTGTGCATTCACGAAACATCTTACTCGCCGTTTGCCGAGTCTGTTACCGTGTTCGAGCGTTTTTTGAATGAATTTCCCGATTCGCCTTATGCAGACAATGTAGACGGCTATCTGACTGAAGTGTATATGAACACCAAAAGCTATGAGGCAGCCCTGAGCTCCATTGACAAAATCTCCAATCCAGGCCCACGCATCCTTGAAGCCAAGCAAAAACTGCTGTTCCGCATGGGTACACAGATGTTCGCACAAGCAGATTTTAAGAAAGCAGCCGACTGTTTTGACCAATCACTACGACTGGGGCAGTACGACACGCAAACGAAAGCAGACGCACACTATTGGAAAGGTGAAACCGAATACCGTCTCGGACAATACGCGCAGGCTGCAAATGATTTCCACCTGTACATGGAATTCACTTCCGACAGAAACACTGAGGAATATGCACTCTCCCTTTACAATATGGGATATGTTTGCTTCAAGCAGAAACAATATGACAAAGCGAAAATATGGTTTCAGCGATGTGTTGAAAGCGGCCGGATGAAAGACACTTCTGTACTCGCCGATGCATACAACCGTATGGGGGACTGCTGTTTCCATGACCGCAGCTTTGATGAAGCAGAGAAACAGTATGCACAAGCTGCCGCTTTGGATACTTCATTCGGTGACTATTCGCTGTTCCAGGAAGCTTTCGTAAAGGGATTGAGACGCGACTATGCGGGAAAGATACGTACCTTGAACCGCCTGATCACCGATTATCCACAATCCAGGTATATGGATAATGCCCTGTACGAACAGGGGCGGGCATTCGTACAGATGGACGATGCGGAAAATGCTGTCAAGCGTTATAAGCTGCTGCTCCAGCACTACCCTGAAAGCACACTTTCACGCAAGGCCGCCAACGAAATCGGACTCCTATACTATCAGCATGACAGATATGACGAGTCTATAGAGGCTTATAAGAAAGTCATTGCCGATTATCCCGGTAGTGAGGAGGCACGTCTTGCCCAACGTGACTTGAAATCCATCTACATCGACTTGAACCGCGTGGATGACTATCTGGCATTTATTTCATCCCTCCCCGGAAGTT
Organism: uncultured Phocaeicola sp.; assembly: GCA_964611375.1. GTDB lineage: Bacteria > Bacteroidota > Bacteroidia > Bacteroidales > Bacteroidaceae > Phocaeicola. The sequence continues at coordinate 18,848 of CAZSYY010000030.1, read as the reverse complement.
TTCCCACCGACGTCAGAGAACGTGACTCGCTGACATACGTGGCGGCAGAGCGTGTGTACCTGCGCGGCAGCAAAGAAGAAGCAAAGACAAATCTAAAGCGTTATTTGCAGTCTTTTCCACAAGGAGCATTCAGTACCGATGCTTCATATTATCTTGGTTTGATAGCCTATGAAGAAAAAGACTATCCTGAGGCTGCTGTCTATTTGGACGAGGTTCTGAAATTTTCCGGAAGCAAATATGAATTCAAAGCCCTGTCAATGAGAGCAGTCATCGCAAACGAAAACCTTGAATACGGAAAAGCATTGAGTCTCTACAAACGGATGGCCGGAAGTGCCGCTTCACCTGAAGAACGCCTACAGGCGGAAACAGGCATGCTTCACGCCGCATGTGCGCTAAAGGATGACAATGAAATCGTCTCCGCATCTTCTTCCCTACTGTCACAAAGCAAACTGTTTCCTGAGATTCATAACGAGGCTTTGTATTACCGGGCAAAATCCTATCTGAATCTGGGAAGAAATAAGGATGCTATTGCCGACCTGAAACTTCTCGCTTCCGACACAAGAAACGTATATGGCGCAGAGGCAAAGTATATGGTAGCACAGATGTATTTCAACGAGGGACGAACCGATGATGCGGAAAAAGAGGTACTCGGATACATTGAGACCAGCACGCCACATGCATATTGGCTGGCAAGGAGTTTCGTACTGCTGGCTGATGTGTACACGAGACTTGGCAAGTACATAGAGGCCGAACAATATCTTTTGTCCCTCCGACAGAACTATCAGGCAGACGACGATATCGCTCAAATGATTGAGAACCGGTTGGAGAAACTTAAAAGTGTGGAGTGAACGATGAAGACAATAAACATACTGTTTGCATATATAGTGTTGGCGGCTGTACAGACCGTTTCGGCTCAGAAACCTGTGACCGAAGATTCGTTATTAAACCGTACAGTGGTGGTAGAGAACCAATATAATCCGGAGGTTACAGACGCGTTCAAGATCAATGTGCTTCCGGCTGTGGAAGAACCTAAAGTCGTGAAGCAGGAAATAAACTATGCCGTCTCATCTCACACGTTACGGGAATATGAGCAGGAGCCTATGAATGCCATGCCACGTCCTCTCCGTCAAGAAAAGGCTTCGCGAGGATATGTTCGTGCGGCCTACGGCAATATGAACAACACAGATTTGAAAGGAAGCTATTTGTGGGATATCTCCGGCAAAGACCGGCTGAATGTCATGGTTTCCATGTACGGAAGGAACGGAACTCTTTCATGTCTGGAAGAACCGGACGAATGGAAATCCCGTTTTTACCGTACCGATGCATCGCTGGACTTTCGGCATGATTTCAGCAATATGGCCCTGTCATTTGGAGGAGCGTTTGCATCGCAAGTATTTAACTATATGCCGTCATCAGAAAACGCATCCGACAATATTACGGATACAGACCGGCAACATTACACAATGGGAGAAGGATATGTCAAAATCGCCTCCAACAATTCTTGGCTTCCAGTAAACTTTTCTATCCAGACGGGATTCAGGACTTTCAAGCGGAAATACGGCAACTATTATCTGAATGCCGGAGCGGAGAATATTGTCCATACATCCGGTCATCTGGAAGGCACATTCAACCGAATCCATCATATAGGTATCGGAATGCAGATGGACAATGTGATACACGACAGTTCGTTGGGACAAAAAGATCTTACACTTCTGAAAGCCAACCCATACTACATGTTCAGAAATGGTAAAATATCGCTGCGGACCGGTGTACATGCAGACTTGCAGACCGCAAACGGGAGTGGAATGAAATGGGCTCCTGACATCTCACTCAACTGTACATTTTCTTCCTCCTATACATTGTTCCTGGATATGACAGGAGGCACGGAACTGAATGATTTCCGCCGGCTGAACGACATATCACCTTATTGGATGCAGTCCGGCCAGCTCCACACGTCTTACACGCCCCTTGACGTTCGCTTCGGGCTGAAAGCATCTCCGTCAACCGGGTTCAGTTTCAAGGTGGATGGAGGATACCGTATTACCGAAGACGAAGTGTTTGTCATCCCGGAGACATACGGAAAAGGTTCTCTTGTGTACGCCTCACTGATGCAAGGAAAAGCGAGCATGGCTTATGGTAGTATTTCTGTTGATTACATATGTCTCGACCGAATTGATTTCAATTTGTCCGGCCAATACTACGAATGGAACATGACAGATGACGATACGGACGAAATGCTAATGCTTAAGCCCCATTTCACCGTCAATTTTTCCGAACGCACAAAAGTGGCGGAAAATCTGCATGTGGTTCTGGACTATCAGTATGAGAAGAGGAAATACATAGAAGGGTTCGGCACAGCCGATCCTGTCAACAATCTGTGTGTGGGAGCAGAATACATGCTGTTCGACCGTATGAAAGTGTTCGCACGCCTGAACAATATCTTAGACAAGAATTACCTTCAAGAGTCAGGTTATCCGATACAAGGATTATATTTCATGGCAGGACTCAGTTGCCGCTTCTGAAATAATGCAGCACTGCAACGCCGTCACGGGAACAGACGACAGAGGAATGTCCTGACGAAATACGTGGAGCCTCAACACCCTGATGAAGCCGGAAAGAAGCATGCTCAATGTAAGCCTCATCCCATAATCCATCATCAAGAAATGACTGGAGAAGGCGGCTTCCCCCCTCCACAAGCAGTGTCTGGACTTTACGCTCGTAAAGTATCTGAAGAATCTGGGGAATGATATCATGACTGAAGTCTATCTTCACATTAGTAATACTATTGGTATCCGACCCTACCCCCTTTTCTGTAAAGACAAGTGTCGGCACCGTACCGTCAAAGAGTTTCAACGTTTTCGGCAATGTCAATTCACGGTCAATGACCAGCCGCAAAGGATTCTTACCGTACCAGTCGCGGACGGTAAGAGAAGGATTATCCAGCAAAGCGGTTTTTCTTCCCACCAAAATTGCCTGATTCTCCGCACGCTGTTTGTGGACATATACTGACGAGACAGGAGTAGACAGAAGCACCGGCTTCCCACCTTCCCGAACCACATCGATAAAGCCGTCGGACGATTCCGCCCATTTCAAAGTGATATAAGGACGTTGCCTGACATTGAACGTGATGAATCGTTTGATCAGTTTCTTACATTCTTCTTCCAACACCCCCACTTTCACGTCAATACCGGCATCTCTCAACTTCCGAATGCCACGTCCCGACACAAGCGAGAAAGGATCCATGCATCCTATCACAACTTTCGGAATCCTCTTGCTTATGATAAGGTCTGCACACGGAGGTGTCTTTCCGTAATGCGAACATGGCTCAAGGCTGACATAAATCACGGAATCTTTCAACAGACTTTCATCTTTGACGGAAGCGATGGCATTCACCTCAGCATGTCCTTCACCACACCGGACATGATAGCCCTCACCGATAATCCTGCCATTGCGGACGATGACAGCTCCTACGGTCGGATTTGGTGCCGTATTGCAGAATCCGTTACGTGCCAACTGGATACAGCGCCGGATATATTTTTCATCATTTGTCATATTCTCTTAGTTTTTATCGCTACATTTGCATATTATGCACTCTGTTTATTCATACATAAAAAAAGACTTGCAGACTTTTTATCCGCAGGAAGAAGTCTCGGCTTTCGCAAAACTGATACTGACAGATGTGTTCCATTTGTCTGTGACCGAACTCTATGCAGGCAAAGATATAAATTTCCTGCAGAAAGACTGGAATAAGCTGGAAGATATTCTGTCCCGCCTGAAAAAATACGAACCCATACAATATATTTTAGGTGAATGCAGCTTTTGCGGACTGACATTCAGCGTGACTCCTGACGTATTGATACCACGTCCGGAAACGGAAGAACTGGTCGGTTGGATATTGGCGGACAGTGCCGGACAAGACGCAGACATTCTGGATATAGGAACGGGAAGCGGTTGCATTGCAATATCACTGGCGCACTACATGAAAACGTCTCAGGTATATGCGTGGGACATATCGGAAAGCGCACTGAGAACTGCTTACAACAATGCTGAACACAACAACGTAAATATCATTTTCCGGAATGTTAACATATTACAGGCTGAAGTGCCGGATATCCAGGTGGACATACTTGTCAGCAATCCGCCCTATGTGACGGAAAGCGAACGGACAGACATGGAACCGAATGTGCTTTTATGGGAGCCTGAACAAGCGTTATTCGTCCCGGATAAGGATCCTCTGCTTTTCTATCGCACGATTGCCCGGCATGGTATGAAAATGCTGAAAAATGGAGGTAAGATTTATTTTGAGATAAATCGCGCTTATGGAGAGGAGACAAAAGAGCTGCTTGTGCGTTTAGGTTATCAGCACGTGGAACTTAAAAGAGACATGTATGGAAATAACCGTATGATAAAGGCAATAAAACCATGAGAGATTTTACGGAAAATGAACTGACGGTTAAGGCAGAACGCTATTGCGTTTCTGCGGAGCGCTGTCCATCGGATGTAGAAGAAAAGCTACAGAAATGGGGAGCATCTTCCGAGGCCATAAACCGAATAATGGCACGTCTGGTCAAAGAACGGTATGTCGATGCAAACCGCTTCTGTCGTTTCTTCGTGCGAGACAAATACCGTTTCAACCAATGGGGACGAATGAAAATCGTCCAGGCCTTGCGTATGAAGCATTTTTCTTCTGAAGAAATAAATGCCGGATTGGAAGAGATAGACATGGAAGAATATGACGATATCCTTAGGAATCTGTTGAAGAAAAAGGCTGCAAACATAAATGCAGCTTCCGACTATGAGAGAAACAACAAACTGATACGTTTTGCAATAGGGAAAGGATTTACTATAGACGAGATTATGAGGCACATAAAGCCTGGCGACTTTGATGAACGTATTGGCTGACATCAAGGAATTGTTCTTCCCACGCCTTTGTCTGACATGCGGAAAGAAAATGTTACCGGCGGAAAAAGTGGTTTGTTTTGCGTGCATGTCGGAACTGCCCCGTACAGGACTACTCAACAGTTCAGGAAACGAAATGGAAAAAATGTTTTGGGGGCGTTTTCACATAGAGAGAGCTTCAGCCTTATTCTATTATTTGAGGGACGGAAAGGTAGCCCGAATACTTGCCGGAATGAAATATTACGGGAGAAAGGATGTATGTTTCAGAATGGGAGAAATGCTGGCGGACGAACTGTATTCCTCTGGATTCTTTGAAGGGATTGATTGTCTTATACCGGTCCCGCTACATAAGAAACGACTTCGCAAGAGAGGCTACAATCAAAGCGAATGGCTGGCACGCGGCATATCATCGCGAACGGATATCCCGCTGCGTGACGATATCTTATGCCGCCTGCGCGACAACCAGACCCAGACACGCAAACGGGCTTTTGAACGATGGAACAATGTAGAAGACCTGTTTGGCCTGACCTCTCAGGCGGCAGCGATGGGAGGGAAACACGTGCTCATTGTCGATGACGTACTGACCACAGGCGCTACCATCGAAGCATGTGCCGAAGCACTGTCACAAATAGAAGGAATACGTATCAGTGTCATTGCATTGGCTTGGACGAAGTAAGACAATCGTTTCATCTTTAAAAAATAATGAGACAAACCTTTTGATTACAAATGTATTTTCATATTTTTGCGGAAAATTTATCATACAAATAAGAGTCATGAAAGCACTGGAAAGATTATTCGCAGAAAAATTGCTGAAGGTAAAGGCCGTAAAAATTCAGCCTGCCAACCCGTTCACTTGGGCTTCAGGCTGGAAATCGCCGATTTATTGTGACAATCGTAAAACATTGTCATATCCGGCTCTTCGTAATTTTGTGAAGTTGGAAATTTGCCGTATCATTATGGAAAGATTCGGCAATGTAGATGCGATTGCCGGTGTTGCTACGGGTGCTATCGCCCAGGGTGCACTGGTGGCCGAAGAATTGAATCTTCCGTTTGTATATGTCCGCTCAAGTCCCAAAGATCATGGGCTGGAGAATCTGATTGAAGGAGAATTACGTCCCGGCATGAAAGTGGTTGTCATCGAGGATCTGGTCTCTACGGGAGGAAGCAGCCTGAAGGCAGTAGAAGCGATCCGTCGCGACGGATGTGAAGTGATAGGTATGGTCGCTTCGTTTACCTATGGATTCGATGTTTCAGTGGAGGCTTTCAAGAATGCGAAAGTGGAGCTGGTCACACTGACCAACTATAATGCCGTTTTGGATTCCGCATTGAAGACAGATTATATTGACGAAAAAGATATTCCCATTCTGCAGGCATGGAGGAAAGATCCATCACACTGGACTGGAAAGTAACTTGAGATTTTGGAAACATTTAACTGAAATAAGTGATGTCATCTTGAGTAGAGTTATGTCAACTTTACTCCGGATGACAATTTTTATGGGATATGGATGTAAAATTTGAAAGTGGTGTAAAGTTTGTTCCTTACAGTCAGGAACGTGTATATAACAAGCTGTCCGACCTGAATAATCTGGAATCGCTGAAAGACCGTATTGGACAGGTAAGAGAGAAGTCGGCAGGGAGAGTGGAAGAGTTGTCTTTCGACAGCGATTCAATCACCGTCAAGGTACAAGGACTTGCGATTACACTCAATATCATTGAAAGGGAACCGTTCAGATGCATCAAATTTGAAAGCAAGGACTCGCCTGTTCCCATGAACGGACTGATAGATATTCTTACCGAGTCCGACGAGAAAACAAAACTGAAAGTGACCATCCATGCCGATATGAACGTTTTTTTGAAGACAATGGCATCAAAGCCTTTGCAGAAAGGTGTGGAAATGCTGGCAGACATACTGGCAACACTTTCCTATTAAACTGACATATCTTATTTAGACATAACATTATGGCTCAGAAACTGTGGGAAAAGAATGTGCAGGTTAATGCAGAGATAGACCGTTTCACTGTAGGACGTGACCGTGAAATGGATCTGTACCTTGCAAAATATGACGTGCTGGGCTCTATGGCACACATAACAATGCTTGAAAGCATCGGCTTGCTGGCATCTGACGAACTGACTGTCCTTTTGGAAGAACTGAAAAAAATTTATGCTTCGATCGAACGTGGGGAATTCGTCATAGAAGAAGGTGTAGAAGACATCCATTCCCAGGTTGAGCTGCTGCTGACACGTCGGCTCGGAGACATAGGTAAGAAAATTCATAGCGGACGTTCCCGCAATGACCAGGTGCTTGTCGATCTGAAACTTTTCACCCGTGCACGCCTGAAAGAAATTGCAGACGAAGTCATGCAGCTCTTCCATATATTAATATCACAGAGCAACCGCTACAAAGATGTATTAATGCCGGGATATACTCATTTGCAGATAGCCATGCCGTCATCATTCGGATTGTGGTTCGGAGCGTATGCGGAAAGTCTGGCTGACGACATGATATTTCTACAGGCAGCCTACAGGATGTGCAACCGGAATCCGCTGGGTTCAGCTGCCGGTTACGGTTCCTCCTTCCCGTTGAACCGCGAAATGACCACACGTCTTTTGGGATTTGATTCAATGAACTATAATGTGGTTTATGCCCAAATGGGACGTGGGAAAATGGAACGTAACGTGCTGTTTGCTCTGGCATCCATAGCCGGGACATTGTCGAAGATGGCCTTTGACGCATGTATGTTCAGCAGTCAGAACTTCGGATTTGTCAAGTTGCCGGACGAATGCACCACCGGTTCAAGCATCATGCCTCACAAGAAAAATCCGGACGTATTTGAACTTACCCGCGCAAAGTGCAACAAGATCCAGTCCATGCCTCAACAGGTAATGATGATAATCAACAATCTACCTTCTGGATATTTCCGTGATTTCCAAATCATTAAAGAAATATTTATCCCTGCATTCGACGAGCTTGAAGATTGTCTGCGAATGGCTGCATACATAATGAACAAGATCGAAATAAACAGGCACATTCTGGATGATGACAAGTATCTGTACATGTTCAGTGTGGAAGAGGTAAACAGGCTGGCAGCCGAAGGGATGCCTTTCCGCGATGCCTATAAGAAAGTGGGACTGGACATAGAGGCCGGAAAATTCACCCATAACAAGGACGTTCACCATACACATGAAGGAAGTATCGGCAACTTGTGTAACGACCGGATTGAAAAGTTAATGGAGAAGACTTTTGAAGGCTTCAACTTTGAAGCGGTAGAAAAGGCAGAAAAAGCTCTGCTTGGACTATAAAACATACATTTGGAAGAAAAGAGAGAAAATGTTTGGAGACTACTGCAAAAGTCCTTACATTTGCACCTGCCAATGCGGATTTTCCGCTTCTCTATAAGGTTGCTCGAATGGTGGAATCGGTAGACACGAGGGACTTAAAATCCCTTGGCCAGTGATGGCTGTGCGGGTTCAAGTCCCGCTTCGAGTACAACAGACACCTCCTGATCTTGTTGATTGGGAGGTGTTCAAGCACACTAATCCGGTTCAAATATGCAGACATGGATATATTTTCACCCGAAACAATAAATTTTATCCGACTCCACCGCACCGAAGATGTGCGGAAGCTCGCACTTCAGGCAGAAAAATATCCGAAAGTGAATATGACTGCTGCCGTAGAACAGATTGCCGGATGGCAAACCGCACGCATGAAACTACCGCAATGGGCACAGACAGAAGGAATCATATATCCGGGACACCTGCCGATGGAACAATGTTCCTCAGAGACGACCGCCCAATACAAAGCTTCACTGGCAAAGGGTGATACATTCGTCGATCTGACCGGAGGGCTGGGAGTAGACTGTATATATATGGCAAGGAACTTCCGCATAACGGACTACGTGGAAAGACAGGAAGAACTTTGCAAACTGGCTGCCCATAACTTTCCCATGCTTGGAATGGCACACATAGGAGTACACCATGCTGACGCTGTGGATTACCTGAAAAAAATGGAGCCTGCGGACTGTCTGTTCCTTGATCCGGCACGACGTAACAGGCAGGGAGGGAAAACTGTGGCAATTGCCGATTGTGAACCGGATGTGACTGCAATTGAACCTCTTCTTGTCGAAAAAGGACGTACGGTAATTGTCAAACTTTCCCCAATGCTGGACGTATCTACCGCCATCAGAGAACTGAAGAATGTGAGAGAGATACACATAGTAGCCGTTGACAATGAGTGCAAAGAACTGTTGGCAATCCTTAGGAAATCTTCCGGAAAGGATCAGGAACCGACAATCGTTTGCGAGCAAGCTTCCGGCAACCGGCTAACAACACCTTTCCACTTCACCTGTTCGCAAGAAAGGGACTCTGTATGCACACTTGCCGATGAAATGGAAGATTATCTGTACGAACCGGGAGCCGCACTGTTAAAGGCTGGTCCGTGGCGGTTGCTATCAGAACGCTTCAGCGTAAAGAAACTACACTCCAACAGCCATCTCTACACCTCATCCCGATACGAGGCTTCTTTCCCTGGAAGACATTTCCGTGTATTGGGGGTGTCCGGCTTTGGGAAAAAAGAATTGAAATCTTTTCTTTGCGATGTAAATCAGGCTAACCTGACCGTGCGCAATTTTCCGTCTTCTGTAACCGATCTGCGGAAAAGGCTGAAGCTGAAGGACGGAGGAGAGATATACCTGTTTGCTACTACCTTGAGTAATGGGAAGAAAGTTCTGATAAAGACAAAACATACATCTTGTCATGAACAAAAAGATTGTCAAGATCGGTTGTAGGACATTTAATCAGACCTTCTAAAGACAGACACAAATAAATGCTAAAGTTTGTGCTGACCATGAAGGAATAAGTAGAAAAAACATTATCTTTGCGACCGGATAAATGTGCATAAACATAGAAAACAAATTTTCATAAGATGACGGAGTTTGATTCACTCACAGCCATATCACCCATAGACGGCCGGTATAGGGAAAAGACGAGAGTTTTAGCAGATTATTTTTCCGAATATGCACTGATGAGATATCGCGTGCGAGTAGAAATTGAATACTTTATCGCCCTGTGCGAACTTCCTATTCCACAACTGGAAAACATGGATAAGAGCCGATTCGATGCGTTGCGGAACATATACCGCAACTTCTCTGAAACGGATGCGGCACGCATCAAGGAGATTGAAAGCGTGACAAACCATGACGTGAAAGCTGTGGAATACTTCATCAAGGAACAGTTTGACAAGCTTACGGGACTGGAGCCTTACAAGGAGTTCGTCCATTTCGGATTAACCTCACAGGATATCAACAACACAGCCGTACCACTCTCTGTTAAAGACGCACTGAATATGGTGTACTTTCCGCTGCTTGATGAACTGGTGGAAAAGCTGGATTCGTATGCAGAAGAATGGAAAGACATCCCGATGCTGGCCCGTACACACGGACAGCCTGCATCACCAACACGTCTGGGAAAGGAGATAAAGGTGTTCGCCTATCGACTGCAACGTCAGATGGACGTTCTGAAAGCATGTCTTGTTACGGCGAAATTCGGGGGTGCTACAGGCAACTATAACGCCCATCATGTGGCATATCCTGAAATTGACTGGAAGGCTTTCGGCAGCAGGTTCGTAGCAGACAATCTGGGTCTGGAACGCGAAGAATATACCACGCAGATTTCCAATTACGATTCGCTCGGAGCAATATTTGACGCTATGAAACGAATCAATACGATTATGCTTGATATGAACAGGGATTTCTGGATGTATATCTCAATGGATTACTTCAAGCAGAAAATAAAGGCTGGAGAAGTAGGATCAAGCGCCATGCCGCACAAGGTAAATCCGATAGATTTTGAAAATGCTGAAGGCAACTTGGGTATTGCCAACGCCATCCTTTCGCATCTGTCAACGAAACTCCCGATATCGCGTCTACAACGCGATTTGACAGACTCTACAGTACTGAGAAACGTAGGAGTTCCTTTCGGTCACACTGTCATAGCAGTCAGGAGTTCGCTGAAAGGACTTGGGAAACTGCTCCTGAACAAAGACAAGATAGAAGAAGATCTCAGTAATTGCTGGAGCGTAGTGGCCGAAGCTATCCAGACCATCCTGCGAAGAGAGGCATATCCGCATCCATACGAGGCGCTGAAAGCCCTGACACGCACCAATCATATCATCACGAAAGAATCAATACGTAAATTTATCGACACGCTGGATGTCAGCGAAGAAATAAAGACAGAATTGCGTGCCGTTACGCCACAAAATTATACAGGACTATAAAGAAAATCAAAAACATAGACAAACGACAGGAAAAGAAGCCCGAGAGGGTAAAGTAGTAATCTTAATCAAAAACATTATGGAAGAAAAAGAATTCAGACAGGATGGTGAAAACAACCAGTCTGGCCGAGATGGTTACAGATCTTACAACAGAAGAGAAGGTTACAATAGGTATAACAATAAAAGTGATAGGGACGGAGGAGACTATGGCAACCGTCGTCAGTATGGCAACAACCATGAAGGAGGCTATTACCGTTCATCCTATCCTTCCCGCAACAACGGAGACAACCGGACGCAACACCAATATAGTAACCGGCCACGTCCACAAAATTCTTATGGAAACCGGCCTTATAATAGTGGAGAAAGAGAAGATAACAGCAGTATGCGCAGATCCTACACTCCGCGCTATGGTTCCGGCAACGACAACAGATCATGGAACAGGCGTGGTCAGTATCCTCCCCGCTATAACGATAACGGAGAATATTACCAGCGTTATGACAACGGACAGGAAGAAGGGGAACGCAGATTCCGTCCGCGCATAAGCAACGACAAGGAAGGAGGATACGTCCGCCAGCAAAGAAGAGGATACCGTCCGCATACACCGGGATATGACCCAAATGCAAAATACAGCAAGAAAAAGCAGATGGAGTACAGGGAATTGCTGACAGACCCGAATGCTCCGATACGCCTGAACAAATTTCTTGCCAACGCCGGAATCTGCTCGCGTCGGGAGGCAGACGAGTTTATAACCTCCGGAGTTATATCCGTCAATGGAATGGTGGTAACGGAATTGGGAACAAAAATCAAACGCTCGGACGAAGTGAAGTTCCATGACCAGCCGGTGAGCATAGAGCGCAAGGTGTACGTACTTCTGAACAAGCCGAAAGATTGTGTAACGACTTCAGATGACCCCCAAGCGCGAAAGACTGTGATGGATTGCGTAAAAGGAGCCTGCAAGGAACGCATCTATCCGGTAGGACGCCTGGACCGGAACACGACTGGAGTACTTTTACTGACCAATGACGGTGATCTCGCTTCCAAGCTGACGCATCCGAAGTTCTTGAAAAAGAAAATATATCACGTATTTTGTGACAGGAATGTGACAAGGGCTGACCTTGACCAGCTCGTGCAAGGCATCACGTTGGATGACGGTGAGGTGCATGCAGATGCGGTAAGCTATGCTTCCGACACTGACAAGTCGCAGGTAGGTATTGAAATCCATTCAGGCAAGAACCGTATAGTACGGCGTCTCTTCGAAAAGCTGGGTTATCGTGTCATCAAGCTCGACCGAGTATATTTCGCAGGACTTACCAAGAAAGGACTGCGCCGAGGAGACTGGCGTTTCCTTACGGAAAAAGAAGTGAACATGTTGCGAATGGGAGCTTTTGAATAAAAAGATATAACATGACGGAAAGGCACAAGAGCAGAAAGACGAAAAAGGTCATTATTCTGTGTCTTGTGCCTTCTCTTTGGAACACTTAAACATAAAATGACAAAACAATGGAAATAATTCGCAGAACAAAAATCGTTGACTTGTGGAAAAATCCGGAATTCGGTAAAACGGTGAATGTGAAAGGATGGGTGCGCACCCGACGGGGAAGCAAGCAAGTGAATTTTATCGCGCTGAATGACGGCTCCACCATTCACAATATCCAGATTGTAGTTGACCTGGCTAAATTCGATGAAGATCTTATGAAACAGATCACCACCGGCGCATGTCTGAACGTGAACGGCAAGTTGGTGGAATCTGTCGGATCAGGACAGGCAGCCGAGATTCAAGCCACAGAAATCGAAATTCTTGGCAAGTGCGACAACACCTATCCCTTGCAGAAGAAAGGCCACTCCATGGAGTTCCTGCGCGAGATAGCCCATCTTCGTCCTCGCACAAACACGTTCGGAGCCGTGTTCCGCATCCGGCATAATATGGCAATCGCCATCCATAAGTTCTTTCACGAACGGGGGTTCTTCTATTTTCACACACCCCTGATTACGGCTTCAGATTGTGAAGGTGCTGGGCAGATGTTCCAAGTGACTACACTAAATCTGTATGACCTGAAAAAAGACGAAAACGGCTCTATTATCTATGAAGATGATTTCTTCGGGAAACAGGCAAGCCTGACTGTCTCAGGCCAACTGGAAGGAGAGCTGGCAGCCACCTCACTGGGAGCAATCTATACTTTCGGACCTACATTCCGCGCTGAGAACTCAAACACTCCGCGCCATCTGGCTGAATTCTGGATGATCGAACCGGAAGTGGCTTTTAATGACATCAACGACAATATGGACTTGGCCGAAGATTTCATCAAATACTGCGTACAATGGGCTTTGGATAATTGTTATGACGATGTGAAGTTCCTGAATGATATGTTCGACAAGGAACTGATAGAACGCCTTAAGGGTGTCGTAAAAGACAATTTTGTACGTCTGTCTTATACGGAAGGAATAAAAATCCTGGAAGAAGCCGTGGCTGCGGGACACAAGTTTGAATTCCCGGTGTACTGGGGAATGGATCTCGCTTCCGAACATGAACGCTATTTGGTGGAAGAACACTTCAAGCGTCCGGTCATCCTTACCGACTATCCGAAAGAGATTAAGGCTTTCTATATGAAACAAAATGACGATGGGAAAACCGTAAGGGCCATGGATGTTCTCTTCCCGAAGATAGGTGAAATCATAGGCGGTTCGGAACGTGAAGAGAATTATGACAAGCTGTTATCGCGCATCGAAGAACTTAACATACCTATGAAAGACATGTGGTGGTACCTCGATACACGCAAATACGGTACTTGTCCACATTCCGGTTTCGGCTTGGGATTCGAACGTCTGCTGCTTTTTGTGACAGGAATGGCAAATATACGCGATGTAATCCCGTTCCCGCGTACACCACGCAATGCAGATTTTTGATGCATTGTCAGAAAAGAGCTGTTCACGTCTGACATTTCAGCATCAGGAGAAACGGCTTACATTAAAAAAAGCCACAAACCCTTTGTGGGTTTGAGGAAAAGCCGTAACTTTGCACGCCGATTATTATCAAAGACAGCGAAAGAATTTAATTCTGAAGACTTTCCTTTCTTTGTCCGGGAAAGGAAGTATGAAGAAGTTTGTTTTTTAGTAGTTAACATTTTAAAAATTTTAAAGAGTGGATACTTTAAGTTACAAGACCATTTCTGCAAACAGAAGAACCGTGGCCAAAGAATGGGTCGTGGTTGATGCAACTGACCAAGTGGTCGGCCGTCTCGGTGCAAAGGTTGCAAAAATTTTAAGGGGAAAATACAAGCCAAACTTTACTCCCCACGTGGACTGCGGTGACAATGTAATCATCATCAATGCAGACAAAGTGAAGTTTACGGGTAACAAAATGACTGACAAAATCTACCTGCGCTATACAGGTTATCCTGGCGGTCAGCGTGAAATGACTCCGGCTCAGCTTATGGCCAAGCCAAACGGGTCAGAGAAGCTGATGAAGAAGGTAGTTAAAGGTATGCTTCCCAAAAACCGTCTGGGCGCCAAATTGTTGAAGAACCTCTATGTATATGGTGGAGGCGAACACAAGCACGAAGCACAGATGCCGAAAGTTATCGATATTAACTTATTTAAATGACATAGAATGGAAGTAGTAAATGCATTAGGCAGACGTAAAAGTGCGGTAGCACGCATTTTCGTAAGCGAAGGTACAGGGAAGATTACTATTAACAAGAGAGACCTTGCAGAGTATTTTCCATCATCAATACTGCAATATGTGGTAAAGCAGCCGTTGAACAAGCTGGAAGTGGCAGAAAAATATGACATCAAAGTAAATCTGGATGGCGGAGGATTCACAGGCCAGTCTCAGGCTTTGCGTCTTGCCATCGCCCGTGCTCTGGTTAAAATAGATCCGGAAGTGAAGAAGACACTCCGTATGGAAGGTTTCCTCACACGTGACTCTCGCGCTGTAGAACGTAAAAAACCGGGACGTCCGAAAGCACGTCGCAGATTCCAGTTCAGTAAACGTTGATATGGTCAGTTGTTTTTGACTTGTAAATCCAGTCTGGACAAAGCAGAATGAGTTTCAGACTTTCAAGGCTCAAAGACTTACACTTAAAGGCGTTTAGTATCTAAACTGTCTGGATTCTTCCGGCAAGTGGTTTGCAGAAAGACTACCAGTCAGTTGGTTCAAAAACAAAAAAGAAAGTAAACGATTAAAAGATTAGAACAATGTCAAGAGTAAATTTTGATACATTATTGGAGGCCGGATGTCACTTCGGACACCTGAAAAGAAAGTGGAACCCGGCAATGGCTCCTTACATTTTCATGGAACGCAATGGAATCCATATCATAGACTTGAACAAAACCGTTGCAAAAATAGATGAAGCTGCAGAAGCTTTGAAACAAATCGCAAAATCAGGAAAAAAGATCCTGTTTGTTGCTACTAAAAAACAAGCTAAACAGATTGTTGCTGAGAGAGCAGCCTCTGTGAATATGCCTTATGTAATAGAGCGCTGGCCAGGCGGAATGTTGACAAACTTCCCGACTATCCGCAAGGCTGTCAAAAAAATGGCCACAATAGACAAACTGACCAACGACGGTACCTATTCCAATCTGTCAAAAAGGGAAATTCTTCAGATTTCCCGCCAGCGTGCCAAATTGGAAAAGAATCTTGGCTCCATTGCCGATTTGACCCGTCTGCCTTCTGCATTACTCGTAGTGGATGTAATGAAAGAGAACATAGCGGTACGTGAGGCCAACCGACTTGGCATACCCGTATTCGCTATCGTTGATACAAACTCTGACCCGACAAATATCGATTACATCATTCCGGCCAACGATGATGCCACAAAGTCTATTGAAGTAATTCTTGACGCTTGCTGTGGAGCTATGGCTGAAGGTCTGGAGGAAAGAAAAGCTGAAAAGGTTGACATGGAAGCCGCCGGCGAAAACACCCAGAAAAGCGGAAGGAAAAAGATTTCAAAAGCTCGCATGGATAAAGCGGAAGAAGATGCCATCAACGCTTCTAAGGCTGCCGCTTTCATGACAAAAGAGGAAGAAGAAGCGTGATTTTTTAACCAACAAATAAAAAAGACTGAATATGGCTGTAACTATGGCTGATATAAAGCACCTGCGCAAAATGACAGGTGCTGGTATGATGGATTGCAAGAACGCTTTGGCAGAGGCTGAAGGCGATTTCGACAAGGCGATGGAAATTATTCGCAAAAAGGGACAGGCTGTAGCCGCTAAACGCTCTGACCGTGAGACTTCAGAAGGTTGTGTATTGGCTAAGTCCACTGGTGAATATGCCGCAATGATCGCCTTGAAATGCGAAACAGACTTCGTTGCCAAGAATGCAGATTTCGTAGCATTGACACAAGCTATCCTTGATGCCGCCGTAACCAACAAATGCCAAACTCTTGATGAAGTCAAAGCACTTCCTATGGGCAATGGGACTGTAGCAGATGCCATAGTGGAACGTAGTGGCATCACTGGTGAAAAGACAGAACTGGACGGTTACAACTTCGTATCCGGTGCCTGCACTGCAGTATATAACCACCAAAACAAGAATCAGTTGTGTACTATCGTGGCATTCAACAAGGTTTGCAATGAAAACGTAGCGCACGAGATTTGTATGCAGGTAGCTGCCATGAATCCTATTTCAATAGATGAAGCTGGCGTTCCTGCCGATGTCTTGGCACGTGAAAAAGAGATTGCCGCAGACAAGGCCCGTGAGGAAGGAAAACCAGAGAATATGATTGAAAAGATTGCAATGGGACGTCTTGGCAAATTCTTCAAAGAGGTTTGTCTGCTCAAGCAGGAAAGCATCATGGATCCGAAAAAGACAATCGCAGATGTGCTGAAAGCAGCTGACTCCGAACTGACCATTACAGACTTCAAGCGTTTCACTCTGAGAGCTGAATAACAAAATTGCATTTCATAAAAAAGCCATTCCAAGCCATTAGGTCGGAATGGCTTTTTTATTTGTTAAATTGCTTAATCACACACATATATTTTGTAATTTTGTATCGAAATCAAAATATAGATATCAACCTAAAAACAAACAGTTATATGGCAAAGAAAGCACTTTTAATGATTCTTGACGGATGGGGTTGCGGAGACCATAAAAAAGATGATGTAATCTTCAATACACCTACTCCGTATTGGGACAGCCTGCTGACCAATTATCCCCACTCACAATTGCAGGCATGTGGTGAGAATGTCGGACTCCCGAACGGACAGATGGGAAATTCGGAAGTAGGGCATTTGAACATTGGAGCAGGACGAATCGTGTATCAGGATCTGGTAAAGATCAATCGTGCCTGCGCCGACGGAAGCATTCTCCAGAATAAAGAAGTGATTTCAGCCTTTTCCTATGCGAAAGAAAACGGAAAAAGCATTCACTTCATGGGACTGACTTCTAACGGAGGCGTTCACTCATCTTTGGAGCATTTGTTCAAATTGTGCGATATAGCGAAAGAATATGGTATTGAGAATACATACATTCATTGTTTCATGGATGGACGTGACACTGACCCGAAAAGCGGGAAAGGATTCATCGAACAACTGACAGCCCATTGTGACCAATCGGCAGGTAAGATAGCCTCTATCGTAGGACGCTTTTACGCCATGGACCGCGACAAACGCTGGAATCGCATCAAAGAAGCATACGATTTGCTGATTGAAGGCAAAGGAAAACAAGCTACAGACATGGTCAAAGCCATGCAGGAATCATATGATGAAGGTGTAACCGATGAATTTATAAAGCCGATCAACAACGCAAACTTTGACGGTACAATCAAGGAAGGTGATGCCGTCATCTTTTTCAACTACCGCAATGACCGTGCGAAGGAGTTGACTGTCGTATTGACCCAGCAGGATATGCCGGAAGAAGGAATGAAGACCATACCTAACCTGCAATACTACTGCATGACACCTTACGATGCATCATTTAAAGGCGTACACATTCTGTTCCCAAAAGAAAACGTACAGGACACTTTGGGCGAATATCTGTCAAAGAACGGAAAGACACAGCTCCATATCGCTGAAACGGAAAAGTATGCGCATGTCACCTTCTTCTTTAACGGGGGACGGGAAGCTCCATATGAAAACGAAGACCGCATCCTGGTTCCAAGTCCGAAGGTTGCTACTTATGACCTCAAGCCAGAAATGAGTGCATATGAGGTGAAAGACAAGCTGGTGGAAGCTATCAACACAAACAAATATGACTTCATCGTAGTGAACTACGCCAACGGTGACATGGTGGGACATACCGGTGTGTACGATGCAATCGAAAAGGCGGTGGTTGCCATCGACAACTGTGTACGGGATACCGTAGAGGCCGCCAAAGCTAACGGTTACGAGGTAATCATCATCGCTGACCACGGGAATGCCGATCACGCACTGAACGAAGACGGCACTCCGAACACAGCTCACTCGCTTAATCCTGTGCCTTTCGTATATGTAACTGCCAATAAGGACGCAAAGGTAGAGAACGGTGTATTGGCTGACGTTGCTCCGTCCATCCTGCACATCATGGGGATGCCACAGCCTACTGACATGACAGGACACGACCTTATTAAAGACTAAAGGTTTTCCGAGAAAGAGAGGAGGAGGCTGTTTCAAATAAGATTTGAGATAGCCTCCTCAATATATTCAAAATATACGTGAGTTCGGTTTAAGCTTACCACAAAGTCAGTTGTTTTGATTGTCCGAT
>CAZSYY010000029.1:0-24481 GCA_964611375.1 uncultured Phocaeicola sp. | reverse complement strand
ACAACATGTTCTACGACGACCCGCGCATGAGCCGTGCGGTCATCACGACAAGCAAGTAAACTTTTCATCTTGATAAAACATAACGTTCACGAGACTGTACAATAAATGTATATGTGATATATATGTTTGTACAATTGGTCGCACCCCATCCCCTTTCCGGATCAATCACAGTGAAGGAAGGGGGATGATTTTTTATAGGGTTTTCCAACGGCACTCAAAAGGATTTGTTCGCCTTGTAACATAATTGTAATACGCGTAACATTCCTATTTCGGAAAAAAAGATTACCTTTGTCCTCCGAAAGCATTGTGAATCAAAACAACGTATGGAAACCCTTTATTTAGGAATCGTCATTTTCCTGTTTATACTGGCGGTGTTCGACCTGCTGGTAGGTGTCAGCAATGACGCCGTCAACTTTATGAATTCCGCCGTTGGCGCGAAAGTTGCAAAATTCAAGACCATTGTCATTATCGCCGCTCTTGGCGTCTTTTTCGGTGCCGTATCGAGCAATGGCATGATGGACATTGCCCGTCACGGGATCTTTCATCCCGTGAATTTCAGCTTCTATGACCTGATGTGCATTTTCCTTGCTGTTATGGTGACGGATGTGGTGCTTCTTGATATTTTCAATACATTGGGGCTTCCCACCTCCACTACCGTTTCGATGGTGTTCGAACTGTTGGGAGGAACATTCATTCTTGCCATCCTGAAAATCATCGGCGATAATACGGGGCTTGGCCTTGGTGACATGATGAATACCGAAAAGGCGTTCTCGGTAATAATGGCGATATTCCTGTCCGTCGCCATCGCCTTCGTGACAGGTACGGTGGTGCAGTATATCTCACGTCTTATCTTCACCTTTAACTACAAGAAACACCTGTCATGGACGATAGGGATATTCGGCGGAATAGCTGTAACGGCGCTGGCGTACTTCATCATCATTCAAGGGCTTGCAAGCGCTTCATTCATGACAAAAGAATCAATACAGTGGGTACTTGACAATACCCTGATGCTGACTGGCATATGTTTCGTGGTGTCGGCTGTCCTGATGCAGATACTTCACTGGTGCAAGGTGAATGTTTTCAAGATTATAGTTCTTTTGGGAACTTTCTCGCTGGCGCTGGCATTCGCAGGAAACGACCTCGTGAATTTCATCGGTGTGCCTCTGGCCTGCCTGTCTTCATATACGGATTTCGTGGCCAACGGTGCCGGAACAAATCCTCATGATTTCATGATGACCTCGCTGATGTCTTCGGCCACCACACCGATCATTTTCCTGATTGCCGCCGGTTTCATAATGGTGTATGCGCTCGCCACTTCGAAGAAGGCGCAGAACGTGATCAAGACGTCCGTGGATCTGGCCCGTCAGGAAGAAGGCGATGAGATGTTCGGCTCCTCCGGACTGGCCCGTCTGATAGTACGCCGCACGACCGCCATCAATGATTTCTTCGTACATAATACCCCACCCTGCATTCTCAAGTGGATTAACAACCGTTTCAACAAAGACGATGCCATACTTGAAAACGGAGCCGCTTTTGACATGGTGCGCGCTTCTGTCAATCTGGTACTTTCCGGTCTGCTGATTATTATCGGAACGACCATGAAACTTCCGCTTTCAACCACGTATGTGACATTCATCGTTGCGATGGGAACTTCACTGGCCGACCGTGCCTGGAGCCGTGAGAGTGCCGTTTATCGCATTACAGGCGTGCTTTCGGTTATCGGCGGCTGGTTCATCACTGCGTTTACGGCCTTCACCATCTGTGCCATCGTGACCTTTGTCATGTTCTTTACAAGTTTTGTCGGCATGTTCTTTTTCATTGTGCTGGCTGTGTTCCTGTTGGTACGCAGCAATATCAATTTCGGCAAGAAAGAGAAGCTGGCGGAACAGGACAATGTCTTCAAGCGTATGGTTCAGAGCAAGGATAAAGCCGAAGTGCTTGCCCTGCTTCGCGAACACGTAAAGGATACGCTGGCCTTCTACGTGGACTTTTCAGAAAAAACGTATGTGAAGGTGACAGACGGATTTATCCATGAGGATCTGAAAAGTCTCCGCAAGGCAATGAATGCCACGGACGAAGAAAAGAAGATGCTGAAGAAACGTCGTCGCAAGGAGATTGTAGGCCTGCGCCGTCTGCCTATGACGGTGGCCATCGAGAAGAACACCTGGTTCCATCTGGGAAGCAACAGCTGTGAGGAAATGCTTTACTGTCTGAAGCGTATTTGCGAACCCTGCAAAGAACACGTGGACAACAACTTCAATCCCATTCCTTCCCAGTATGTGCAAGAGTTCATTCCGATGCGCGAACACCTATGCGCTCTGATGGAACGCACAAGGGTCTGCATCCTGAACAATGATTATGCGGATGCCGACAAAATCCTGAAAGAAGGGGACGACTTGAAAAATTCCATATCCATGCTCCGCAAACAGCAGATGAACCATATTCAGGAGGCGGACAATACCTATCTGAAAGCCAACCTGGTTTATCTGAATGTCCTGCAGGAGTCACAGGAGTTGGTAAGCATATGGCGCCACCTGTTGCGCGCAAGCCGTTTCTTCCAGTCCGATTACGTGCCTCAGGAATCATCACAGCTTGCATTGGCTGAAGAAAAATAACGGCTCGGCTATTGGTAATACTGAAAATTCCGTATTTTTGTAAAAACTATATCAAACACGAAAATATATGGCTAAAGAAATCGCACTCAAATACGGCTGCAACCCTAATCAGAAGCCTGCCCGTATCTTTATGCAGGAAGGAGAACTGCCTGTTGAAGTATTGAACGGACGCCCGGGATACATCAACTTCCTGGATGCACTGAACGGATGGCAGTTGGTGAAGGAACTGAAAGAAGCTACGGGTATGCCGGCTGCAACCTCGTTCAAACATGTCAGTCCGGCCGGGGCCGCTATCGGTCTGGAACTGGATGAAACGATGAAGAAAATTTATTTCGTTGACAATCTCCCTCTCTCCCCGTTGGCAAATGCCTATGTACGCGCACGCGGCGCAGACCGCATGTCTTCTTACGGCGATTTCATAGCGCTGAGTGACGTGTGCGATGAAGAGACTGCACGGTTTATACACAGAGAGGTTTCCGACGGTGTCATTGCTCCCGGATACACGGATGCTGCACTGGAGATTCTGAAAAGCAAACGTAAGGGTACGTACAACATTATCAAGATAGATCCTCTTTATAAGCCTGCTCCTGTTGAACGCAAGGATGTATTCGGTGTTACGTTTGAGCAGGGCCGTAATGAAATCAAGCTGAACGGGCCGGAACTGTTTGAAAATATACCTACAATAAACAAATGCTTCACGGATGAAGCGAAACGCGACCTGATGATTGCATTGATAACGTTGAAATACACTCAGTCAAACTCTGTATGTTACGTGAAGGACGGACAGGCTATCGGTATCGGTGCAGGACAGCAGAGCCGCATTCACTGTACACGTCTGGCAGGGAACAAGGCCGACATCTGGTATCTCCGCCAGCACCCCAAAGTGCTTGCCTTGCCATGGGTGGAAAAGATTCGCCGTGCTGACCGTGACAATACCATCGACGTGTACATCAGCGAGGAGCATGATGACGTTCTTGCCGACGGTGTATGGCAGCAGTTCTTCACAGAGAAGCCTGAAGTGCTGACCCGTGAAGAGAAACGTGAATGGCTGAAATCGCTGAAAGGTGTTTCTTTAGGTTCGGATGCATTTTTCCCCTTCGGAGACAATATCGAGCGCGCCCATAAGAGCGGCGTGGAATTCATAGCTCAGGCAGGAGGCTCGGTTCGTGACGATCATGTGATTGCAACCTGCGACAAATATGGAATTGCGATGGCATTTACAGGGATACGCCTGTTCCATCATTAATAGAGTATAATTTCGCCACAGGACATTCTTGCTGTCTTGTGGCGTTTTTTTTGGTAAATGTTTTGCCATTCCCTTAGAATGCACTATTTTTGCAGAACTCTTGGGCTTGTTTGGTTTTGACAGCGAGAGAGGTGGTATGTAAGCATGCAGTGCGTTGGTAATTTGCACTATAATCTCAGTTACTGAACTTATAACTGGCAACACAAATTATGCTCTCGCTGCCTAATCGAAGTATAGTAGATTAGCTTTATTTCTGTCACAGTGACAGAAACGAGACATCGCTCAAAAGCTCTTGTTCCGAAGCGTTTGGTAAAGCGGTGCAGAAAAATCGGGAATAGTTTCAGCCTTGTTCCGTGACTGGAATGAAAATTCAGGAACTAAGGCATAAGTGGGTGGCTCTGGTCTTGCTTATGCACGAAAACCGAAGGCAGAGATAAGCATGTAGAAAGCGTATGGCTTCCTTGTTTGGACGAGGGTTCGACTCCCTCCAGGTCCACGAAAGTCTGATAAAAGCACAAAAATCCTGTAATTCTGCGAATTACAGGATTTTTTGTGAGATAATGAATAAGATGCCTGAAGGATTCTATTTGTTTAATGTCCATGAGAATCCATCCTTCGTATCTTTCACTTCAAAGCCTAACGCTGTCAGACTGTCCCGGATTCTGTCACTCGTAGCCCAGTCTTTGTTCGCCTTGGCAAGCATACGTTGCTCAAGCAGCATATCTACAACCTTACCGTATGCTTCTTCACGAGCCGCATTGCTTTCCGTCTCCTGTTTCAACCCGAGAATGTCAGTCACAAACAGGTGGAATACGCTTTTCAGTTCTTCCAAATCCTCCGGACTGACGGATGCCTTCTTATCGATGACCATGTTGACCATGTGTATAGCATCAAACAGATGGGATATTACTATCGGCGTATTAAAATCATCGTTCATAGCCTCATAGCACTTCTCGCGCAAGCCGGACGGTTCGATTCCGCATGTCTTGGCTGAAGGGGTGATGCGGCTTAAGTTTTTCATTCCTTCCATAAGGCGTTGCAGTCCTTTTTCTGCTGCCTGCAATGCCTCGTTGCTGAAATCGACAGTACTGCGGTAATGAGCCTGAAGGATGAAGAAACGGATGGTCATGGGAGAATAGGCCTGTGTCAGCAACGGGCTGGAGCCTGTAAAGAATTCTTCGAGAGCAATGAAGTTGCCCAACGACTTGCCCATCTTCTTTCCGTTGATGGTAATCATGTTGTTATGCATCCAGTAGCGCACCATCTGATGTCCCTCAGAAGCCACCGCCTGAGCGATTTCGCATTCGTGATGGGGAAATACCAGATCCATGCCTCCCCCATGAATGTCGAACGTCTCTCCCAGATACTTGCGTCCCATAGCCGTACATTCACAATGCCAGCCGGGAAATCCGTCACTCCAAGGCGAAGGCCAGCGCATGATATGTTCAGGTTGTGCAGATTTCCACAGTGCGAAATCTGCCGGATTACGCTTTTCATCCTGCCCGTCCAGTTCTCGGGTAGTGTTCAGCACCTCGTCCAGATTACGCCCGGAAAGCACACCGTAGTGATGTTCCTTATTGTATTTTTCCACGTCGAAATAGACCGACCCATGGCTTACATAGGCATATCCGTTCTTCAGGATCTCTTCCACAAGCCGTATCTGCTCGATTATATGCCCCGAAGCATGAGGTTCAATGCTCGGCGGAAGCACGTTCAGGGCAACCATAGCCTTGTGATACTCCAAAAGATAATGCTGTACCACCTCCATCGGCTCCAGCTGCTCCAGTCGTGCCTTTTTCTCTATCTTGTCCTCTCCGTCATCAGAATCGTGTTCCAGATGACCTACATCCGTAATGTTGCGCACATAACGCACCTTATAGCCAAGATGTTTCAAATAACGGAATACAATGTCAAATGTAATCGCAGGGCGGGCATGACCAAGATGAGCATCACCGTACACTGTCGGGCCGCACACGTACATTCCCACATGAGGGGCGTGCAAAGGAACAAACGTCTCCTTTTTACGGGTCAATGTATTGTAAATAATTAGTTTGTCGTTCTCCATAATTTTAATGATTATTGCGCAAAGTTATAAATTTCATGACAGAAAAAAAATTCCCGACGCTTTATTAAGGCATCAGGACATTTGACAGATTACAAAATTTGTATGATAGCAAAGAATCACGTACTTTTGTCATGGCTCATACATACAAAAAGAGAATTGGATATGAGGAAAAAAGAACTGTATCAGAAAGTGATAGGATATTTCAAGGAAGCGATGCCCGTAGCAGAAACCGAACTGCACTACGATAACCCGTTCCAACTGCTTATAGCCGTAATCCTGAGTGCTCAATGCACAGACAAGAGGGTTAACATGATTACTCCTGCACTTTTTCGTGACTTCCCGACGGCCGAGTCTCTGGCTTCAACCACACCAGAAGTCGTATATGAATACATAAAAAGCGTAAGCTATCCGAACAACAAGTCAAAACACCTGACAGGTATGGCAAAAATGCTGGTTGAAGACTTTCACGGTCAAGTTCCCGACAAGCTCGAAGAACTGGTGAAACTGCCAGGAGTGGGACGGAAGACGGCAAACGTCATCCAAAGTGTAGTATTCCACAAAGCAGCCATGGCAGTAGATACACATGTGTTCCGTGTGAGTCACCGCATCGGCCTGGTACCTGCAAGCTGCACCACACCGCTCGCCACCGAAAAATATCTGATGAAATATCTTCCTGAAGAGATTGTCCCCACTGCCCACCACTGGCTGATACTGCACGGACGCTATGTATGTACGGCACGTAATCCAAAGTGCGATGAATGCGGGTTGAACGGACTTTGCATGGAGTCCCTGAGAACGTCATAAATAATAGAATATCATGGCATATCGAGAAACAACTCCATTCCGTCGTATGCAAGATGGACATTTTCAGGAAGTGTCTTTTCCACATCGGAATGCAACCCCATCTGATGGCTCATGTGTATAAAGTATATCTGCCGTGCCTTGATGCACTCAGCCTGTGCCAACGCTTCCGAAAGCGACTGATGAGTCCAATGAGGCTCTATTCTCAGGGCGTTCATCACAAGACAATCCAGTCCTTCAAGAAAACGATAGGAATCACCGGGCATGGTCAGCATATCAGTAATCCACGCCATATTTCCGATGCGATAGCCCATTATGGGTAAAGTGCCGTGCATCACACGAAAAGGGATGACCTCCACCGAATCCCCATTCATGTTGCTGACCATGAACGGGACTCCTTCGGCTATCTGTTCCAAAGGAATATGAGGCACACCGGGATACAGATGTTCTGCAAAACAATACGGAATACGGCTCTTCAGACGTTCGGCCGTGATTTTCTCCGCATAGACCGGTATGTCACGGAAACGACAGAACGGACGCAAGTCATCCAACCCTCCCACATGATCATAATGCTCGTGTGTAATCAACACCCCGTCAATGGGACGGTAATCGTTCAGGCGCAACATCTGCTGCCGAAAGTCCGGACCGCAGTCTATCAGAATACGCACTCCGGCTACCTCCACAAGCCCTGAACAACGCAGTCGACTGTCTCTCCGGTCCGTACTGCGGCACACATCACAATTGCATCCCACCTGTGGAACTCCTGTGGAAGTGCCGCTTCCCAATATAGTCACTTTCATATCCATATCACATCATAATTCTGGTCTATGTCCTATCACATTCACTTCAGGACGAATCGTTATTCCAAATTTTTCCCATACCGAATGGGAGACTTTATCCGCCAGCCGAAGTACATCAATACCCGTAGCGCCCCCCTTGTTGACCAGCACCAAAGCCTGACGTTCGTGTACAGCCGCCGGTCCCAGTGATTTTCCTTTCCATCCGCAACGGTCAATCAGCCATCCGGCAGGAATCTTGACACTGTCTTTGTCAATCACATAAAAGGGAATATCTGGATATTCTGCACACAAGGCTGAAAACTGATCCTGCGACACGACAGGATTCATGAAAAAACTCCCGGCATTGCCACACACTTCCGGATCGGGCAACTTGCTGCTTCTGATTGAAATAATGACCTTACGTACATCAGCCAGAGTAAGTTCCCCTCCTACCCTTTCCAGTTCCGTCCGTACATTACCGTAATCAAGACGGAACACGGGAATTTTGCTCAAACGATATGTCACGTAAGTAACGAAATATTTCCCTTTCAGTTCCTTCTTGAATATGCTGTCCCGATAGCCATAACCACATTCTTCATTGGTAAAACGGCGTTTCCTGCCGGTATCAGCCTCCACCGTATCCACCGAAACTATCAGATCCTTCACCTCAACTCCATATGCACCAATATTCTGCACGGCAGAGGCTCCAACTTCACCAGGTATAAGCGAAAGGTTTTCCGCCCCATACCATCCGTGTTCCACTGTATAGGCCACAAAATCATCCCACACCACTCCCGCACCGACACGCAGTTCTATCCATCCGTCACTCTCCCCGACAACCTCAATACCCTTGATGGCAGAATGAAGTACTATTCCCGGAAAATCTTCCACAAAAAGCAGATTACTTCCTCCACCTATATGCAAGTATGGTTCAGCAAGACTTCCTGACGAAAGGAAATCTGTCAGTTCCTTCTCCATGTAATACTCGATGAACCGTGCAGCACTGACATCTATTTTAAAGGTATTGCGAAAAAGCAAAGAATAGTTTGTATATGAAATCATAACCTCTAATCGCTCAAGTCCTCAAACTTCACCAATTTCCAAATGCCGTCCTTACGAGAGAAATGCAGCGTATTGCTGAATCCGTTCCCAAAACCTTTGAATTCAACTATCTTGCTGTCAGAATCCTTGTCACCTGGCTGCCCGTAATGCACGTTTGTCAATTGTTTATCCATCATTGGCGGACGAAAGGCAAACCATTGTTCCTTATCCATAATCGTATCCAATATACTGAATTCGTCTTCCGGATCGATGGTTACGAATGCCAGCGACTTGGCCAGACGTTCCATTTGAAACAGCGAATCACACGAGAATTTCCTGTAAAAGGCCATAAAATCCTCCTTAGTGCTGTCTTCTGTCGTCAGTTCCTCCACATTGACAGCCTCCAGAAACCATGATTGCTTCTTTTTCTCAAAATAATATCGTTTGATTTTATTATCTGCCAGATAAATCCAGTCAATCTGCACACTCCGCATACTTGTGTCTTTTTCCATTTCCATATCCTCTTCGGAATCGAACAGCACAGTATATGCCGGTTCAAGGCTGAACATCGGATCGAACTTCCACTCGTCACGTTCTACACGGACAACCTCCTTCTCCCCATAAAAAGGAAACGGAAACACAATACGAGATTTCTGGAATGCCGCTTCAGAAGCAAAATTATAGAGAAAATCAGCAAAGTTCTCATCGACCGTAGGAGGTATCACTTCTTCTTCGACAAGAGATATATCCTGGACAGAATCAGTCTGTACGGTTAAAGAATCAGCCTTCACAGACTGAGGGAATACTTTCTTCCGACTTCTCTGACAAGATACCGCCAGCATAAGCACACATAACATGAAAATCAATACCTTCATTTGCTTGCTCAAATAATTCTTGCAAAAATACTTTTTTTTCGTTTCGACCTAAAATAAAACATAACTTTTCTATTTTATTATTACCTTTGCGTCCAACACAATAATAACGGAAAAGAAATATGTTAGCAAAAATAGAAGAACTGCTTCACGAAGTGGAAGGCATGACCGCTGCCAACAGTGATGAGCTGGAAGCCCTCCGTATCAAGTATCTGAGCAAGAAAGGAGCTATCAACGCACTGATGACAGATTTCCGCAACGTACCGGCCGACCAGAAAAAAGAAGTCGGCATGAAGCTGAACGAACTTAAAAACCGTACACAGGAACGAATAGCTGCGCTGAAGGAAATGTTCGACAATCAGGACAGTGATACGGAAAGGCTTGACCTGAGCCGCACGGCATACCCCGTCAAACTGGGGACACGCCATCCGCTTTCCATTGTAAGGAACGAAATAATCGACATATTCGGACGCATGGGATTCACGATAGCGGAAGGCCCGGAAGTGGAAGACGACATGCACGTGTTCACGATGCTGAATTTTGCCGCCGATCACCCGGCACGTGACATGCAAGACACATTCTTCGTAGAATCAAATGCAGAAGATGTGACCAAAAACATCATCCTGCGTACACATACCAGCAGTGTACAGGCACGCACAATGGAAAAGACACAGCCTCCTATCAGAGTGATTTGTCCAGGACGGGTGTACCGCAATGAAGCTATCAGCTATCGTGCTCACTGTTTCTTCCACCAGATTGAAGGACTGTACGTAGACAAGAATGTCTCGTTCACTGACCTGAAACAGGTATTGCTTCAGTTTGCCAAAGAGATGTTCGGTCCACAGACAAAGATTCGTCTGCGTCCGTCATACTTCCCATTTACGGAACCAAGTGCGGAGATGGATATCAGTTGCCACATCTGCGGCGGAGAAGGGTGTCCGTTCTGCAAATATACCGGATGGGTGGAAATTCTGGGATGCGGGATGGTTGATCCTGCCGTGCTTGACGCATGTGGAATCGACAGCAAGATTTATTCCGGCTATGCATTCGGACTTGGTGTAGAACGTATCACGAACTTGAAATACAAGGTAAAGGACCTGCGTATGTTCTCTGAAAACGACACACGTTTCCTCGAAGAATTTGAATCAGCCAACTGAATTCACACGTAGGGATATTCAGTAAATATTCCTACCTAAATATTATAAAAGCCAACTAATTCGCAATACTTTGTGTATGAATTAGTTGGCTTTTTGTATCTTTACTGAATGTCCCAATGTATGACATGAACGTCATACACATAAAAAGGGGACGCCGCCTATGGACATCCCCTTATGGTTTGTATGGGGTTCGATACTGTCTTATCCCTCTACCGGTTGGAAATCGTCTTTTCCTACACCGCAAACCGGACACACCCAATCATCAGGTATGTCTTCAAACGCTGTTCCCGGAGCGATTCCGCCTTCAGGATCACCTGTCTCTGGATCGTAAACCCAATCGCATACAGTACAAATGTATTTCTGCATAATCTTTCTTTTTAAGTTAAAGTTATTGTTTGATTAAATCAACACAAATATAAGGAAAATTCTCTATGAGACTAACCCAATAACATTTTTTTTAAATCTTCAACACCTGCCGAAGCACCCTTTCGGATAACATTCACTTTACGGCTTGAAACAATGGACACATCATTCGGGTCAATCAGATATACAGGCACGCCTTCAGGTACATAATTCAGAAGACCCGCAGCCGGATATACGTTCATGGACGTGCCAATAATGACAAATATATCAGCTTTCATGGCATAGCCGACAGCCGTTTCCATCATAGGCACAGGTTCACCAAACCACACGATAAACGGACGCAACTGTGAACCGTCTGCAGCCTTGTCACCCATTTTCACTCTGAACTCTTCAGGTCTCAGTTCTCTTACATATTTAGGGTTGTTAGGCTGAAAGCTCGAAGTAACCTTGGTAAGTTCGCCATGCAGATGAATGACGTGACTGCTCCCAGCACGCTCATGCAGATTATCCACATTCTGGGTAACTATTGTGACATTGAAATCTTTTTCCAGTTCCGCAAGAACGATATGTCCCCGATTGGGCTTGACATCAAGCAACTGCTCCCTGCGGTCATTATAGAAGTTGATCACCAGTTCCGGATTGGCCGCATAGCCTTCCGGTGTGGCGATCTGTTCCACCGGATAGCGTTCCCACAGCCCTCCCGCATCGCGGAATGTGCTGATACCACTTTCGGCACTCATGCCGGCTCCTGTCAGGACAACCAGATTTTTCATTGCAAATTCCTCCCTAATGTTTTTATTCGATAGACAAACTTTATAAATATTCACGAAGTTCTTATTCTCCGGCCTGATAGCGCAACACGGCTCCACCTTGAGACTGTATGGTAAGGTTAATAGGCTGACCCGTTTTCAAGGACTGTTCCTGAAGCATGGGTTGCAGATCTTTACCATCGCTATACAGGCTGACGGTATTTCCGGCAGGAGCAGGCAGACTGACAGAGAGTTTTAACGGCTGTTCGGTGGCATTGATGGCCGCCACATACCACATGTCACCATGCCGGCGTGCCAAGACAACATATTTGCCAGGATAGCCGTCAATGAAGCGCGTCTCATCCCAAGTTGTCGGCATCTGTTTAAGAAAGTCGATACATATTTTGGGAGCATTGGTCAGATTGTCCGGAGTAATGGCGAAGTTCTGTATGGGATTCTGGAAAAGTACCGCAACAGCCAGCTGGAACACATCGGTCGTGCGGCGTATGCTGCCACCGTCATTCGTGCGGTTCAAGTATTTGTTGAGGAAAACACCGCCAAATTCCATACATCCCACCGTATTACGGATGAAGGGGTGAAGACAGGCGTTAAAGGCCTCGTTATCGCAGAAATGTTGTTGAAACACCATGTTCTCCGAAGCCAAGACAGCCTCGCTACCCATATAGTTGGGATACATACGTTCCCATCCTCGAGGCAATGTACACCCGTGGAATATGACCATCAGGCCGTTGTCATCCGCATCGCTCAGGATGGCTTCATAGAGGCGCATGGTTTCCTGCTTGTCACCACCGAAGAAATCCACTTTAATACCTTTCACGCCGATGCGGTGCATCCAGCGCATTTGTTCCTTGCGCGGAATCGGGTTGTCCATAAGGTTGGTGGGACCTTGCACGATATCGTTCCAATAGCCGCTGGAACTGTACCACAGGAAAACGCCCACACCCTTGCTGCGTGCATATTTTACGAGATCCTCTATGCGGTCATAGCCTATGTTGGTGTCCCACCAGTTGTCTACCAGAACGTATTCATAACCCATCGCGGCTGCAAGGTCAATATAGCGTATCTGATCATCGTAGTTGATGCTGTTATCTTGCCACACAATCCAGCTCCAAGTACTCCGTCCAGGAACATAACTGTGACTCGTTTCATAGAGTGGTTCCACCACATCCCATGGCACTGTGGTTTCCACAACGGGCTTTAGTGTTGAGCCTACGGTCAGCGTACGCCACGGTGTAGAACCTGGGAGAGAGAAAGCCGGCTCAACCGTACCGTTGCCATTGTTCTCTTCCGGCATGGGAAATGCGATAGTGTAAAGTCCGTCTTCCGCATCGCTCAGATGTGATGCGCAGTAGCGGCTGTCGACCCCTGTCTCATTCACCAGCACCCATCCGTTTTCACCGATGTGGAACAGTCCGGGGAACGTATAACCGTGGCCGTATTGGGAAGGTGTATCCATCAGGGCATCGGCATTGTACTCCTCCTCATAGCTTGGCTTGGTACGTTTCCAGCCTATCATGGCATCACTTTGCGGGCAGAGGAAAGTAGTTGTCTGTTCGGGGAAACGGAAGCCCGTCGCTTCACTCATCACACGGATGCTCCCCGTTTCACCCATAGGAGCAATGGAGTAGCGGAAAGCGACATCATTGTTGCTGACACGGAAGATGACCTGCATTTCCTTACCGTCGGCATTGCGGAAAGAACAGCACAACTCGTTGGCTACATAATGTATGCGAGACGTTTTGATGCGTGTCTGTACATAAGTGGTGTCAATGTGACGGGTCTGCTGTCCAATCAGCGTCAATCCTTGCGAGAAGTCTGTTTCATTTGTGCGCAACCCCAATGGAGAGGGCTCCAACATTTGTTTTCCTTCATAGCTCACGGTATAGGAAGGCATACCTGTTTCTGTACAGGATATTTCCACTTGCAGTTTTCCGTCCGGTCCCTTTATCATCGTCTGCTGAGCGGCAACCGGACACACAGACAACAGGAGCAACAGTGTGGAAGGTATAAATCTGAATTTCATAACGTGTAATTTAACAACTGGTTTAGAATAAAATTAATGAAAATCAACACAAGTTCGACACGGGATTTAAATCATACATTTATCGGATGATCCTCATGGAATGCTTTCATACGCTCTTCCAACACAGGATAAAGTTCTTCACGCATTCTGGAGGTACATGCACGCACTCCCTGTTGCTCGCTTCCGGTAGTTGACAGAGATATACTGCTCACTCCGTAGTACATCAGTTCACATAGCAGTTCTCCACCTGTCATGCCAGGATAGCCGAGCGTAAAGAAGAAGCCGTCACCCACCCTTTGGGTCACGTCCCTGTCATAAACCACCGTAAAGCCGTTTTCCGTAAAAATCTGCTTCATGCGACTGGCACGGTGTTCATACTCGCGCATATCCTCCACAAAATCAATCTCACCCGACACCGACCGGTCAAGCATCTCCGCCATGCCGTATTGGGTGGTAGCCGTACAGCCGGAAGTTATCATATACATGATGGAAGCGATAAATGTAGGGCCGAATACTCCCGTATCTTCATACCTTTTTGCCAATGCCGGATATTGCGTGTCAAACAGCTTGTCGGATATACATGCGAGAGCAATGCGCTGTCCGGCATAACTGAATATCTTCGAGGCGGAAAGCATCAGGATATAATTGTCGGTATAGTGAGCCACAGTAGGCACGAAAGGAGACTGAAAAGGACGGCCGTAACGATGACGGAAATCCATGCAGAAATATGCCTGGTCTTCCATTACCACCACATCATAACGAGTGGCAAGTTCACCTATGACTTTCAGCTCCTCTTTCTCCAGACAAATCCATGCCGGATTGTTCGGATTAGAATAGACCACAGCGGCTATGTCTCCCTTAGCCATGTAGCTTTCCAATTTTTCCCGTAACGGTTCGCCCCGATAGTCATGGATATCAAAGCTCTCCCACTTTACTCCCAAAATACGCAACTGAGACTTCTGTATGGGGAATCCCGGGTCGATGAAAAGTACCTTGTCCTTTCCGGGAATGCGTTGCGTACAGGCTATGAATGCGCCGAACGAAGCCGCCACCGAACCGGTGGTGGGTACACAGGCACGCGGTGAGATGTCAATGTCAATGAACGCCTTGACAAAACGGGAGGCAGCCTCCTTCAGCTCAGGCACTCCCGCTGCCGCCGGGTATTGCGCACCCAGCCCTTTGTCGAGCGCAGCCTTTTCCGCTTCTATTCCCACCCTGTTTGCAGGCAGACCGGGAGAGCCCTGATCCATACGGATAAAAGGTATACCCGTCATCTCCTCCAGTTCGGAAGCAACCAGAAGCACATCACCAATGGTGGCATTACTCAGATCGGCCACATTCATCCGACGTGCCACATCAGACACCATATCTTCACTGAACACACGGCTCATAAGCTCAGGACTTTAAGTTTCTTGCATATTCGTGACCGAGGTCAAACGCACGGCAGTTCATGGCGACAACATCTTCACCCTTTGAAGCGAATATGCGCCCCACGCTCTCACGCAACACAGCAGGGTCAAGTATCTTCAGGAACGGTGACGCCGCACCAAGCAGAATCACATTGGCAGACTTCTGCATACGGTTTTCCTTCGCAATTTCCTCAATATCAAGGGACACCACGTGCGGCTGCGACTTCAGTTCATCGGCAAGAGAACACACATCAGGATAGTCAGGAATATTCCTGAACGGAGCGGACGAGGTGATTATCCATCCGTCTTCCGACAGATAAGGCAGATAACGCAAAGCCTCCATCGGTTCTAACGAAAGAATCATGTCGGCCGTACCTAAAGCAATGAGGTCTGAAGCGACAGGCTTGTCGGACAGACGCAGATTTGACTGCACGTCTCCCCCGCGCTGGCTCATCCCGTGCACTTCGGCCTGTTTCAAGGCGAGTCCGGTGCGTATGGCCGCCTCGCCGATAATCGTGGCTATGGACAGGATGCCCTGCCCTCCTACTCCGGAAAGTATTATGTCTGTTTTCATTTCTTCTCTGCTTTTTTCTTTTTCAACCTGCGGTTCAATGTCTGTACACATTCGCGACGCGGAATGATGACAGAAACTCCATGATACTCTATTTCCTCACGGATGACACGTGTTATCTCCTCCATGTTCTTCGGCAGAGGCACGACTACACGCACATGCTCCGGCTCGACACCCAATCCGATACAGATGGCCTCAAACTTGTTGGTTCCGGCTGAATCCTGTCCTCCGGTCATAGCCGTAGTCAGGTTGTCCGATATTATCACCGTGATGTTTGCCTTGTCATTCACCGCATCCAATAAACCGGTCATGCCGGAATGGGTGAAGGTGGAATCACCAATAACCGCAACGGAAGGGAACTGTCCGGCATCAGCCGCCCCCTTTGCCATAGTGATTGAGGCTCCCATATCCACACAACTGCCAAGCGTGCGGAACGGCGGAAGAGCACCCAACGTATAGCAGCCGATATCGCCGAAGACTTTCGCACCGGGATATTCCGACATAACACTGTTCAGTGCATCATACACATCACGATGTCCGCAACCGCTGCACAAGGCAGGCGGACGCGAAACGACATTCTTTGCCGGAGCGTAGACTTGGGCACACGGGATACCAAGAGCCGCCTTCACACTGTCGGGAGTAAGTTCTCCGGTACGGGGAAGGTCACCGCTCAAACGGCCCTTTACCACATATCTCGTCGGAAGAAGTCCTTTCAACTGTTCTTCCACAAAAGGCTGACCGTCTTCCACTACCAGCAACTCCCCGCATGAATCTGCCAGACGGAGGAGCTGGTTCATAGGCAACGGATACTGAGAAACCTTAACTATGGAATACGGACATCCGTCAGGATAATTTTCCATCACATAATTGTAAGCGATTCCGCATGCCACGATACCTTTCCCGGAACCATGTTCATTGAACACGGCCTTGTTGAATGGAGAAGATTCGGAAAGTTCAAGCAATCGGGGCTGTCCCGCGATGACCTCCATATAGCGGCGGCGTGCATTGCCTGGCAGCAAGACCCAGTCGGAGGGGACAGACTCCCTTCCCGTAGAAACCAAGTCAAAAAATTCTTTCTTCACTTTCACTGCCGCACGCGAGTGGGCCATCCGCGTGGTTATGCGCATAAGCACGGGAAGTTTTTCCCGTTCCGACAACTCGTAAGCATATTCCATCATGTCATACGCCTCCTGCTGTGAAGATGGTTCAAGAACTGGAACCATCGCAAACTTTCCGTAGAAACGCGAATCCTGTTCGTTTTGCGATGAATGCATGCCGGGGTCATCCGCCGCCAACACCACAATTCCCCCGTTCACTCCCGTAATGGCAGAATTGACAAAAGCATCGGCACATACGTTCATTCCCACATGCTTCATGCACACCAAGGCACGTTTTCCCACATACGACATGCCCAAAGCGGCCTCCATAGCCGTCTTTTCATTCGTACACCAACTGGAATGCAGCCCTCGCATACGCGCCAAAGGTGATTTTTGTATATATTCAGTAATCTCCGTAGAGGGTGTTCCCGGATAAGCATATACTCCGGAAATCCCCGCATGAATGGCTCCGACGGCTATAGCCTCATCGCCCAATAACAATATTTTATCGTCGCTCTCCATAATTATCCACAAATCATTTATCAATCAAGAGTAAAAGAATCGGCATCATCCAGCACAGGGAATTTTTTCCGGAAGGCGTGAAGTACATCCATATCAATTATAGCCTCCGCACTTTCCTCCTTACCGTCCTCACACGCTGCCAGTGTATGTCCGTAGGGATCGATTACGGCACTTCCTCCGCTATAGGTGCAATATGGATCTTTTCCCACACGGTTTACTGCCACCACATAGCACTGGTTCTCAATGGCACGGGCACGGAGAAGAGTTTTCCATACCTCCGCACGCGATGCGGGCCAGCTTGCCACATAAAGCACGGCATCGTAGTCGCCGCGGTTGCGCGACCACACCGGAAAGCGCAGGTCGTAACACACCTGCAACAGGAAACGCACGCCCCGGAAACTGACAACCGTCCGTCCGCTTCCGGGCGTGTAGTACTTTTGTTCTCCTCCGTATGTAAACAGATGCTTCTTGTCGTACCACTCCGTGCGCCCATCCGGGAACACAAAGTAAAAACGGTTGTAATATTTTCCTCCATCTTCCGTTGCGATACTTCCGGCAACGGCACATTCCAGTTCAGCAGCCTTGCGCTTCATCCACCGTAAAGTTCCGCAATCCGCAGGTTCAGCCACACCCTCCGGAGCCGTGCAGAAGCCTGTCGAAAACATCTCCGGCAAGACAAATAAATCGGCGTCCCTATATTGAGCCATCAGCTCATCGGCACGCCTTGTGTTCTCTTCCGGAGAAGCCCAACGAATGTCGGTCTGTAATATGACTGTTTTCATGTTTTTCATTTTATAATGCCCAAAGGTAACAAAATAAAGTGAACCGCCCAACGTCAAAAGAAGAATATTTGATTTCAATCCGTTATTGTTTCACATTCACACATTGCATGAAACGAGGAAAAACAAACGGCAATTCCAGACAAAACGAGCGGTCATTTTCCAAAAGGCAAACGGTCAATTTTATAAAACGGAAAGAGGTTCTCATGTTTCCATACGGGAAATGAATACAACCATTGATTGAAGCACCTTCAGAAAACAAACAAAATCTCAAGCAGAATAATCCCCAACTCAAAATTTCCGTGTATCCGCCTTTTTTGTATTTTTGCAAAAGCAATTTTCCTGACATGAAGAAACTATTTATTATGCTGGCTTTGGCGGCATGCGGATTGACGGCATGCTCCGGCCATAAAAAGAAGAACAATATGGAAGAAACTACTGTACGTTTAGAAACCACAATGGGAAACATTACGGTAAAGTTGTACAACGAAACGCCGAAACACCGCGACAACTTCATCAAATTGGCAAAAGAAGGAATGTATGACGGCACACTTTTCCACCGTGTCATAAAGAATTTCATGATCCAGGCAGGCGACCCTGAAAGCAAGACAGCTTCCGACACCGCATCATTAGGAAGCGGTGACGTGGGATACACTATCCCGGCAGAATTCAACCCGAAGTTCATCCACAAGAAAGGGGCATTAGCCGCCGCACGTAAGGGAGACGAGATAAATCCGAATAAAGAATCGTCCGGCTGCCAGTTCTACATCGTAACGGGACAGGTATTCTCGGAAGAGCAGCTGCTCGACATAGAGCAACAGATGAGAGACTCACGCCTGACTTCCATCTTCAACACACTGGCCCAAAAGCGAATAAAGGAAATATACAAAATGCGCCGTGCAGGTGACGATGAGGGATTGATGGCATTGCAAAACGAGCTTGAAGAGCAGGCACGGGAAATAATGAAGAAAGAAGCTCCTTTGCAATTCACTCCTGAACAGATACAGACATATACCTCTGTCGGAGGCGCGCCTCATCTTGACGGGTCATACACCGTATTCGGCGAAGTCGTGGACGGGATGGACGTCATAGACCGCATACAGAAGGTGAAGACAAACAGGAAAGACCGTCCTGAGAACAACATCCGCATACTGAAAGCGGTGGTAGAAGAATAAGGAGATAACAAGGAAATGATCCAAGTCAACCGTCATACGCTGGACAACGGACTACGCATCGTACACCATGAGGACAGGTCAACACAGATGGTGGCTCTCAATCTGCTGTACGATGTCGGGGCGCGTGATGAAGATCCCGAGCACACCGGATTCGCACACCTGTTCGAGCATCTCATGTTCGGGGGGTCCGTAAACGTGCCTGACTACGACACACCGGTGCAGAACGCAGGAGGCGAAAACAACGCATGGACCAACAACGACATCACCAACTACTACATCACTCTCCCTCATCAGAACGTGGAAACGGGATTCTGGCTGGAAAGCGACCGTATGCTGAGCCTCGACTTCAGTCCCAAAAGTCTGGAAGTGCAACGCCAGGTGGTCATAGAAGAGTTCAAGCAACGCAACCTGAACAAACCTTATGGCGACGCCTCGCACCTTATCAGGGAACTGGCATACAAGACACATCCCTATCGCTGGCCCACCATTGGGAAGGAAATCAGCCATATAGCCAATGCCACACTGGAGGAGGTAAAAGCGTTCTTCTACCATTACTACGCACCGAACAATGCGATATTGGCGGTCACCGGACACATTTCCTTTGAAGACACCATCCTTCTGGCGGAAAAATGGTTCGGTCCGATACCGAAACGCGACATCCCTGTTCGTACGCTCCCACGCGAAGAGAAGCAAACCGCCATACGGCGAAAGACTGTGGAAAGAAGGGTGCCGGTAGACGCACTCTACATGGCATTCCATATATGCGAGCGCATGCATCCCGACTACTATACGTTTGACATGATTACTGACATCCTGTCAAGCGGACGATCCTCACGTTTTGTCCGCTCGCTGATCCAGGAACAGAAACTGTTTGCCTCCATCGATGCCTACATAACCGGAAGCATTGATGAAGGACTGCTTATCATTACCGGAAAGCCTGCCGAAGGTGTCACACTGGAACAGGCGGAACAAGCTGTCCGGGAAGAATTGGAAAGGATGAAACAAGTCCCTGTGGACTCTCGGGAAATAGAAAAAGTGAAGAACCGCTACGAGAGCGAACAAATATTCAACAACATGAACTACCTCAACGTAGCTACAAGCCTGTCATACTTCGAGCTTACAGGAAAAGCAGAGGATATCAATGACGAGGTGAATAAATACCGTTCTGTCACTCCGGGACAGATACAGGATGCTGCAAGGAGGTGTTTCGTGCCGGAAAATTGCAGTATCCTATACTACAAGGCCATAAGATGAGAGAGAGCCATTACATTCCGCTGCTCAGGTTAGGTATTCCGATTATAATCGGTCAGATAGGAGTAATTGTTCTGGGGTTCGCCGACACGCTGATGATCGGGCATCACAGTACGGAAGGACTTGCTGCCGCAAGTTTCGTAAACAATATGTTCAACCTTGCCATCATCTTCTGCACCGGATTTTCCTACGGACTGACCCCGGTAGTGGGAAGCCTGTTCGGTCAATCAAAGATCGACGACATAGGAAGGATGCTTAAGAACAGCTTGTGGGCAAACACTTTGCTGGCGGTCATCGTATGTCTGGTCATGACAATCCTTTACTGCAACTTGGGACATCTCGGGCAACCGGAAGAACTGCTTCCTTTCATGAGGCCTTACTTCCTTGTGCTTCTTGCGTCACTTCCGTTCGTGCTATGGTTCAATGCCTTCAAACAATTCTCCGACGGCATAACGGACACAAAGGTATCAATGTGGATTCTTCTGGCAGGCAATCTTCTGAACATCGTGGGAAACTACATCCTTATCTATGGAAAAGCCGGTTTTCCCGAATTGGGACTTATCGGAGCAGGCATATCCACTCTCGTATCGCGCATCCTGATGTTCATGACGTATCTGATACTTTTCTTCTTCACTCCAAGATACAGCATGTTCCGACAGGGCTTTTCACGTAGCCGTGCCAACAAGAATGACATCAGTCTGCTCAACAGGTTAGGATGGCCCATTGCCGGACAGATGGGGATGGAAACGGCTTCATTCAGTCTCAGTGCCATCATGATAGGATGGCTGGGAAGTACGGCTCTGGCTTCATACCAGATCATGATTGCCGTATCACAGGTATGCTTCATGATTTACTACGGAATGGGGGCTGCCGTATCTGTACGCATCAGCAACTTCTACGGTCAAGGAGACATCAGAAACGTGCAGCAAACGGCAAATGCAGGTTTCCATCTGATATTGATAATGGTGGTATGCACATCTGTCCCGATATTCATGCTCCGGCATCACATCGGAGGATGGTTCACGGACAATGAGGCGGTAAGCATCCTTGTGGCACAGGCCATTCTACCGTTCCTGCTCTACCAGTTCGGTGACGGCCTGCAAATAAACTTCGCCAACGCACTCAGAGGCATTGCAGACGTGCGCCTGATCATGCTTTTCTCTTTCATTGCCTATTTTCTCATATCCCTCCCGGCCGGATACCTGTTTGGATTTGTATTCCATTGGGGTGTGACAGGGATATGGGCAGCTTTCCCTTTCGGACTGACCAGTGCCGGCATCATGTATTACCTGCGCTTCAGATACAAGACACGTAAAATGATATAGCAGCCTATGTTCTCCACTTCCACCAAAATCATTCTCGGATACATAGTGCTGATAGGACTTCTTTTCGGAGCCATCACATACACCTTTCAGCAAATGGATCTTCTGACAGAACCGACCGGACTGGAGGAAGACATCAACAACAGGCGGCATGTCACACACCGTATCATCAGCCAGCTGTATGAATCAGAAATTATCGGTCAGACCATGCGTATGGGCAAGCTCAATGAATATTCTCACTACATTGAAGCGATAAAGAACGTGAATGCGTCCATAGACACACTGGCCACCATGCTTGACGACACGCTTCAGCAGTCTCGACTAGACACGGTACGCATGCTCTTGAGGAGCAAACAGCTGAATATGGCTACCGTACTCGAAGCCATTCAGGACTCTCCGACTGATGCACTGTACCAACAACAATTTGACAGTCTCATAGCGGTTCAGGATTCCATGCTGAATATACCGCACGTCCGCCATAAAGTAGTCACCAGTTATAATTCATACACTATCCAGCACAAGAAGAAAGGTTTCTTCAAAAGATTTGCCGACGTATTTTCCCCGAAAGAGGACTCGACATTGGTAAGCAATGTGATACAAGAAGAATACTCGGACACACTTAATGAGAGTTACAGTCCGATAGACACGTTAACATATATAATCACGGAAATACAGCACAAGGTGCTGGAAAGCAAACAGGAACAGGCCAGACTTATCAACAAGCGCATTGACAGGCTCCGTATCGATGGATACAAACTCAGCAAAAGGGTGAACCAGCTACTTGAAAACATAAATCAGGATGAACAGAAAGCCGCCCAAATAAGGCTGGCACAGGAAAGAGAGATACGCCAAAAGGCAGCACGGACGATGGCAAACATATCCATAGCCGCATTACTGCTCGTACTGCTGTTCTCAACAGTCATCGTACGTGACATATCACGCAACAACCACTACCGTAAAGAATTGGAAAAAGCAAAACTTTATGCTGAGAATCTGCTTGTGGCACGCGAGAAACTGATGCTCACCATCACACACGACATAAAGGCTCCGGCAGGATCCATAATGGGATATATTGACCTGATGCTACGTCTCGTCAAAGACCGGAGACAGGAGTTCTATCTGAATAACATGAAAAGTTCTGCAAGGCATCTGTTGGATCTCGTCACATCACTGCTCGACTATCACCGTTTAGAAGCGGGCAAGATGGATCTGCGGCCGGTCGCTTTCAATCCGGGAGAACTGTTTGTGCACATCTGTAACGGATTCATTCCTTTAG
Organism: uncultured Phocaeicola sp.; assembly: GCA_964611375.1. GTDB lineage: Bacteria > Bacteroidota > Bacteroidia > Bacteroidales > Bacteroidaceae > Phocaeicola. Next base: position 1,347 of record CAZSYY010000029.1, on the reverse strand, counting down.
CCCAGAAAAAGGGACTCGAAATGAATTTACGGAACAATATCGACCCCTCACTAACACTTGATGGAGACCCTTTCCGTATCCGCCAGATTGCGGAAAATCTGCTATCAAATGCTCTGAAATTTACGGCATCGGGCGGAATAACAATAGAAACGGAATATAAAAATGACAATCTGACATTCAGAATAAAGGATACGGGGTGTGGAATAACCCCGCAGGAACAACAACGTATCTTCAAAGAATTCACACGCCTTAAGAGTGCACAGGGACAAGAAGGATTCGGATTGGGATTGTCCATAACGCACAAGCTGGTTGAACTGTTGCGCGGGAAAATCTCGGTAGAAAGCACTCCGGGGAAAGGAAGCACATTCAGTGTTTCGCTTCCATTGTCTTCCGCACCTTCAGCAACACCGGAAAAGGAAAATATGGCTGCAACTGCAACAGAAATCATGCAAAGACGGCTGCACATCCTTTTAATTGACGATGACCGAATACAGATGAATCTGATGGAAAGTATGTTACAAAATATTGGAGGAGAAAAAATGGACATACGATGTTGCGAGCATCCAGAGGAAGTGTTCAGTCTGTTACAAACTCAAGAGTTCGATGCTGTATTCACCGACATCCAGATGCCAGCCATGAACGGTATCGAGCTTCTGCTCCACATCCGCAACCTGAATCATCCTCAGGCAAAAACGATTCCTGTCATTGCCATTACCGCACGTGGGGACATGAGAATAGAGGATTTCCACACAAAAGGTTTTGCCGCAATGCTCCAGAAACCGTTCAGCCTGAAAGAACTTCAACAAGTGCTCACTCAGGTGCTTGAATGTGCTTTTACAAAAGTAGAACAACAGAATACATACAGTGAACACAGCCACGAGATCGAAAGCAAGGACATAGATTTTTCTCCTCTTACGGCATTCTCCGGTAACGACCCTAAGGCTGCACATGAAATCATAGAGACTTTTATCAAAGAGACGATACAAAACATAGAGAATATGCGGCAAGCCGTACGGGAACACAACATAAAGTCCGTATGCCGCACAGCGCATAAAATGCTTCCCACATTTATCATGATAGGAGCAGAGGAGGCAGTAAGAGTATTGCGATGGATAGAAAGACAAGAAGGAACCGATTTCACTTCAGAACATGAAAAGGCCGTTAAAGAAGCAATCCGACAATCCGAAAAAATAATCAACACATACGAAAGAAGCAAGTATCAATAGAAATATTACATTTTCCAAGATGGCTAGGTAGTGTAAAAAAAACTGTGTCACGCATTATTTTTTCAGTAGAAACCTCATCGGTCGGGGAACGGCCAGCGCCAAGGGGCGGGACCACCCGTCC
>CAZSYY010000028.1:0-25054 GCA_964611375.1 uncultured Phocaeicola sp. | reverse complement strand
TTCTGTGATTACCTATTCTTTTCTGTTATTTGTTTATCCCGAACTCACGTAATATCTTTTGTTTAGAAACAGCAAGAGGCCAACTTCAAAATCTCTTTTGAGTCGGCCTCTTTTTTATGCACCACCGGATAAGTTCTTCCATGTACAGCTTACTGTCTTTTCCCCACCAGCGGGTTTCCATCTTTTTGTGAATGTTCCGTTCTCCATCGGGATACCCCATTAGTAATCCGACCATAGTCTCCACTGTTACGAACAGCTTGCCTCCGTTTTCCAACTTCACGTATGAGGCATGCAGGTAACCGCCTTCCATACATACGCTGGCAGGAATACCGCCTTTCATGAGCCTTGAACCGCTGTAAGGTATTTCTCTGCGTCCGTTGAATATCTCGTTTTCAAAGCTGACCGCACCGCAGTTGCCGGGGACATCGGTAATATCATCGCCTATTTCTATTCCGAATTGCCGAGTTATGTCGTTGGCTCCGTATTCGTCCAGTTTTACCCTGTGCGATTCTTCATCTATCATCATTATGACACTGCCTCCTTTGCGGATAAAGTGGATAATAGCTTCTTTTTCCCTTTCTGTTATCGGCTTTTGAGTGGAGATGGCCAACGGAGAAAGCATGAGCAGCACATCTATGTCCTTGAGAGACTCGCATGTGATTTCTTCCGTATTCTCTATATACTCTATTCCGTTCCGGTCGAGAATCTCCTTATAAGCAGGAATAACATAATCATAGTAAGACGGGGAAATGAACACATCTTGAAATTGTCCGTGTGAAAGGTCGAACATTAGCCGTTTCTGTGCGGAAATGTTCGGAACAGCAGTCAAGACTACCAATAGTAACAATATTGCCTTTTTCATCTGTTTACGTTTTTATGAGTTATCATACTCTGATCAAACGCCCGTCCTTTCGGGGCTTGGCTTTGATCTCATTCATCGGGTCTTTCGGATAGCCGAGCAGCACATGGAGGACTGCGTAATAGTCGGTACGTATGCCCCATTTTAAGAGCGTTTCATGTCCGAACGGATCATCAAACGAATCCCAGGCCGAACCGATATAGCATGAGCCTATGCCTAACGAAGTGGCTGCCAGAAGCATGTTCTCGGCTGCCACACAAGCATCGCTTTCAGCATAAAGGAATTTCTTGGGAGCAAAAAGGGTAATTACCGTAGGAGCGTCATAAAAGGCGTTTTTGATTGAGGCATCATCGGCAATGCTCGGCTGTTCTTTGGAGATGTAAACATCAGCCGTTGACATCCTGCCGTGAAAATGTGCCTTTTTGATGCGCCCAAGCTTTTCGTTTGTCTCCTTGTCTTGCGACACCACAAAGATTACTCCTTGGCGGCCGCCTGCACTTGGGGCATACAGTCCGGCCTGCAAGATGGTTTCAAGTTCTTCTTCACTGATTTGTTCCTGCCGGAACCGTCGGATACTGCGACGTTCCAGCATGTTTTCTATCACTGCGTTTGTTATCATAGTCTTGGTTTCAGAGTTGTTTCCAGCATTGCGGATCTGGTGCATACATGTTGCCGTGATAGCCGTAGGCAACGGCCGGGCATCCGCGGCAGAAACGCAGAAGTTCGCACTTTCCGCATTTCATGAAGTTTTCGTACATACGGTATTTGTCCATCTCTCTTCCTGTGAACAGGTCATACAGGTCATCTTGCAGGGCATTGCCCACCTTGCTTTCCATGCGTCTGCATGCATATACCGCTCCGTCCGACAGGATGGTGAGATGGCAGTTACCGCAGTTGCATCCGTCATATACGGTTTCATCGTCAGGATAGTCAGAAGGATTGAACAAGCCGTTTTCATATTTGAACAAAGTCCACAGGTGGTCTTTCAGGTTGAAATATGTTTGTCCACCCTTATATTGCCCGAATTTCGCCCAGCATTGCTTTAGCAGATGCCTGTATTCATCAGGGGTGCAGCATGATCCTTTGCTGTTTGCATCGGGACAGTAGCGGGCAAAGGCAAACACGTCGGCCTTGTGCTCCACCACAATGTCAATCAATTGCGGTATCTCCTTGAAATTCCATTTTGAGACAGTTGCCATGATTGCCACGGTTATGCCCGCCTGTTGCAGGTACGGGATGGCTTCAAGCGTTTCCCTGAAAGCACCTTTCCGGCGTATGCGGTCGTGTGTGGCTTCCAGCCCGTCCAATGAAAGCTGGTATTTGCGGCAACCGCACTCTGACAGGCGTCTGCATACTTCATTGTTCAAGTGGAACGGATTGCCCAGAATAGCAAAAGGTATCTTTTCTGATTTCAGTTTTTCAGCCAGTTCCCAAAAATGCGGATGCAGGATCGGATCGCCTCCGGTTATGTAAAGATACGGCTGGCGGCAGGCTTTCCTGCCGAATACCTTTATATTGGCGATAACGGTATCCAGATCTTTTTCCGGCATTTCCTTGAATTTGGCATGGCTGCCAAGCGCGTAAATGTAGCAGTGTTTGCAACGCTGGTCGCAGGCTTCGGTTATGTGCCATTGAAAAGCAAAATATTCCATCTTTCTGACAAATTAAAATTCCTGCCACACTTTGACGGTATGGCAGGAGCAGTTCGTTTGCTTGTCGGCTTTTACTGTTTGTCACCGGCACCGCACGCGCTTCCGCATGCCGCAGGCTTTTCTTCCGGTTTGTCACCGGCACCGCACGCGCTTCCGCATGCTGCAGGCTTTTCTTCTGGTTTGTCACCGGCACCGCACGCGCTTCCGCATGCTGCAGGCTTTTCTTCTGGTTTGTCACCGGCTCCACATGCGCTGCCACAGGCAGTCGGAGCATTAACTTGCTTGAAAAATTGGTTCTTTAACATGATCTGCAATGTTTAAGAAGTTGTACAATATTATTCTTCCGGGACTATATGTCCTACTGCAAATTTATATTGTTTTTTTTTTGATAAACAACAGGTTGTGTTTATATTACGTAGTAACATATTTCTCGGTTTTGCTGATTGTCAGATATTTTATCGGGCAAAAATTTTGAAAATAAGATGGTATGCTTTGACTCACTAATGTCGGCTTGCTTTCGAGAAAATGTGCTGATGGTTGTCGGTAAGCTTCCTAATGTTTTTTGATGGATGACTCCGTTTTATTTGTTCCAAGTCACAAAGATTTATAATGAAATACAATAAAAATTTTAATTCTCCAAACCAATATGTACTTTACCGTATGCTCGCGTGTCAACATGGATATTGTTTATATTGAGTTCCCATGTATGCTGAATGATTGCGGTAAAATTAGGTGTTCTTACCTGTAATTCGTTGATTGTATGTATGTTGTATTGCTTCCCGCGAATACCGAATTGTGACAGTTGGGAGTCGGATGTCTGAACGTCAGTAGGATATTTCCCGTATGTGGCTAAATATGTATGTCGTTCGTAATCAGATAACTATTTTTAAAAATACGGTTTGGATTTTAAAGAGATATGTCACAACTTTGTCTGCTGTTAATAGAAAAAAGTAATGAAAATGAAAAGTTATCTATCTGTTTGTCTGCTCATTGGAGCAGGTATTTGCTTTTATGCTTGCGGAAGTACGCGGAACAGCAGCTCGTCTGATGATTCTATGTCTGGTCCTATGCAGGCGAATGCGATGCCTCCAAAAGGAGGCAGGCCGGACGGGCCTCCTCCCGGCGGAATGGGAATGTCGCCTCGCGGTGGAATGCCGCCAAGTGGCGGAATGGGAATGCCTCCCGGTGGTGGAATGCCGCCAAGTGGCGGGATGCCTCCTGGCGGAGAAGGTATGATGCCTCCAGGAAGACCGGGCGGACAGTTTGACGAGAACCTGATACAAGCTGTTGCTATGGTTACTGGAGGAGAACTTGTCAAGGAAGGCGAAGAAATCCGTGCTACTGAGGAGAATCAGTCCGCAGTGGCAGCACGTAACGACAGCAGGGTGGTATTGCGCAATAACATGATCACCACTTCCGGCAACACTACTTCGCAGGATCATAGCAGCTTTGAAGGGCTGAATGCCGGTGTGTTGGGCAGAGACAATGCTGAGATAAGCTCGTCCGGCAACCGCATCGTCACATCAGGTCTTGGTGCCAATGCCATTTTTGCTCATGGGAGAAGCGTTATCAGTTCGGTGAACGATGTGATAATATGTACCGGTGACGGCGGACACGGCATCATGTGCAGTGGCGGCGGTACGATTTATGCCTTGAATGTAGATATCACAACCAGCGGAAAGAATGCAGCGCCTGTGGCTACTGACAGGGGAAGCGGCCTGATCACTGTGAACGGCGGACGTATCGTCAGTCACGGACAGGATTCTCCGGGTCTGTACTCCACCGGACAGCTTTCCATCAGGAAGGCAGACATCGTCTCTGACGGCAGTGAAGTGGCAGTCATCGAAGGTTCCAACAGTATTCGTCTGGACAGTTGCCGGATGACATGCAGCTATGCGAACAAGTGGGGCATAATGATTTACCAGAGTTTTTCAGGCGATGCTGAAGGAGCAGACGGAGAGTTTGAGGCAACCCGTTCCGCTATTCATGTCACTGGCGAGGGTAGTCCGCTCTTTTTCGTTACCAACTCTACCGCCTATATTACATTGTCTGACAACGACATCAATTGTACTTCTGGCGTTCTGCTGAATGCGGCAGCTTCCCGTTGGGGAAATCAAGGTGAGAACGGCGGTACAGCCGTCATCACGGCACGCAAGCAGACACTGGAAGGCGATTTGCTGGCAGATGCTGACAGCCGTATTCGTCTGAGCCTTACTGACGGGTCTGTGCTGAAGGGAACTGTCAATCCGGACGGAAAGGCTAAGTCGGCAGAGGTACGCATCGGCAAAGACAGCCGTTGGGAACTGTCACAAGATGCTTACGTGTCGCTGATAGAGGCTGACATTACGGACGGCAGTGTGGCTAATATTGTCGGTAACGGACATGACATTTACTACGATGCAAGTCAGAATCCGTCATTGGAAGGCAAGACTTATTCATTGCCGGGTGGCGGAGAACTGAAAACAAGATAATATAAAAACAACGAACAATGATGTCAAACCTTATCTTCAATAAAATGACGCTTTCGTACATCACGGGAGCGTCATTGCTGGTGTTCATGATGACTGCCTGTTCTGATGATGATCACCATTTCGGCGAAAATATGATTCCTGTACAGGGTGGAGGATCGACGGGCACCACTTCTTCGGGTAGCAGCATATTGGATTTCTCTATTGCATTCGATGAGACGGACGAAGAAACGTATGGTAGCATGGAAGATGAGGTCGTTACCGACCCGTCTGACGAAAGCTATTATGACTTTATTGAACGCTATGACTTCTCTACAGTTGTAACTGTCACTTATAACGGGACAACTGCCGAAGTAACTGGTTATCCGGATGGTATTGATGTAGAAGTGGACGGTGCGCATGTGGTGGTAAACTCTAAGCTGTCGAATGTAAGTTATGAGCTGAGTGGGGAAACGGACGACGGTTCATTCAAGATTTACAGTGATGACGCTTTCTGTCTGTCCCTTTGCGGTGTGTCATTGCTTAATCCCGACGGCGCAGCCATCAACATACAGTCTTCCGAGCGTGCCTTTATCGTGACAGAGAAGGGAACGAACAACACCTTGACAGACGGTGACGATTACGATACGAAGACGAGTAGCGGTGAGAAGATGAAAGCGTGTCTTTTCAGTACGGGCGGTTTGATATTCGGTGGTGAAGGTTATTTAAGTGTGACTGGAAATAACAATCATGCCATTACGAGCGATGACCATATCCGTTTTCGTTCCGGTTGCCATGTCACGGTGGAGAGTGCTGCAAATGACGGCATCCATACCGACAATCAGATTACGATTGGAGGCGGCATAATATACATAACTTCAGTTGGAGACTGTATACAGTGCGGTGATGAGGGCATAACAATGACCGGAGGGTTTGCTCATCTCTCTACGTCAGAGGACAGTTCTGACGGATTGAAAGCAGAAACCGGATTCTTCATTTCCGGCGGTGCGGTGCAGGTCGAAATAGGCGGCAGAAAAGGGAAGGGTATAAACTGCGCATCGTTTGCCATGACGGACGGCAAGATTACTGTCATCAACTCCGGCGAGGCTTTGTATGATGAGGATGACAACGACATAAGCTCTGCCGCCGGCATCAAGTGTGACGGTGACATGTCCATCTCCGGTGGCCAGCTCGCCTTGCTCAGCTCGGGGGCTGCGGGTAAAGGTATCAACTGTGACGGAGACCTTTCCATTTCCGGCGGTACCGTGCAGGTTCAAACCACAGGTACTCAGTTCGTTTACGGGCAACTTGACTCTTCAGCCAAGGGTATCAAGGCGGACGGTGATATTACCATCAGCGGAGATGCTGTCGTGCAGGTCAAGGCTACAGGCGGCGAAGGAAGTGAAGGCATAGAGAGCAAGTCCACGCTTCGCATAGATGGTGGGCAGGTAGCTTCCTACTGTTATGACGATGCCATGAACGCCTCTGATGCAATCGAAATCAACGGTGGTACCATCTATTGTTACAGTACCGGCAATGACGGCATCGACTCCAACGGCACGTTGACCGTTACCGGCGGACTGACTATTGCTGTCGGTACAGACTCGCCGGAAGGGGGCATCGATTGTGATGAGAATACGTTTACCATTACGGGAGGCATACTGTTGGGTATAGGAGGTGAAACGAGTACTCCGACATCAAGAGTTTGCACCCAGCCGTCGCTGATTTACAGCGGTTCTGTGGGAAGCGGCAATCTGATACATATCGCATCTTCCGACGGAACGGATGTACTTACCTACGAGGTGCCTGAAAACTATTCACGCATGACACTGCTCTTCAGCAGTCCGTCTTTGCAGAGCGGAAGCAGTTATACTATCTATTCCGGCGGAAGTGTGTCAGACGGCACAGAGTTCTACGGATACTATTCTGACGGGACTTATTCTGGCGGAACGGAGCTGTACACTTTCACACTCAATTCTATGGTGACGAATATCGGCGGCAACGGTGGCGGAAAACGGTAGCCTGCCGTGTGCTTGAACATGACTGATGCCACAATCCCTTTGGTGTAATGGAAAGGGGATTGTGGCTTCTTTTTGCTCTGTCCCTGACGGAGATTTCGTCTGTAAATGCTTTCATATAACTTTTTTTTCATATAAATTTGCACCTCGAAGCGGAGGGACTGTCTCCATAAGATTTTGATAACAGAAAATACGCCAATAGAATATAGACATGAGTAAGAAGTTTGCTGAATATTCCCGTTTCAGCCTTTCCGAAATAAACAGGGAAGTGTTGAAAAAATGGGATGAAAATGATGTTTTCCTCAAAAGTATGACCGAACGCGAAGGCTGCCCTTCGTTTGTTTTTTATGAAGGCCCTCCTTCTGCAAACGGAATGCCCGGCATTCACCATGTGATGGCCCGTACTATCAAGGATACGTTCTGCCGTTACAAGACCATGAAAGGCTATCAGGTGAAACGGAAGGCCGGATGGGACACTCACGGACTTCCGGTGGAGCTGGGAGTGGAGAAGGCATTGGGCATCACCAAGGAGGATATCGGCAAAACCATCTCTGTGACGGAATACAACAGACATTGCCGCACGGACGTGATGAAATATACCAAGGAGTGGACAGACCTTACCCATAAAATGGGTTATTGGGTGGATCTGGACAATCCATACATTACATACGATAACCGCTATATCGAAACATTGTGGTGGCTTCTGCAGCAGTTCTACAAGAAAGGCCTGCTCTACAAGGGATATACCATACAGCCGTATTCGCCCGCAGCCGGTACAGGCTTAAGCTCGCACGAGTTGAACCAGCCCGGATGTTACCGTGACGTGAAGGACTTGACAGTGGTGGCACAGTTCAGGATGAAGAACCCTAAGCCCGAAATGGCGGAGTGGGGGACACCATTTTTCATAGCATGGACCACAACTCCGTGGACATTGCCATCAAACACTGCGCTGTGTGTCGGCCCGAAAATCGATTATGTGGCAGTACAGACTTACAATGCATATACTGGCGGGAAGATAACAGTCGTATTGGCCAAGGATCTGCTTTATGCACATTTCAACAAGAAAGCGGAAGGACTGGCATTGGATGATTACAAGCCCGGTGACAAGCTGATTCCATTCAAGGTTGTAGGAGAGTACAAGGGTGCTGATTTGGTCGGCATGGAATACGAGCAGCTTCTTCCGTGGGTCAAGCCTGTGGAAACGGGTACGGACGGTGCTTGGCATGACGCTTCTGGCAAGGCTTTCCGGGTGATTGCGGGTGACTATGTGACGACGGAGGACGGTACAGGTATCGTCCATATCGCTCCGACATTCGGTGCTGATGACGCTTTCGTAGCTAAAGCTGCGGGAATACCTTCTCTGTTCATGATAAACAAAAAGGGAGAGACACGTCCGATGGTGGATCTGGCAGGGAAGTTTTATCTGCTGGATGAACTGGACGAGGCTTTCGTCAGTGAATGCGTGGATGTGGAAAGATATAAGGAATATGAGGGACGTTGGGTAAAGAATGCCTATGATCCTCAGTTCACAATAGACGGTAAATATGACGAGAAGTCTGCGCAGGCGGCTGAATCTCTGGATGTCTATATCTGCATGAAAATGAAACAGGAAGGTCTGGCATTCAAGACAGAAAAACACGTTCATAACTATCCACACTGCTGGCGTACCGACAAGCCTGTGATCTATTATCCGCTGGACAGCTGGTTTATCCGTTCTACGGCATGCAAGGAACGCATGATCGAACTGAACAAGACCATCAACTGGAAGCCGGAATCTACCGGGACGGGACGTTTCGGGAAATGGCTCGAAAACCTGAACGACTGGAATCTTAGCCGCTCGCGCTATTGGGGAACCCCGCTTCCGATATGGCGCAGCGAAGATGGAGAGGAGATTTGCATCGGTTCGGTGGAGGAACTGTATTGGGAGATAGAAAAGTCGGTCGCTTGCGGCTTTATGGCTGAGAATCCTTACAGGAAGGCAGGCTTTGTCCCAAGAGAATACAGTAAGGAAAATTATGACAGGATTGACCTTCACCGTCCTTATGTGGACGATATAGTCTTGGTGTCAGCCAGTGGAAAGCCGATGAAGCGCGAGCTGGATCTGATTGATGTCTGGTTCGATTCTGGGTCAATGCCTTACGCACAGCTGCACTATCCGTTCGAGAACAAGGAACTGATAGATTCCGGCAGTTATTATCCGGCCGATTTCATCGCAGAGGGTGTGGATCAGACGCGTGGGTGGTTCTTTACTCTCCATGCCATCGCCTCGATGGTGTTCGACAGTGTTGCGTTCAGGAATGTGGTATCCAACGGGCTTGTGCTCGACAAGAACGGCTTCAAAATGTCGAAACGTCTGGGCAATGCAATCGATCCGTTCGATGCCATCGAAAAGTTCGGCTCCGACCCGTTACGGTGGTACATGATTACCAACTCCGCTCCTTGGGACAATCTGAAGTTTGATACGGACGGGGTGGACGAAGTACGCCGTAAGTTCTTCGGTACTCTGTATAACACTTATTCGTTCTTCGCACTCTATGCCAATGTTGACGGATTCACTTATGGTGAGAAAAATGTGCCGGTGGAGGAACGTCCGGAAATAGACCGCTGGATCCTGTCATTGCTGAACTCTCTCATCAAGCAGGTGGACGAGTGCTTCAATGACTATGAGCCGACAAAGGCCGGCCGTCTGATTTCCAGCTTCGTGAACGATAATCTGAGCAACTGGTATGTGCGCCTGAACCGCAAGCGTTTCTGGGGAAGCGCCATGTCTGTTGACAAGTTGTCGGCATATCAGACACTGTATGTTTGTTTGGAGACGGTGGCAAAGCTCATGGCTCCGATAGCTCCGTTCTATGCAGACCGTCTGTATACGGATCTGGTGGACGTGACGTCACGCGATGAGGCTGTATCGGTGCATCTTGCCAAATTCCCTGTAGCCGATGAAAACCTGATTGACAGTGAGCTTGAGGCACGCATGCAGATGGCGCAGGATGTTACCTCGATGGTGCTTGCATTGCGCCGCAAGGTAAACATCAAGGTACGCCAGCCGCTGCAGTGTATCATGATTCCTGTCGTTGACGATGAACAGAAACGTCATATAGAGTCGGTGAAGGACTTGATTCTGAACGAAGTGAATGTAAAGGAACTGAAATTTGTGGATGGCTCGGAAGGAGTGTTGGTGAAGAGGGTGAAGTGTGACTTTAAGAAACTTGGCCCGAAGTTCGGCAAGCAGATGAAGGCAATAGCGGCTGCTGTGGCTGAGATGTCTCAGGAGGCGATTTCCGAACTTGAAAGGAACGGAAGCTATACGTTTGATCTTGGCGGGGTATCCGCCGTATTGGACATGTCTGATGTGGAAATTTTCAGTGAAGACATTCCCGGATGGCTGGTGGCCAATGAAGGTCGGCTGACTGTAGCCCTTGAGGTGACGGTTACGGAAGATCTGCGCCGTGAAGGTATCGCAAGGGAGCTGGTAAACCGTATTCAGAATATACGCAAGAACAGCGGTTTTGATATCACTGACAAGGTTGCTGTGACATTGTCTAAAAATTCGATGACGGATGATGCGGTGAATGAATATAATACTTATATTTGTAACCAGGTTCTGGCCGTATCGCTTGTGTTGGCAGATGAAGTTCCCGGCGGTGCCGAATTGAATCTGGATGACTGTACGTTGTCCGTGAGCGTGACCAAAATATGACATGAACCCATTCTCTCGGAGAATCAATATTAACTTTAAAACGAAGACTCTATGGCTGAAAAAACAAGGTATTCTGACGCTGAACTTGAGGAGTTCCGTGCCATTATCATGGAAAAACTTCAGCTCGCTGAACGCGATTATGAGAAGCTGAAAAGCAGTATTATGAATACTGACGGTAACGATACGGACGATACTTCACCAACTTATAAAGTGCTGGAGGAAGGTGCAAACACGTTGTCGAAGGAAGAGACCACCCGTTTGGCTGCACGTCAGTTGAAATTCATTCAGAATCTGCGGGCTGCATTGGTACGCATTGAGAACAAAACATACGGTATATGCCGTGAAACCGGAAAGTTGATTCCGGCAGAACGTCTGCGTGCGGTTCCTCATGCCACTTTGAGCATCGAGGCAAAGCAGCAGGGAAAGAAATGATGGTTATTTGATTAGAAACGGAAAATCGGAAACGTGAAGAAGTCGTGCATGGTATCACTCCCATGTGCGGTTCTCCGTTTCCTGTTTTTTTAAATGCAATTAACGAGAAAGATGAAAAGATTCCTGACTCAAGGGCGTCTGGCAGCATTGATTGTGCTTGCGGTACTGGTGGTGGACCAGTTGATTAAGGTTACGGTGAAAACCAATATGTATTTACACGAATACATTCATGTAACGGACTGGTTCTATATTTATTTTACTGAAAATAACGGGATGGCCTTTGGGCTTGAAATCTTTGCGAAAATTTTTCTGACTCTTTTCCGTATTGTGGCTGTTGCGCTGATTACGTGGTACTTGTTTCGTCTCGTAAGACGGCCTGAAAAGGTGAAGAACGGATATATTGTCTGTCTTTCGCTTATTCTGGCAGGTGCGGTTGGTAACATTGTCGATTGTGTCTTTTACGGTGAAATTTTCAGTGCAAGCACGCATTCACAGATTGCTTCGTTTGTGCCGGTGGGACAGGGATATGCTGACTGGCTTCACGGGAAGGTAGTTGACATGTTCTATTTCCCTATTATCGACACATATTGGCCAAGCTGGATGCCGTTTGTGGGAGGTGAGCATTTCGTATTTTTCAGTCCGATATTTAATTTTGCAGATGCATCGATCAGTTGCGGAATAATTGCTCTGTTGATTTTTTACAGTCGTTATCTGAATATGGATACCAGGAGACAGGAGAAAGGATGAAAAGAAATAAACTGACGGGAAAGAATATTCTGTTGACAGCATTTGCGGTTTTGCTCCTGTCCGGGTGCGGAAATAATATCCCGGGCGATGTGATTCAGCCGTCCGCAATGGAGAATTTGCTGTATGACTACCATATAGCCACCGTGTTGGGAGCCGAACTTCCTAATTCGGAGAATTATAAGAAACAGGCCTATATTTCCTATGTATTTGAAAAACATCATGTGACGGAAGCCGAATTTGACTCGTCGTTGGTATGGTACACCCGTCACGGAAATGAGCTGTCGGCCATTTATGATAATCTGAAAAAGCGTCTCGATGCGGACAGTGAGCGTATGAAACAGATCGCCTCGCTCCAGGACGGTGAGCTTACGGTATCGATGTCCGGAGATACGGTGAATATATGGCAGGATCGCTCCCTATACTGGCTCACATCGTCTCCTTACACCAACAAAGTACTGTTTGAACTGAAAACGGATACCTCTTTCAAGGTGAAGGATGAGTTGGCGTTTGAAGCTGATCTGTCTTTTCTTCCTCGTGAGAAATCGGTTGGCAAGGCTGTTATGAGCATGAAGGTAACGTTTGATAATGACAGTGTACAGGACGTTACCCGTGTTATGGAAAGGTCTGGACATCAGCGCCTGTACCTTCGTCCCGATTCGGCTTTTGAGTATAAGAGCGTGAGCGGTTTCATTTATTATATGAAGGATTCTTGTTTGAGGGGAGATCTGTTGGTCAGTGACATTCGTTTGGTACGCACGCATCCCAAGACAAGCGAAAGGATATCCGCTTCCCGTCCTGTGCCTCAAGATTCTACGGAACAGATGCCTGACAGGACTCTGATACGCCAGAGATAGTTCATGGAGTATTTCGCTGCAAATCGGATATGGATCTGGCATCAGGCGGAAATTCTTGGTATGATCCGGATAGGTGTGGACGAATCGGATCGTCATGTAGTGACGGTGGAACGTCTTGACGGGGAGATAGAGAGGACAAGGTGGCTGGGCGGCTTGATTATTGTCGCTCCATGCTGTATGCCGCGCTTGCCGGATGAATCTTTTTGTCGGTATAGAGAACGTGTTTCAAATACATTGAAACTTATGGTACATAACGGCAGTTTTCCTTCATCGTTTGCTTTTCATGTATATCCGTTCAATATGACGGAAATGGAGTTCCTCCCTTCCACCAGGATCGCTCCTCTATGACATCCTGCGGCGGAATTCAGCACAGACAATTGCCGTTGCCGCACCCACGTTAAGTGATTCGCTTGTAGCCTTTCCCTGTGGATAATTTGGAATCAGAAGTTTTTTGCTTACTGATTCTTCTATTTCCTTGCTGATACCGTTTCCTTCGTTTCCCATTACAATCACCCCGTACGAGGACAGTTCGGTCGTGAAGATGTTTTCTCCGTCAAGGAATGTGCCGAATATGGGAGTGTCTTTGTCGAGTGAGCAGAGCAGTTCCTTCAGGTCACAATAATGCAGGCGGACACGTGCAAGTGCCCCCATTGTGGCCTGAACAGTTTTCGGATTGAATGCGTCGGCAGTTCCTGCGGAACAGAAAATGTGTCTGATGCCGAACCAGTCGGCAATGCGAATGATGGTTCCGAGATTTCCCGGATCCTGCACATTGTCCAATGCCAAAGACAGTGAACCTCTTATTTCAGAAATATCAAACCTGCTTTGTGGCATCTCAAAGACTGCCAATACATCCTGCGGTGTCTTGAGTAGACTGGCCTTTTCCAGTTCTTCTTGAGTTACTTCGATTATTTCTTGTGCGCTGACATCGGGATTTGCTTCAAGCCATTCCGTTTTTGCCACCAGCAGCCTGCAGCGGAAACTTCCCAACAGTTCGCCTACCAGTTTGTGTCCTTCTGCCAGAAAAGCGTTTTCCTCTTTCCTGCATTTTTTCTGGTCCAGTGAACGTATATATTTTATTTTGTTCTTGCTTAGCATTACGGTGATGTGTTATGTATTTTTTTTCGGGACAAAGCTAAGAAGATATTTTCGATTGTGCTTCTTTTTCGTCAGAAACCAGGTCATACAGCCCTTATTTTACATTTATTAATACAGAATATGGTCAGGAAATGAAAAAGACCTGAAATAAAATCTATTGGCAGCCATTCGTTTTCATGTTTTATTTTTTTCCTATTTTTGCGTAAGGATTACTCACTTATCTGTATGAAGATTGGTTTACGTCATTGGTTGGTTCTGTTTTTGTCTTTGCTGGCTTTCAGCGGATGTTCCGTCGGTAAATTCATACCGGAGGGAAAATATCTGTTGGATGCAGTGAAGATTGAGTCGGATAGCAAGGACGTCAAGGCATCCCAGATGCGTTCGTATGTCCGCCAGACCTCCAATGCAAAATGGTTCAGTGTGGTAAAACTTCCCATGTATGTATATGGCGCAGCTGGGACGGACTCATCAAAATGGATTAACCGTATCCTTTATAAGATAGGAGACGAACCACACATATATGATCCGACGCTTACGGAAAGTACGCGTGCACAGATGGAAAGTGCGGTACGGAACATGGGGTATATGGAAGCGAGAGTGGATACGGCTGAGGTGAGAAGAGGGAAAAAGCTGAAAGTATATTATAAGATACATGTGGGAAAGCCTTACATAGTCGGACATATTTCCTATGACATCGAAGATCCCGGTATAAGGGAATACCTGGAGGCTGATTCTGCAAACACGTTGCTCTCGTCAGGCATGCGCTTCGACGTGAATGTGTTTGAGGAAGAACGCCAGCGGATAACCCGCTACCTCCAGAATCTCGGCTATTATCGTTTCAACAAGAACTTCATTACCTATCAGGCCGATACGGTGCTCAATTCCAAAGAAGTGGGTCTGACATTGAAACTTTCACAATACCGGTTAAGGAACGAGGACGAACCGTTTCCGCACAGACAGTATCATATCAGGGACGTGAATTTCGTTTTCGATGCAGATTATGTCGAGCCGAGTGCGGAAGGTCTTTCCGGCCTTGATTCCCTCCGTTCTGGCGGCGTCGGTTTTTATTATTCAGGGAATTTGTATCTTCGTCCCACAAAAATCACTGACTACAACCGCCTGCATACTGGGAATCTTTATCGGCTGAGGGATGTACAATCGACTTACAACGCTTTAGGCAGGTTTGATATCCTGAAATACTCAAACATCCGTTTCCGTGAGGATGTACGCTCCGATTCTGCATATTTGGATGCATTCGTTTTCTTGAACAAGAACAAGAATCAGTCGGTTGCATTTGAAATTGAAGGTACCAATTCGGCCGGTGACCTTGGGGCTGCGGCTTCCGTGTCATATACGCACCGTAATCTGTTCAAGGGTTCGGAAACGTTTACGGTAAAGTTTCGTGGGGCATACGAGGCAATTACCGGCCTGGAAGGTTATGCCAACAGCAACTATATGGAATATGCTGTTGAGGCCGGACTGAACTTTCCTGAGTTTTTGTTTCCTTTCCTTTCGTCCGATTTCAAGCGTCAAATACGTGCCACTTCGCAGGTAACGATAAAATATAACTGGCAGGTACGTCCGGAGTTCGAACGTACCGTGGCTTCTGCTGCATGGAGTTACCGCTGGTCAAAAAGCCGGACGACCCATCGTTTTGACGTTCTTGATCTGAGTTATATATATATGCCTTACCGTTCAGAAACCTTCGAGGAATATCTGAATGAGATGGATCAGATAAATCCGTTGCTGCGTTACAGTTACGAAGATTTGTTTCTGGTGCGTATGGGATATACTTATACGTATAACAGTTCGGGAATGTCATCGATGGGGACAAAACAACGTAATTCCTATTCCATACGTCTCAATATTGAAGAAGCAGGCAACTTGCTTTATGCTTTTTCCAAGATGATAACGCATAATCCGAAGAACAGCGAGTCTTTCCAGCTTGGTAACATTGCCTTTGCCCAGTACGTGAAGATGGATGTGGATTTTGTCAAGAATTTCATGATTGACGACCGTAACTCCCTTGTGTTTCATGCGGGGGTGGGAGTGGCTGTGCCTTATGGCAATTCCAAGAGTCTGCCGTTTGAGAAACTGTATTTTTCCGGAGGTGCCAACAGTGTGCGCGGGTGGAGTGTGCGTTCTCTTGGGCCGGGAGGGTACAAGGGCGACGAGAACAGCCTTGACTATGTGAACCACACGGGGGATATCAAACTTGACCTGAATCTGGAATACAGGACACATCTTTTCTGGAAACTGAACGGGGCAGTATTCATTGATGCCGGCAATGTGTGGACGATTCGCAACCGAGAACTCCAGCCAGAAGGTTTGTTTAAGTTCAACCGTTTCTATAAGCAGCTTGCCGCAGCTTACGGACTGGGAATACGTTTTGACCTTGATTTCCTGATTCTGCGTTTTGACGGTGGCATGAAGGCTGTCAACCCTATGTACACCGGACGTGACCGGTATCCGATTATCTCTCCACGTTTCAGCCGTGACTTTGCCTTTCATTTTGCTGTGGGATATCCGTTCTGACATTCATCCGCTGAAATCCGGATATCCATAGTATTTGACCACTTATTAAGCAAAAAAAATGATACATCGTATGTCAAAATCCTCTAATTTTGCATCTGTATGTCATCCCGATAGGGGAATGCGTGATTTTTAAAGATAACAAAACAAAAAGAGTGCTTACTAATAAATAAAAACATGGCAGAACTTGCACCGTTGATTTCCGATCTGGGAATAATACTTATTGTTGCAGGATGTGTCACCATCCTTTTCAAATGGCTGAAACAGCCGGTCATATTAGGTTATATCGTGGCAGGATTCCTTACGGGACCGGCCTTCAATTTCCTTCCGAACGTCACAGACACGACAAATATCCAGACATGGGCAGACATAGGTGTCATCTTCCTGTTGTTCTCCATGGGTCTGGAATTTTCATTCCGTAAACTGTTGAATGTCGGATTGAGTGCGGTCATTGCCACCCTGACCAAAGTGGGAAGCATGATGTTCCTTGGATACATAGCAGGAATTGCCATGGGATTCACGCATATATCAAGTCTGTTTCTGGGTGGTATGCTTTCCATGGCATCTACGGCAATCGTGTTTAAGGCATTCAACGATATGAACCTCCTGCAACAGAAATTTGCAGGTATTGTTATGGGCATTCTGGTCATTGAGGATCTTGTGGGAGTTGTCATGCTGGTCATGCTGTCCACATTGGCTGCCAGCCAGCATTTCGAGGGGACTGCCCTGATGGGAAGTCTGTTGAAGCTGATAGCCTTCCTCGTGTTCTGGTCGGCATTGGGAATATATCTTCTTCCTACCCTGCTGAAGAAATTCCGCCGCTTCATAAGTGACGAGATTCTTCTTGTTGTTTCGTTAGGCTTGTGTCTGATGATGGTAATGATAGCAGTAGGGGCAGGATTTTCATCCGCATTGGGAGCGTTTGTCATGGGGTCGTTACTGGCAGAAACCATTGAAAGCGAAAGAATAAATCAGGTTGTACAGCCTGTAAAGGATCTTTTTGCCGCCGTTTTCTTCGTATCAGTGGGGATGATGATCGATCCGGTCGTCATAGCTGAATACGTAGTACCAATACTTATCCTGACTCTGTTGGTGTTGTGCGGACAGACTTTGTTCGGCATAATCGGAGTTTTGCTCTCCGGACAGACGTTGAAGGTGGCAGTCCATGCAGGATTCTCATTGGCACAGGTGGGTGAGTTTTCGTTCATCATCGCTTCGCTCGGTGTCAGTCTGAATGTAACCGACAGTAATCTGTATCCCATAATCGTGGCTGTATCGGTAATAACCACATTCTTTACACCTTACATGATCCGGCTTTCCGGCCCTGTATGCAATATGCTTGAAAAGTATTTGCCGAAGTGGATGCTGCAAATGCTGGCGCGTTACACTGCCGGTTCCATGTCGGTACACCATCAGAATGACTGGAACAGACTTCTGAAGGGCATGTTCATGGGTGCATCCATTTATTTGATTATATGTTTTGTATTCATTGCCCTGTTCTTTTCTCAAATACATCCGTTCATTCAGGAAAAACTTCCCGGCATATATGGAAATCTGCTTAGTGCGGTCATAGTCTTTTCAGTTATATCTCCGCTGTTGTGGGCGGTCATATCCAAGAAGAACCATTCGCCGGAGTTCCGGAGACTATGGTCAGACAACCGTTTCAATAGGGGAGCTCTTGTCTCTCTCGTCATTGTCAAGGTGATTATATGTTCAGCCATAGTGATGGGCCTTGTGGTACGTCTGTTCAATGTCGCTTCGGGAGTTGGTCTGGTGATTGCTGTTGCCATCATCGCATCATTCTATTTCTCAAAGCGGCTCCGGAAACAGTCGCAGATGATTGAGGAACGCTTCAGTACCAATTTTAACGGTTCTGACGAAAAGCCTGATGCGAACAGTTATGTCAAGTCGCAGCTTGAAGGCAGCGAAATGCTGTCAAACCTTCACATGGCCGATTTCACTGTCTCTCCAGAATCTGATGACATCGGGAAAACATTGAAGGAATTAGCTCCGCGCACGCGTTACCGTGTCAACGTCATATCCATTCAAAGAGGCGAGAGTCGCATAGACGTTCCTAAAGCGGGGGAGGCTGTCTATCCTTACGACAAGATTACGGTAGTAGGTACGGACGATGATCTGAACGCTTTCCGCGAAGCTCTTAACTCAAGAAAAAAGGCTGAAACGGAAAATCTTTCTGACACTGCTTCCAGCATGAACATCAAGAATGTTCTGCTTGATGAAAACTCACCGGCAGTCAATCGTGCCATACGTGACATCAGCCCCGAAGGTCTCATAATATTGGGAATAGAGAGGGACAACGGAATAATCATGAATCCCTCTCCAGACATTGTTTTCCGGCCTGATGACATTGTATGGATGGTAGGAAAATCCGGGATGGAAGAAAAATTTTATGCCCGTTGATTATAATTTTTGGCAGTAAAAAGATTCCGTTTGCTGTATAGAAGGTAGAATATCTGTGTGGATTGTATGTTTTTTTGTAGATTTGCATCCATGAAAATCAATCCAAAGAGAATCTACGTAAACATGAGGAGCTTTCTTTTGATGTTTTGCTGCATTCTGGCATTTGCATCGTGCGGATCGGGGGAGGATAAGGCTAATATGCCAACTCTGACAGTAACCGTCGAACCGCTCCGTTATTTCACAGAAGCCATAGCCGGTAACAGGTTCAGGGTAGTCAGTATGGTACCTGATGGCAACAATCCGGAGACATACGATCCCACTCCCCAGCAACTTGTGCTGTTGTCAAAAAGCAGAGCCTGTTTTCGTATCGGATATATCGGATTTGAAAGAACATGGATGGACAGGCTGAAAGATAATATGCCGAACCTGGTTTTTTATGACATGTCGGCGGGCATTGAACTGATTCATGATGAGGGGCACAGACATGCGAACGGTGAGAATGTGGATCCGCATATCTGGAATTCCGTGACCAACGCACGTCTGATAGCAGAAAACGTATGTAGTGCTTTGTGTGAACTTGACAGTTCCGGTCAGGAGTATTACAGAAACCGTATGGACAGTTTGTCGCAGGTATTCAATGAGACGGAACTGCAAATCGGACGTGAAATCGCAACAGCAGATCAGGCATTTCTCATTTTTCATCCTGCCTTGAGTTATTTTGCGAGAGATTATGGACTAAAACAGATATGTATCGAAGAAAACGGAAAGGAGCCTTCACCGGCACATCTGAAAGTCTTGATCGGCATTTGCCGGAAGGAAGGAATACGGACGGCATTCATTCAGCAGGAATTTGACCGCCGCAATGCGGAACTGATAGCAAATGAACTTAACTTGAAACTGGTGACCATTAATCCGTTGAGTTATCATTGGGACAGAGAGATGCTGCGGATAGCAATATCTCTGAATAGTAACCGAAGCACACAAACCGATGGACATGCAACCGTTGATTGAGCTTTCGCACGTATCGGGAGGATACGAGGGGAAGAAAGTACTGTATGACATCAGTCTCCGTATATTTGAAAGAGATTTTCTGGGAATTGTCGGACCCAACGGTGGGGGAAAGACGACATTGGTAAAAATCATTATGGGCCTGTTGAAGCCACAGTCGGGAAGTATCACTTTCTGCTTGAACGGGGAGAAAGAAAACGGAATAAGCATGGGTTATCTTCCGCAATGCAGTTCGATTGACCGTAAATTTCCGATATCGGTGTACGATGTGATTCTTTCGGGGCTGGGTGGAAAAAAGTCGGTTTTCCGTCGGTTCTCATCAGAACAACACGAGCAGGTGCGGCATACCATCTCGCGGATGGGATTGGAAGGGTTGGAACGTCATGCTATAGGCAAGTTGAGCGGAGGGCAGTTGCAGCGTGTCCTTCTCGGACGCGCTTTGGTGTCAAGTCCTAAGGTGCTCATCCTCGACGAGCCGAATGCCTATATTGACAGGCGGTTTGAGGCGAAACTTTATCCGTTGCTGGAAGAAGTCAACCGTGAGTGTGCCGTCATCCTGGTCAGCCATGACATGACTGCCGTACTGAGACACACGAAAAGTGTTGCGTATGTGAACGGAACCTTGCACTATTATCCTGAAACAGGAAAATTAACTCCCGAAAAACTGGAAGAAAATTTAACGGGCGTTTTGTGAGATTCGCATGATATGCGTGCGCTCATTGACAAATGTTTGCTATCTTTGCCGCTCGAAGATAAATAAGAAACAAAACTATTCATGAAACAGTACGACAAGATTAACAATGCGGTGGGCTGGCTTGTGTTTGTCATTGCGGCATTCACCTACTGTGTGACCATCGAACCTACCGCGAGTTTCTGGGATTGTCCCGAATTTATCACAACCGGATATAAGCTTGAAGTAGGACATCCGCCCGGTGCCCCTTTCTTCATGCTGACGGCAAACCTTTTCAGTCAGTTTGCAAGCGATCCGTCGCAAGTAGCCAAAATGGTAAACATCATGAGTGCACTCATGAGTGCCGCCTGTATTCTGTTCCTTTTTTGGAGCATAACGTGTCTTGCGAAGAAGCTCGTATGTCCGAAAGATGAAGACATGAGCATAGGCAAGTTGATAGCTGTCATGGGTTCCGGTGTTGTCGGTGCGTTGGCTTATACGTGGAGCGACACGTTTTGGTTCAGTGCTGTGGAAGGGGAGGTATATGCTTATTCCAGCCTCTTCACGGCTCTCGTATTCTGGCTCATACTGAAGTGGGAAAAACGAGCAGACGAACCGCACAGTGACCGCTGGCTCATTCTTATCGCTTATCTGACAGGTCTGTCGGTAGGCGTCCATCTGCTGAATCTGTTGTGTATTCCTGCCATTGTTCTGGTATATTATTACAAGAAGAATCCTCATGCCAACGTTAAGGGAAGCCTTTTGGCCTTGTGCGGCTCGATGGTGCTGATTGCTGTTGTACTGTACGGTATTGTGCCGGGTATTGTGAAGGTGGGAGGCTGGTTTGAGCTACTGTTTGTGAACGGACTTGGCTTCTCTTTCAATAGCGGAGTGATTGTTTATATGATAATACTTGCGGCGAGCATCATCTGGGGTGTATATGAAAGCTATGTCGTGAAAAGCCGCAAGCGCATGAATATCTCGTTCCTGATTACTGTCGGGCTTTTGGGAATCCCTTTTTACGGAAGCGGGACAGGCAGTGTGCTGGTAGGCATCCTCTTGCTTGCAGTATTGGCCGTTTACCTTTTTGCCAACATAAAGGAGAAATACCGTGTCAGTGCACGCACTCTGAATACCAGCTTGCTGGCGATGATGATGATTGTGATAGGATATTCATCGTATGCTGTCATAGTTATCCGTTCTTCCGCCAATACGCCGATGGATCAGAACTCTCCCGAAGACATCTTCACTTTGAGGGAATATCTTGGACGTGAACAGTATGGTGCGTGGCCGTTATTTTACGGACAGACATATGCATCCAAACCTGCACTGAAGGTGATGGATGACGGTTGTGTTTATGATATAAAGGAAGGTGCGCCCGTCTATCAGCGCAAGGAAAAGGAAACTCCCGACGAAAAGGACAGCTACGAGGTTGTCCGTCACAAGACGGAATACAAATATGCCCAGAACATGTTTTTCCCGCGCATGTACAGCGACTCCCATGCTGCGGCATATGAGAGCTGGATAGGAGGAGTGAAGGGCCGTCAGGTGCCTTACAACCAATGCGGTGAAACCATAATGGTGAAGATCCCTACACAATGGGATAACATCAGATTCTTCTTCATATACCAGCTCAACTACATGTATTGGCGTTATTTCATGTGGAACTTTGCGGGACGTCAGAATGATATACAGGGTGAAGGGGATATAGAGCATGGCAACTGGATTACGGGTATCCCGTTTATTGACAAGATGCTGGTGGGCGATCAGACATTACTCCCAAGTGATCTGAAAAACAACAAGGGCCACAACGTATTCTATTGTCTTCCGCTTATACTCGGCATCATCGGCCTATTCTGGCAGGCTTATAAGGGCGAACGTGGAATCCAGCAGTTTTGGATTGTGTTCTTTCTGTTCTTTATGACAGGTCTTGCCATTGTCCTTTATCTGAACCAGACTCCTCGACAGCCTCGTGAACGCGACTATGCTTATGCAGGATCATTCTATGCTTTCGCCATCTGGATAGGTCTGGGTGTGGCTGCCATTGCCGAATGGCTTAACAAAAAGAAGATAAAGGAAACGCAGGCTGCCCTGATAGCTTCCATAGTATGTGTGCTTGTACCTATTCAGATGGTCAGCCAGACATGGGATGACCATGACCGTAGCGGACGTTATACCTGTCGTGATTTCGGAAGGAACTATTTGAATTCTGTACAGGAGGAAGGCAATCCGATCATCTATACCAATGGTGACAACGATACTTTTCCGTTGTGGTATAACCAGGAGACTGAGGGATTCCGGACTGATGTACGTGTCTGCAACCTGAGTTATCTGCAAACCGACTGGTATATAGACCAGATGCGCCGTCCGGCATACGACTCTCCTTCCGTACCGATCAACTGGGAGCGTATAGATTACGTTACCGGTCATAATGAGGCGGTTTATATACGTCCGGAAGCGATGAATACTATCAATGAGTATTACAAGAAGAATCCGGAAGAGGCAAAAAAGGAGTTTGGAGAAAATCCGTATGAGCTGAACAATATACTTGAATATTGGGTGCGCTCTCCGAAGGCTGGTTTGCAGATGATCCCTACCGACAGTATAGTGTTCAGAATTGACAAGGAAGCCGTAAAACGTTCCGGCATGATAGTTCCGGATTCGATACCAGACTACATGCACATCTCGCTCAAGGGAAAACGTATTCTGTACAAGAGTGAACTTATGATGCTTGAGATGTTGGCCAACACCAACTGGGAACGTCCGATTTACATGGCCGTTACCGTAGGCACGGATAACCAGCTTAACTTGACAGATAATTTTGTTCAGGAAGGTCTGGCTTACCGTATCACTCCGTTCAGTCACAGCGTACTGGGAACGCGTATCGATTCTGAAAAGATGTATGACAATCTGATGCACAAGTTCAGGTTCGGAGGCATTGACAACCCGGATATTTATCTTGACGAAACCACACTCCGTATGTGTGACACTCATCGCCGAATGTTCGTACAGCTTGCCAGTCAGCTTATACGTGAAGGTAAGGACGACAAGGCAGTTGAGGTTCTCGACTATTGTGAGAAGGTGATACCGTCAACCACTGTTCCGCATGACTATCTGTACAGTAGTTCGAAAGAAATGGCAGATGACTATATCAAGTTGGGCGAATATGATAAGGCTGAAAAGATTCTGGAGGCTCTGGCTAAAAATGCGGCAGAGTATTCGGCATGGTATCTGAGCCTGGATAATTCGCGCTTTGCCGGATCATACGAAAACTGCATGCGCTATTTCTATATATTGGACGATGTCTGCAAAAGCATGGAGAAGTTGAAAACTTCAGAAGAAGGAAAAACCTCACATAAAGCTGCATATTATCGGCAGACATTCGAACAGTTATATAAGCAATTGGAAAACCGCGTAAGCCGTAACCAATAGTTCAGACAGCCCTTCCGGATCAGATAGTCTGTTCGGAGGGGCTTTTTTCTTTGTTATTGCAATCCTTAAACCTATGCTGATAGAACAACCTCCCCAAATATTACGGCTTCTTTACCCCCAGGCACTCTGGCGGATGGACAAAAATGAAAAATCTGTTTATCTGACATTTGACGACGGACCGATACCGGAAATCACCCGATGGGTGTTGGATATGCTTGACAAATACAGTATCAAGGCTACTTTTTTTATGGTTGGCGACAACGTACGCAAGTATCCCGATGAATTCATGAATGTGGTCGAAAGGGGGCATCGTATAGGTAACCATACGTTCAACCATATCAAAGGTTTTGAGTATCTAAGCCGAAACTATCTGTTAAATACAGACAAGGCCAATGAATACCTGCATACAGACCTGTTTCGTCCCCCGCATGGTCACATGCGTTGGCTGCAGTATTATGTACTGAAAAGGAAATATAAAATAGTTATGTGGGACGTTGTGACACGTGATTACAGCAAGCATCTAAATGGACGGCAGGTTTTTGATATTGTCAAAAAATATGTGCGAAACGGTTCGATAATCACATTCCATGATTCGCTGAAATCAGAAAAAAACATGAAATATGCCCTTCCACGTTCCATCGAATGGCTGTTGGAGCAGGGATACGCATTTAAAGTGTTTGAATAGGAAAATAAAAGTATAAGTTTTTGTCAACATAAATTATATGGGTAATAATCTGAAAATATGATAGTTGTGTTGTTTTTCTCTTTTAGGATTAGATTTTAGTGCAAATTTTTTATGAAAAAAAATAGGGAAAAGTATTGCAGAGTTCAAAAATAGTTGTACCTTTGCAACCGCAATCGAGAGAGAAAGCAACGAAAAAAAACAAAATGGTGCGTTAGTTCAGTCGGTTAGAATACATGCCTGTCACGCATGGGGTCACGGGTTCGAGTCCCGTACGCACCGCTAGTTTACAAAGCAAGATTAGGAAAAGTTCTGATTCACAACAGAATCAGAACTTTTTTCGTTTCTGGGTGGAAGCAGAATATAGCGTTTCTACGAAGTTTGTCAGGTGCAAATTCATGGTCCTTTTTTAGGTAACCCTACGGTAAACTACAGGTATCAAACTATATAACGTGAGTTCGATATAAGCGAATAAATATTTTGCTGAGAAAAAGGAACATAG
>CAZSYY010000027.1:0-26122 GCA_964611375.1 uncultured Phocaeicola sp. | reverse complement strand
CCAACGACCCCGAGATTACAAATCACGTGCTCTGGCCAACTGAGCTAAAGAGGCATTGTCACAAAAAATGCAGCCGCTCTTCCACGACTTGGCGGCTGCAAAGTTAGATGTTATTTTCTTTATGACAAAATATTTCTGCGTTTTTTTTATTTGCCCTGCAATTTTTCTTTTGCTTTCAACAACTGTTTTGACAGGGCATCCATGCACACATCTATCGATTCTTCAAAAGTATCGCTTACCTTCTCCGCATAAAACTCCGTGTTCAGCGCCAATACATGTACACCGGCTTCTTTATTCATTGAAGTTTCCGGCTTTACTACCTTTAAGGTTACCTCTACTTTTTTTATGTTGTCACAAAATCTTTCAAGTTTCCCGGCTTTCTTCTGAATAAATGCCTGCAGTTTGTCAGACGCATCAAAATGAATGGATTGAATTCTAATTTCCATAAATACCTCCTTTTTTTTACGCTCTGGGGTGAGCTTGTTCATAAACTTTTTTTAATTCTTCAAAAGTCGTGTGCGTATAGACTTCTGTTGTTGTCAGGCTCTCATGTCCCAGCAGTTCTTTCACCGCTTCCAGATCCGCGTGATGGTTCAGCATGGAGGTGGCAAACGAATGCCGTAACACGTGTGGACTCCTCTTTTTTAGCGTCACGACTTTTGACAGGTTTCGTTTCACGATAAGCCGCACCGTTTCAGGCAACATACATTTTCCGTCCGAACGGATGAAAAAAGCATCGCACCTGCCGGCACAATTCCTGTTCCTTGCTTCCACATAGGCTTTCATATCGCCTTCCAGTTCGTCACCGAAAGGGATTAGCCTTTGCTTGTTCCTCTTTCCCGTCACTTTTATCACTTTTGCAAAGAAGTCTATGCCTGCATCCTGAAGTCCTATCAGTTCCGACAGGCGCATACCTGTCACATAAAACATTTCAAGAATCAGCCTGTCGCGTATTCCCTCAAAGTTTTTGTCGAAATCCACTTCATCCAAAAGGCGGTTCATGTCAGCGTCCTTCACGAAAACCGGTAGCGGTTTTTTCTTTTTAGGGCCTACGACTTTCGCCATTGGATCTGCACCCACAAGATTCTTCCGAAGCAAAAAGCGATAAAAAGACCGAAGTGAACTGAGCTTTCTGTTTACCGATGTGGCCGTATAGCCAGCTTCCATCAGTTCCACCACCCAATTACGGACATTGTCCGCCTCTATCGTGATGAAATCCAGATTCTCGTCCACTCCTTTGAAGTATTCCTCAAACTTGCACAGGTCTATACCATAAGACAATATTGTCTTATCGGAATAGTTCCTCTCATAGCGCAGATACCTCAAGAAAGATTCTTTAAGCATAGAAACATTGCTTTAATACAGCAACGAATTTATGAAAAAGAATTCAATATTTCAAGGTTTTCGCGTGATAATTATTCTTCCTCGCGGCGTATTTTTTGAACATAAACCGCATGCTCCATCTTAAGTCTCTTTAAGACAGACGGTTTGTCATACTGCTGTCTGCGTCTCAATTCTTTGATTACACCTGTTTTCTCAAATTTTCTTTTGAACTTCTTCAGGGCTTTCTCAATGTTTTCACCTTCTTTTACTGGTACAATAATCATATTTCTTGAATTAAAGTATGTTGTTATATAAAAATTCGGCAGTCAAATTGTGCGCAAAATTATATATACTTTCTTTATTTACAAAACTTTCCTTCATATATTTTATCAAAAATCATTCGGAAATAGTAACTTTGCACAACTCAAAAAATCCTGTCTTTTTATGAAACATACTGTCGTAGAAAGAGTCGCCGCCATGAGGCAGTTCATGCGGACTCAGCATATCTCTGCTTTTATAGTGCCGAGCACGGATCCTCATTCTGGTGAGTATGTCCCTGCACACTGGGAATGCAGAAAATGGATTACCGGATTTTCCGGATCTGCAGGGACTGCTGTCATCGCATCTGACAAATGTGGACTTTGGACTGACTCACGATACTTCCTTCAGGCTGAAGAACAGCTTTCTGGAAGCGGATACATATTATTTAAAGAACGCGTTCCCGGTACTCCGACCATCGCACAATGGTTGGGCTCCGTGTTATATAAAGGTGATAAGGTGGGAATTGACGGTGCTGTTAATACTGTCAGTGATGCAGAGGCTTTACAGGAAATGTTACGGCCGTATGGACTGGAGGTGGTTTCCGTTCCCGATCCGTTCAATTCTTTATGGGACGACCGTCCGTCCATCCCACTGAACCATCCGTTCGTTCTTTCCGCGCGATTTTCAGGAATGTCGTGCAAGGAAAAGCTGGAAGGAATCCGCAGGGCAGTCTGTGACGACGGAGCCGACGGCATACTTCTTTCCGCTCTTGACGAAATAGCGTGGACTCTCAATCTGCGTGGAAATGATGTGCATTGCAATCCGGTGTTTGTCAGCTATCTTCTTGTCACAAAAAAGGATGCCGTTCTTTTCATCCTTCCTGAAAAGCTAACGGATGATGTTCGTGAGTATCTGCAAGCTAACGGTGTGCGTACAGAAGATTATCGTCATGTATCTGACGCTTTGGCAAATTATAAAGGGCGGTGCCTCCAGCTTCCCGAAACAACGAACTACAGCCTGTACCAGGCTGTTGAGGGACAGGTTGATATCATAAGAAAGTCATCTCCAGTACTTCACATGAAAGCGGTGAAGAATGAAGTGGAGATAGCCGGTTTCCGTGCCGCGATGAAACGTGACGGAGCAGCAATGGTAAGATTCCTTATGTGGTTGAAAGAAGCGGTGAAAAGCGGAAAAGAAACGGAACTGACCATTGACAGGAAACTTCATGAGTTTCGTGCGCAACAGGATATGTTTAAAGGAATCAGCTTCGATACCATAGCGGGATATCAGGAACACGGAGCGATCGTGCATTATGAAGCGACAGAAGAGACGGCTGCCACACTGAAGCCTGAGGGTCTGCTTCTGCTTGACAGCGGTGCCCAATATCTTGACGGGACTACAGACATAACGCGGACCGTTGCGTTGGGCCCCGTGACCGACGAACAGAAGAAAGACTATACGCTGGTGCTGAAAGGTTTCATCGCCCTGTCAATTGCAGAATTTCCATGTGGAACATGCGGTACGCAGCTTGATGTGCTTGCACGACAGTTCATGTGGAAGGAAGGCATCAATTACGGGCATGGGACAGGACATGGAGTAGGACATTTTCTGAATGTACATGAAGGGCCTCATCAGATTCGCATGAACTACGTTCCGGCAACTCTGCTCCCCGGTATGACAGTGACCAACGAACCGGGAATTTATAAGGCAGGCCGTTATGGAATACGTACGGAAAACACTATGCTGGTCGTTGAAAGCCGTCACACGGAATTCGGGGACTTCTGTAAGTTCGAGCCGCTTACGCTGTGCCCGATCGACAAAGAGCCGATTTGTATGGAAATGCTCACCGACGAAGAAAAACTGTGGCTCAATGCATATCATTCTGAGGTGTACAGGCGGCTTTCTCCATTGCTTGACGATACGGAAAGGGAATGGCTGAGAAAGGCCACGGAGCCGGTCGCGGACTGAGACACAGTATTATGTATTTCAACTAAAGACACTACAAAATGGCTTTAATCAAATCAGTAAGGGGATTTACCCCACAAATAGGCAAAGACTGCTATCTGGCGGAAAATGCCACCATTATCGGTGATGTGATCATTGGTGACGAGTGCAGTATTTGGTTCAATGCGGTGTTGAGAGGTGACGTCAATTCCATACGCATAGGCAACCGTGTGAACATACAGGACGGTGCCGTATTGCATACACTTTTCGGAAGGTCCGTCGTTGAACTTGGGGACGATGTGTCTGTCGGACATAATGTAACACTGCATGGCGCACGGGTCGGCGACTGTGTGCTGATTGGCATGGGAGCTACTCTTCTTGATAATGTTACGGTTGGTGAAGGCGCGATAGTGGCGGCAGGAGCACTGGTACTTTCAAATACTGTAATCGAACCGTATAGCTTATGGGGAGGTGTACCGGCGCATTTCATCAAGAAAATCGATCCTGAACAGAGCAAGTCTCTCAACCAATATACCGCGCGCAATTATCTGACCTACGCATCGTGGTTCAAGGAAGAGGACGAGAAGGATGGCAAACTGTAAGTTAGCTTTGCGTTACGCAGTGAGAGCCGAAAAAATGTGTTATCTTTGTAACCGCTAATCATTCCATGTCAACCACATGAGAGAATTTTTTCAACTGATGCGGCGTTTTGTTGCGCCTTACAAGAAATATATAGGCTGGTCAATCGTATTGAACATATTGTCAGCTGTTTTCAACGTATTTTCCTTTTCACTGCTGATACCCATCCTTAACATTCTTTTTAAGACAGAGAACAGTGACAAGGTGTATCATTTCATGGAGTGGGACAGTGCAAGCCTGAAAGATGTGGCGATAAACAATTTCTACTACTACACTACAAACCTGATCGACACATTCGGCCCGGCCACAACCCTGCTCTTTTTGGGGCTTTTTCTTGGACTTATGACACTGATGAAGACTGCCTGCTATTTCGGCTCATCTGCCATCATGATTCCCCTGCGCACGGGAGTGGTAAGAGACATTCGCCTGCTTTTATATAAAAAGGTTGTGGAACTTCCTTTGGGATTCTTCTCTGAGGAGCGGAAGGGAGACATCATAGCACGTATGAGTGGTGATGTGAACGAGGTGGAAACATCCGTTACCAGTTCATTGGATATGTTGCTCAAGAATCCTATTCTCATTATCTCATATTTCACCACGCTGTTAGTCACAAGCTGGCAACTGACATTGTTCACAATTCTTGTACTTCCTTCCATGGGATGGGTAATGGGTAAGGTAGGACGGGCCTTGAAGCGCCAGTCACTTGATGCACAGGACAGATGGAGCGACACGATGTCACAGCTGGAAGAAACGCTCGGAGGACTGCGTATCATAAAAGCGTTCATTGCTGAAAAGAAGATGACCGACCGGTTTGAGAAATGCTGTAACGACTATCGCAATGCAGTCAACAGGGTTGCCATCCGCCAGTCGTCAGCCCACCCGATGAGTGAATTTCTGGGTACGCTGCTTATTGTTGTTGTCCTATGGTTTGGAGGGTCGCTCATACTGTCAAACAATGCGTCTATCGATGCGTCCACATTTATATTCTATATGGTCATCCTCTACAGCATCATCAATCCGCTGAAGGAATTTTCCAAGGCCAGCTACAGCATTCCGCGCGGACTTGCTTCTATGGAGCGTATCGACAAGATCTTGAAAGCGGAGAACACGATAAAGGAAGCCGCTCATCCGGAACCTTTGGATGAACTGAATGAAAAGATAGAGTTCAAGCACATTTCTTTCAGCTATGACGGGAAGAAGAAAGTACTGAAAGACATAAATCTGGAAATACCGAAAGGAAAGACAATCGCCCTCGTAGGTCAGTCCGGGTCGGGGAAATCAACGCTTGTAGATCTGTTGCCGCGTTATCACGATGTGCAAGACGGAGAAATCACGATCGATGGTATAAACATCAAGAACGTAAGGATTCATGACCTGCGCAGTCTGATCGGTAACGTGAATCAGGAAGCTATCCTCTTCAATGATACGTTTTTCAACAACATTGCTTTCGGAGTGGAAAACGCTACTATGGAGCAGGTGGTTGCTGCTGCAAAGATTGCAAATGCGCACGATTTCATCATGGAGAAGCCGGAAGGCTACAATACCAATATCGGAGACAGGGGAAGCAAACTTTCCGGCGGACAGCGCCAGCGCATCAGTATCGCCCGTGCCATACTGAAGAATCCACCGATTCTGATACTTGACGAGGCGACATCAGCACTCGACACGGAGTCGGAACGGCTTGTGCAGGAGGCTTTGGAGCGGCTGATGAAGACACGTACAACAATTGCCATCGCACACCGTTTGTCTACCGTCAAAAATGCAGATGAGATATATGTGCTGTACGACGGGGAAATAGTGGAACGGGGAACCCATGAGGAACTGATTCAAAAGAATGGCTATTATAAACGGCTACATGACATGCAGTCGCTCGGTTAAGGTGTTCTTGGTTGTCCCTAACTGCCGCTGACGTTATCATCCCATTATCTTTCCGGTATATTTCAGCCAGTAATATTTCAGAGGGTTAGTGTACTTCAACTGCTTCCAAGGGCGGCTACCGTGCGGGCGGTGTGTCACGGGCAAGGCTGTGAACAGATAATTGGAAAAGCCTTTCTTCAACGATATGTGCGAGATGGTGACGTCATGCCATTTTTTTTCGGGGTTCAACAGATGGAAATCGAACTTTCTCAGAAGATCGGTACATAGCAGAGAGCAGCAAAAACTCACATGTTTCTTCACTGAGAACACACGGCCTTCCTTTCCTTTTGCATACAGATACGGATAATTTATCTTCCCTTCATCATCGACGGTTACAGCCGCAGCGATTCCGCAGTCCGGGCGTTGCAATGCTCCGTCGAACAGTCCCTGCAATGTATCTTTCCTTACTGTAACGTCCGATTCCACAATCAGCAAACCGGCATTGGAGGCTATGGCTTTCGCCTGTGCCATTTGCAGCACCAGCAGGTAATTGGGTGAAGGATGAGTGGTCAGGTCGGACAGATTTACCAGGTCGAAGCGGTACTTGTCGGCAGCCTCCTTTAGCCTGAGCGTATTCTCGGGCGTGCTGAAATCATTATAGACCGTATATGTGAAAGGTACCCGAATATCCGAATCCATTACTGCCTTTATCGTTTCAAGCGTCGAATCGATAGAGTCTTTCACAGGGGTGATGATGTGCAAGCATTCCATTTGGCGGTTGTATTTATTTTTTGAATACAGGCATGTCCGGCATTCATTTATGCCGGACATGCTCTATATAGTTGTCAGATTGACAGTTCATGCAATACGTTTACAAGCTCAGGGTCAATCGGCTTGTCGTTCTTGATGGCTTTCGTGAACGGTACATAGACGATTTCATCATTTTCGATGCCGATCATGACATTGCGCTGTCCTTCCATAAGTGCCTGTATGCTGGCCACACCCATACGGCTGGCAATGATGCGGTCGTGAGCCGTAGGACGTCCTCCGCGTTGCAGGTGTCCGAGTATGGTTACCCGCACGTCATATTGTGGATATTCGTTTTTGACACGTTCTGCATAATGCATGGCGCCGCCTGTGATTTCACTTTCTGCTACCAATACGATGGAGCTGTTCTTTGATTTGCGGAAGCCGTTGTTGATAAACTCCTCCAACTGGTCCACCTCCGTGCTGAATTCCGGAATGATGGCCGCTTCTGCTCCGGCTGCAATTGCTCCGTTCAGCGCAAGGAAGCCGGCGTCCCTTCCCATCACCTCGACAAAGAAGAGTCTTTCATGTGAGGTGGCAGTGTCACGGATTTTATCCACCGCATCCAGAATCGTATTCAATGCAGTATCATATCCGATAGTGGTGTCGGTCCCGAACAGGTCATTGTCGATAGTCCCAGGCAGGCCGATACACGGAACATCAAATTCCTGTGCCAGCAAGCGTGCTCCTGTCAGCGAACCGTCTCCTCCAATGACGATAAGTGCATCAATGCCTTCTTTCTTCATCGTCTCGTAAGCGGTCTGGCGTCCTTCGGGGGTCTTGAACTCCTGACAACGTGCCGTTTTCAGGATAGTGCCGCCCAGTTGGATGATGTTGCTGACGTTTTCTGTCCTGAACTCCCTGATTTCACCGGTAAGCAGGCCCTTATATCCCCTGTAGATGCCTTTTACCTTTAAACCGTTGTATATGGCCGAACGTGTAACTGCACGTATGGCGGCGTTCATGCCGGGAGCGTCACCTCCTGATGTGAGGATGCCGATACATTTTATAGATTCCATAATTGTTGTAGAAATATTATGTTTTTAGTCAATGCAAAAATATAAAATAACTGTATATCAGATGTTGCAAAACAGTGTATTTTTAGATGCTAATTGTCTTCGATTTTTCTTTTGCATGCCTCCATCAGCCATTTTGGTGTGGATGTGGCTCCGCATATTCCTATTGAGCATGCATTTCTCAGAAGATTCTTGTCAAGATCTTCCGGCCCGTCTATCTGATATGAATTCGGATTGACCTTCCTGCATTCGTGGAACAGTATCTTGCCGTTCGAGCTTTTATGTCCGCACACGAAAAATATAAGGTCATGGCTTGCCGCAAACCTGCGGATGTTGGGCATGCGGTTTGCCACCTGTCTGCATATAGTATCGAAATATTCAAAAGTCGCATCATGGGATATGTGTGTCCTGATATATGCGACAATACGACGGAACTCGTCGAGCGACTTGGTAGTCTGGGAGTACAGTCGTATATCTTTAGTGAAATCCAGCTTGTCCACTTCCTCCAGACTTTCTATGACGATTGCTTTGCCTTCCGTCTGCCCAACAAGTCCCAGCACTTCCGCATGCCCGTTCTTCCCGAATATGACAATCTGTTTTTCTTTTCCGGGCGGCGTGGCGTCATATTCCTGCTTTATGCGCTTTTGGAGACGCAGCACTACCGGGCAGGTGGCATCGATGATTTCAATACGGTTGCGGCATGCAGTCTCGTACGTTTGCGGAGGCTCTCCGTGAGCACGGAGCAGTACTTTCGCATCACTCAGCTCTGCAAATTCCTTGTGCGTTATGGTGATAAGCCCCATTTTCTTGAGACGTTCGCATTCTTGTCCGTTGTGTACGATATCTCCCAGACAGTAGAGCGTCTCTCCCTTTTCCAACTCCTCTTCCGCCTTATGGATTGCAGCCGTCACTCCGAAACAGAATCCTGACCCTTCGTCTATTTCAACACTATTCATGAATAACTCTGTTGAATTGTTCTTTCAGCCAATCTTTCTGCTCTTCGACGGTCATATAGCTGTTATCCAGTAGTATGGCGTCTTCTGCCTTGCGTAGCGGACTGATCTCGCGGGTCTGGTCTATGCGGTCGCGTTCCTCCACGTTTTTCAGGATTTCGTCAAATGACACATCCTGTCCTTTGGCTTTCAACTCGTCAAAGCGCCGTTGTGCCCGTACTTGTGCGGAGGCGGTCACGAATATCTTCAGCTCAGCGTCTGGAAATACAGTAGTGCCGATGTCACGCCCGTCCATGACGATTCCTTTTTCTTTTCCCATCATCTGCTGCTGTTCCACCATTGCCTCACGGACAAAGCCCAAAGCGGCTACCGGACTGACGTGGGATGACACCTGGAGGGTGCGTATCTGCTCTTCCACATCGGTTCCGTTCAGGCATGTCACCGGACATTGCCTCTGCGGATCCAGCCGGAAAGAGACACGGATGTCTTTCATCTGCCGTTGCAGCTCGTCCTCCATTATGTTTCCGTCCGTATCGAACAGGTGATGTTCGATGCAATAAAGGGTCACGGCACGGTACATGGCACCGCTGTCAATGTAAATGTAACCTATTTCTTTGGCAAGATCCTTTGCCATTGTGCTTTTTCCGCAGGAGGAAAACCCGTCAATCGCTATAATAATTTTCTTCATGACTGATGATTCTGCAAATAATGTCCAAAGATAGGCATTTGTTTATATTCTTCGGCCGGAAACGGAGAAAATGTTTATTGACCTTTTGGCTTTACAAAAACGACCGCATGTTTTTCCCGAAGTCTTCGTTCGTTTTTGTAGAAACATACTGACGCTATATGATGCGGATGTTCTTACAACTCTTTTTGTCGGTTTTATTGAGGCGGGTAAAGCGTAATATGTCAGTGAAACTGTCGGTTGTTACGTTGATTTGCGTTATATTTGCGATAAAGAAACTTAAAACGTCTGGTATGAAACAGGAGAACAGTGAAGAACTGCTAAAGCGGATTCATTCGTTTATAGAGAATCTGCCATATATGCGCGAACCGAAAGGGTTGTATGAGCCGGTGGAATATGTGCTTGGTCTTGGCGGCAAACGTCTTCGTCCGATGCTTATGCTGTTGGCTTATAACTTATACAGGGAGGACGTGGACCGTATATTTCCTCAGGCGGCAGGTCTGGAGACTTATCATAACTTTACACTCCTGCACGATGATCTGATGGACAATGCCGACATGCGCAGGAACAAGCCTACGGTTCACAAGAAGTGGAATGAAAATACAGCCATCCTTTCCGGTGATGCCATGTTGATTCTTTCTTTCAGGTTTATGATGCAGTGCTGTCCGGAAGAACACATTAAAGAGGTAATGGATGTTTTCGGCCGCACGGCATTGGAGGTGTGCGAAGGCCAGCAATGGGATATGGAGTTTGAAACCCGCACGGACGTGAGCGTAGATGAATATATTGATATGATCCGTCTCAAAACGTCTGTTTTGCTTGCTGCGGCACTGAAAATAGGTGCGATATTGGGTGGTGCTTCAGAAAAGGACACACAGCTGCTGTATGATTTCGGCATCCGGATGGGACTGGCGTTCCAGTTGCAGGATGACTACCTGGATGTGTACGGCGATCCGGCTGTATTCGGCAAGATGACAGGAGGTGACATCCTTTGCAACAAGAAGACCTTCATGCTGATAACCGCTTTCTCTCTTGCAGATTCAGAAGACAGAAAGAAGTTGCAGGAATGGGTGGATGCGACTGACTTTGATCCGGCAGAGAAGATAAGGTCTGTTGTTGCAATATATGATAAGGTAGGCATTGCGGAACTTTGTGTTCAGAAAATCAACTCATATTATGAGGAAGGTCTGAGATTGCTTGACGAGGTAAGCGTGGACGATGCTCTGAAGAACAATCTTCGCAACTTTGTCTGTCATCTGATGAACCGCAAAATGTAGTCTATGGTCACTTTCATAGATACGCATACGCATCTGTACGTGGAGGAGTTTGATGCGGACAGGGATAACGCCATTGTACGTGCAAAGGAGGCCGGAGTGACCCGCATGTTTATGCCGAACATCGATGATACGACGGTTGAATCCATGATAGCCCTATGTTCTTCCCATGAAGGATGCTATCCCTTAATTGGCCTTCATCCCACTTCGGTAGATGCGGATTGGAAGCGTAGGCTGGCAGATATAAAAAAATGGCTCGACTCTTCGCAGAGGTTTTATGGTATAGGTGAGGTGGGGCTGGATTTATATTGGGACAAGACATTCGTGAAGGAGCAGACCATTTCTTTTGAGGAACAGGTTAAATGGGCGCTGGAATGGGATCTGCCCTTGATAGTGCACTGTCGTGAAGCATATCAGCTGCTTCTTGAAGTGCTTGAGCCATATCGAAGAACGGCTCTCAGAGGCATCTTTCACAGCTTTACCGGAACGGAAGACGAGGCTTCCCGTTTGTTGGAGTTTCCCGGTTTCATGCTCGGCATAAATGGGGTGGTGACATTTAAGAAAAGCATATTGCCGGAAACGTTAGGCCATGTTCCGCTTTCCCGTATAGTGATAGAGACAGACTCTCCATATTTGGCTCCGGTTCCGTTTCGTGGAAAGCGAAATGAAAGCGGCTTCCTTGTGAAAGTGGCCGAGAAGCTATCGGAGATTTATTCTGTTCCCTTGGAGGTGATAGCCGATGTAACGACAGAAAATGCTTTGAAAGTATTCGTATGTGGGATACAATCCTCTTAAAATTCATTAATTCATTTCCGTCTCAAGTAACTTTTTGCGGTTTGGGTATAGGCATGACAGAAAAAAAGAATACTTTTGCATCGCGAAACTAAAAGTGATCTTAACATATAATTATTGTCACCATTGATAAATGGCGATAATTGGAGAGATGCTCGAGTGGTTGAAGAGGCACGCCTGGAAAGCGTGTATACGTCAAAAGCGTATCACGGGTTCGAATCCCGTTCTCTCCGCTGAACAATGATTTCTACTTCTTTTTCGGTTGCGTGATTCTTATGACCGCCGAATAATTTTCATTTCCAAGAGTTTTATCATAGGAACAGTATCCGCGAAAGTTCTTGTAAGGAAAGATATTATGTTTTACAATATGCAATGTATTGTTTCCGCCACGCTTATAATTCCAACTTTTTTGTCACAAACAGTTTGATTAATTCCACCGTCCCGTCAATACCAAGTACCGATGAGTCTATGCAGAGATGGTATGTCGCTGCAGCTCCCCATGTCTTGTAACTGTAGTAGTTATAATAGGCGGAGCGTTTCTTGTCTGCTTTCTCCATCAGTTGCTCTGCCTCCTCTGCCGTGATATTGTGCAGCTTTTTCAGACGTTCAATGCGCGCTTCCGGTGATGCAGAAACGAAAACGTTTGCACAGCGTGGATGGTCACGCAAGATATAGTCGGCACATCTTCCGACAAAGAGGCATGATTTTTCTTTTGCCAGTTTACGGATGACATCACTCTGAATCTTAAACAGTGAATCGTTGCTCAAATAAGAGTTGTATGGATATGCCCCTTCTGTGATAAACGGGAAGCGGGTGCCGAACAGACCTCCAAGAATGGTCTGTGAAGCCTTTTCGTCTGCTTTTTCAAAGAATTCCCGACAAAGTCCGCTCTCTTCAGATGCCAGATTGATAAGCTCCTTGTCGTAGAAAGAAATTCCCAATTCCTTAGCCAGCTTTTCTCCTATCTCTTTTCCGCCGCTTCCAAGCTGACGTCCCAAGTTGATCACATAGTGCTCGTTCATGATATTTGGTGTTAGTTATATTGCAAAAATATATTTTTTTTGTCATGGATGGTGCTCGAAATATGATTTTTTATCGGACGGGCAACAATAATTAGAGATTCGATTCCTTGAAGAAACAGAGAGAGGATGCAATCAGAAGAAAGCATCCTCTCTCACCCGCAGGCTAATCAGTTGTTATTTTCCTATGTGTTAATAACCTGCATTGTTAGTCCAGCCCGTCAACAGAATCTGTGCAGAAGGTATAGGGAAGTAATAATGTCCGTTTGCGTTAAACAAGGAACTGTTCCAATATTCGGAACGTTTCTCGTCCACTGTCTCCAGACGTACAATCTCAAACCATCGACGCATTTCAGCAAAGAACTCATAGCTTCGTTCGTCAGATACAGCTTCAAGAAACTCTTCTGCATTCGTGGTTGTGGTCAGGGGAATGCCTCTTTCTTCATGTCCGGCGCGTCTCTGGATGTCCTGTACAGCCTGTAGTGCCTGACTGTTTACGCTTCCTGTGGCGCGGGTTGAGGCTTCGGCATAAAGCAGCATTGCATCCGGAAGTCGGTAGATGCTTGTCACACCGTTTGACTGAGCGGAAGTGGCCGGATTCCCATAATCATAGTCATAATACTTGCTGATGGCTGGCAGGCCGTCGGCACTTTCCTTATAGGTCACGTAGATATGGTTGCCATCGTCATCCGTCTCGGTCGTGTACCATTCTGTCATGAAGTTCCATTCCTTGCGCTCGTCATCCGGGTAGGCAAGGTATAGCTCTTCGCGTGC
This sequence comes from uncultured Phocaeicola sp., assembly GCA_964611375.1. GTDB lineage: Bacteria > Bacteroidota > Bacteroidia > Bacteroidales > Bacteroidaceae > Phocaeicola. Next base: position 12,778 of record CAZSYY010000027.1, on the reverse strand, counting down.
ATAATAGTCGGCCCATCCTCCAGAAGAGTTATAATCTATATTGTAATAGTCTGACGGGTAATAAGATCTTCCGTACTGTCCTGCCATTACGCGGTCGGCATAACTGTGGTGCAGGCAGAACATGAATTCACTGCTGTTCTTGTTGCTTTCCAACCACAGGTCGCCATAATTGGATTCCAGTTGGTGTTGGCTGTTATTGTCCAGCACATCTTTGGCAGCTTCGGCAGCCAAAGCGTAGTATTCGGTTCCGCGATTCAGCGGCCAGCCTGCCATGGTGATGTACACGTCTGCCAGGCAAGTCTCTGCCGCCCATTTGGTCGGTGTGGAGCTGTTGCCGGCACGCGGAGATTCGGGCAGCCATTCCACCGCTTGTTTCAGGCTGGGAATGATGGCCGTTTCATAGATTTCTTCCACAGATGTACGCGCTGCGTCTGTTGACAGGTCTTCATCGCTCATGACAAGTGGTACATCGCCGTACATGCGTACCAGATAGAAGTAGCTCAACCCGCGCAGGAAATAGGCTTCGCCAAGAACCGACTGGTATTCGGATACTTCATCTTCCGGAATGATAGCATTGTTGATATATTTGTTGGCATTGTTTATCACTTGGTAGAACAGCTCCCATGTCGTATCGAAATCGGCCGTATTAGCCGCTATGTTGGGACTCAGTTGGTTGTAATAGGCCAGTTCGTTACCGGCTTTGTTTGCCCGGTAAGTGATTTCATCGGCACACACCTGAATACGCTGGATACGGCAGTTGAAACCGTAGTTGCCATACCACAGATTGTTGTACAGTGCAGTGACGGCACTTTGCAGTGCGTCCAGATCCATATTGGCAATATACTCCTCTTCGGTAATGAACGACTGTGGCTCTTGATCCAAGTCAACACAGGATGTAGCAAGCAGGATGCCCCCTGCGAGAGTTGCTAAATATGTCAGTTTTTTCATTGTTGTATCAGTGATTATCAGATTAAGCAATTAGAATGAAAAATTCAGACCAATAAGGTAATTGCGGCTGTTGGGATAGTTGCCCCAATCCACACCCTGAATCAGTGGGTCACCCAGCGTAGATTCCGGGTCAAGACCCGAGTAGCTTGTGATGTGGAACGGGTTTTGAATCGATACGTACACCCGCAAGCTGCTGATGCTCCAGTTGTGGCAGATGCGTTCGGGTATCGTATAACCCAGTGTGATGCTTTTCATCTTTACGAAACTACCGTTTTCTACGAAGTGCGTGCTGAACATATCCTTGTTCTCGGTACCTTCACCGTCCCAACGCGGTATGTCTGTGTCAGTGTTTTCGGGTGTCCAGTGGTTTTTCCAGTCATTCAGCGGAGTGACAGGGGCTACCTGCTGGCTTTGGATGCCGTTGAGACCTATCTGTCGTGTGGCATTGTAGATATCGAAACCGTGATAGCCTACGAAGAAGAATGACAGATCGAAATTCTTGTAGGTGAAGGTGTTGTTCCATCCCCAGTTGAATGTCGGTTGTCCGCATCCGATAATACCTTGGTCTTCTTCATTAATCACACCGTCCTTGTTCACGTCAGTGTATTTTGAGTTACCGGCTACCACGCCATACACTTCACCGTTGGTACGGCCGTCTGTGTTGCCGTCGGCATCCACCCACAGGGCATCCACTTCACTTTGTTGCCATAAGCCTTCGAATGTATATCCCCAGAAGGAGCCGAGCTTCTCGCCTTCCACCATCTGGAACAATACGTTCTGATAGTTGCCGGCTTGCTGCTGGCGATTGTTGTAGGTCGGTATCTTGTTGTATATGCCTTTGTTGTGTGACAGGGTCAGATCCGTATGCCAGCTGAACCCGTCCGGCTCTTTGCTTACAAAGGGGTCGGCACTGATGGTGAATTCCACGCCGGTATTCTTAATCTCGCCGGCATTGCGGAGCAGTGAGCTGTAACCCATGTGGGTGGGCTGTTCCACTTCCAACAGGATGTTCTTGGACATTTTGTTATACCAGTCGGCCGTCAGGCGCAGGCGTCCGTTCAGGATGGCGATGTCGATTCCTACGTTGAACTGGTCGTTGCGCTCCCATTTCAGGTAAGATGCACTCGGACGGTCAACGGAATATGAGGTGGTTCCGTCAGTGTTTCGTGTAGGACTCATCATTGAGTATATGCGGTAAGCCTCTACAGACTGGTTTCCTACAGAGCCGTAGCCTATGCGGAGTTTCAACTGGTCAATGAAGTTATTGTCCCTCAGAAAGTCTTCCTGAGTGATGTCCCATGCCAAAGCCGCTGAAGGGAAGTATGCCCATTTCTCTGCCAGACGTGAGGAACCGTCGGCGCGGATGGAGGCTGTCAGCATGTAGCGGTTCTTGAATACGTAGTTCGCACGCAGCATGGCAGACATCAGAGTCGTGATTGTGCGTTCGCTTTCCACCTCATTAAGTGTTCCGTTCTGGCTCATCTCCAGATTGTTGTATCCGTGAGTGATCTCGACATAATCAGGTGAGTAGGCACGGCCGACATGGTTGTAGTTGTTGTCGTAAGACTGTTCGAACACGGCCGTGGCATTGATGCGGTGATCTTGATTGAACTCCTTGACATAGTTCAGCGTATTGGTGTTCAGCCAGCTCATGTTGAAGTAGCTGCGGGCGTAGGCACGGCTCTGGTCCACATAGGCCTGATAGCTGTCCTCGTTTTCCAATGTTGTATTCAGGCGGTTATCGAACAATACGCCCATCTGGGAACGGAATGTCAGGCCGTCAATGATGTTGAACTGTACATAACCCTGCAGACGGTTGTTGATGGTCTGTGTCGAGCTGTCCAGCTCCCAGATATGTCCCATCGGATTGTACATGGCGTCACCGTTCCAGTTGGTATTGTTATAGTTTCCATCCTCGTCTGTCGGCGATATCGTATTGTCAAAATACATGGCGCTCTGGAATATACCGCGATAAGCGTTTACACGTGGAGTAGAGCTTTTGCGGTAGCTGCCGTAGAAGTTCAGTCCTACGTCCAGCCATTTCTTGACCTTTGTGTCCAATTTCAGACGCCAGTTGTACAGCTCGCTTGAAGATTCCTTCAAGATACCCTGGTTATTTGAGTAACGGAAGGAAGCCAGGAAAGTAGTCTTTTCATTGCCTCCGCTTACTGACAGGTCGTAGTTTTGGGTTACGGCTGTGCGGAAGATTTCACGGGCGTAGTTGTAGCCGGTGAGTCCGGACTGCAAATCGGCCAAGTCACTTGAACTGTAGTAGTCACTCATACCTATGTCGTTGCGATATTCGTTCACCAGCATGGCATATTCGTAGGGTGACATCGTATTAGGATATTTGGACACCGTCTTGATAGTGGCAAACGTATTGAAATTTACCGTCATCTTACCCTGTTCGGGATTTTTTGTGGTCACCAGGATCACACCGTTGGCACCGCGTGAACCGTAAACTGCCGTGGCGGAAGCATCCTTCAGCACTTCGATGGAAGCGATGTCCGAAGGATTGAGGTTTTGCAGCGAACCGCCGATGAAACCGTCGACCACTACCAGCGGTCCCGTTTCGGCTGTGATTGAGTTGATACCGCGCACGCGGATGGTATTGTCCTCGCTGGGATCACCCGAACCGCTCAATACGGACACACCGGCCATTCGTCCCTGCAAGGCATCGGAAAGGTTTCCGGTAGGCATTGTCTTCAACGCGTCCGAAGCCTTTACGGAGGCTACGGAACCGGTCAGGTCACTCTTGCGCTGGACGCCGTAACCGACCACGATTACTTCGTCAAGAAGTTCGGAATCGTCCTGTAAGGTTACATTGAAGGTCGTTCTTCCATTCACGGAAATGATCTGTGTCTTGTATCCTATATAGGAGACCGACAGTTTTGCGTCCGAAGGGACATTTTGAATGGTAAAGGCTCCGTTCATATCGGTGATTGTTCCGTTGGCAGTCCCTTCAATAACTACGGAGGCACCGATTATCACTTCCCCTTTTGAGTCTTTGACAATACCGTTCACTGTCAATTGTTGCGAGAATGCACATAGCGTACATAAGAGCAGTGCAATGCCAGCTGCAATCCTTCGATAATAATGAATGTAATCCATAGACATTAAATTTTAAAATTAGATATTAAGTTGGCTTTATCGATTCAAATATAAGTTGTTGTTTAAAAAATAAAAGGAAAAATTATACACAAATAGGATAAAATAGTTCACAATGTATATTAAGTGTTACTGATTTTATAAAATAATTATATTTACATATATTGTTAGTAATTAATTTTCAATGTATTGTATTCTGTTCGGTCCCGTTTGCTATTTTTGCAGGTGATATGGAAACAAACAATAAGGTATTGCTCGGAATGAGCGGAGGAACGGACAGTTCCATGGCTGCCTTGTTCCTGCAGGATGCGGGCTATGAGGTGACAGGAATAACGTTCCGCTTTTATGAGAAGGACAACGGTACGGAATATTTGGATGACGCAAGAGACTTGTGTCGTCGGTTAGGCATCCGTCATATTGAATACGATGCAAGGGATGCCTTTCGGAAAAAGGTCGTCCGTTATTTTGTTGATGAGTATATGGCGGGTCACACACCGGTTCCTTGCACCGTATGTAACAACACTTTGAAGTGGCCGCTTCTCCGACAGACGGCAGACAGGTTGGGCATCTTCTATTTTGCTACCGGGCACTACGCAGGAAAACGTCTTGTCGACGGGTACTGGCATATCGTCTGCGGCAGTGACGGGGACAAGGATCAGTCGTTTTTTCTGTGGGGCCTGTCACAGGATATTATGGGGCGAATGTTGCTCCCGATGGGAGATTTTACGAAAACGAAGGTGCGTGAGATCGCTGCCGGACGGGGTTTCCTGAAGGTTGCAAGAAAACGTGACAGCATTGGCGTTTGCTTCTGTCCGATGGATTACCGGAGCTTTTTGAGACAGCATGTCGCATGTGACATACAACCGGGATATTTTTATGATGAAGACGGAAATGTTCTTGGGAAGCATGAAGGTTATCCGTTCTACACCATAGGACAACGGAGGGGGCTCGGGATATATATGAATAAAGCGTTGTTCGTGAAAGAGATTTATCCGTCAGACAACAGAATCATACTCAGCGACAGGCTTCAGAATCTGAGAAAAACGGGACTCTTTCTGAAAGACTGGCAAGTGAACAATCCGGATGCATTGTTCGGGAAGGAAGACGTAATAGTAAAAATCAGATACAGGAAACAGGCTAACCTGTGTACGGTACATGAGCCTGAACACGGACTGCTCCATGTGGAGCTTCATGAGCCGCTGACATCAGTTGCAATAGGGCAGGCTGCCGTTTTCTATCGGGGAGATGTCGTATTGGGAGGAGGGATTATCGAAAAAGCATACTGACGTTCTAGTCAGAATGTCCTGACATCCGTGTTGAAATGTCAGGACATTTTCATTTACCATTTCAGGCGCCATGAAACTCCGGCACGCACCCAGATGCCGGGTTGCGGAATGTTGCCGTAATCATAATAGGTCTTGTTCAGAATGTTGTTTGCTTCGGCGTACAACTGATACCCGGACATTTCCCATGACAGGCGTGCATCAAGCAGTGAATAAGGCTGGTAGGGTTTTGTCTGGCCGTTTTGCTCATAATTCCCCATACGGTCCTGCCAACGGTAGGAAACATGAAGGGCAAGATTTCTCCACAGACGCAGGTTGGCTTGCGCCACCACCTTGTGGCGCAAGTATTCAAGCGCATACATTGACTGTATATTCGCTTCAGTCTTTTTGTCCTGATAGATGTATCCGTAGGAAAGAGTCAGGTTGCGCAGCAATGTATGCCGTTGCAGGAGTTCGTCAAAGTTCACGTTTACTGATGTCTCCACGCCGGTAGTGTTTACTTTGGCATGGTTGACTGATTCCCAAGGGGCATCATCTCCTTCCGAAAGGTCCTTTATCCAGTCTATCAGGTTTGTGCCGCGGTAGTGATAGACACTTATTGTGCCGCGTATTGCCGGAGTGAGGTATTTTAATCCCATTTCAAACGCTTTCATTTCCTCCGGTTTCAGATATTTGTCCGCCTTATAACCATCCACTGAATAATATAGTTCCGTAAAGGTAGGCATACGCAAGGATGTGTTGAATGAGGCGTACAGCTTCCAGTCGCGGGCGAACTGCCAGCTTGCGTCTGCTCCAGGATAAAAGCGGAATCCCATCTCGTTCCCGGTGTTCTTTACCGTTATCACTCCGGCAGAAAGCGTAAATCCTCTCAACAGGATGTTGTGTTCCAGATGAAAGCTCAGGTTTGTGCGGTTCAGCCCCAATGTATATTCTTCTCCATCCGGAGCCTGTTTCGGGGATTGCAGCTCTTCGCCTAAGGTGGTACTTACTATACCTTCATTGCGAAATTCTGCTCCGAATGCCGTTTTTCCTAAAAGTGTTTCTACATAGCTGTTCAGGTTCAGTCCGTATACATCCGTCCGGTGATAGTTGAACGCCACCGTCTCCGGATGGTTGTGCACCAGCTCGAAGCGGTCTTCCGAACGGTTCCAATAGACGGAAGGTCTGAAGTGGAAATGTTCGGATTTTGTTTCCGCCTGAATTGCCGTGAAATATTTTCGTATATGTTCGAACTGGTCGTCATAGTTTGTGCTGTAAAAAGTGTTGGCCCCATAATCTTTCTGTGTGAACCCGACATGCCACTGCACGTCCGCATACTCGTGAGAATACTTTCCCTGATAGAAGGCTTTACCTCGTGTAAAACTGCTGTTCAGGTTTCCTGACGAACTACGGCTGAAACCGTCACTGCGGCTGAAGCTGCCTGATATCTGGTTGCTGAGGGCACCATTCACCATGGTTATGTGTCCTCCTCCATCGAAAAAGCCGTATGAACCCCCTTCGGCGTGAAGTGCCACTCCGCTCTGTCCGTCCGCACGTGTCACGATATTGATAGCTCCGACCAGTGATGATGTGCCGTACACGCGTCCCGACGGTCCTTCCAATACTTCGATACGTTCTATTTCGCTAATGTCTACAGGAAATTCGGCCGTATTGTGGCCTGTTTGGGGGTCGCAGATATTGATTCCGTTCAAAAGGATGGTGATTTGGTCGAACGTTCCCCCTCGTATGCTGATGTCCGTTTGCATCCCCATGTCACCCCGTTGGCGGACATCTACTCCAACGGCATACTTCAACAAATCGTTTACGCTTTGTGCAGGAACTGCGGCAATGTCGTCGCGGTTGAGTACAGTAACCATCCGTGCCGCCTGACCTATGGTCATCGGTACGCGTGTTCCCGTCACCTCCACTTCCTCCAGTTCGTATAAGTTTTCCTGAAGCTTGTTTTCAACCTGTGCGGAAACAGAGTTCACATTGACGAATGTCAGCATGGATATTGCCAGCACGCCTATGTTCACCTCTATTTTCATGCTTTGGAAAACTGCATACGGGGAGCGTGTGAAGTGCTTGAAACGTACTGCACGACTGCCTTTCTGAAAGTTTTCTTTTTTCATTTGTGAGAGATTTGAGTTAATTAAACATTTGCAAAGAAACAAATCATTTGTGTCATTTCAAATTTCTCCGACAATAATCTCCTGCATTGTTAAATAATCGTAATTTTTATTTTGCATATACTTGCTGTCTGTCCTTATCGAATTACATTTGCGTCTGACATATGTGTAAAACGTTACTGAAAAGCTACATTACAGACATGATTCATACGGGTATTGACATAGGCTCTACAACCGCCAAACTGGTTACAATTGACGATACAGGAGAGATATTGTTCTCGGCATACGAGCGTCACAACGCTCAAGCTAATGAGGCTGTAATACGCATTCTCAATAAGTTGCGTTCTTCATTGGGGGATGTGGAGATGTGCGTAAAGTTCACAGGTTCGGTGGGCATGGGTTTCTCGGAGAAATATTCTCTCCCTTTCATACAGGAAGTTGTTGCAGCGACCAAGGCTGTCCAAAGGAACTATCCCCAGACCGTTTCAATGATTGACATCGGAGGAGAAGATGCAAAAATTGTATTCTTTAAGAACGGAAAGGCCTCCGAGTTGCGTATGAACGGAAATTGTGCGGGTGGGACAGGTGCGTTTATCGACCAGATGGCCGTAATTCTTGGAGTAAACGTGGATGAGCTGAACCGTCTTGCCCTCAACGCCACGCAGACTTATCCGATTGCTTCGCGTTGCGGCGTGTTCTGTAAGACAGACATACAAAATCTCATAGCCAAGAATGTAAGCAGGGAAAACATTGCATCATCCATATTTCATGCCGTGGCAGTACAGACCGTAGTGACGCTGGCGCACGGATGCGACATTGCCTCCCCTGTGTTGTTCTGCGGCGGGCCGCTCACATTCATCCCGGCTCTTAGAAAAGCATTTACAGAGTACCTGTCAATTGATGAAAGTGACATCATCATTCCGGACAACGGTGCACTTCTTCCTGCATTGGGCGCTGCTTTGTCCGAGACAGAAGAAACAGAATCACACAGGCTTTCGTCAATTATCGTCGGCCTGCAGGAAAAGAAAACAATCCGGAGTTGTACTGAGTCACGGCTGAAACCGGTCTTTGCCGATGAGAAAGAATATGAAGGATGGCGGATGGAAATGTCTTCGCATAAGGTGGAATCCGCTGAAATGAAATCGGGCAGGCAGGAAGTGTTTATCGGCATCGACTCCGGATCGACAACGACAAAAATTGTTGTCACAGACGTTGATTCGCGGATTCTGTACACCTATTACGAACCGAATGGCGGAAATCCTGTCAAAACGGTGGAAAGGGGGTTGCAGTTGTTGAAAAGCAGATGCGATGAATCCGGATGCCGTATGTATGTAAAAGGAAGCTGTGCTACCGGTTATGGGGAAGATCTAATAAAGGCTGCCTTTCAGTTGGATGGTGGTATAGTAGAAACGATGGCGCACTATAAGGCAGCCCACTATCTTGACAGGGATGTCTCGTTTATCCTCGACATTGGCGGACAGGACATGAAAGCTATTTTTATCGATCAGGGTGTGATAGACAGAATTGAAATCAATGAGGCTTGCTCGTCCGGATGTGGTTCGTTCATAGAAACTTTTGCCAAGACATTAGGATATACGGTAAATGATTTTTCCGCAACAGCATGCCGTTCACTGTCGCCTTATGACTTGGGAACGAGGTGTACTGTCTTTATGAATTCGAAAGTGAAGCAGGCTCTCCGTGAAGGGGCAACTGTGGAAGACATTGCAGCGGGACTGGCATATTCCGTCATCAAAAACTGTCTTTATAAGGTGTTGAAGCTGAAAGATACTTCTGTGCTTGGAAAGCATGTAGTGGTGCAGGGAGGTACGATGAAAAACGATGCGGTGGTGCGTGCATTAGAGATGCTGACCGGCACTAAGGTTACCAGATGTAACATCCCTGAACTGATGGGAGCGTTCGGATGTGCGCTCTATGCAGCAAGGTATAAGGAGAACATAGCTGTTGAACTGGACAGTCTTATCGGCAAGGCGAATTACACTTCACGTTCGCTTAGCTGTAAAGGGTGCAGCAACCAGTGTACGGTGATCCGCTACCGGTTTGACAGCGGAACAGATTATTACTCAGGTAACAGATGTGAAAAGGTATTTACCAACGGCAATACCCGGAAAATACCCGGAAAAAACATGTACAAGCTGAAAGAAGGCTTGTTGTTTGAACGCGCCAAAACGAACATATCCGGTTCTTTGTTGACCGTAGGCATTCCACGATGCCTGAATATGTATGAAGAGTTCCCGTTCTGGCATACGCTGTTCACTTCCTGTGGAATCGGTGTCATGCTGTCGGATCCGTCGGACTTCCAATGTTATGAACAGAGTGCCAAGTTGGTTATGTCTGACAATATCTGTTTCCCTGCGAAGTTGGTTCATAGCCATATACAGAATCTTATGGAAAGACATGTGGACCGTATTTTTATGCCGTATGTCATTTTCGAGAAACAGGATCACGGACAGAACAGCTACAACTGTCCCATTGTCACCGGATATTCCGATGTCATAAAGAGTGTGCAATCTTCGGAGATACCGGTGGACTCGCCTGCCTTTTCTTTTAAAGACAGTGACCTCCTATTCAAGCAATGCTGCGAATATCTGAAAGGTCTGGTTCCGGGCATCAGTGACAGAACCGTCAAGGAAGCATTTGCCAAGGCGAAGAACGAACATGATCGTTATGTCCATGAATCCGTATCACTTAACGAAGAGATTGTCCGCGAAGCAGGGCAGGACGGAAGACTGGTCATCATGCTGGCAGGACGGCCTTATCATACAGACCCTTTGATACAACACAAGGTGGCGGAGATGATTGCCGGAATGGGAATACATGTTATTACGGACGATGTCGTACGCGATAAGGACATTGATGTCGATGGCGCGCACTTCCTGGCGCAGTGGGCTTACCCTAACCGTATATTGAAGGCGACACAGTGGTGTGCCACGCAAAAAAAGCAGATACAGTTTGTCGAGATGACTTCATTCGGTTGCGGACCGGATGCATTTCTTACGGATGAGGTACGTGATCTGTTGCTTAGATTTGGGAAAACTCTTACACTTCTGAAACTTGATGACATCAATAATGCAGGCTCCATGAAGTTGAGAGTGCGTTCGTTGGTCGAAAGTCTGAACATCCAGGAAGAAAACTGGAGCTATTCAGTTGCGGAAGAAGATACGGAACAGTCTTCTGCCGATGACAGGAGTCTTACGAAACGCAAAATCATTGTTCCCTACTTTACCCCTTTCCTGTCTCCGCTTATACCTGCCGTCATGCAACGTGCCGGGTATGATGTGGAAAATCTGCCTCTGAGCAATGAAGAGTCATGCGAGTGGGGGCTGAAATATGCCAACAATGAAGTATGTTATCCGGCCACATTGATTGTCGGCGATGTCATCCGAGCTTTTAAGAACAAACGGTACGATCCGGAAAATACGGCAGTGGCGATGACACAGACAGGTGGGCAATGCAGGGCCAGCAACTACGTGCCGTTACTTAAGAAGGCACTTACCGATGCCGGATACAAGAATACGCCTGTCGTCTCGCTTACTTTCGGTGATGAGGCTCAGGACGGACAAGCCGGATTGCGTATGAACTGGTTGAAGATGCTTCCGATAGCATTGCGTGCCATTTTATTCAGCGACTGCATATCCAAGTTCTATTATGCCTCTGCTGTGCGTGAAAAGGAGCCTGGAATGGCCGTGCAGTTGAAAGACCATTACCTGAAAATGGCCGCACGGCTGATTGTGGAAAAGCGTTCCGAAAAACTGTTCGATCTTTTGTCTGAAGCGGCCGGACGTTTTAACGAAATCTGCCGGGACTTGTCTTGCCCGAAAACGGGGGTTGTCGGTGAGATATTTTTAAAGTTCAATCCTTTTGCTCAAAGAGATGTTATCGGATGGCTGATAGAAAAAGGTGTGGAGGTGGTTCCTTCGGCAATGACCGACTTTTTCATGCAAAGTTTCGTAAATACAAAGGTAAGGACGGGGTCGTATATCCAAAGGAAAGAAATGCCGGGTTTCGTATATAAACTGAGTTATGCACTTGTGAGGAAACAGATTGACAAGGCGAATCGGATTGCCGGACAATTCAGGTACTTCGTTCCTTTTAACGATATCTTCGAGGAAGCGTCGGAGGCAAGCAAGATAGTTTCGCTCCAGGCACAGTTCGGTGAAGGCTGGCTACTCCCTGCCGAGATCATGTCGTATGCGAAACAAGGGATACATAATGTCGTTAGCCTGCAACCTTTCGGGTGTATCGCCAATCATATAGTATCAAAAGGAATAGAGAAACGGATAAAGTCATACTATCCTGACATCAATCTGTTGTCCTTGGATTTTGACAGCGGAGTCAGTGACGTTAATGTCACAAACCGTATGTTGTTGTTTATTGACAATTTAAAATGACGGGCAGATGAGTATTGGAAATAACGGAGATATGGAAAACAGAATCATTGAGGCGGCCAGAGAACTGTTCATCGAAAAAGGATTCACCGATACCAGCATGAGTGAAATAGCGGCGAAGGTCGGGATAAACCGTCCGGGTCTTCACTATTATTTCAGGACAAAAGACAGGATGTTTCAGGCTGTATTTGGTAATATTGTCCTGTCTTTCATCCCTCAAATCGGGGACATTATGCAGGAAAAGGACAAGCCCGTTTTACACATGATAAAAGAAATCGTTGATATCTACTATAAGCTTTTCAAGGAGAATCCGTATCTGCCGCTGTTCATCATGAAGGAAATAAACAGAGATGTCAACTATCTGATAGCCACCGTTGAAAACTTAGGGCTGAAACATTATTTGTGCCAGGTCGTTGAAAGGATTCAGAGAGATATGTCTGAAGACCGTATGAATACTGTCCCACTGCGGATTGTATTCATGACTTTTTATGGCCTGCTCACCGTGCCTTTCCTCACAAGAAACCTGTGTTCTGAAATGTTCCTCAGTGAGGAAGAAAGTTTTGACGATATGCTTGAGATATGGAAATCCCACATAGTTTCTCAGATGACCCAGTTGTTGCAAGTAAAAAACAATTAAACTATACTAATAACGTTATAAATAGTTACAAAAAGAGGTATGCGTTCTTTTAATGCTTACATTTACTCAAACAGTGAAAATATCTAAACATGGAAAAAACTCTTTTTTTAGCGGCAAGCGTACAGGATGTTTATATCATCCAGTTCTGGGCAAGGCTTGATGCATTGGTACAAAGATACAATGAAAAGTTTCCCAGCATTACCTTTACAGATTTAAAGGAAAAAGAAGCAAATATCTACGTGAGTTCGGGATAAACAAATAACAGAAAAGAATAGGTAATCACAGAAT
>CAZSYY010000026.1:0-28180 GCA_964611375.1 uncultured Phocaeicola sp. | reverse complement strand
GCGTAAGCCAGCAGATTTACAGTCTGCCCCATTTGGCCACTCTGGTACTTGCCCCCGTTATTGATAATAGCACCATTTTTGAATGGTGTGGCAAAGGTATAACTATTTTTTTAATCTGCAAACGAAATCAATCATTTTTATTGCCGTGACAGCACATTCATCGCCTTTATTCCCCAATTTCCCACCTGCACGGTCTTCCGCCTGCTGCATGTCGTTGGTCGTAAGGAGTCCGAATATTACAGGAATGTCTTGTGTGGCATTCAGTTGTGTGATGCCTTGTGTTGTACCTTCACATACATAATCGAAGTGTGGGGTGTCACCGCGCACTACACATCCCAATGCTATTACTGCGTCTGTCTTGCCGCTTTTGATTAGTTGTGCGGAACCGAATGTCAGTTCGAAGCTTCCGGGAACCGTATATACCAGAATGTTCTCGTCTTTTGCTCCGTGTTTTTTGAGTGTTTTTACAGCACCTTCAAGCAGTGCACCTGTAACATTGCTGTTCCATTCTGATACAACTATGCCGAAACGCATTTCTGAAGCATCCGGAACAGAGGAAAGGTCATAGTCTGACAAGTTATGATAAGCTGTAGCCATAGTGGTTTATTATAAAAAGGAGACTTCTGATATGATTGAAGCGAAGAACCGGTGTTTTCGGATTCTTCGCTTCAGTCCTTAATATCTTTTAGTGATTATTTCAGTGAAGCGCGTTCGATGTATTTGTCAATGTCCATTGCCTGATATGAATTGGCGTATTTAGTCTTCACTTCCTGATACACCTTGACTGCTTCTTCATTCTTACCCTGCTTTTCCAGAATTTGTCCGGCCTGAACCAGATAAATTGGACTTAGCGTTACGCTGTTGGCACGTCCTGCCGCATCCCGGAGAGTAGATACGGCCTTGTCTAACTGTCCCAGCTGTGCATAACAGTTGCCCAATGTGCCGAGAACGGCCGGAGCAACCAACGCATCTTTTCCCTTGAACTTGTCAAGGAACTTCACTGCATCATCATATTTCTCGAGCTGTGCATAGCAGATACCCGCATAGGCGTTCGCCAGATTTCCTGCATCCGTGCCGCTGAATTCCTCAGACAGCTTTATAAAACCTGCATATCCCAGACTGTCGCCGTTCAGGGCAGTTTCAAACTCATCGATTCCGAAATATTGTTCCCCTCTGAATATCGCTTCCGAAGCTTTCACCTCTTTCGGTTGTGAGATAAAGTGGTTGTATGCCAGATATCCCCCGACAATTACCACAATGGCGATTACTGCTCCGAGCAAGACATTTTTGTTCTTGATAAGGAATGCTTCGGATGCGCTCAGTGCCTCGTCAACATTCAGCGGCTCTTTGGTGTGTTTTGGTTCGCTCATTTTTTATAGTTGCTTTTGTTGTTTTTCGGTTTTGAATTTCAGTCAGCAAAAGTAGTTTATTTATGTTTACAAACGAAATTTGAAGCCATGTTTTTTTTCAATCCTCCTTTTATTCTTAATTTTGTGTCACAAATGAAGTTGGAAATATGTGGCTGAAGCGGATATCTATTCTCAATTACAAGAATCTGAAGCAGGTTGAGCTTGACTTTTCCCGGAAGATGAACTGCATCATCGGAAAAAACGGGATGGGCAAGACCAATCTGATGGATGCTGTTTATTACCTGTCGTTTTGCAAGAGTGCGACCAATGCGGCAGATTCGCAGAACATCCGTCATGGACAGGATTTTTTCGTGCTACAGGGCTCTTATGAGACGGATGGCGGTGAGCCGGAAGATATTTATTGCGGGATGAAAAGCCGCCAGAAAAAGAAGTTCAAGCGCAACAAGAAGGAATATACCCGTTTTTCCGACCATATCGGACTCATTCCGCTGGTTATGGTGTCTCCGGCAGATTCTTCGCTGATAGCGGGGGGGAGTGAAGAACGCCGCCGGTTTATGGACATAGTGATTTCACAGTTTGACCGTGAATATTTGGATGCATTGATCCGGTACAATAAGGCACTGGTGCAGCGTAATGTGTTGCTTAAATCTGAAACGGAGCCGGAAGAGGCACTCATGGCGATATGGGAGGAGGTGATGGCATCTGCTGGAGAGGCGGTATATGCCAAACGGCAAATGTTCATCGATGAGTTTATACCCATTTTCCAGTCATACTATTCGTATATCTCTCAGGATCAGGAGAAAGTAAGTCTTTCATACATGTCCTGTGCTGCACAGGGGAATTTGTTGGCTCAGATTCAGGAAAGCCGTCAGCGTGACCGGATCATGGGATTCTCTCTGAAAGGCATCCATAAGGATGATCTGATTATGCAAATCGGTGATTTCCCTATCAAGAGAGAAGGATCGCAGGGACAGAACAAGACTTTTCTGATAGCTCTTAAACTGGCACAGTTTGAGTTCCTGAAGCGCACAGGCAGCCAAACGACCCCACTGGTATTGCTGGATGACATTTTTGACAAACTGGATGCCTCGCGTGTGGAACAGATTGTGAAGTTGGTGTCCGGCGACAGTTTCGGACAGATCTTTGTCACCGATACAAACCGCGAACATCTTGACAAGATACTGAGAAAGATTGATGGAAGCTACAAGCTGTTTGAAGTAAACGACGGGACGGTTGTCATAAAGGATGAGGGCGTATGAAACGAAACAATACGGAACTTTTGGGTGATGTGATTCGGCGGTTCCTTCGGCAGGAAGGATTGGAGACGCCGCTCAACGAATATCGTCTGGTGGATGCATGGAAAGATGTTGTAGGGCCGACAGTCACCCGTTACACGACTAATCTTTATATACGCAATCAGGTGCTGTATGTACACCTATCATCGTCAGTCGTCCGTCAGGAATTGTTGATGACTCGTGCCGCTCTTGTCCGGAATCTGAATGCGCGTGTCGGCTCACAGGTTATTGTAAACATCGTCTTTCGCTGACACATCCCTTTTCCGTCCAGACTTCGTCCATTGGTCGGTCATTCTTTTCAGAAGGGATTTCATCAAGGATCTGGAAGTCGAAGCAAATCCCTATACGGTACGCTTTTTCAAGCCTGTCAAGCGTACGGTCATAATAGCCTTTTCCTCTTCCCAACCTGTTGCCTTTCCTGTCGAAGGCCACTCCCGGGATGATGGCAAGCTCGATTTCTTTTTCGTTTGCCGGGATTCCTTCTGCCGGTTCTCTGATACCAAAGCTTCCCTGACACAAGCTTTCTTCTCCGGCATAAAGCCTGAGTTCGAGTTCATCTCCCTTTACGACAGGTAAGAAAAAACGTTTGCTTCCGTTCCATTTTTTTATGAATTCATGCGTATCCACTTCATCCGGAAGCGAGTGGTAGAGCAGGATCGTACATGACCTTTTGAACAGCGGATGGTCTTCCAGTTTCGTGAGCAGGACGGAAGACCATTCCGAAAGCTGTTCTTTGGTGTACAATTTTTTCAGTAGTGCGATTTGTTTACGCAACCGTTTTTTTCCCATGTCATTTTATTCGCCGTCAGTTTCGGATGGAGGCAAGGGGAACGATTCGCCTTTTTCCAGCACTTCCACCGCTTTCTGTACAGTGGCATCGGTCTTGTTTACGAACTCCATGTAGGCTTCCATTCCCAGCATGTTGTAGATGATGTTGCCGTACAGACTAAGTTCGAAAGCATCTCTTGATTTCATCATCAGGTTATTGCGCCGTTTCAGCCCCTTCTTTTCCGCCCATGCAGCAAATTCCCTGAGAAGGTTCTGCCTTTTCAGATATGCTTCCAGCTTTTCCGGTGTGTCATACTCCTGCAGAGTCTGTCGGTTATTATCTGTGTAGTTGAACGTATAGCGGAGAATAAGTCCCCTGTTGGCTGCCATCCGGAAGTAGGAAGTCATTCCTGTCGTATCCTGTGGTACAAAAATGTCCGGCATGATTCCTCCACCTCCATATACCGGCCGGCCTATACTGGTGTGGTAAATTTCGTTTTCGTTCTGTTTGATGCTGTCGGCAGAGAAAAATTCCCCGTGTTCGTAACGTGTGACAAGATCCATTTCGTATTCGTCCTCTTTCCCTTTCTCGTATGGCTTCTGTATGCAACGTCCTGACGGTGTATAGTAGCGTGATATGGTCAGGCGGATGGCTGAACCGTCACTGAACTCGATAGGCTGTTGCACAAGTCCTTTTCCGAACGAACGCCGCCCTATAATGGTACCGCGGTCATTGTCTTGAATGGCTCCTGCAAAAATTTCGCTTGCAGAGGCGGAACCTTCGTCCATCAGCACCACAAGCGGCATGTTCTGACTGCTTCCTGTACCGTTCGACCTGTAGTTCTCACGTGGTGACTTTCGTCCTTCTGTATATACTATCAGGCGTTTGTTGGGCAGGAACTCGTTTACCATTTGGATTGCTGCCGCCATGTAGCCTCCTGTATTGCCTCGCAAGTCGATTATTATGCCTTCGCAGTTCTGCCTCGCCAGCTTGGCAAGTGATACAAGCAGTTCGGCATAGGTTGTCTCCCCGAATTTGTTGATCTTGATATACCCAAATTTATCGGTAATCATGTAAGCTGCGTCAATGCTCTTTACCGGGATGTCTCCTCTGATGACTGTAAAATGAAGTATCTCTTTTTCGCCCGGGCGGAATATGCCCAGCTTCACCTTGCTTCCCTTTTCACCTTTCAGACGTTTCATCGCTTCCTGGTTGGTGACGATTTTTCCTATGAACGCCGAATCGTCAACCTCTATGATACGGTCACCTGCCATCAATCCAACTTTCTCCGAAGGTCCTCCCTGTATTACGCTGTTCACGTGAACGGTGTCATCCTGAATCGTGAACTGGATGCCGATTCCGCTGAAACTTCCTTTCAGTTCGTTTGCCACAGTTTTCATATCCTTTGCCGGTATATATAATGAGTGTGGATCGAGTTCCGAAAGAATCCGCGGCATGGCTTCCTCAACCAGATCCGTGATGTTTACCGTGTCCACGTATTGATCTTCGATGATGCGCAGCAACGCATTCAGTTTGTTTGACGATGTATTGATTATGCCCAGCTTGTTGCCTGAAAAGTGGTTGGTATAAAATGTTCCGATGGCAATACCGGCAACTAAGCAGACAGCCAGCAGGAACGGTATGAATCGTGTGTTGTTGCTTTTCATATCTTGTATTTTTATTCGTTTTCAGGATTTAGGCAGACAGTCTCGATGTTTGCCCGTTTTAGCAGTTCCAGACCGTCTTCCAGCCGATATTTCTCCGCATAAACGACACGTTTTATTCCTGCCTGTATTATCAGTTTGGCGCATTCTATGCACGGGGAAGCCGTGACATACATAGTTGCATCCTTGCTGCTGTTGTTCGAGCAGGCGATCTTTGTTATGGCGTTCGCTTCAGCATGGAGCACATACGGCTTGGTCAGCCCGCGCTCGTCTTCGCACACGTTCTCGAATCCTGCCGGGGTGCCGTTGTATCCGTCAGAGATAATCATCTTGTTTTTCACGATCAGTGCTCCCACCTGCCGGCGCCGGCAATATGAGTTTTCCGCCCATATATGCGCCATTCTCATATAGCGTCTGTCGAGTGTCTCCTGTTTTTGTTCTGTTTGTTCCATAATGCGCAATCAGTTATTTTGGATAGAACTGGATGAAGTGGTTCTTGTTTTCGTTGAAAAGTTTAAGCAGTGTGGAATTTCCTCTGTAGAACCTGGCGTCCTGTATTTCTTCATAGAAAGTCTTGTCATATCCGCTTGGGGTACTGCTTGCGGAAAGTGTGGCGGAAAAGCTATGGTCACTTGCGTTTGCACTCCATTTACCTGTGAACGAGAACGATTTTCCCCGTCCTTCCAAAGTGCCGTCATCGGAAAATATGATGATATATGCGTCCTGGTTGCTGTTTATTTGTGATATATCGGTTGTGGTTAAGGTGCTTGTCCCTTTATTGTCGTTTTCCCAGTTTGAGGTGTCGTATGAAGAACTCCAGTGCCATGTCTGTCCGCTGGCGAATATCTCAAAGACATCGTCTTCAAGACATCCGCTTGCCAATACCGTCAGTATTCCTGCCCACAATAAATTTTTAATTATCTTCATGTCGTTAAATCATTTGATTCCGTTTCTTTTAAGTAAAGCGTCTATAGTCGGCTCCTTTCCGCGAAAGTTCTTGTAGAGTTTCATCGGGTGTTCGGTTCCTCCTTTCGACAGGATACTGTCGCGGAACGACTGTGCCACCTCCCGGTTGAAGATGCCTTTTTCCTTGAATACGGAAAATGCGTCCGCATCGAGCACTTCAGCCCATTTGTAGCTGTAATACCCGGCGGCATAACCGCCAGACATTATGTGTCCGAACTGTACGCTCATGCACGTTTCGTCAAGTTGCGGAAGTATTTGGGCCTTCGTCCACGATTCTTTTTCGTATGCTTTCACATCGCCGTCGAATTTGGTCCGTCGTGTGTACCATGCCATATCAAGCAGTCCGAAACCCACTTGTCGCAGACACGAGTATGCCACGTTGAAGTTCGACGAATCTTTGATTCTGCGGATCATTTCTTCCGGTATCGGTTCGCCGGTCTGGTAGTGATATGCGAATGTATTCAGGAATTCCTTTTCTATGGCAAAATTCTCCATGATTTGTGAGGGAAGCTCAACAAAGTCCCAGTAAACATTCGTGCCGCTCATGCTCTTGAAGCGTGTATTGGAGAATATTCCATGCAGTGCATGTCCGAATTCATGCAGGAATGTGGTCACTTCAGAGAAAGTCAACAGTGAGGGACGGCCTTCAGTTGGCTTCGTGAAGTTCATCGTGACCGATACATGCGGTCGGCTGTTCTTACCGTCCTTGTCACTCCATTGTTCCTTGTAGCTGGTCATCCAAGCACCGGAACGTTTGCCGGCGCGCGGGTGGAAGTCTGTGTAAAGAACGGCAAGATAGCTTCCGTTCTTGTCGAACACTTCGTATGCCTGCACGTCAGGATGATACACCGGGATATCTTTGTTTTCTCTGAAAGTGATTCCGTAAAGTCTGGTAGCCAGCCCGAACACTCCTTCTTTCACCTTGTCCAGTTCGAAGTAAGGACGCAAATCTTCTTCGTTGAGGCTGTATTTCCGACTTTTCAGCTTTTCCGAATAATAAGAGAAATCCCATGGCATCAGTCGGAAACAGTCACCCTCGATTTCGCGTGCCATCTTCTCCACCTCCTCCACTTCCTTCCTTGCAGCAGGTGTATAAGAGTCAAGCAAATCGTTCAGCAGTTTGTAGACATGTCCGCTGTCTTCTGCCATACGTTTGCGAAGCACATAGTCAGCGTAGTCAGAGAATCCTAACAGTTGCGCCATCTCCATGCGGATATTCACTATCCGCTTCACGATTTCAATGTTGTTGAGTCCGTTGTCATGCATACATTGCGTGTTGTAGGCTATATAGAGCTGCTTTCGCAATTCTCGCCGTGCGCTGTACTTCATGAAAGGGACGTAGCTTGGTGCTTGCAGTGTGATAAGCCAGCAATTTTCTTTACCCTTTTCCGATGCTGCATGAGCCGCCGCTTCGATTGCGCTATCAGGAAGTCCTTCCAGTTCTTTCCTGTCTGTCAGGATCATCTCAAAATTATTTGTTTCTCTCAGATGGTTTTGTGAAAACCTCAAGGTCAATGAACTCAACTCAGTCGTGAGTTTCCTATACCGTTCCTTGTCGGCATCAGACAGGTTCGCTCCGTTACGGACGAATCCTTCATATGTTTTCCGAAGCAGTTCGCGCTCTTCGTCTGTAAAATCCGTTTTGTCTTTCTGTTCATATACTGATTTTATACGTGCGAACAGTTTTGCATTCAGCCCGATACTGCTGCTGTGTTCTGAAAGTTCCGGCATCAGTCTTTCTGCGATGGCATCCAGTTCATCACAGGTCTCCGCACTTGTCAGGTTGAAAAATACGGTGGTAACCCTCTCGAGCAGTTGCCCCGCCTGCTCCAAAGCCAGAATAGTGTTGTCGAACGTAGGAGGTTCCGGATTGTCCGTGATACGCTTTATCTCTTCATTCTCCTCCCTCATGCCTTCTCTGATGGCGGGTTCATAGTCCGTCAGCTTTATCCGGTCGAAAGGAACGGTTTCGTGCGGTGTTCCGTATTCTTTAAGGAAAGGGTTTTGTTCGAGTCCTGTCATTTGTTTGTATCCTTTTTCTTCGTTTTACAGTATTCAGCTAACTTTTCAAGGTCTTCGATGAAGATTTTTTTTCGGCTCAGCTTCAACAATCCTTCGTTTTGCATGTCATTGAGTGCGATTGAAACGTTTATCCTTGTGTCGGTGAGCATATCAGCAAAGTCTTCCATCCTAACATACAAGGTTTTCGGCCCCTTAATGCAGTTGCAGCGTATTAGGAGGAAGTTCATGATTCTTTCGTATGTGTTCCCGATGCGGAGGTTCCACAACTTTTGATTGAGCGTTTGGGCACGGCCGCTCAGCATGTTCAGATAGTTGAACATGAAAATATCATATTTGTTTAGCTTGTCCAGCAGAAAGTTTTTCCCTATGGTTAGCACATTTGTTTCACACACCGTAAAGTACGTGGCGTTATAAAATGGTCTGATGCCGAAAAGTGAATATGGCTCGACTATGTAGGGGGCTTTAAGCGTTTCTTGCAACATGTATTTCTGTTGGGGATCACATATTTCGGAAAATATTTCTCCATCAAGGATAAAAATGAGTTTGTCACAAGCCTCTTCTTCTCTGACCAATATGGAGTTTGGAGTGAGTTTGTGGAAATGAAATTTCACCTTTTCAAGGATCTGGGTAAATTCATTTTTCCCCAATCCTTGGAAAAGAGGAAGTTGCAGAAGCTTGTCATACATTGTAAATTCCATTCACATTAACTTTGATTAAGTTATCATTTTAACATACAAAAGTAACTATAAATTTAATTCGTAAATTCTAATAGGATTACCTTTTTGATTTTTTATCGTTTCTTACAGTCTGATAATGCTTGAACATATCTCTAAGGTTTTGGAGGGTTTCATGCTTTTTTCTATATTTTAGCCTGTTTCAGCAAAGAAATATTATCTTTGCCAATTATTAATATGTTGACAAAGTCTTTCTATGAAACGAAAAAAAATTATTAATTGTTTTCTGTCATTATGCTTGACGGGGTTGGTGATGCCTGTCTCCGCACAAGTGATCAAGAATGAACGGTTGTTATCTTTTGAAGATGGTGTTCCACCTCGGATGGAAGCTGAATCTTCATCGCTAAGCATATCGGACATACATTATAAGGATGGCATCCATTCGCTTCGATGGACTTATCAGGCGGGTGCAACCCTTACCTTGAAGCAGGATCTCAAGTTTGAAGAAAAAGATCCTACGGGAAAGGATACATATATGTCGGCTTTCATTGTATGGGTATATAATGAAAAGGCTGTTGACAAGAAAATAGTTTTTCAGTTTCTTAAGGACGGAAAAGAGTGTACATCTTTTCCTTTCGGCATCAATTTCACCGGATGGCGTGCTGCGTGGGTGTGCTATGAAAGGGATATGGAGGGTATTCCGGAATTGGGGATGAACGAACTGCGGGTGAAGGCTCCGGATGTGGAAGGAGAACTTTTCATAGACCATCTGATTACTGCGGTCAAGGTGGATGCACGCCAGCAGGCGGCTGACATGCAGGTTCCGTTTGTCCACGAGGGAACAACCAACCATTGGCTTGTCATTTATCCACATTCATTATGGACTTCCGACCTTCCTCTGACTCCGGTTACTGAAGAGGAGAAGGCAGACATTCGTCTGATGGAGAAGCGGTTCCGTGAGTTGATCTATACTCCCGGAAGGGTGACCCAAAAACAGCTTGGCAGGATCCGCAAACAATACGATACCTACCATATTGTGTACAGAAACGGAAAGGTAAGCGGCCTGCCTATCTTTATGGTACGTCAGTCGGAAGCATACGAACGCATGATCCCTGACTGGGATAAGGACATGTTTACCAAGCTCGGTATGGAAATGAAGGCGTATTTTGACCTGATGAAGAGCATTGCCACCGCTTATCTTAATGCGGATGAACCTGAGATTAAGCGTGAGATGCGTGAAAAGTTCATGTCCATGTACGACCATATAACAGATCAGGGAGTGGCTTACGGAAGTTGTTGGGGGAATATCCATCATTACGGATATAGTGTAAGGAATCTTTACCTGTCATATTTCCTGATGAAAGATGTGCTGCGGGAGGAAGGACGTCTGACAGAAGCAGAGGCTACATTGCGATGGTATGCTATAACGAACGAGATTTATCCTAAGCCTGAAGGCAACGGAATTGATATGGATTCATTCAACACCCAAACGTCCGGACGTATTGCGAGCATCCTGATTATGGAGGATACTCCGGAAAAACTGCGTTATTTGCGTGCTTTCTCCCGCTGGATTGATTATGGATGTCGTCCGGCACCAGGTCTTTCCGGTTCGTTCAAGAGTGATGGCGCTGCATTCCATCATTGCAACAATTATCCGGCTTATGCTGTTGGTGGGTTGGACGGAGCAGTCAATATGATTTATCTTATGAGTGGCACGACATTTGCCGTGTCCGAACTTGCCCATCAGACGGTTAAAAACGTTCTGCTTGCCATGCGTTTTTATTGTAACCGCATTCAGTTTCCTTTGTCCATGTCAGGACGGCATCCGAATGGAAAAGGGAGGTTGATACCGGGACAGTTTGGAATGATGGCCATTTCGGGTTCTCCTGACGGAAAACAGAAATATGATACTGATATGGCATCTGCATACCTTCGTCTTCTGGAGGCTCCGGGTGTTAAGAACGGAGAGGAGCCGGATTATATTCCTCAAAAAATGACCGGCTTTGAGGAAAAGGTGAAGCGTGAACTGGTCGCCGCGGGATTCATGCCGGAGATGGATCCGCAAGGGAATATGGCTTTTGGTTATGGATGCATTTCCGTGCAGAGAAGGAGCAATTGGGCTGCGGTAGTGAGAGGTTCTTCACGTTATCTATGGAGTGCGGAACATTATCTTGATGCAAATTTCTATGGACGCTATTTAGGATATGGGAGTATGCAGGTTCTGACAGCTCTTCCTGGCCAATATGTGACTTTCACCACAAGCGGATGGCAGGAAAACGGTTTCGACTGGAACCGCATTCCGGGTGTAACGTCAATTCACCTTCCTTTCGATAAATTGCGTGCGAAAGTGTTGAATGTGGATTCCTATTCGGGATTTGAGGAAATGCTTTATTCAGATGAGGCTTTTGCCGGAGGGTTATGTCAGCAGTCGGAAAACGGGAATTTCGGAATGATACTGCATGAACACGACAAGTATAACGGTTCGCACCGTGCGCGTATTTCTTATCATTTCTTCAACGACAAGATTGTAGCTTTGGGATCTGATATCGAGAATACAAATACGGATTATCCTACAGAAACCACTGTGTTTCAGTTGGCAGCCGTCACTCCTGATGAGAGGTCCTATTGGGGCAAATGTGAAGACGGAAAACAGACCTATATGACGCCTAACGGATCCGGGTATTATGTAAACGGAAGGGCTTCGTTAATAAGGAATTTTCCACAAGTTACAGTAGGTGAACGGAATGCAAATCCGACATCCGGCGATTGGGTTTCATTGGTGTTTGAACATGGAAAGTCTCCCAAGAATGCGTCTTATGAGTATGCAGTATTGCCTCAGACAAGTGAGACTGATTTGGAAGATTTTGCTAAAAAACCGACATATAAAGTACTTCGGCAAGACCGGAATGCTCATATCGTAGTATCGGAATCTGAGGGCTTGACATCATACGTACTGTTTGAGACTCCATTGGAGAAGTTGCCCGGCAAGTGGATTGAGAAAACAGATACCTGCTGTTTGGCAATGGTGAAGGAAGAGGACAGCAAGCATATCGTTCTAACAGTGTCACAACCGGATATTGCTTTGTATCGGGGACCGAGCGATGAGTCTTTCGACAACGATGGAAAGCGAATCGAAAGGAGTATTTATTCCCGCCCGTGGAAAGATAATGAAAGTCAGGAGATTCCCGTAACTGTAACTCTCAGCGGACAATGGGTTCCGGAAAATCTTCTCTCAAATATGGAATTAGTTGAAAGCGACAAAAAACATACAGTACTTCGATTTACATGTCGCGAAGGCCGCAGTTATGATGTGAATCTTAGCAAGAAGTGACAAGGAAATAAATGATATGGCATCATGGAATAAAAATTTGTTTTTGTTCCATGATGCCATCTTTTTTGATAGAATATTTGTCATGAATGGTTTTTTGTTTGAATATTGTTTAATTTTGTCCTGTAATAGTTTTTGTAATGAAATACGGTTTTGTAAAGGTGGCGGCAGCCGTTCCGGTCGTGAAGGTAGCCGATTGTAGATTCAATGCTCAAGAGACAGAAAAGCAGATTGTGATAGCCGACGGCAAGGGAGTACAGATCATCGTCTTCCCCGAACTTAATCTGACGAGCTATACGTGCGGTGACCTGTTTGCACAATCACTGTTGCTGGAACAGGCTGAATTTGCGCTGATGCAGGTGATGAACAATACTCGCCAGCTTGACATTATTTCGATAATAGGCATGCCGGTATGGACGGGAACGGTACTGATGAATTGTGCTATAGTGTTTCAGAAAGGAAAGATTCTGGGAGTGGTGCCAAAGACTTATTTGCCTAACTACAAGGAGTTCTACGAACAGCGGTGGTTTGCTTCTGCAGCTACGCTTCCTGACGATTATACTGTCCGTCTCTGCGGTCAGGTGGTTCCTTTGACTGCGAATATCCTCTTTGACACGCATGATGTGTGTTTCGGTGTGGAGATTTGTGAGGATGTATGGTCACCTGTTCCTCCAAGTTCCAGTCTGGCCTTGAAGGGGGCAGAAATCATATTTAACCTTTCCGCTGACACAGAAAACATCAGCAAACATAGATATTTACGTTCGCTGCTTGCCCAGCAGTCGGCACGCTGTCTTTCAGGATATGTGTTTTCCTCGTGTGGCTTTGGAGAGTCCACCACCGATGTAGTGTTCGCTGGCAACGGACTGATTTATGAAAACGGTATTCTGCTGGCGGCATCAAAACGGTTCTCGTTTGAAGAACAGTTGGTAGTAAGTGAGATTGATGTGGAACGTCTGCGTAACGAGAGACTGGTGAATACTACCTTTTCTGCCAGTGTACGGATGCACACCTCAGATGCTCCCATTAGGGTTGCAACAGAATTGGTGCCCTCTCGCGAGTTGACGCTGACCCGTTCTGTTGATGCACATCCGTTTGTACCGTCCGGAAACAGTCAGCTTGATGAACGTTGCGAGGAGATCTTTTCCATTCAAGTGGCAGGACTTGCAAAACGGTTGGCCCATACGGGATGCCGGACAGTGGTAGTAGGTATCTCCGGTGGACTTGATTCTACGTTGGCTTTGTTGGTATGTGTTAAGACGTTTGACAAATTGGGGCTTCCCCGAAAGGGTATTGTTGGTATTACCATGCCCGGATTCGGCACAACCGACCGCACACATGGCAATGCTGTCTCACTGATGTCTTCGCTACAGGTCACGGCGGTGGAGATCAGCATTAAAGATGCCTGCATCCAGCATTTCCAGGATATAGGACAGGATATGTCCGTTCATGATGTGACTTATGAGAACGGTCAGGCTCGTGAGCGTACTCAGGTGCTTATGGACTATGCCAACAAGACAGGAGGACTTGTGATTGGTACGGGCGACCTTTCCGAGTTGGCTCTTGGGTGGGCCACTTACAATGGCGATCATATATCGATGTATGGAGTGAATGCCGGCATACCAAAGACACTTGTGCGTCATTTGGTGGGATGGGTGGCTCAGACTGGAGTTGATACGCTTTCACGCAATACTCTGCTTGATATAATCGATACTCCGATCAGTCCGGAGCTTATTCCGGCGGACGATAGCGGTAACATCAGCCAGAAAACAGAAGACCTCGTGGGGCCTTACGAGTTGCATGACTTTTTTCTTTACCATTTTCTGCGTTTCGGGTCGCGGCCTGCGAAAATATTTTATCTTGCAGAAATAGCTTTCCGCAACACATACGACAGTGCTACAATCAAGAAATGGCTTACCATCTTCTTTCGTCGCTTCTTCTCACAGCAATTCAAGCGTTCATGCCTGCCTGACGGTCCGAAAGTAGGCTCCATTTCGCTCAGCCCGCGTGGTGACTGGCGTATGCCGAGTGATGCGAGTGCTGAATTGTGGCTGAAGGAGTGTGAAGAACTGAAAGGATAGCAGGTTTCTTATGACATAAGTTGCATAATGATTTCTGCACTGTCATTTCAGATATTTCCCTAAGAATATTCCCACTCTACGGGTGTATTCCTCCGGATAGTTGCGGTAGGCAACCGCATGTTCCGTATCAGGTACTATCCATAAGTCCTTTGGGTGTGGTTTGGCCTCATACAAGGGATAAACCATCCATGTAGGTACATAGCTGTCATCGGCTCCGTGTATGAACATCATCGGTTTGTCGCATTTTGACACTTGTTTCAACGATGAGGCTTCATGGAAATTCCATCCGTATTTCAAGTCACACAGCCAGCTGGCCGTGTATAAAAGCGGGAAGGCTGGAAGACCAAACTGTGCGTGCAGCTCTTTCTTGAACTCATCCCACACGCTTGTATATCCACAGTCATCCACAAAACAGTCCACGTATCCTGGCAATTTTTCTCCGGACACCATCATTGTAGTGGCTCCGCCCATGGAAATGCCGTGTATGACCATCCGCAGCGAGTCGCCGAACAACGAAGGAGCCGTGTCAATCCATTGCATTATGTCCAGACGGTCGAGCCAGCCCATCTGTATGGCATCTCCTCCGCTCAGCCCCGCATGTCTAAGGTCAGGCAACAGAATGTTGCAGTTGAGAGAGCTGTTGTACATGAATCCGATGGGAAGCATGTCAATGGCACAATTCCTGTAACCATGTATCAGAAGGGCTGTCCTGCGTGTAGGGCATGAGGCGTAGACATAATAGGCATGAAGCGCGGTACCGTCAGGTGCGTTGATTACAGTATCCCTTATCACGCGGTTCGTTTGCAGGCTGTCTGCCCATGAAGTTATGAAAGGATAGTCTATGCATACCTTGCCAATCTTCTCCCGTACATTCACTTGGGACAATTCCGGCCTGAGTGCATAGTCTATCAAAAAGATGCTTCCTCCGGTTATGGCAGCAGTCAATAATGCGATGACTGTGCATACACCGGCAATCATCTTCCTCTTTTTCATCTGTGGTACATTCATTCGTTCCAGATGTCCCACGATGCGAACGCCTGAAGCAGAAGCATCTCCAGACCGTTTTTTACGAGAGCACCATGGTCACTTCCTTTTTTCATGAAGAGTGTGGTATCCGGGTTGTATAGGAGGTCATACAGCAGATGTCGCGGAGTGAGAAGCGAATATGGAATGTCAGGACATTTGTCTGCTTGCGGGTACATGCCCACCGGCGTGCAGTTGATGATGACATTGTATTCTTCCATGATTTGTGGAGTTATCTCCTGATAGGTTATCGTTGAGTCGTTGTGTTTGCTCCGGGATACGTACAGACTGTCCACATTCAGCTGGAGCAATCCTTGACGGATAGCTTTCGACGAGCCTCCTGTACCCAAAATAAGTGCTTTCTTGTGGTGCGGTTCAAGCATCGGCTCGATGGAACGCGTGAAACCGATGATGTCCGAGTTATATCCCGTGAGTCTCGTTTTTCTTTTTATGCGCTCGATCTTTATTACGTTGACAGCTCCGATAGATGCGGCTGTATCGTCCACCTTGTCCAAGTAAGAGATGACTTTCTCCTTGTAGGGAATAGTGACGTTGAGTCCTGCCAGATCAGCGTTCTCGTTGATTATTTTAGGAAGGTCCTCAATGTCCGGGATTTCAAAATTGATGTATTCGGCATTGATGTTCTCTGAATGGAACTTCTCGTTGAAGAAGTTTTTTGAGAAAGAGTGCCCGAGAGGGTAACCGATCAAACCATATTTTTTCATAAGCAGTTAGTTATTTGGTTGCAAAATAAAGCGTACAGATGCCCAGTGTGAGCCGTTTGAATTTGACTTCGCTGAACCCTGCCCGATACATGACTTGCCGCATTACCTCGCCTTGCGGAAAAGCCTTTATTGATTGCGGCAGATAAGTGTAGGCACTTCGGTCTTTCGACAACAGTTTTCCCAAAGTAGGAATTACCGCTTTCGAATATAGAGCGTACAGCTGCTTCATGGGAAACAGTTCAGGAGTGGAAAGCTCCAGGATTACCAAATGCCCTCCTGGTGTAAGCACCCTGTGCATTTCTTGTAGTCCACGGTCAAGATCCTCGAAGTTCCTCACTCCGAAGGCCACTGTGATGGCATCGAAACGGTTGTCAGGAAAAGAAAGCGATGTGCAGTCCTCCTTCACGAACGAAATCTTCCGGTCAAGCCCAAGCCGTTTCACCTTTTCCCGTCCCACCTCCATCATGCCTTCCGATATGTCCGTGCCCGTCAGTTCTTCGGGACAGAGCATCTGACAGGCTTTTATGGCGAAGTCACCGGTACCTGTGGCAACATCCATGATGTGCTGTGGACGGTAAGGCTTCAGTAATGCAATGGCCTTTTTTCTCCATCGTTTGTCTATGCCCAATGAAAGCAGATGGTTCAGGCTGTCGTAGGCAGGAGCTATGTTGTCGAACATTTTCTCTACCTGTTCGGCCTTGCTTCCGCTTTCATTGTACGGCTTTATTTCTTCTTGAGGATAGTGGGACATGATTGCCTTTATATCAGATATTCGGTAACGTTCTTTTCGATGCGTCCGATAAGGTCATCCGTTTTTCCTTTTACGAATGTTTCTCCTGTCAGGTGTTCGAACAGTTCGATGTACCGGTCACTTATGGAACTTACAATGTCGGGAGTCATTTCAGGCACTTTCTGGCCTTCCTTTCCATGGAAACCGTTTGCCATCAGCCATTCGCGGACAAATTCCTTTGACAACTGCTTTTGCGGCTGTCCGTTCACGAAGCGTTCCTGGTAGCCTTCGGAGTAGAAGTAGCGGCTTGAGTCGGGTGTATGGATTTCGTCCATCAGGTATATTTCCCCATTGTGCTTTCCGAACTCGTATTTTGTGTCCACAAGAATCAGCCCGCGTGAAGCGGCGATAGCTGTGCCTCGCTCGAACAGTGCAAGGGTATATTTTTCCAGAATCTTGTATTCTTCAGGAGTGGCAAGACCTTTCTCAAGAATTTCCTCTTTCGAGATGTCCTCGTCGTGCAGACCCATTTCTGCCTTTGTAGTAGGGGTGATGATGGGACGGGGAAACTTCTCGTTCTCGCGCATCCCCTCAGGCAGGCTGACTCCGCATATTTCCCGCACGCCGCTCTTGTAGGCACGCCATGCGCTCCCGCAAAGATAGCCGCGTACAATCATTTCAATGGGGAATCCCTTGCACAGCACACCTACTGTAACCATCGGGTCGGGAGTGGCAAGTTTCCAGTTGGGGCAGATGTCGGATGTGGCATCAAGGAATTTAGCCGCAATCTGGTTCAGCATTTGTCCCTTGTATGGAATGCCTTCCGGAAGAACGACGTCAAATGCGGAAATGCGGTCTGTGGCGACCATTACTAACTTCTCGTCATTGATGTTGTACACATCGCGCACTTTGCCGTGGTACACGCTTTTCTGTCCCGGAAAGTGATAGTCTGTTCTTGTTAACGCTTTGTTCATCTTCTTTCTGTATGTTTTGAAATGAATGGTTCCGTTTTTTCTCTTTTCTTCTCCTCGAACTTCTCGTAAGCCTCCACTATCCTCGTTACCAGCTTGTGGCGAACGATATCCTTCTTGTCCAGTTCCACGAAACTGATGCCTTTCACGTCTTTCAGTATCTGTATTGCCTGTGTCAGACCGGAAGTCTGGGACGGCGGAAGGTCAATCTGTGTCATGTCGCCCGTGACGATCATCTTCGTGTTCATACCCATTCTGGTAAGGAACATTTTGATTTGTTGTGCCGTCGTGTTCTGGGCCTCGTCAAGTATTGCCACCGCATCATTCAGCGTACGTCCGCGCATGAATGCAAGGGGTGCAATCTGAATGATGTCAAGATCCATGTATTCCTTCAGTTTGACTGAAGGAATCATGTCCTGCAATGCATCATAGAGCGGCTGGAGGTATGGGTCAATCTTTTCTTTCATGTCGCCGGGAAGAAAGCCCAACTTCTCGCCGGCTTCCACGGCGGGGCGGCTCAGGATGATTTTCTTTATTTCCTTGTTTTTCAAGGCACGCACTGCAAGCGCTATGGCTGTATATGTTTTTCCGGAACCGGCAGGGCCGATAGCGAAGATCATATCGTTCCTTTCAAATTCATGTACCAGCTTCAGTTGGTTTTCGCTGCGTGGGGTGATAGGTTTTCCCGTAACACTGAACACTATGGCATCGCCTGTCTTTTCTATTTTCGGCATATTGCCCTTCACTATGTCCAGTATCGTTTCTTCGTTTAAGGAATTGTATGTGTCACAATGCTTCTCGAGCGCGAGTACCGCCTCTTCAAAAGCGCACATCTCTTCTTCATCCCCCATCACTTTGATGACGTCACCCCGTGCCACGATTCTCAGCTTTGGGAACAACGCTTTGAGCATCTGCATATTCGTGTTGTTCACCCCATAGAATATGACGGGGTCAATGTCTTCCAGTACGATGTGTTTTTCTATCATCCGGCTGATTTGAATTATGCTTGTAATGTTTCTGATTCCTCCGCAAATTTAATCATCTTTTTAATTATGATGAAACGTGTGGAGATTTTATTTGGACTGTTAGCTCGTTTTATCCGAAATGAACGGTCGTTTTGGTTGTGTTTGCCGCATATCCTTTTCAAAGCAGTTCGTTATGTACCGGACAGGAGCCGGAGAAGCGGATAAAAACGGACAATCAGGACGTTTTTAGCGATTTTGTGTTATCTTTGCCTCTGTAATTTTAGAATTATTGATGCGTAAATTGATATTGATGCTGGCCTTTGTCTCCACGTTGACGGGACAGGCACAAGATGTACCGGACGACTATTTCTGCTCGCCTTTTGATTTTCCGCTTCTGTTGAGCGCTAATTTCGGTGAACTCAGACCGAACCATTTTCATAATGGAATAGACATCAAGACGCAGGGAGAGGTAGGAAAAACTATCCGTTGTGTGGCCGACGGATATGTGGCAAGGGTGGCAGTGCTTCACGGAGGATATGGTCAGGCGGTTTATGTGAATCATCCCAACGGCCTGACTTCGGTTTACGGGCATGTGATTTCGTTTTCGCCCGCCGTGCAGAAAGCAGTACGCGAATATCAGTATGCTCACGAGACTTTCGTGTGTGACCTGAAGTTTGAACCTGACGAATTTCCGATAAGAAAGGGTGAGGTCGTGGCCATAAGCGGAAACGAGGGCGCTTCTGCCGGGCCGCATCTGCATCTGGAACTTCGCCGTACGGAAACGAACGAATACATTGATCCGTTGCCATACTTCAGACGCTACTTGAAAGATACGAAGGCCCCCGTGCCCGGAACTGTCGGATTTTATCCTTTGCCGGGAGAAGGGGTTGTGGACGGTGCTTCTTCCCGGAAACTTGTGGCTGTAACTCGTTTGAACGCTCCGGTGACTGCATGGGGAAAAATATATACCGGCATCAGTGCAAAGGATTATATGGACGGTACGTCTAATTTCTACGGTGTGCATTCTGTTACGCTTTATGTGGATTCGGTCGAAGTGTTCCGCAGTACTACCGATGTAGTGGCACAGAATGAGAACCGGATGATTAATGCATTTACCGATTATGATGAACTTATGCGTAGCCGGAGACTGATAATGCGTTCGTGCAGACTTCCGGGAAACAGCCTGCGTCTTCTTCATACTGACGATAGCCGTGGCATCGTGGATATCAATGAAGAACGCGACTACCATTTCATGTATGTGCTGGAGGACAATTTCGGTAATCGCAGCGTGTGCCGTTTTGTAGTGAAAGGACAGAGGCAGGATATTCCTGCTCCGGAAGAAAAAAGAGGTCAGCCGTTGTATTGGAACCGGACGAACATTGTCCAGCGTCCTGGCTTCGAACTGATAATACCGAAATGCCATGTATATGACAACGTGAAGCTGCGTGTCGGAATAGAGGAAGACAGCGCGGGAATATCATTCAATTATGTCCTTGATGCCGGGAATACTCCTTTACACAGCTATTGTCCGCTTTCCATAGGGCTGCGGTGTCTTCCTGTGCCTGATACTACAAAATATTATATTGTGCAAAAATCCGGCAAATGGCGCAGCCCGGTGGGAGGAAGGTACGAAAACGGATGGATGAAGGCGAAGATCCGTTCTTTTGGTACGTTTGCTGTAGAAGTGGACACTGTGGCTCCGCTCATTACTCCGTTGGATAAGGGTAGCTGGAGGTCATTGCGCAATGTACGTTTTCGGGTGAAGGACAGCGGGTCAGGCATTGCCAGTTATAAGGTCCGTGTGGACGGTAAGTTTGTGCTTTTTGGCTTGAAGAAAGGCGTTCTTGTCATTCAGGACAAGGAAAAGCTGGTTAGGGGAGTTCCTCATAAGATTGAGGTTACGGTAACCGACAATTGCGGAAACGTGGCGTGTGAAGAATATACTTTCTGAAATTGAAATGGAATTTTAAAAGATACGATTATGGTAATGAAAAGACTGTTGGCCGTCTTGTTGATGACGGCGAGTGTGGCAGGAGGATGGGCATGCACCAACTTCATTGTAGGGAAAAATGCATCCTCCGACGGGTCGGTGATAGTTTCTTATTCGGCCGATTCATACGGCATGTTCGGGTTTCTGTGTCATTATCCGGCCGCTACTTATCCGGCTGGGGCTATGCGTGACATTTACGAGTGGGATACGGGTAAATTCTTGGGACGGATAAAGGAAGCGAAACAGACATACAATGTGATAGGAAATATTAATGAATTTCAGGTGACTATCGGGGAAACGACTTTCGGAGGTCGTCCGGAATTGGTCGATACCACTGGAGTGATGGATTACGGAAGCCTGATTTATGTTGCCTTGCAGCGTTCACGCAGTGCTAAGGAAGCCATTAAGGTGATGACAGACCTTGTGAAAGAATATGGTTATTACAGCAGTGGGGAATCGTTTTCCATTGCCGACCCCAACGAAGCGTGGATTCTTGAAATGATAGGCAAAGGACCTAATATGAAGGGTGCGGTGTGGGTTGCCGTGCGTATTCCGGACGATTGCATCGCTGCACATGCCAATCAGAGTCGGATTCATCGCTTCGATATGGACGATAAGGACAACTGTCTTTACTCTCCGGATGTGATTTCATTTGCTCGCGAGAAAGGATATTTCAGCGGTATGAACGAGGAATTCAGTTTTGCGGATGCTTATTGTCCTCTTGATTTCAGTGGACTTCGTGCTTGCGAGGCACGTGTGTGGAGTTTTTACAATATGTTCAGCAAGACAACCGGACAGGCTTATCTTCCGTATATTCAGGGAAAAGGCGGAGAGCCTCTTCCGCTGTATGTGAAGCCGGACCGTAAGGTGTCTGTCCGTGACATACAACATGCCATGCGCGACCATTATGAAGGAACTCCGCTTGACATTACTTCTGACGCGGGGGCCGGATGCTTTGAGACTCCTTATCGTTTGTCTCCGCTGACTTTCAAGGTGGACGGACAGGAGTATTTCAACGAGCGTCCCATTTCTACCCAGCAGAGCGGATTCGTGTTCGTTTCGCAGATGCGCGCCAATCTGCCTGATGTGGTGGGAGGAGTGCTGTGGTTCGGGCTTGATGATGCGAACATGACAGTCTTTACTCCGGTTTATTGTCAGACAGACAAAGTGCCTTACCAGTATGCAGAGGGTAACGGTGACTGTGTGACGTTTTCCTGGGATTCCGGGTTCTGGATATACAACTGGGTGGCCGACATGATCCGTCCCCGTTACAGTATGATGATAGACGATATGCGTACTGTTCAGAACAGCCTGGAAGACATGTATGAGAATGCACAGCAGGGTATCGAAAGCCGGGCTTTGGATCTTTATAGGCAAGACCCGGAGAAAGCACGCATATTCTTGTCAGAATATACTTCGATGACGGCACAGGCTGCTGTTGACAGTTGGAAGAAGTTGGGCGAGTTTCTGATAGTACGCTATAATGACGGGGTAGTGAAACGTATGAAGGACGGGCAGCTTCAGCGTCCGGTGACGGGCAATACGGCCCCGCTTGACCGTCCGGGATATCCGGAGAAATTCCTGAAACAACTGGTGGAACTTACGGGAGATCGTTACAAAGTCGTGGAACTGAAGTGAAAGCATAGCTTGGCTGAGTCGTGCATATAAAAAGCTGAAAACGTGCCATTTTTTACAAATAATTTTTTGTAGTCAGAATGCTTTCATTAATTTTGCATTGATTGAATGTAAGGAATTTACTAACGATAAAATCTTAATCGAATGAGTTTAAAAATTGTTGTATTGGCAAAACAAGTACCTGACACGCGCAGTGTTGGGAAGGATGCCATGAATGCGGACGGTACGGTCAACCGTTCGGCTCTTCCGGCGATATTCAATCCGGAAGACTTGAATGCTCTGGAGCAGGCTTTGAGGCTGAAAGACTCTTATCCGGGAACTACCGTGACAATGCTTACGATGGGGCCGGGACGTGCTGCAGAGATTATCCGTGAGGGACTGTACCGGGGTGCTGATAATGGTTATCTGCTGACCGACCGTGCCTTTGCAGGTGCAGATACATTGGCTACCTCGTATGCATTGGCTACTGCCATCCGGAAAATCGGCGAGTATGACCTCATCATCGGAGGACGTCAGGCTATCGACGGTGATACGGCACAGGTGGGACCTCAGGTCGCCGAGAAGTTGGGGCTGCCGCAAGTCACCTATGTGGAGGAAATCGAAGGAATTGCTGACGGACGCATCCGTGTGAAACGTCACATAGACGGAGGTGTGGAGACGGTTGACGCCCCCGTTCCTGTCGTGCTGACGGTGAACGGAAGTGCTGCCCCGTGTCGTCCGCGTAATGCAAAGCTGGTGATGAAGTACAAACACGCATTGGGCGGACAGGAAAAGGCGGCTTTGGCTAAGGAAGGAAAGTCATTGTCATATGCTGAATTGTATGACAGACGTCCATATCTGAACATTACTGAATGGAGTGTGACTGATGTGAACGGCGATACCTCCCAGTGTGGTTTGTCCGGTTCTCCCACTAAAGTGAAGAAGATAGAAAATATTGTCTTCCAAGCTAAGGAGAGCAAGACCATCACCGGAAGCGATGCGGATGTAGAAAACCTGATTGTTGAACTCTTGGCTAACCATACTATCGGATAATTATGAACAACGTATTTGTATATTGTGAGATGGAAGGCCCGCATGTGGCGGATGTCAGTCTCGAACTTTTGACAAAGGGGCGCAAGCTGGCCACTAAATTGGGATGCAGTTTGGAAGCGATATGTGCCGGAAGCGGTCTTGAAGATGTGGAAAAGCAGGTGCTGCCTTATGGTGTTGATCGTGTGCATGTATTTGATGCTCCTGGTCTGTTCCCTTATACATCTCTTCCGCACACTTCTATCCTTGTCAACTTGTTCAAGGAAGAGAAACCCCAGATTTGTCTGATGGGTGCTACGGTTATCGGACGCGACTTGGGACCGCGCGTGTCTTCATCCCTGAAGAGCGGTCTGACAGCTGACTGTACTCAACTTGAAATCGGTGATCATGAGGATAAAAAGAATGGTGTAACGTATAAGAACCTGTTGTATCAGATTCGTCCTGCCTTCGGTGGAAATATTGTAGCCACTATTATCAATCCGGAACACCGTCCTCAAATGGCAACCGTTCGCGAGGGTGTAATGAAGAAGGAAATCCTTGATGAAAATTATCAGGGAGAGGTGATCCGTCATGATGTGGCGAAGTTCGTTCCGGAAACGGATTATGTGGTGAAGGTCATCGACCGTCATGTGGAAAAGGCGAAACATAATCTGAAAGGTGCTCCGATAGTCGTGGCCGGTGGTTACGGTATGGGAAGCAAGGAAGGTTTTGACATGCTGTTCGATCTTGCAAAGGAACTTCATGCCGAGGTGGGTGGAAGCCGTGCGGCAGTGGATGCAGGCTTCTGCGACCATGACCGTCAGATAGGTCAGACCGGCGTGACTGTCCGTCCGAAGCTTTACATCGCTTGTGGCATTTCTGGACAGATACAGCATATCGCCGGTATGCAGGATGCGGGTATAATCATTTCCGTCAACAATGATCCTAATGCGCCGATCAACTCCATAGCTGACTATGTGATTAATGGTACGGTAGAGGAGGTGATCCCCAAAATGATTAAGTATTATAAGAAAAACAGTAAGTAATGGCAAACATTTATACAGAACATCCGGAACTCAGGTTCCAGTTGAACAACCCGATGATGGAGCGTATCTGTCAGTTGAAAGAACGCGATTATAGGGACAAGGAAAAGTATGATTATGCACCTCAGGACTATGCTGATGCGATAGACTCTTATGACAAAGTATTGGAGATTACCGGAGAAATTACCGGTGAGGTGATTGCTGCCAATGCGGAGGGCGTGGATCAGGAAGGTCCGCATCACGCTAACGGACGCGTGGAGTATGCTTCGGGTACCAAGGCGAACCTCGATGCTATGGTAAAGGCGGGACTTAACGGAATGACCATGCCGAGATGTTACGGTGGACTGAATTTTCCTATTACTCCATACACAATGTGTGCGGAGATCGTGGCGCAGGCTGATGCCGGTTTCGGCAATATATGGTCTTTGCAGGATTGTGTCGAAACACTGTATGAATTTGGTAACGAAGACCAGCACAGTCGTTTCATCCCGCGTATCTGCGCTGGTGAAACCATGTCAATGGACTTGACAGAACCGGATGCAGGATCAGACCTTCAGAGCGTGATGCTGAAAGCCACTTACGATGAGGCAGAGGGATGTTGGCGGCTGAACGGTGTGAAACGCTTCATTACGAACGGTGATGCCGACATTCATCTTGTATTGGCCCGTTCTGAGGAGGGTACGCGTGACGGACGCGGATTGTCCATGTTTATCTATGACAAAAACGATGGTGGTGTTGATGTGCGCCGTATAGAGAACAAACTCGGTATTCACGGTTCTCCTACGTGTGAACTGGTTTACAGGAATGCTAAGGCCGAGCTTTGCGGTGAACGTAAGCTGGGACTTATCAAATATGTTATGGCTTTGATGAACGGTGCACGTCTGGGTATTGCCGCACAGTCGGTAGGACTGAGTCAGGCTGCATACGATGAGGCTCTGGCATATGCAAAAGATCGCCGGCAGTTCGGAAAGGCTATCATAGAAATTCCTGCTGTATATGACATGCTGGCTACAATCAAGGCGAAACTTGATGCCGGACGTGCATTGCTTTATCAGACCTCTCGCTATGTGGATATTTATAAGGCTTTGGATGACATTGCCCGTGAACGCAAGCTGACACCGGAAGAACGACAGGAACAGAAACGCTTTGCAAAACTGGCTGACAGCTTCACTCCGCTTGCGAAAGGAATGAATTCGGAATATGCCAACCAAAATGCATATGACTGTATTCAGGTGCATGGTGGGTCCGGTTTCATGATGGAATATGCCTGCCAGCGTATTTACCGTGATGCGAGAATTACCAGCATATACGAGGGTACCACTCAGTTGCAGACTGTGGCAGCTATACGTTATGTTACGAATGGTCTGTATGCGGCTACCCTGCATGAATTTGAATCGTTGCCGTATGCTCCCGAATATGAGGATTATATGAACCGTATCAAGGTGATGACTCGTAAATACGAGGATTGTACAAACGTGGTGAAGGAGGCTCAGAATCAGGAATTGCTTGATTTCATGGCTCGTCGTCTTTATGAAATGGCTGCGGTGAACGTGATGAGTCACCTGCTTCTGCAGGATGCATCAAAGGCTCCGGAATTGTTTGCCATGTCTTTGGATGTATATGTAAACTATGCGGAAGCAGAGGTTGAAAAACATTGTATGTTCATCAATGGATTCAATGTGGAGAAGTTAGCCGACTATCGCCGTTGTTAAGTCGGATATTTCATTAATAAAAAATCCTCCTATACGACATGTACAGGAGGATTTTTTATTTCAGGATCAAAAAGGGAACAGGAATGGGAGAGCAAACACCATGACTATTCCCATTATGATTTGTAAGGGCAGTCCCACTTTGATGTAATCCATGAATGTATATTGTCCAGCGGGCATGACCAGTGCATTTGGCGGTGTGGAGAAAGGCGAAGCGAAGCACATGCTGGCTCCTACGGCTACGGCAAACAGGAATGGTGTCGGACTGGCACCTATTTGC
The DNA here is from genome assembly GCA_964611375.1 of uncultured Phocaeicola sp. Taxonomy (GTDB): domain Bacteria; phylum Bacteroidota; class Bacteroidia; order Bacteroidales; family Bacteroidaceae; genus Phocaeicola. The sequence goes on along the minus strand of CAZSYY010000026.1, from coordinate 1,935 downwards.
AAGGCACTTTGCAGTGCGATGGGAGCTACCAGTACAGCTGTAGCCGTGTTACTGATAAACATGGTGAGGAGGGAGGTTGTGAAATAAATCCCGGCCATTAGTGCAAAAGGTCCGTAAATACCCAGTCCATTTACCAGTGAGTCGGAGACGAGCGCTGACACACCTGTCTTTTCCAATGCCTGCGACATGGGGAGCATGGCCGCTATCAGTACTATACTTTCCCAGTTGATAGTTTTATAGGCAGCTTCAACGTTGCGGAAACATCCTGTGAGCACCATAAGGATACCAGCTATAATCACGGCTGTGACAGGTGCTATGGGAATAAAGTCGAATACCATCATTGCTACCATCAGGAGCATGATGAGGGCCGCTACCGGTGCCTTGTAGTCGAGAGTGACTTTGGCAGCTTCGTCAAGAGGCTGTCCCAATACCACCCAGTCGGAGTCTTCTTTGCTAAGACGGGCAATGTTGGCCCATGTGCCCTGTACCAGAAGCACGTCGCCGCTATGAATAAGTTCGTTCCCCAGATCTTGTAGAATGTATTCGCGTTTACGTCGGATTCCCAGTATGTTGACGTTGAACTTGTCGCGGAAACCGGATTCTTTGACCTTGCGGTTAATGAGATTTGATGTGGGCATCAGTACGATTTCTGCAATGCCTATGTCATAAAAGTCCAAAGAGTTACCGTTTGTCTCTTCGGATGTATGGCTGTCAAGCAGGTTTAATGTATATTCTTCGGCAAATAGTTTGGCCTGATGGAAGTCGCCGGTAACATACAGGATGTCTCCCGGATTCAGAGTTGTGTCCGTGTCTGCAAGTTTCTGAGTGATTGTTTTTAGGAAACGATGCTTTGACATGTCTCCGCGTCTTACCTCCAATATGTTGAGTCCATATTTACGGCGTATGTCCAATTCAATAATAGTTTTTCCCAACAGACCGGAATTCTCTTTCACTTGCAAGCGGAACAGATTGCTTGACAGACCGTATTCGTTGACCAGTTCCTGGAGTGACTTACTTCTGCGGCTTGTTTCATTCTTCTTCCCCTTTGAAAGAAACAGCTTGCTGAGTGGCATAAGTATGATGATTCCTACGATTACACATATAATACCTACTGGCAGGAATGAGAAAAATGATAGTTCTCCGTATCCGGCAGAAATAAGCGCATCATTGATGACAAGGTTGGGAGGGGTACCGATTAGCGTCATCATTCCTCCCATGCTGCTGGCAAAAGCTAATGGCATCAGAAGACGGCTTGGTGAGATTTTTGCACTTGCGGCGAGACTGACTACAATTGGAAGCATGAGAGCCACAGTCCCTGTATTGCTTACAAACGCTCCGATTGCAGCTGTGACCAAAATGACAAGTAGAAACAATTTGACTTCGTTGTTTCCTGCAAATTTTAGTAAACGTGAACTGATCATTCTTGCCAAACCTGTCTGGAAAATGGCTCCACCTACAACGAAAAGTCCGATCATCATGATGACTACGGAATTAGAAAAACCGGACAGTGCTTCTTCAGGAGTAAGAATCTGGAATATCAGAAGAGCTGCCAATGCGCATAGAGCCACTAAGTCTGAGCGGAGCTTACCATTGACAAAGAATATTGCCGAGAGTGCGAGTATGCTTATTGTTGTCCACATAATAAAAGGAGATTTTTTTATTGAATTGGGCGCAAAATTAGATAAAATGCGTCACACCGCAAAACTTTCAATGTCTTATTGCACGGCAAACACATCTTAATTTTCAGAGCTTTCAAAAGTTATATGATTTTCTTATGTGAGTTCGGCTTAAGATTACCACAAAGTCAGTTGTTTTGAATTCCCGATGGTATATCCTTGCAGCGCTTCAGGCTTGTTGTCAAAGAAGCAGTAAGCTCCCAATGCAGCAATCAGGTTCATCAGGAAATTGTTGATGGAACGATGCCTTGAATGTACC
>CAZSYY010000025.1:0-33953 GCA_964611375.1 uncultured Phocaeicola sp. | reverse complement strand
AGACAATGAAAAAGGGCGACCCGTTAGTCGTTACTGACTTTTGGGTCACCCTCCTTCAGAATATAAAGTTCAAATTATTTCACCTTATTGGCTTCCGCTGAATCTGTCACATCCGTTGATGCCTCAACCTTCTGTTCAGTCGTTACAGTTTCAGCAGGTGTTGTTTCTGCAGCAGATGAAGATTTTCTTGAACGACGTGTGCGTGTTGTCTTTTTAACAGCCGCCTTAGCCATGTTCTCATCATAATCCACCAACTCTATAAAACACATTGCCGCATTGTCTCCCAAACGATGTCCCGTTTTGATTATACGGGTATATCCTCCCGGACGATCCGCAACCTTTACAGAAATCTCCTTGAAAAGTTCTGTCACCGAATATTTGTCTTTCAGATAGCTGAACACAATACGGCGTGAACTTGTCGTATCAACCTTTGACTTTGTAATCAACGGCTCCACATACTTCCTCAAAGCCTTAGCTTTCGCAACGGTCGTAGTGATTCTTTTATGCTTGATAAGAGAACATGCCATGTTTGACAACATTGCCTTCCTATGAGAAGCAGTACGACCCAAATGATTGAATTTTTTATTGTGTCTCATTGTTTATTCTTTATCTAATTTATACTTAGAAATATCTGTTCCAAACGACAGATTCAGACTCTCGAGCAAATCATCAAGCTCAGTGAGCGATTTTTTGCCGAAGTTACGGAACTTCAACAGATCTGTCTTGTTGAACTGTACCAAGTCACCCAATGTTTCTACATCAGCCGCTTTCAGGCAGTTCAAAGCACGGACAGACAAATCCATATCGACCAGTTTGGTCTTCAGCAGTTGTCTCATGTGCAAGACTTCCTCATCAAATTCCTCGTTGCCATCGGCATCAGATGTCTCAAGTGTAATCTTTTCATCCGAGAACAACATGAAATGATAAATCAATATCTTTGCAGCTTCTTTCAATGCCTCCTTCGGGTGAATGGAACCATCCGTCGTAATTTCGAGAACGAGCTTCTCATAGTCAGTTTTCTGCTCGACACGAAAATTCTCCACAGAATATTTTACATTACGAATCGGGGTATAGATTGAATCAATAGGAATTACATTCACATCGGTGCAGAATTCACGGTTTTCATCAGCCGGAACATATCCACGACCCTTATTGATTGTAATGTCCATCTTTATAGTTGCTTTTGAATCTAAATGGCAAATAACCAATTCAGGATTTAACACTTCAAATCCGGTCAAATACTTACCAATATCACCTGCCTTAAACTCAGTGGAATTCTCAACGACAACGGTTATTTTCTCGTTTTCAAACTCCTCAACTATCTGCTTGAATCTTACTTGTTTGAGATTCAAGATAATGTTAGTCACATCTTCCTTTACACCCGGGATAGTGGCAAATTCATGTTCCACACCTTCAATATGGATAGTGTTGATTGCATAGCCCTCAAGTGAAGAGAGAAGAATACGGCGTAAAGCATTACCCACGGTAATACCGAAACCGGGCTCCAGCGGACGAAATTCGAATTTACCGAATTTCGAATCCGCTTCCAACATTAATACTTTATCAGGTTTTTGAAATGCTAATATCGCCATGAAATTAATTATTATTTAGAGTACAATTCAACGATCAAATGTTCTTTTATATTTTCGGGAATATCCGCTCTCTCAGGAACATGCAACATCTTGCCGGTCTTGGAATTTTCATCCCACTCCAACCACGGATATTTACTGTGATTGAATCCTGCCAAAGAGTCTGCAATGACTTCCAAGGATTTGGACTTCTCACGAACACCCACCAGCTGTCCCGGTTTTACGGAGAAAGAAGGTATATTAACAACATTCCCGTCAACCGTTATATGTTTATGACCTACCAGCTGTCGTGCAGCAGCACGAGTAGGGGCTATCCCCAAACGAAATACTACATTATCCAAACGACATTCAAGTCCTTGCAACAAAAGTTCACCGGTAATACCGTTCTTGCGTGCTGCCTTGTCGAACATGTTTCTGAACTGCTTCTCCAAAACGCCGTAAGTATATTTGGCTTTTTGCTTTTCAGCCAGCATGATACCATATTCTGATGTTTTTCTCCGACGTGAGTTTCCATGCTGTCCGGGAGGATAGTTCTTCTTAGACAAAACTTTATCTGCTCCGAAAATTGCCTCACCGAATCTACGGGCAATCTTAGATTTTGGTCCAATATATCTAGCCATTTCTTCTTAATAATTTTAATTGTTATAATGAACTCATTTTGTTGCAGCCGCGATTACAGAAAGGAAATGCAATCCATATTATAACAAAATCAAGTTACATTTAAATAGGTTATCTCCTTTATACTCTTCTCCTTTTCGGTGGACGACAACCATTGTGAGGCAACGGAGTGACATCAACGATTTCAGTCACTTCAATACCTGCACCATGTACGGTTCTGATAGCGGACTCACGTCCGTTTCCGGGACCTTTAACATAAGCTTTAACTTTTCTCAAGCCAAGATCATACGCAACTTTAGCACAATCCTGAGCAGCCATCTGAGCTGCATAAGGAGTGTTCTTCTTAGACCCTCTGAATCCCATCTTACCTGCAGAAGACCATGAAATAACCTGGCCTTCATTGTTTGCTAAAGAAACAATAATGTTATTGAAGGAAGAATGAACATGCAACTGTCCACTTGCATCCACCTTTACATTTCTTTTTTTAGCTGCGACTGTTTTTTTTGCCATATCAACAATTATTATTTAGTAGCTTTCTTCTTGTTTGCAACGGTTTTCTTTCTTCCCTTACGTGTACGGGCATTGTTCTTAGTGCTTTGCCCTCTCACCGGAAGTCCCAGACGGTGACGTATGCCACGATAACAACCAATATCCATCAGACGTTTGATGTTCAACTGTACTTCTGAACGGAGGTCACCTTCCACTTTGTATTCAGCGCCTATAATCTCACGAATCTTAGCCGCCTGATCATCAGTCCAGTCTTTCACTTTCAGATCACGGTCAACACCTGCCTTATCCAATATCTTTCCTGAACTGCTGCGTCCAATACCATAAATGTATGTCAACGCAATTTCACCCCTCTTATTCTGAGGCAAATCTACACCAACTATTCTTACAGCCATATCTATAAATTATTTTTCTTGCAAAAATAATAAATTATCCTTGACGTTGTTTATACTTAGGATTTTTCTTGTTAATAACATACAAACGACCTTTACGTCTGACAATCTTACAATCCGGCGTACGCTTTTTTAATGATGCTCTTACTTTCATATCTTATACTTTTATTTATATCTAAAAACTATCCTTCCCTTTGACAAATCATACGGTGACATTTCTACCCGGACTTTGTCGCCAGGCAATATTTTAATGTAATGCATTCTCATCTTGCCGGAAATATGAGCCGTTATCTCATGCCCGTTTTCCAGCTCAACACGAAACATTGCATTAGACAATGCTTCGACGATAACTCCATCTTGTTCAATTGCGGATTGTTTTGCCATATTAAATTGCTTTATCTCCTAAAACTTGTTCTATAAATTCAAATGATGATAAAATATCAGCTCTGTCTACACCAATAGCAACGGTATGCTCGAAGTGTGCTGCCATCTTTCCGTCACGGGTGCGGATTGTCCATCCATCATCCATCATATAAATTTGCCGGCTTCCCTGACAAATCATCGGTTCAATTGCAATGCACATCCCTTTTTTGAGAAGCGGTCCCGTACCTTTCCGCCCGTAATTTGGAACTGGAGGATCTTCATGCATCGCTTTTCCAACTCCATGCCCAACCAACTCACGAACAACTCCATAGGAACGAGACTCACAGTAATCCTGCACTGCGCATCCGATATCTCCTACCCTCCTACCGTGAACGGCATTTGCAATACCAACATACAAAGCCTCCTTTGTTGTCTTTAACAGCTTTATTGTTTCAGGATTAACCTCACCGACACAGAATGTATAAGCAGAGTCACCACAGAAACCGTTCAGCATCGTACCGCAATCAATAGAAACAATATCTCCATCCTTTAATGGAACATCATTAGGGATGCCATGCACAACTGCATCATTGACCGATGCACAAATAGCACCCGGAAAAGGAGGGCCATAAGCTCCTTTGAATCCTTTAAAGACAGGGACAGCACCATGATCTCTTATAAACTCATCAGCAACCTTGTCCAACTGTCTTGTAGTCACACCGGGTTCTATTAGTTTAGCTACTTCAGCCAGAGCTTTCCCTACCAAGAGATTACTCTGACGAAGTAACTCTATTTCATCATCAGTCTTGAGATAAATCATTCCAACCCTCTTTTAATATGCTCCAACACCACCGCTTGAACGTCCCTTTATCCTTCCAGAACTGAGAAGTCCGTCATAATGGCGCATCAGCAAATGGCTTTCTACCTGCTGGAGCGTATCAAGAACAACACCAACAAGAATCAGCAAAGAAGTACCACCGAAGAACTGTGCAAACTCAGACTGAACGCCAAAGATACCTGCAAAAGCCGGCAGAATGGCAATAATAGCCAAGAATATCGAACCCGGCAAAGTAATACGCGACATAATTGTATCAATATAGTCCGCCGTGTTTTTCCCCGGCTTGATTCCAGGAATAAAACCATTGTTCCTCTTCATATCCTCAGCCATCTGATTCGGATTGATTGTGATCGCAGTATAGAAATACGTAAAGACGATTATCAGTACAGCAAAAATAAGATTATACCAAAAACCGGTATGATCAATCAATGCATGAGCGACAGGATTCACATTCTCAATATTCGAGAAACCGATGAACGTAATCGGAATGAACATTATCGCCTGAGCAAAGATAATCGGCATCACGTTAGCAGCATTCACTTTCAAGGGGATGTACTGTCTCGCACCACCATACTGTTTGTTGCCCACTATACGTTTCGCATATTGCACAGGCACCTTACGGACACCCTGTACCAGCATAATAGCTACTGCAATCACCAACAACAGACAAACCAGTTCAAGCAGGAACATGATGATACCTCCGGCACCGGGAGAAGCCAGACGTGATACGAATTCTCCGGAGAAAGACTGCGGCAAACGTGCAATGATACCAACCATGATTATCAAAGAGATTCCATTGCCAATTCCCTTATCCGTAATTCTTTCGCCGAGCCAAAGTATAAACATACTCCCCGCCGCCAAGATTATTGTTGAAGTTATGATAAAGAAAGTCCAATCTAATGAAGCATTAAGAGCCGGTCCAGCCTGCATCTTCAAGTTGATCAAATATGAAGGAGCCTGGAAAACAAGAATGATAATGGTCAGTATACGCGTATACTGATTGATCTTTCTGCGTCCACTTTCGCCCTCACGCTGAAGTTTCTGGAAATAAGGTACTGCAATCGCCAACAACTGTATTACAATTGAAGCGGAAATGTACGGCATTATTCCTAACGCAAAAATAGACGCATTGGAAAAAGCACCTCCAGAAAACATGTTCAACAAGGCAAGAAGACCTTCACTTGTCTGTTCATGCAATTTCGACAACATATCCGGATTAATACCCGGCAAAACAACGAAAGAGCCGAATCTGTATATTGCAACAAACAATATAGTAATGAGGATCCGTTTTCTCAGATCCTCAATTTTCCATATGTTCTTTAATGTTTCAATAGATCGTATCATCGAATCAGAGTTTTACTGCATTACCACCTACGGCTTCGATTGCAGCTGTCGCACTTTTTGAGAAAGCATGAGCCTCCACATCAACTTTGACAGTTAAACTACCGTCACCCAAAATTTTCACCAAATCCCTAGAAGAAACGATTCCGGCTTCCACCAAATCGCTAACTCCGATTTTAGTCAGATTCTTGGATTCAGCAAGTTTCTGAATAACTTCGAGGTTAACAGGTCTGTATTCTATACGGTTGATGTTCTTGAAACCGAATTTCGGTACACGACGCTGAAGAGGCATCTGACCACCCTCAAAACCGATCTTTTTTGAGTAACCTGATCTTGATTTGGCACCCTTATGACCTCTTGTAGAAGTTCCACCCATACCGGAACCCGGACCGCGACCGACACGTTTTTTGTCTCTATTTGAACCCGGAGCAGGACGTAAACTATGTAAATTCATGTTGTAAGATCTTTTAATTTCAACGATTATATTATTTAATTACCTCAACCAAATGCTTTACTTTCCTGATCATACCCAAAATTGTTGGGTTTTCCTCATATTCAACCACTTGATTGATCTTACGAAGACCGAGTGAATCCAAAGTTTTCTTCTGGTCGCTGGGAGCACCAATTCGGCTCTTAATTTGTTTAATCTTTATAGTCGACATACATTCCCTCCTCTATCCTTTGAACACTTTTTCCAAACTTATGCCTCTGTTCTGTGCAACAGTACGTGCATCTCTCATTTCACTCAAAGCCAAAATAGTAGCTTTCACAAGATTATGCGGATTGGAAGATCCCTTTGACTTTGCCAACACATCCGTCACGCCCACACTTTCCAGCACGGCACGCATTGCACCTCCTGCAACTACTCCAGTACCTGTTGAAGCAGGCTTGATGAAAACTTTGGCACCTCCAAATTTAGCATACTGCTCGTGAGGAACAGTCCCCTTTAGAACCGGTACACGGGTAAGATTCTTCTTGGCTGCCTCCACACCTTTTGCAATTGCGGCCGTTACCTCACTTGCCTTACCGAGTCCCCATCCGATAATACCATCCTCATTTCCTACAACTACGATAGCGGAAAAGCTGAATGTTCTTCCTCCCTTTGTTACCTTTGTAACACGGTTGATTGCAACAAGCCTGTCCTTTAACTCTATATCGTTAGTGATCTTAACTCTGTTATTAACTGCCATAATACATTAAAATTTAAGTCCACCGTTACGAGCAGCATCAGCCACTTCCTTCACTCTCCCATGATACAAATAGCCATTCCGGTCAAATACGACAGTCGTAATACCAACTTCCTGAGCTTTTTTTGCAATCAACGCACCGACTTTCGCTGCCTGCTGCATCTTAGGCATAGTCTCCATACCTATCGAAGAAGCAGAAGCCAATGTCTTGCCACTCAAATCATCAATAAGCTGGACATATATTTGCTTGTTGCTTCTAAAAACACTCATACGCGGACGTTCAGGTGTTCCTGAAATCTTTTTGCGTATTCTATATTTGATTCTAATACGTCTTTCTACTTTCGTTATCATAACTATAAAATTTTAAGCGGTCTACTTGGCACCAGCTGATTTACCAGACTTTCTACGGATTACTTCACCCACAAACTTGATACCTTTGCCCTTATAAGGTTCCGGCTTACGGAAAGAACGTATTTTTGCACACACCTGACCGAGCAGCTGTTTGTCACAGGACTCCAATATGATGAGCGGATTCTTATTTCTCTCAGATTTAGTTTCAACCTTAACTTCGGGAGGCAACTGTATAAAAATATTATGCGTATATCCCAAAGCAAGATCAATAATATTACCGTTGTTGGTAGCACGATATCCAACACCTACCAGTTCAAGCTCTTTTCTGTAGCCATTGGATACACCTTCAACCATATTATGAATCAATGCTCGATACAATCCATGAAAAGCATGACGTTGTTTCAAGTCATCTTGCATAGCCGATTCATTCTCCTTCAACACAACACGTCCGTCTTCAATTTCAACAAGTATGGCAGGATTCACATACTGACTCAACTCACCTTTCGGCCCCTTGACATTGACAACATTATCCTTCAGAGTAACTGTAACTCCTGCAGGAATTATCACGGGTAACTTTCCTATTCTTGACATTGCTTATCCTCCCATTAATATACATAACAAAGAACTTCACCTCCGACTTTCTGACGGACAGCTTCCTTGTTAGTCATTACACCTTTAGATGTAGATATAATAGCTATACCTAATCCATTAATAACTCTCGGCATGTCTTTGTAACTCGTGTATTTACGCATACCCGGAGTAGAAACTCTGATCAACTTCTTGATGGCGTTCACCTTGTTAACGGCATCATACTTCAAAGCCACTTTAATAGAACCCTGAGGGCCATCATCTACAAATTTGTAGTTCAGGATATAACCTTGATCGAACAGGATTTTTGTAATTTCCTTCTTCAGGTTCGATGCAGGCACTTCCACTACTCTGTGCTTGGCACTGATTGCATTTCTCAACCTTGTGAGATAATCTGCGATTGGATCTGTCATAAAATAATTGTTAAATTAATCAGGACTACCCTGACAATATTTAATATAAATTTACCAACTTGCTTTCTTAACGCCCGGAATTAATCCATTAGAAGCCATTTCGCGAAACTGAATACGAGAAATGCCAAACTGACGCATATAACCTCTCGGACGCCCTGTCAGCTTGCAACGATTATGCAAACGGATAGGATTGGAATTTCTTGGAATATCCTGCAATTTCTGTGCGGCCTCGAAAGCATCGGCCGGGCTTCCCGTTCTTATAATCTCTTTCAGCTCTTCACGCTTCTTGGCATATTTAGCAACGAGCCTTGCTCTTTTCACTTCACGAGCCTTCATTGATTCTTTTGCCATAATCTCTCAATTTTTATACGTTCTTAAACGGTAGACCGAATTCCTTCAGCAACGCATAACCTTCTTCATCTGTCTTTGCAGAAGTTACAAAAGTTATGTTCATACCCATAATCTTCGTAATACTGTCAATATTTATCTCAGGGAAAATTATCTGCTCCTGGATACCCAAAGTATAGTTACCTTTACCGTCAAACTTAGAATTGATACCGTTGAAGTCGCGGATACGAGGCAAAACCACACGTATTAATTTCTCAAGAAACTCATACATCCGTTCACGGCGCAATGTAACCATCACACCTATAGGCATTTTCTTACGAAGTTTGAAATTCGCGATATCTTTACGCGAAATAGTGGCCACGGCCTTCTGACCCGTAATGGCAGTCAATTCACTGATAGCTACATCAATAATCTTCTTGTCATTAACGGCCATACCCAATCCCTGATTAATTACAATTTTCTTGAGCACAGGGACTTGCATCGGTGAAGAATACTGGAACTGATTCTTCAATGCCGGAGCAATACGCTCCGTATATTCTTTCTTAAGGCTTGCAGTAGTCATTATTTGATCTCCTCTCCTGATTTTTTAGCATAACGAACAAATGTTCTTCCGTCAGAACTCTCTTTTCTACCCACACGTGTCGGTTTTCCGGTTTTAGGATCCAACGGATTCAAGTTGGAAATATGAACAGGAGCTTCCATCTTCACAATTCCTCCCTGAGGGTTCTTTGCATTTGGCTTCGTACACTTGGATACCATATTGATTCCTTCAACCAACGCACGATTTTCCTTGACAAGGACTTTCAACACACGCCCTGTCTTTCCCTTGTCTTCACCGGAGTTGACGTAAACTGTATCGCCTTTTTTAATATGTAACTTGCTCATTATTTATATCTTTACAAAGTTAAAGTACTTCAGGTGCCAACGAAACAACTTTCATGTTTACGCTACGCAGTTCACGAGCAACCGGACCAAATATACGTGTTCCCCTAATTTCACCTGCATTGTTCAACAACACGCAAGCGTTGTCATCAAAACGAATATAAGAACCGTCAGCACGACGGATTTCTTTCTTAGTACGTACTATCAAGGCCTTCGATACTGCACCTTTCTTTATATCACTTGAGGGGATCACACTTTTTACCGCAACAACGATCACGTCCCCTACAGAAGCATAACGCCTCCCTGTTCCGCCAAGTACACGGATACAAAGAGCCTCTTTCGCCCCACTGTTGTCACACACTGTGAGTCTGGATTCTGTCTGTATCATAATTACTTAACCTTTTCAACTATTTCAACCAATCTCCATCTCTTAGTCTTACTCAAAGGACGAGTCTCCCTTATACGGACAGTATCACCGATTTGGCAATCGTTCTTTTCATCATGAGCATGGTATTTTTTCGTCTTGGCAACGAACTTACCATAGATAGGGTGTTTTTCCTTAAACATTGTAGCAACAACAATGGTCTTGTCCATTTTGTTGCTGACAACAACCCCAGTTCTTTCCTTTCTTAAATTTTTACCTTCCATGAGAACCTATATTATTTATTCAGCTCTCTCTCACGCAACACCATCTTCATTCGTGCAATTGTCTTGCGCGCTTTCTTGAGCTGCATAGGATTTTCCAAGGGAGAGATTGAATGATTCAACACTAAATGATTGTAATTGGTAACTTCCGTCTGGACCCTTTCTACCAATTCACTGGTAGTCAACTGTCTTATTTCTGCAATCTTCATAGCTTACAATTAAACATTTTGACTTGCGTCATAATCACGTCTGACGATAAACTTAGTAGTAACAGGCAGTTTCTGAGCCGCAAGACGCAAAGCCTCTTTCGCCACATCAAACGAAACACCTTCAACTTCAATGAGAATACGTCCCGGAGTAACAGGAGCCACGAATCCTTCCGGATTACCTTTACCTTTACCCATACGTACATCAGCAGGCTTACGGGTGATAGGTTTATCCGGGAAAATACGAATCCATATCTGACCCTGACGCTGCATATATCTGGTTACGGCAACACGCGCAGCCTCAATCTGACGACCAGTAATCCATTTCGTCTGCAATGACTTGATACCAAAAGTACCGAAAGCCAACTGGTGTCCTCTTTGGGCATTACCTTTTGCCCTGCCTTTCTGCTGTCTTCTGAATTTTGTCCTTTTCGGTTGTAACATAATTCCTAAAATTCAAATTCGTTAGCGATTGTTGTTCTTTTTTCTACGGAAATTCTTTCCGCCATTACTGTTTCCACCACGTCCGCTTTCCTTAGCCTGAACAAAGTTTGGAGCCAATTCACGTTTCCCGTAAACCTCACCACGACAAATCCATACCTTAATACCAAGCAAACCTACTTTAGTCAAAGCTTCCGTATTACAATAGTCAATGTCTGCACGGAAAGTATGCAACGGAGTACGTCCTTCCTTATACATTTCAGAACGTGCCATTTCCGCTCCATTCAAACGTCCGGAAATCTGCACCTTGATGCCCTCAGCCCCCATGCGGATCGTGTTCGCTATAGCCATCTTGATAGCACGACGGTAAGCAATCTTGCCTTCTACCTGACGCGCAATATTATTAGCCACGATAACAGCATCAAGCTCAGGTTTCTTCACCTCAAAAATATTTATCTGAATATCCTTGTCGGTGATCTTCTTCAACTCTTCTTTCAATCTGTCAACCTCTTGACCACCTTTACCAATGATAAGTCCAGGACGGGCAGTACAAACGGTGATAGTCACCAATTTCAACGTACGTTCAATTACGATTCTGGAAACACTGGCCTTCGCAAGTCTGACATTCAGATATTTGCGAATTTTACTGTCTTCTACCAGAGCGTCACCATAATTTTTGCCACCGTACCAATTGGAATCCCAACCTCTGATAATTCCTAAACGGTTGCTTATCGGATTAACTTTCTGTCCCATCTAACATTCAATTTTTATCATTAGTATTATTGGATCCAACAAACAAGGTCACATGATTTGAACGCTTGCGGATCCTATAGCCTCTACCCTGCGGAGCCGGTCTCATTCTCTTTAATGTCGCTCCAGCGTCAACAAAAATCGTGGTAACATACAGTTCGCCTTCCTCAGCCTTACGCTCATTTTTCTGTTCCCAATTTGCGATAGCAGAACGAAGCAGCTTCTCCAGTCTGCCTGCTGCAACTTTTTTAGAACAAAACTTCAACACACCAAGCGCTCTGTTCACCTCCATACCACGAATCAAATCAGCCACGAGACGCATCTTTCGCGGAGGGGTAGGTACATTTCGCAATTTTGCGAAATACATGGTTTTACGGGCTTCTTTTATCTTTTCAGCCGATATTCTTTTTCTTGCTCCCATTATCTATTCTCTTTTAATTCAACGAGTACTTCCTGTCAAATTATTTCTTCTTGTTACCTGCATGGCCACGGAAAGTACGAGTCGGAGCAAATTCACCCAACTTGTGTCCCACCATATTCTCTGTAACATAGACAGGAATAAATTTATTACCGTTATGAACTGCAATTGTATGCCCTACGAAATCAGGCGAAATCATTGAAGCTCTTGCCCAAGTCTTAACAACTGATTTCTTGCCGCTTTCATTCATCGCAAGTACTTTCTTTTCCAGTTTTACGTCAATATACGGACCTTTTTTTAACGAACGACTCATAATTACTCAATTAATCAGTTGTTTTACTTCTTTCTTCTTTCTATAATATATTTAGAAGACAGCTTCTTCGGTGATCTGGTCTTCAATCCCTTTGCATACAATCCCTTACGTGATCTCGGATGACCTCCGGACTGACGTCCTTCACCACCACCCATCGGATGGTCAACAGGGTTCATAACAACACCACGGTTATGCGGACGACGACCTAACCACCGTGAACGTCCAGCCTTTCCGGATGATTCCAAAGCATGATCTGAATTACCAACACTACCGATAGTAGCTCTGCAAGAACTCAAGATCTGCCTTATTTCACCTGAAGGCAACTTGATCACACAATACTTGCCCTCACGGGAAGTCAACTGAGCAAAATTGCCGGCAGATCTAACCAATACGGCACCTTGACCGGGATTGAGCTCAATGTTGTGGATAACGGTACCTACCGGAATATTCTCAAGCGGAAGCGTATTGCCAATCTCTGGTACCGCATCCGCTCCTGACATCAGGGTCATACCTACCTGCAATCCATTAGGAGCAATAATATATCTTTTTTCTCCGTCAGCATAAAACAACAAAGCGATACGAGCCGAACGGTTCGGATCGTATTCGATTGTTTTTACAACAGCCGGAACACCGTCTTTATTTCTCTTGAAATCAATGATACGGTATTTTCTTTTATGACCGCCACCGATATAGCGCATAGTCATTTTTCCTACGTTGTTACGACCACCCGTAGAACGCTTGCCGTACACAAGAGATTTTTCTGGTACAGATGCAGTAATCTCTTCAAAAGTACCAATAATTTTGTGTCTCTGCCCCGGTGTTGTGGGCTTAAATTTACGTACTGCCATCTTTATCTTTAAATATTGCTATAAAAATCAATAGTATCACCTTCCTTCAAGCTCACGATAGCCTTTTTATATGCATTTCTGCGCCCTCTGATAAGACCGGTTCTCGTGTAGCGGGATTTACTTTTGCCCATATAACGCATGGTATTCACGTCAACGACCGTTACGTTGTACAAGGCTTCAACTTCACGCTTAATCTCCTTTTTGTTGGCATCAGGACGTACAATGAAGCAAAAACGGTTAAACTTGTCAGTAATGGCCGTCATTTTCTCCGTGATCAACGGTTTTATTATTATTCCCATATAGCTTCTGTTCCTTTAATCATTTAATCAAAGTCTCCTCTATAGCTTTCAACGCATTCTCAGTCATAACAATAGTTTCCGCGTTCAATACACTGTACGTATTCACCGCAGAAGCAATCATCAAATTAGTGCGCTGTAAGTTACGAGCTGACAAATATACATTTTTATCAGCGTTCGGCAAAAGCATAAGCAACTTCTTGCCAGCTACTTTAAGATTATTTACAATATTTATAAATTCTTTAGTCTTAGGAACTTCAAACGTGAAATCCTCTATCACGACAATGCTGTTAGACTGAGCCTTATATGACAAGGCAGACTTACGTGCAAGCATATTCTCCTTCTTGTTCAATTTGAGAGAATAATCGCGAGGTTTCGGACCGAATACGCGACCACCACCTCTCAGCAATGGAGAATTGATGTCACCACGACGTGCACCGCCTCCACCTTTCTGGCGACCCAACTTACGAGTAGAACCGCTAACCTCGCTTCTTTCCTTAGACTTGTGAGTACCTTGACGCTGATTGGCCATATACTGCTTCACGGACAGATAGATAACGTGGTCATTGGGAGTGATTCCGAATATGGCATCATTCAGGACTACCTTTCTACCGGTATCTTCACCCTTAATATTTAAAACACTAACTTCCATTATTTCTCAATTATTACGATTGAACCTTTGTAACCCGGAACAGAACCCTTAATCAAAAGCAAATTATGTTCGGGAATAACCTTTAATACTTGCAAGTTATGGGTAGTAACTCTGTCACATCCCATATGTCCGCCCATGCGCAGTCCCTTAAATACCTTTGCAGGATATGAACAAGCTCCAATAGAACCCGGTTTACGGGCACGGTTGTGCTGACCATGAGTAGATTCACCAACACCGCCAAATCCATGACGCTTAACAACTCCTTGGAAACCTCTACCCTTAGAAGTACCGACTACGTCAACATAAGTAGAATCGCTGAACATGTCAACTGTAACCGTGTCACCCAAATTCAGATCTTCTGAGAAACCTTTGAACTCGGCCAAGTGTCTCTTTGGAGTTACTCCAGCTTTTTTGAAGTGACCCATCAGCGGTTTAGTTGTATTCTTCTCCTTTTTGTCTTCAAAGCCCAACTGAACAGCTGCATAGCCATCTTTCTCTACACTCTTGATTTGAGTAACCACACAAGGACCAGCTTCGATAACAGTGCATGGCACATTCTTGCCATCAGCACTGAAAACGGATGTCATTCCGATTTTCTTTCCTAATAATCCTGGCATTTCAGTTAATTTTTAATCATTAAACCTTAATTTCTACTTCAACTCCGCTCGGCAATTCCAGCTTCATCAAAGCGTCCACAGTCTTAGCCGTTGAACTGTAAATGTCGATCAGTCTTTTGTAAGATGACAATTCAAACTGCTCGCGTGACTTCTTGTTAACGAAAGTCGAACGGTTCACTGTAAAAATACGCTTGTGAGTAGGCAATGGAATAGGCCCGCTTACGATAGCACCTGTAGCTTTCACTGTCTTTACAATCTTTTCGGCTGACTTGTCAACCAAGTTATGATCGTAAGACTTCAACTTAATTCTAATCTTTTGACTCATATAAAACTTTAATAAAACAATAATTATACAGCAGAAGCATGAGGGCTAAGAGTCATACGCTAACCCTCATCAGCTTCATACTTTCTCACTTATTAAACCAAATCAGTACGACCCTTGACCTCTTCCAGCACGGCTTTCGCTATTGACGAAGATACTTGTGCATGGTGATCGTAACTCATAGATGATGTAGCACGACCAGAAGTGATGGTACGCAAAGCCGTTACATATCCGAACATCTCAGCCAACGGAACCATTGCCTTCACGATACGGGCCCCGGAACGGCTTGTTTCCATTCCTTCCACCTGACCGCGGCGCTTATTAAGGTCACCGATAACATCACCCATATTCTCTTCCGGAGTAACAACTTCCAGTTTCATAATAGGCTCCATCAACACAGGACCAGCCTTCACACAAGCATTCTTGTAGGCCTGGATAGCACAGATTTCAAATGACAACTGGTCTGAGTCAACCGGGTGGAACGAACCATCCTTCAAAATGACTTTCAACGAATCAACCGGATACCCTGCCAATACACCATTCTTCATTGCTGTCTGGAAACCTTTCTGTACAGAAGGTATGAATTCTTTCGGCACGTTACCACCTTTTACTTCATCCACGAACTGCAAACCTCCCTGCTTCCAGTCTTCATCAACCGGGCCGACAGAAACAATAATGTCCGCAAATTTACCGCGACCACCAGATTGTTTCTTGTACACTTCCCGAAGCTCGACAGTCTTCGTAATCGCCTCCTTATAGTTCACCTGTGGACGACCCTGATTACACTCTACCTTAAATTCGCGTTTCAGACGGTCAATGATAATATCCAGGTGCAACTCTCCCATACCGGAAATGATAGTCTGCCCGGTCTGTTCGTCTGTACGCACGGTAAATGTAGGATCTTCCTCTGCCAGTTTCGCCAAACCATTGGACAACTTGTCCAAGTCCTTCTGGGTCTTCGGCTCTACCGCAATACCGATTACAGGTTCCGGGAAATCCATAGATTCCAATACAATCGGAGCTGTTTCGTCACACAAGGTATCACCGGTACGGATATCCTTGAAACCTACTCCCGCACCAATATCACCAGCACTGATCACCTCCACTGGGTTCTGCTTGTTTGAGTGCATCTGGAACAGGCGAGAAACTCGTTCCTTCTTTCCAGAACGTGAATTATATATATATGATCCTGATTCAACCTTACCTGAATATACACGGAAGAAAGTCAGACGACCTACATACGGGTCGGTAGCAATCTTGAATGCCAAAGCCGATGTCTTTTCATTTTCATCCGGCTTACGGTCTTCTTCTTCACCTGTGTTCGGGTTGGTTCCTACGATATTCGGAGTATCCAAAGGTGATGGCAGGAACGCACACACATAGTCAAGCAATGTCTGAACGCCCTTGTTCTTGAATGAAGAACCGCACAACATCGGAACAATTTCCATCTTGAGCGTTCCGGCACGCAGAGCACGAAGAATTTCTTCGTTAGTGATGGTAGAAGGATCATCGAAATACTTTTCCATCAACTCCTCATCGAACTCTGCCACTTTCTCGAGCATCTTACTTCTCCATTCCTGAGCCTCGTCAACCAGATTTGCAGGGATTTCCTCTATCTCATAGTCGGCACCCATTGTCTCGTCATGCCAATAAATCGCCTTCATCTTAATCAGGTCAACCAAGCCTTTGAAGTTCTCTTCTGCTCCAATAGGGATTACAACCGGACACGGATTGGCTCCCAGAATATCCTTCATCTGACGAACCACTTCAAAAAAGTCCGCTCCCGAACGGTCCATCTTGTTCACATAACCGATACGGGGAACATTGTACTTATCAGCCTGACGCCATACAGTCTCTGACTGCGGCTCCACTCCACCTACCGCACAATAAGTGGCTACGGCACCGTCAAGAACACGCAAAGAACGTTCTACCTCAGCCGTAAAGTCCACGTGTCCCGGAGTGTCAATCAAGTTAATCTTATATTTGTTGCCTGCATAAACCCAATACGTAGTGGTAGCAGCAGATGTGATAGTAATACCACGCTCCTGCTCCTGCACCATCCAGTCCATGGTAGCAGCACCATCGTGAACCTCACCGATTTTGTGGGTCAGACCGGTATAGAACAGAATACGCTCTGAAGTTGTCGTCTTACCGGCGTCAATGTGAGCCATGATACCGATATTACGGGTCAAATGCAAATCATGTTTAGCCATCTTTACTCCTCAATTAAAGTTAATACGTATAGATTTAAAATCTGAAGTGAGCGAATGCACGGTTAGCTTCAGCCATACGGTGCATGTCTTCTTTACGTTTGAAAGCACCTCCCTGTCCGTTGTACGCATCAAGAATCTCGGCTGCCAATTTCTCGGACATCGATTTTCCGCCACGTTTGCGGGCAAAAGAAATCATATTTTTCATAGAGATTGACTCTTTGCGTTCCGGACGAATTTCCGTAGGAACCTGGAAAGTGGCGCCACCGATACGGCGAGATTTCACTTCGATTTGCGGAGTTATATTTTCCAGAGCCTTCCTCCATACCTCCAAAGCAGATTTTTCTTCACCGGGAAGTCTTGTCTCGATATTTTTCAACGCACCGTAAAAGATAGTATAAGACTTGCTCTTCTTTCCGTCATACATCAGATGGTTTACAAACTTTGAAACCCTTACGTCGTTGTACACCGGATCCGGAAGGATCACGCGTTTTTTTGGTTTTGCTTTTCTCATTTCATTCGATAATAATGTTCAGTTTGGGGCTGCATCGTGTTTACTTCAACGCTTCCTCCGAAGCATTTACTCAACCTTAAAGCTTTTTCCGACAAACCAAAACGGATTAATATTTTTCTGTTCAAAAGTATTGCATCAATCAGCAACGGCTTACTTCTTGCCTTTTCCTGCCGGAGCCTGTCCCGGTTTCGGACGTTTCGCACCATATTTAGACCGTCTCTGTGTACGACCTGCCACGCCAGCGGTATCCAATGTACCACGAACGATGTGATAACGTACACCCGGAAGATCCTTCACACGACCGCCACGAACCAGTACGATTGAGTGTTCCTGCAAGTTGTGTCCTTCTCCCGGAATGTAAGAGTTCACTTCCTTAGAATTTGTCAGACGCACACGGGCAACCTTACGCATTGCCGAATTCGGTTTCTTGGGAGTTGTGGTGTAAACGCGCACACAGACACCACGCCTTTGGGGGCATCCGTCGAGTGCCGGCGACTTACTCTTCTCAACCAAAACCTTTCTTCCTTTTCTTACTAACTGTTGAATAGTAGGCATTTTGTTTGTTTTTTTAATTGTTATATATTTTGTATATGTTTTCCTTTTGCTTAACCGCACATTTCGGGCTGCAAAATTACAAATAACTTTTTAATGGACAAACTGTTTCGAGACAAAAAAGTCCTGCCTTCCTCTAAAAAGCGAGGAAGGCAGGACTCACACAGAAGTTTTTATATTTTTTTAAGCTTCTCCCTTAAAATCACTCAATGGAGGGACAAAGGTTTTACCCGCCTGCTTCTGCGGTTCCATCATACGGATCGGGCCAAAATTCTTTTCATACTTGGTAACATTATCCTGAAGGGCAAACAGCAGACGCTTGGCATGTTCAGGTGTCATAACGATACGCGACTGCACCCCGGCTTTCGGAAGGCCAGGCATAACGTTCACAAAATCAATGATAAATTCTGATGTGGAATGCGTAAGTATGGCAAGATTTGCATACGTTCCTCTCCCAACCTCCTCTTTAAGCTCGATCTGAAGCTGTTTCTTGTTCTCGTTTTCCATAATGGCGTCCAATTGATTTGAATTCATTTTTCTTTCCGCAAAATTAAGGAAAATCTATAAAAGTCTAAGAATCCGTTTTGGATTTAACATTAACGTCGACACTTATATTTCATTTCCTCTTAAAGGATCATAGTGTTCGTACCCTCCACTATGTTTCCATACGAGAATACGCAGCGGACATTCACATTCTTGTCAAGAATGACGATATCGGCATCCTTACCTTTCTGAAGCGTTCCTTTGCGATCGGCGACACCAATAACTCTGGCTGGAGTTTCCGAAGCCATACGCACTGCGTCCGCCAACGGAATTCCGGCCTTCGTCACTACTGTCTGCACAAGCCTGTCCATAGAAGCTATGCTTCCCGCCAACGACTTGTGATCAGACAGTTTGCAGACTCCGTCTTCTATCACATAACGGGGGTCATCGATTGGTTTCCCATCGTAAACGGCATACTTCAGCGCATCTGTCACCAAGCAGGTCTTTTCCACCCCTTTCAGCTTATAGACAAGTTTCAGAATCGTCGCCGGCAGATGAACGCCATCGGCAATCACCTCCACGCTCATTCCGTCAATCAGATAGACACTTTCCACCGTACCCTCATATTTATATTCACGCCGTTTGTGAAATCCCGGCATTGCGTTATAGAAGTGGGCGGCATGAGTAAACCCTGCCTCAAATGCAGCCTTGATTTCCGGATATTCCGCCTCCGTATGAGTGATTGCCGTCAATACTCCATGCGAAGAAGTATATCGTGCGAAGTCGTGCGCACCCGGAAGTTCAGGGCTAATGTCCCAACGCTTGATGCAATGTGTGCTTTCCAGCAGTGGTACATACTCATCTGGGGCCGGATCTTTAAGGAAATCTCCCCATTGCGTACCACCCATATTTCTGTTAAGATAAGGACCCTCTATGTGCAAGCCCAGAACCGTGCTGTCCGGTTCCCGCATCACCTCTTCACAGGTAGTCACCGCCTGACGTAAGACATCAAAAGTGGTCGATGACAAAGTCGGGAACATGGACGTTGCACCATGTTTCAGATGAGCCTGCATGATGGTACGGAAAGTTTCAGGAGTAGCCTCTGTAAAATCATGTCCACCACCTCCGTGACTGTGCATGGACACGAATCCTGGAACAATGAACATCCCTTTGGCATCAATTACTTTCGCACCGATAACGGCGAGGTCACTATTCGTTACCTCAAGGATTTTTCCATCATTGACAAGGACTGACCCGTCCTTCAACCATCCCTGCGGCGTAAGAATATGTCCGTTTATAATTTGTGTCAACATAATTTGCAGCTTTTAATCGTTTAAAACAATGAATTTGTACCCTCCACTATTTTTCCCATTGCCCACACAGCGCAGACATTAAGATCATCATCAAGCGAAAGGATGTCGGCATCCTTGCCTTTTTCAAGTGTTCCCTTACGGTCAAGTACGCCCATGATGCGTGCCGGAGTTTCCGAAGCCATCCTCACAGCATCCGCCAAAGGTATTTCCGCCTTTTGCACCATAGTGCGTATCAGACGATCCATGGTTGCAATGCTTCCAGCCAATGCCGAACGGTCAGCAAGCTTGCAGACGCCGTCCTCGATAATGACACGAGGGTCAAACGCTTCATTGCTGTCACTTGCCGCACAAGCCAAAGCATCGGTAATCAGCGCTGTCTTTTCCACTCCTTTAATCTTATATACAAGCCGTAGAATGGTAGGCGGCACATGGATTCCGTCGGCAACCACCTCCACTGTCATGTCATCCATCAGATAAATGCTCTCCACAGTACCTTCGTACTTGTAACCACGACGCTTGTGGAATCCAGGCATAGCATTATAAAAATGAGTTGCATGAGTATATCCGGCGTAATATCCTGTATATATGTCTTCAAACTCAGCCTGTGTATGTCCTACTGACGCAAGCACGCCTTTAGAGGTGATGTACTTTGCAAACTGCATGGCACCCGGAAGTTCCGGAGCTGCATCCCACCTTTTTATACAATTCGTATCTTCGAGCAAAGGTATATATTCTTCCGGATCAGGATCTTTTATATTTTCCGGCATCTGTCCGCCCGCCATCTTCATATTGAAATAATGACCTTCCAGATGAAGCCCTAAAACAGGAGTGTCGGGCTCTGCCAACAGCTTCTCGGTAGTGGCAGCAGCGGCACGTATCATCGGGACTGTTGACGAAGACAAAGTAGGGAAAATGCTGGTAGTGCCGTGCTGCATGTGAGCCTTGATTGCTGCTCTGAAAGCATCTTCACTTCCTTCCATAAAATCACGCCCTCCTCCGCCATGCACATGTATTTCCACACCTCCCGGGACTATGTACGTTCCTTTCGCATCAATCAAAGTGGCACCAACGACAGGAAGATCACAATTGGTTACCTCCAGAATCTTATTGCCTCTGATGAGCACCGAACCATCCCTGAGCCACCCTTGAGGAGTAAGAATGCGTGCATTAAATATTTGTGTTAACATATTAGATTGTTTTTATTTACTTGCCGCAAATTTAATTAATTAAATCATTAATTACCCTCATAATATTATATCTATTTAATATACGAGGGTTAATTATTTCAAAATACAGATTCAACAGCGGACAAATAACTCCATCATTTTAATGGAGAAGCACTATATAGGCCAACATGAGTTGATTTTTCGTGGGAGTATGGGTGGTAAATGCGATGGAAACAGAATGCCAGAAGACATAGAAGCCGCCGGGAAGATAAGAAATGGATGCCATTGGCACGGGACAATGCCAAAAAGCATACAAGCATATTGTATGAAAGTATCAGTCTCTCTTGACTGAATGCGTCTTATTTTTCCGGACAGTCTTCATCCCAATCTTCTTCATATTCATAATCAAAATCATCATCTTCACTTTCGTCTACATATTCATATTCGAAATCTTCGTCCAATTCCTGAAGTTCCAGACGAAGTTTTCCAATGTCTTTGGGACGATGAACGATTGCTTCATGACGTACTGCATCCAGCAAGTTACTCTCCTTGTTCAACTCCGTCCACAACAAATCCTTAAGTTGAGTGATACCTGCCCCAACCATGGCGGAAATAAAGACATGAGGTACCCCTTCCGGCAGAGTCGGTTCAATCATTCCTATCAGTTCATCATCAAGCAAATCACATTTCGTTATAGCCAGCACCCGTTGTTTGTCAAGCATTTCCGGATTGAATGTCGCCAATTCGTTGAGAAGGATTTCATATTCCCTGCAAATGTCATCCGCATCGCCCGGCACCATGAACAGCAGCAGGGAGTTTCGTTCTATATGACGCAGGAAACGGAACCCCAGTCCTTTCCCCTCGCTTGCGCCTTCGATAATACCCGGTATGTCAGCCATCACAAACGACTTCCCGTCACGGTATGAGACAATGCCTAGATTAGGTTCGAGTGTGGTAAACGGATAATTGGCTATTTTAGGACGGGCAGCCGAAACGGAAGAAAGCAAGGTGGACTTTCCGGCATTCGGGAAACCTACCAGACCTACATCTGCCAACAGTTTCAGCTCCAGAATCACAAACATCTCACGCATAGGTTCTCCCGGCTGCGCGAAACGCGGCGTCTGACGTGTTGCGGTACGAAAATGCCAGTTTCCCAAACCTCCACGTCCGCCTTGCAACAAGACAACCTCCTGTCCGTGTTCGATGATATCACATATATATTCGCCTGTTTCGGCATTATATGCTACCGTACCACACGGTACTTCAATAATTTTATCTTCGCCGTCCTTCCCTGTACTTCTGCTTTTCGAACCGTTTCCTCCGTGACCTGCAAACACGTGACGTTCATATTTCAGATGAAGCAGTGTCCAGTAGTTACGGTTTCCACGCAAAATCACATGACCACCTCTGCCACCGTCTCCGCCATCTGGACCGCCATTAGGCATGTATTTTTCACGGCGCAGATGTACAGAACCGCGTCCCCCCTTTCCGGAACGGCAGTATATTTTCACATAATCAACAAAATTCGATTCAGCCATAGCTCATTATATAACAAAAAAATTGAGGATAAGACACACTGTCCTCTCATCCTCAATCCTGCACTAAACATTAAAGTTCATCAATAGCCTTGCAGATGTCGGCAAAAATACCGTCCATTGTACCCAAACCATTGATATGGCAATAAGTCCCGTCGTTCTTATACCAATCAATCAACGGAGCAGTCTGTGAGTGGTAAACCACCAAACGCTTTTTGATGGTTTCCTCATTGTCATCGGCACGTCCTGATTCCTGTCCACGTTTGATAAGGCGGGTCATAAGCTCATCCTCAGGCACTTCAAGATCAAGCATGACAGAAACTTCCTGGCCCCGTTCCTTCAGCATGACCTTCAAAGCGTCGGCTTGAGCAATTGTGCGTGGAAAGCCATCAAAAATGACACCCTTGCTGTCTTTAAAACTGTCAAATACATTCGCCAAAATATCAATCATCAGTTCGTCCGGAATCAGTTGGCCGTTATCTATATAACCTTTGGCTGTCTTGCCGAGTTCAGTTCCGTTTTTGATTTCCGCACGCAACACATCACCGGTAGAAATGTGGTTCAAGCCGTACTTCTCCACAATACGTGCACTCTGTGTTCCCTTACCGGAGCCCGGTGCACCGAAAATTACAATGTTCAACATCTTCTTACCCTACTTTTTGTTATTCTATAATTGTATATATGTCCCGATAATTACGCCCGAAACCGCTATAATCAAGGCCATACCCCACAATGAAATCATTTGGAATCTCCATCGCTACATAATCGATGTCAAGTTTCACCTTGAGTTTTTCGGGCTTCAGCAACAAGGTCGCTATATGTATTTCTTTCGGATTACCGTTTCTGATGGTTTCGAGCATCCTTTCCATAGTCAGCCCCGTGTCTACAATGTCTTCCACAATCACTACCGTGCGTCCGGAAATGTCCTCGTTCAAACCAACAAGTTCTTTCACCCTTCCTTTGGAGGAAGTTCCTTCGTAAGAAGCCAGTTTCACAAAAGATATTTCACATGGAATGTCAATGTATTTCATCAGATCTGCGGTAAACATGAAAGATCCGTTAAGTACACTGATGAACAAAGGGTTCTTTCCGTTCAAGTCTCGGTTTATCTCATCCGCCACGCGAGACACCTCCTTCAATATGTGTGCTTCCGGAATGAACGTTCTGAAACATTTGTCTTTTATCTGGATGGTCTGCATATGTCAATTAATCTTATTAATCAAGAATTGCCGCAAATTTACAGATTTTCCAACAAACCTCCGCACTTCATACCATGTTTTAAATATAATTTCCAAAGAACTTATACGTCATCTTATTGTTTTTTCGTACTTTTACCGCCAATAAAGAGGAATAAATTCAAATGAAAATACTGACTTGTTCACAACAGAAAGAAGCTGATGCCTACACCATCGCCCATGAACCCATATCATCCATCGAACTGATGGAAAGAGCAGCAAAAGCCATGACAGAAATCATCATATCCCGTTGGGATACTTCACACAGGATGGTTGTCATAGCCGGACCGGGCAATAATGGAGGAGACGCTCTTGCCATTGCACGCCTGCTTGCAGAAAAGGAATACCGAGTGAACGTACTTCTATTCAATGTAACAGGGAACCTCTCAGATGACTGCCTCATCAATGCACAAAGGCTGAAAGATTCTTCAATAGAAGAATTCACAGAAGTAACCAAACAAATGGCTATTCCCACATTAGAAGCGACTGATGTGGTCATCGATGGCCTGTTCGGTTCCGGACTGAACAAACCTTTGGAGGGTGGTTTCGCCAAAGTAGTCCAGCTTGTCAACAGCTCTCCGGTACAGACCGTTTCCATCGATATCCCTTCCGGCATGGCGGGAGAAGCCAATACAGGCATCAACCGTACAAACATCATCCATGCCAACTTGACCCTCAGCATACAGCTTCCAAAGCTGTCATTTCTTTTTGCGGAAAATGCCGACATGATAGGCGAACTGGTTCTGGTAGATATAGGCATCAGCAAAGAATTCATTGACAACGTTGATACCCCTTATTCCATTACCGAAAGACAAGAAATGCAGGCACTCGTCCGGCCGCGCCGGAAGTTTGCACATAAAGGTGCATTCGGACATGGCATCCTTATAGCGGGATCATACGGTATGGGTGGGGCAGCGATAATGTCTGCACGTGCCTGCCTGCGTTCCGGAATAGGACTTCTGACCGTACACACTCCGGTATGCAACCATATGCTTATTCAGTCATCAGTTCCTGAAGCCATTGTCCAGGATGATGTACACGAACGTTTCTTTGCCGAAGATGCCGATCTCGACCCATATCAGGCTGTAGCCATAGGTCCCGGACTGGGACAGGATGACATGACGGCACAAGCCCTCTTTACGCAAATCAGGAACTGCTACATACCGGCTGTCATTGATGCCGATGCACTGAATCTGCTGGCAAGATACAACAACAATTTGACAAACATACCCAGAAACGCGATTCTCACTCCTCATATAAAAGAGCTGGAACGCATCATAGGGCACTGCTCAAACTCATATGAACGGCTCATGAAAGCCAAAGACCTTGCATCGTACCTGCAATGTTACATCGTGCTGAAAGGGGCATGGACAGCTGTCATAACGCCGGAAGGAGAAATCTCATTCAACCCTACCGGAAATCCCGGCATGGCTACAGGCGGAAGCGGAGATGTCCTGACCGGAATACTGCTGGCTCTGCTTGCACAAGGATATAGTGCGAAAAATGCATCTCGTCTGGGTGTATATATACACGGAATGGCGGGTGATATTGCATGCCGACGGATGGGAGAGATCAGCATGACAGCGAGCGACATCATCAATGCATTGCCTGAAGCGTGGAAGGAACTATCAGGGAACAACAACTGACACTTGAATAAAATATTGGTAGTTTTATTACTTGTGGAACTATGAATTTACAAGATAAGCCTATTGATAATTATGATTGTGGTAGAATTGGTAAACCTTTATAATAATACCAATATGAGTGATATTAAAAAATTAATTATAATTGTTATTATTTTCTTACCTGCCATTGCAATTGGCGGTTATGAACTTTATAATGATATTAAAGATCGTCGTGCTTGTAGACCTGTTGATGTTGGTCGTAAACCAGAGTATTTTCCTTATGATGAGATTAAACGTCATGCTTTTGATAATGAATACGATAATGTAATAAGATATAATCGTAATGATAATAATAGTCATTATGATGATAGTCGTATTGATGAATTAAAAGATGAAATTGAATCTCTTGAGGATGAAATTAGAAAGTTAAAAAAAGAACTCAACTAACAATCAAAATTGATATTTTTAGACTATTATTACTATAAGGCAGTTTGCGAAGACGTAAATGCTTATATATCAATAAGCTACAATGAGAAAAATTATTTTTGCACTTGCAGTGTTTGCATGCACCGGTATATGCGCACAGAATCCCTATATACCGGGCGAAGGAGAAGGTATCGTCTATATGCTTCCGAAAACACAGGTCGTGGTTGATATCATCGCCACACGGGTGAATTTCACACCTGGAGAATTCGGACTTTATGCGAGCCGCTATCTCCGGCTCACCGATGTGGCTGTTCAACCTGAAACCCATTGGGAAATAAAAGATGTCAAAGTACGTACAGTCGGTATTCCTGACTCCACGAAAGCATACGTCATGACGATAAAAGATAGGAGTCTGGCATCAAACATCGAACTGACGGATCAGGGTATAGTGAAAGCCATTAACACAACGTACAATTATAAGGAGGACGTTCCGGTGTATGAGTTGGAAAAGCCGTCAGAACACGAAAATGCGCGTAAATACATGACTGAAGACATTATATCGGCAGGTTCTACGGCAAAGATGGCAGAACTTACCGCCCAAGAAATATACAATATAAGGGACAGTAAAAATGCTATTCTGCGCGGACAGGCGGAAACAATGCCGAAAGACGGAGCCTCCCTGAAACTGATTATTGACCAATTGGACAAACAGGAACAAGCATTGGTTGAATGTTTTACGGGGATAACCGACCGTACTGATGAAGTATTTATGTTTACAGTAACGCCAGAAGACAACATGAATGACAAGGTTGTGGCCCGCTTCTCAAAACATCTGGGAGTGCTTCCATCAGACAATCTTGCAGGCGAGCCGATATATATCAGCATAAGCAGCATTTCCGTACTTCCATCCTTGAACGAAAGCGAAAAGAAGAAAAAGAAAACAAATGGTATCATATATAACATTCCGGGAAAAGGACGGACAAAGGTCTCTCTTATGGGAAAGACATTGTGGGAAGGAGACATGCAATTCACACAGTTCGGATATACGGAGGTGTTGGTAGATAAATTGTTCGATAAAAAGATAAACACACGGGTAATCTTCAACCCGACCACCGGTTGTGTCCTTAAAATAGACAAAAACTGAAAGTTTACGCCTCATCGTTAAACTTTGAATCTATGCCTGAAAAGCTGAACATCAACCAATGGGCAGAGGAAGATCGTCCACGCGAAAAAATGATGCTGCATGGACCGTCATCATTGAGCAACGCTGAACTGCTGGCCATACTTATCGGTTCAGGAAATACAGAAGAAACAGCTGTGGAGCTGATGCGGAAGATACTTGATGATTGCCACAACAAGTTGGGGGCATTGGGAAAACTTTCCGTTGATGAACTTTGCCGGTATAAGGGTATCGGCCCGGCAAAAGCAGTCGCCATCCTTGCGGCTTCCGAACTTGGGAAAAGACGGAAGGAGGAGGAACCGGAAGAAAGAAAGCAGATACGCTGTTCACAGGATATCTACCGGTCTTTTCACCCTATCATGTGCGATCTTTCCATAGAAGAGTGTTGGGTGATGCTTCTTAATCAGTCGGCCAAGGTGATTGATACCCTGAAGGTCTGTCAGGGAGGAATCGCCTCCGCACAGGTGGATATAAGGTGTGTGCTTAGAGAGGCTTTGTTGAAACGGGCTACCGCAATCATTCTCTGCCACAATCATCCCTCCGGCAGCGTACACCCCAGTGCTGACGACGATCGCCTCACACAAGCACTGAACCAAGCTGCAAAAACAGTGAATATACGTCTGCTTGACCACGTAATCGTATCGGACGGAGCTTATTACAGCTATACGGACGAAGGAAGATTGTGAAGGTTCATACTTTTTGTTACATTTGCAACAGATTCAATTATGAAATTCTATGGATAACGAGACTAAATTGAAAATAGAAGAACGGATTGTAGAAATGCTGAAGACAGTGTATGATCCTGAGATTCCTGTGAATGTATATGATCTGGGACTGATCTACAAAATCGATCTTCAGGACAACGGTGCGCTTGGAATTGACATGACACTGACAGCCCCCAACTGTCCAGCAGCCGATTTCATTATGGAAGACATCCGTCAGAAAGTGGAATCGGTTGAGGGTGTAACAACTGCACAGGTCAATTTGGTGTTTGAACCGGAATGGGATAAGGACATGATGACAGAAGAAGCCAAATTGGAGCTTGGATTCCTATAACTGAAAAAACAAATTGCAATGAAAAATGTGTATTTCCTCTCAGATGCCCATTTGGGTTCGCGGGCCATTCCTCACGGACGCACACATGAACGTCGGCTGGTGAACTTTTTAGACGGAATCAAACACAAGGCAGCTTCCATTTATTTGTTGGGCGACATGTTTGATTTCTGGTATGAATTCAAGCTGGTCGTACCTAAAGGGTACACACGCTTTCTTGGAAAGATTTCAGAACTTACCGACTTGGGAGTGGAGGTGCATTATTTCATAGGTAATCATGATATATGGTGCGGCGACTATTTGGAAAAGGAATGTGGGGTAATACTTCACCGTGAGCCGCTGACATGCGAAATCTACGGAAAGGTATTTTTTCTTGCACATGGTGACGGCTTGGGAGATGATGACCGTAAATTCAGATTTCTCCGTGCCGTATTCCACAGCAAGACCTTGCAAGCCCTCTTTTCCACCCTGCATCCGCGGTGGAGTGTGGAGTTGGGCTTGAGATGGGCCAAGCACAGCCGTCTGAAACGTGAGAACGGACGTGAACCGGAATATATGGGAGAGTACAAGGAACCCCTCGTGCTATTCTCGAAGGAATATTTGAAAGGACATCCGGATATCAACTACTTCATTTTCGGCCACCGACACATCATGCTTGACCTGATGCTGTGCCGCACCACACGCATGATGATTCTTGGTGACTGGATTCATGATTTCTCCTATGCAGTGTTCGATGGAGAAAGTATGTTGCTTGAACAATATATTGAAGGAGAGACTTCCTTATAACAATAGACGCGGATTCCGGTCAGTGGAATCCGCGTCCGGTATATTCGCTTCTCCGCAGAAGTTGGCTATTGAGGGATATTCAGTAAATGTCCCAGAGTGTCCTCCACAAGATTCTCCATACTCGCTTCGTGATAAAACCTCGTGAAGGACACCCTTCGTTTAAATCTCTTTAGAATTATTCTCCTGTCGTTTTGCCATTCAGAATATTCATTGTGTCAGTGGCAATCATCATCTCCTCATCGGTAGGAATAACCACCACCTTCACCTTTGAGTCATCGGCAGAAATGATTGCCTCTTCGCCTCTCACCTTGTTCCTTTCCGGATCAATTTTCACTCCAAGATAGCTGAGGCTGCTGCAAACCGCTTCGCGTGCGTTTGACTGGTTCTCACCCACACCTCCGGTGAAAAGAATCACATCCACACCGTTCATCGCGGCCGTATATGCACCGATATATTTGGTGATACGATAGAAATACATCTTTTCTGTCAGTACAGCACGTTCATCACCGTTTCTGGCGGCAGAATCCAGTTCGCGCATGTCGCTCGATTTCTCAAATATTCCCAATATACCGCTCTTCTTGTTCAGAAGGGTGGACATCTCATCTGGCGTGAGGCCTTCCTTTTTCATGATATAAGTAATGACTCCTCCGTCTATATCACCGCTTCGTGTACCCATCATCAGACCTTCCAGAGGAGTGAGCCCCATAGATGTGTCAACACATTTTCCATCCTTCACAGCCGAGATTGAGCCACCATTCCCGATGTGACAGGTGATAATGCGCGAACCCTCCTGAGGAATGCCCAGAAACTCGCACACCCGCTTTGACACATAGCGGTGAGATGTTCCGTGAAAACCGTAACGGCGTATTCCATATTTCTCGTAATAGGAATAAGGGATGGCATACAGATAAGCGTAGTCAGGCATGGTCTGATGGAAGGCTGTGTCGAACACTGCCACTTGAGGCACTTCCGGCAACAGTTCCTGCACGGCATAGATACCTTTCAGGTTGGCCGGGTTGTGCAGCGGGCCGAGGTCACAACACTCTTCCACTGCTGCGATTACCGCACCGTCAATCAGCACGGAACCGCTGAATTTGGTTCCTCCGTGAACCACGCGATGACCTACAGCCTTGATTTCATGCAGGTCCTTTACCGCACCATACTCCGGATCTGTCAGCGTATCGAAAATAAACTGGACTCCGGTGGTATGTTCCTTAACATCCTTTTCTATGATTTTCTTCTCACCGTTCGGCAAAGTCATTTTCAGGAAAGAACCAGGCAGGCCGATCTTTTCGATACCACCCTGCGCAAGCACCTCCTTATTGGTCATTTCAAACAATTTGTATTTGATGGAAGAACTTCCACAATTCAATACTAATACTTTCATTCTATTTTCGTTTTGTTTTTATTGATAGCGTCACTGTACTTTTGCTGCTATGGCTTGGTTGGCCGTAATTGCAATCATCTTGTACACATCTTCTATGCAGCATCCGCGTGACAGATCGTTCACCGGACGGGCGATACCCTGAAGGATGGGCCCTACGGCAGTGGCATGTCCCAGACGTTCAACCAACTTGTATGAAATATTACCCACCTCGAGATTTGGAACAACCAGCACGTTAGCTTTTCCTGCGATTTCAGAACCCGGAGCCTTGCTTGCCCCTATTCTCGGTACAAGAGCAGCATCAGCCTGAAGTTCACCGTCGATCTTAAGTTCCGGATCCATTTCTCTGGCAATTTTCAACGCTCCGGCCACTTTGTCAACAACTTCATGTTTTGCCGATCCCTTAGTTGAGAAGCTCAGCATGGCCACGCGCGGATCAAGTCCTGCAACGGCTTTGGCTGTCCTTGCCGTACATACTGCTATTTGAGCCAGCTGTCTATCATCGGGAACAGGAGTAACAGCAACGTCACCCATCACTATTACGCCATTGTCACCGCATTCAGGAGCGTGGGTAAGCAACAGCATGGCACCCGATACGCAGGTGATACCCGGAGCTGTCCTTATGATTTGCAATGCGGGTCGAAGAACATCCCCGGTAGTGTTGCGTGCACCGGCAAGCTGTCCGTCGGCATCACCGGCCTTTATGATGAGGCATCCCAGATAAAGCGGATTGAGCACAAGCTGACGCGCTTCCTCAATGGTCATTCCCTTATTCTTGCGAAGTTCGTACAAAAGCTGCGCATATTCCTCTTTCTTGGGATGGTCTTCCGGATTGAGTATGGTCGCCTTGTGGATGTTTCCCAAGCCCCACTCTTTAGCAAGCTCCATGATTTCATCGGGATTTCCCAACAAAATCAGTTCTGCTACACCGTCTGTCAAAATCTGATTGGCAGCTTTCAAAGTACGTTCTTCAGTTCCTTCGGGAAGAACGATGCGCTGTTTGTTAGCTTTAGCGCGTTCAACGATCTGAGTAATTAAATCCATATCGGTAAATTATAACAAGTTATCCATTCCTTTTTTGTGTGCGATAACGGACTGTGTTTATCACATTGCAAAAATAAGCATTTTTGCAATATCAAGTTTGCATAATTCTGATTTTTTTTGGATTTAAAGTATGTAAAATTAGTCCGCTTTACGGCTGTATGAAAGGTAGAGTCAACCAGCAACGGCAAGACAGTGTCTTCGTTAAAAAAACGGTAGAATAGCATCTGTTTGCTTTATTTTACTTAGTTTTGCACTTTCTTTTTCAAAAAGGAACAAACATCAATAGGTAAATAAAGTTCTACTACACAGGAAATGAAAGTGTTTGAATTCAAGCCGAAACTTTACACGGCACTGAAAAATTATTCCAAAGAAATGTTTATGACCGACCTCATGGCCGGCATCATCGTGGGTATCGTAGCCCTTCCGCTGGCCATCGCCTTCGGTATCGCTTCGGGGGTATCGCCCGAAAAAGGCATTGTGACGGCTATCATCGCCGGATTCATCATCTCGTTGCTGGGCGGAAGCAAGGTGCAGATCGGCGGCCCCACGGGGGCGTTCATCGTCATCATCTACGGCGTCATCCAGCAATACGGCGAGGCTGGTCTCATCGTAGCCACACTCATGGCAGGTGTCATTCTGGTGTTGCTGGGCGTGTTCAGGCTGGGAGCTGTCATCAAGTTCATCCCCTATCCCATCATCGTGGGCTTTACGAGCGGTATTGCCGTCACCATCTTCACTACACAGGTGGCCGATGTATTCGGACTCCAGTTTGGCGGTGAAAAGGTGCCGGGCGACTTTATAGGCAAATGGATGGTCTATTTCCGCCACTTCGATACCGTGAACTGGTGGAACACGCTGGTAAGTATCGTCAGCATTGCCATCATAGCCCTTACGCCCAAGTTCTCGAAAAAGATTCCCGGCTCACTCATTGCCATCGCGGTAGTGACCGTGGCCGTATGGCTGATGAAGACCTATGCCGGCATTACCTGCATTGACACCATCGGCGACCGTTTCAGCATCCGTGCCGAGTTGCCCGATGCCGCTATTCCGGCGCTGGACTGGGAGGCTGTGAAGAACCTTTTCCCCGTGGCCGTGACCATTGCCGTGCTGGGTGCCATCGAGTCGCTGCTATCGGCTACCGTGGCCGACGGTATGATTGGCGACAAGCACGACTCGAACACCGAGCTGATAGCCCAGGGTGCCGCCAACATCGTGACACCGCTCTTCGGCGGAATCCCCGCTACCGGTGCCATTGCCCGTACGATGGCCAACATCAATAACGGTGGAAAATCGCCCGTGGCCGGTATCGTGCATGCCGTGGTGCTGTTGCTCATCCTGCTCCTGCTCATGCCGCTGGCACAATACATCCCTATGGGCTGTCTGGCAGGCGTACTGGTAGTAGTGTCGTACAACATGAGCGGCTGGCGCACGTTCAAGGCCCTGCTCAAAAATCCCAAGTCGGACGTTACGGTGCTGCTCATTACTTTCTTCCTGACGGTTATCTTCGACCTGACGGTGGCCATCGGGATGGGTCTGGTCATTGCCTGTGTGCTGTTCATGCGCCGTGTGATGGAGACTACCGAAATCTCTGTCATCAAAGACGAGATTGACCCCAGCAAGGAGTCGGACATCGCTACCCACGAAGAGCACCTCACCATTCCGCAGGGCGTTGAAGTGTACGAAATCAACGGTCCGTACTTCTTCGGCATCGCCACCAGGTTCGAGGAAATCATGGCACGGATGGGCGACCGTCCCAAAGTACGTATCATCCGCATGCGTAAAGTACCTTTCATCGACTCTACGGGTATCCACAACCTGAAAAGCCTGTGCCGCATGTCGCAGAAGGAGAAGATTACCGTCGTGCTCTCGGGTGTCAACGAAAAGGTACACAAGGTACTCGAAAAATCGGGCTTCTACACGCTGCTGGGCGAAGAAAACATCTGCCCCAACATCAACGTGGCACTGGAACGGGCACAGAAGCTGCTGTAAGCCGATGCGCGAGCCACGGCCCGCAACCGATATAAAGACAACAGCAAAAGCTTCCGTATCCTGACTGGGGTTAGCCATGAACAGTTTTGTGTGCTTCTCCCTTATTTTGAGGCTGCACATGAAAACTATTTGTCTGATGATCAGGAAGTACAAAGGTCATGTGCATCGTCAAAGACGAGTGCAGGCTCAGGGCAAACAACTTTGTGGAGAATATTCTTTCCACATGTATGGCATTGCATAATCTCTGAATCAAAATCAACCCTTGGAACTATCATGGCTAATTTACGTAAACTTATTATACAAAGCCATGTGTCTTCAACAAAAACGAGCGTTCATTTATATCAGGGCGAGCCGTTATCTTCCTAAAAACGGACGGACGTTTTTAGACTATTGGGATTTCAACAGTATATAAAGTTATCAACAGGATTACACATACTTGTTGAAATCCCATATTATAACTGATTATCAGAAATATAAATTTACGTGAGTTCGGCTTAAGCTTACCACAAAGTCAGTTGTTTTGATTGTCCGAT